>DAIDHD010000083.1 GCA_027459765.1 Gammaproteobacteria bacterium | reverse complement strand
CGCTGCGCTGGGCGTGGCCACCGAGACCGCCGTTTTCAAGCACTTGTTCGCCCGCTACTACGCGCAGAACGTGCGCTTCTCGTACTGGCGGGGCAAGCGCGAGCACGAGGTCGATCTCGTCGCGGAAGTCGGTGGCGAGCTAATCCCCTTCGAGGTGAAGTACCGCGCCCAGCATACCGGCGCGCGCGATCTCAAGGGCCTGATTGAGCTGTGCCAGGCCAAGCACATCGCGAGGGGTTACGTTGTCACGAAGTCGCTAGACGACTTCGGACCCATGCAGGGTTTGCCTGCGCCTACCGCCGGAACAGCCCCGGACGCAAGGACGGCGGCCACGCAGATCATGCGCATTCCCGCGCCACTGCTGTGCTATTGGATGGGCGCGACCGAACTTCCAATGGAAACCGATTGAAAATGAACGCCAAGACCAACACCGGACCCAAACTCCCCGCCGCCATCTGGGTCCTCGGCTGTGTGAGCCTGCTGATGGACGTCTCCTCGGAGATGATCCACAGCCTCCTGCCGCTGTTCCTGGTGGGTCCGCTGGGCGCGAGCGCCGCGGCGGTCGGGATCATCGAGGGCCTCGCGGAATCCACCGCACTCATCGTCAAGGTGTTCTCGGGCGCGCTCAGCGACTACCTCGGCAAGCGCAAGGCGCTGGCCGTGTTCGGCTATTCGCTGGGTGCGGCGACCAAGCCGCTGTTCGCCCTCGCCTCCGGCGCCGGCGTGGTGCTCACCGCGCGCCTGCTCGATCGCGTCGGCAAGGGCGTGCGCGGCGCGCCGCGTGACGCGCTGGTGGCGGACATCGCTCCGCCCGAGGCCCGCGGCGCGGCGTTCGGCCTGCGCCAGTCGCTCGACACGGTGGGCGCCTTTCTTGGGCCGCTGCTCGCCGTGGTGCTGATGCTGCGCGACGCCGACGACTTTCGCGCCGTCTTCTGGGTGGCGGTGATCCCCGGAGCGCTGGCGGTGGCACTGCTGGTGCTCGGCGTTCGCGAACCGGAGCGGCACGTCGGCGTGGCGAGCGCCAACCCCATCCGCCGGGACAGCCTCGCCCGCCTGTCACCCGCCTACTGGTGGGTGGTGGCCGTCGGCGCCTTCTTCTCGCTGGCGCGCTTCAGCGAGGCCTTTCTGGTGCTGCGCGCGCGCCAAAGCGGCATCGCCGTGGCGCTGGTGCCGCTCGTCATGGTGGCCATGAATCTCGTCTATGCGGCCGCGGCGTACCCTTTCGGCAAGCTCTCGGACCGGGTCGGTCACCGCGCGCTGCTGGCGGCGGGTCTCGTGGTGCTGATCGCGGCCGACGCCGTGCTCGCGCTCGACGGCGGCTGGCCGGTGTTGATCGCGGGCGTGGCGCTGTGGGGCATCCACATGGGCATGACCCAGGGGTTGCTCGCCGCCATGGTGGCGCACACCGCTCCGGCGCAACTGCGCGGCACCGCATTCGGCGTCTTCAACCTCGTGAGCGGTCTCGCCATGCTGCTCGCGAGCGGCGCCGCCGGTCTGCTCTGGGACCGCTACGGCGCCGCGTCGACATTCCACGCCGGCGCGGCGTTCTCGGTTCTGGCCCTGCTCGCGCTGCTGCGCCGACGCTAGCGGCCTGCGAGTTCAGCCGTGATTCACGCCTACGCCGTCTTCGGCATCACCGCGGCCGCCACCGCCGGCGTCATCCTGCGTCCGTGGCGCGTCCCCGAGGCGGTGTGGGCGGTGAGCGGAGCGGCCCTGCTGGTCGCGCTCCGCCTGCTCGCGCCGGCCGATGCGCTCGCCGGCGTCGGCAAGGGCACGGACGTGTACGAATTCCTGATCGGCATGATGCTGCTGGCCGAGCTCGCGCGCCGCGAAGGGCTGTTCGACTGGCTCGCCGCGCACGCGGCGCGTCGGGCGCAGGGATCACCGACGCGCCTGTTCGCGCTGGTGTACCTGGTGGGGATCCTGGTGACGGTGTTCCTCTCCAACGACGCCACCGCGGTGGTGCTCACGCCGGCCGTGGCTGCGGTGACGCGCGCCGCGCGGGTCGAGAACCCGTTGCCATACCTGCTGGTCTGCGCATTCATCGCCAATGCGGCGAGCTTCGTGCTGCCGATTTCGAACCCTGCCAACCTCGTCATCTACGGCGCGCACTTGCCGCCGCTGCTCGTCTGGTTGCCGCGCTTCGCGCTGCCCTCGTTGCTCGCGATCCTCGCGACCTACGCGGTGCTGCGGATCCACGAGGCGCGCCGGCTGAGCGGCACGGTCGCGACCGGCGTCGAGGTGCCCCGGCTCGAACCCGGGGCACGCGTGGCGGCGCTCGCCGTGCTCGCGACGGCGGGTGTGCTCATGGCGGCGTCGGCGCTCGATCGGCCCCTAGGCCTGCCCACCCTGACCGCGGGGCTCGCCGCGGTCCTCACGGTGAGCGTGGTGGAGCGGCGCTCGCCGGTCGGGGTGTTCGGCGGTGTGTCCTGGTCGGTGATTCCGCTGGTCGCGGGCCTGTTCGTGCTGGTGGAAGCGCTGGACCGAACGGGAGTCCTCGCCCTGGCGAGCGCGGCACTGCGCAGCGCCGCCGCCCGCTCGGTGCCCCACACGGCCGCGGCGGCGGGCCTGCTGCTCGCCTTCGGCTGCAACGTCTTCAACAACCTGCCGGCCGGATTGGTCGCAGGTACGGCGGTACAGTCGGCCGCCGTACCTGCCGGCATCACGAGCGCCTTGCTGGTGGGCATCGACGTTGGGCCGAATTTGTCGATCACCGGATCGCTCGCCACCATCCTCTGGCTGGGCGCACTGCGCCGCGACGGTCACCACGTCCGTGGTGTCGATTTCCTGAAGGTAGGCGCCTGGGTGATGCCGCCGGCTTTGTTGCTCGCCCTGCTCGGCTTGGCAATCACGATCTGACCGGACGGACAACGGGCGAGCGTGCCGGCGGAGCGGGCTGTCTCCGCCGACACGCTCGCCCTCGGCTCAGCCGTGGGCAGTGGTGACGACCTGGCCGTCCTTCACCGGGAGGTGATCGCCGGGATCGTGGTCCATGTGGATGCGGTGACGCTTGCCGTCGAACTCGTACTCGACTTCGTAGCCGGCCGGTTCCTCGTGGGTGTCGTATACGGTGGCGCAGCGCTGCTCGGTGGTGGTGTAGGTCTCACCCTGCTGCACCTTCTGCTCGATCTTGTTGCCGGCATAGCCGCCCGCGGCCGCGCCCGCGACCGTCGCCAGCACCTTGCCCGAGCCGCCCCCGACCTCGTGACCCAGCAGCCCGCCCACCACGGCGCCGATGCCCATTCCCGCCAGATGGTTCGGGTCCTGTGTGGGCTTCTGGCGCACGACCTGTTCGTCGTGGCACTCCTGGTGCGGCGTACGCACCGTGTGCGTCACCGCCCTGGCGCTGAGGACCTTGGCCTCGTGGTTGCCGTCCATCATCTTGAATCCCGCGACCGCGGCGCCGGCGGTCACCACGATGGCACCGAGCACCCCGCCGATCACGAATGACTTGTTCATGACGTTCTCCTCCTGTGTCGACGTCTGCGCGGATCATGCGCGACCCGCTGCGCGCCGCATGTTAAGAATTCGTCGGAATGCGGCAACTGTCGGCATTTGTCGACACGTTGCCTTGCGGGCACAATGCCGCAAATCACGATTTTTGATTAAAGCGATCCCATCATGAACACGCCAGCCCGTGCTCCTGCCCGCTCCGCCGGTCGCCGCGTCCTGCGCGCGCTCATCTTGCTGCTCGCCCTGTCGCTGGCCGGGCTCGCCGCCTGGTCCTGGCTCGCACTGTCGTTCTCCTACTCGGAGGGCGTGCGCGCCGGGGTGGTGCAGAAATTCTCGCGCAAGGGGTGGCTCTGCAAGACCGACGAGGGGCAACTCGCCCAATTCATCGTCGCCGGCGTGTCGCCGCAAATCTGGGACTTCAGCGTGCGCGACGCGGCGGTTGCGGCCGATCTGTCGAAGGCCGTCGGCAAGGCCGTGCGCCTGCACTATCGCGAGCACCGCGGCCTGCCGACCACCTGCTTTGGCGACACGCGCTACTTCGTGGATCAGGTGGAGTTGGCGACGACGGCGCCCTCCGTGGACGTCGCGCCCGCAGCCGCGCCACCCGCCGGTGCGCCGGCGTCGAGCAGCGCCACCAGCGGTTCGCCGGCGGGCGCCGCCGCCTCCACGGCTCCGTGAACCGACGGCCGCGGCGCGCTAGGCCGCGGCGAAGCCGTCGTTGGCGCGCGTCACCTGCTCGGTGATGCTCACCGCTACGCGCAATGCGGCGAGTCCGTCCTCGCCGCTCACGGCGGGAGCGCCGCCGGTGGCAGCAGCGTGCAGGAACGCCTCGATCTCGGCTTTCAGCGCGTCGCCCTGCTCGTAGCTGCTCTCGTCGATGGAAACCTGCGGCGTGCCGTCGGCACCCACGCCGGCGCCTTTGCGAATCACGGTGACCACCTTCTGGTGCAAATCGACCGAAGCGTAGGCGTCGTCCTGGAAGAGGCGCAACTTGCGCTCGGTCTTCAGGCTGACGCGGCTCGCGGTGGCGTTCGCGACGCAACCGTTCGCGAAGCGCAGGCGCGCATTCGCGATGTCGGTCTCGCCGGAGAACACGCGCGTGCCGATCGCGTCCACCGACACGACCGGCGAGCGCACGATGCTCAGGATGAGGTCTATGTCGTGGATCATCAGGTCCAGCACGACATCGACGTCGGTGCCGCGCTGCTTGAAGGGCGCGAGCCGCGCCGATTCGACGAAGCGCGGCACGGTGAGAATCGGCTGCAGGGCCTGCACGGCGGCGTTGAATCGCTCCAGGTGTCCGACCTGCAGCACCCGTCCGGTGCGCCGCGCCGTCTCCACGAGCCGCTCGCCCTCCGCGACCGTGGCGGTCATCGGCTTTTCGACCAGCACGTGCGCACCGGCCTCGAGGAAGGCGCTCGCGATCGCGAAATGTTGCGGCGTGGGCGTCACCACGCTCACCGCATCGACTCGACCGAGGAGTTGCCGATAGTCCGCCACGGCGGCCACGCCGAGTTCTGCGGCGACCGCCGCGCGCGTCGACTCGGCCGGGTCGACCACCGCGACCAGTTCGCTCCCGGGGAGCGCGGCGTACTTCTGGGCGTGGAATCGGCCGAGGTAGCCCACCCCGATGACGGCGGTGCGCATCAGGAGCGGGTCTCGCGACGCCACTTGCTGCGCGCACGGTAGTTCTGGCGCAGTTGCAGAATGGCGCCGCCGGCGATCGCGAGTCCGGCACCGCCGAGGCAGGCCATGGAACGCCAGATCGTCCAGTAGCCCTCGGCGAGCGACCAGGCGGTGGCGCCCAGCACGAGGCACACGCCGCCCACCGCGAGCAATCGCGGCTTCGCCTCGTACATCACGTTCGACTTCCAGGTGCGCACCGCGTCATTCTAGCGCAACGGCGTGCGCGCGCCGTCATCGGGTAGAATGCGGCGGCATGAAACGAACCGTGACGGTTGGCCCGTGACGCGGGCGCGTGAGGCCGTGGAACCGCGCGGCGCCTGGTGGCGCGAACTGCTGCTCGCCATCGGCGCCCTCGCCGCGGGCGCGGTGGTGCTGCCGCTGCTGATCTACTACATCGGCGCCGCACTGCTCGGCCGCTACGAGAACGGCTCCGCGGCCGCCTTGTTCGGCTCGATCTACGCGGGGCTGCGCGAGGGCTCGTTCGCGTCCTGGACCGTGGTGCTCGGGCCCTTCGCCCTGCTGCTGCTGTTTCGCCTGCTGGCCGCTTGGTGGCGCGCGACCAGCCGACTGCCGCGCACCGGAAGCACTTAAAGTCCTGGGCCGAACGGCCGTTAACTTCGCAAAGGGGCGGGTGTGGACCCGTCACCGCCGGAGTTCAACGCGTGAAGCCCGAGCTCGAAGCCCACCTTCGCTCGATCGTCAATTTCCCCTCCCCGCCGGGTGTTGCGACGCACATCATCGAATTGGCGCGCGACCCGGACATCGAGATGGGCAAGGTCGCGCGCGCGCTCAGCCTGGACTCGGCGCTCGCGACCAAGATCCTGCGTATCGCCAATTCGCCGCTGTACGCCCAGCGCCGCAAGAGCGACAACCTGCGCCAGGCGCTCGTGGTGCTCGGCCTGAATGCCACGCTCACGCTCGCCCTGAGCTTCTCGCTGGTCAAATCGCTGCGCACCGGCAAGTCCAACGGCCTGGATCACGGCTGGTATTGGCGGCGTGCGCTGCTCGCCGCCACGGCGGCCCGGGCGCTCGGCGACGCCATGCACCAGACGCTCGCCGAGGAGATATTCCTGGCGGGACTCCTGCAGGACGTGGGGATGCTCGCACTCGATCAGGCGCTGCCGGACCTTTACCGGGACTGCGCGGAACTGCAGCGTGACCACGTCGCCCTGGCGGCGCACGAGCGGCGGCGCCTGGAGGCGGATCACGCCAGAGTCGGCGCATGGCTGATGCGTACCTGGAACCTGCCGGAGCGCCTGTACCGCGCGATCGAGCACACTCACGACGTCGAGCAGCGCCCGACCTCCGATCCGGCGCTGGTCTTCCAGAGGTGCGTCGCGCTGTCGGGGCCGCTCGCCGACCTCTTTCTGCTCGATCCGTCGAAGCGGCCCTTCCCGGAAACCGCGCTCGCGGCGGAACGCGCACTCGGCCTCGACAAGACGGCGTTTGGCCAGGTGCTCGGCACGGTGGGCGCCATGATTCCAGAGACCGAGGCCATATTCGAGAGCGACGCGCTGGCGCGCGAACACCCGGAATTGGTGCTGGAGCAGGCTCGCGAGGTGCTGATGCTGCGCAGCCTGGTGGCGCTCAAGGAGATGAACACACTGCGCATCGCCGCGGAGAGTTCGACCTCGCGCGCCCTGGAGTTGGAGGAAGAGACGCGGCGCGACGCCATGACGGGCGTGTACAACCGTGCCTACCTCGACCAGGTGCTGGCGCGCGAATTCGACAATGCCACCCGGCACGGCTGGCCGCTGAGCGTCGCATTCGCCGATCTCGACAACTTCAAGCGCATCAACGACCGCTACGGACACCAGGCGGGCGACCGGATCCTGCAGGCGACCGCCCGCATCCTGCGCAGCAATACCCGCGAAACCGACATCATCGCGCGCTACGGCGGCGAGGAGTTCGTGGTGGTGCTCCCGGCGACCGACGCGGCGACGGCGCACGCGATCTGCGAGCGCATCGTCACCGCCTTCCAGACCACCGAACACGTCATAGGCTCCGAGCACGCCCAGGTCACCATCTCGATCGGCTGCGCCACGCACGCGCCGGACAACGCATTCGAGGGCGCGTCCGCGTTCGTCGATGCCGCCGACCGGGCGCTGTACACCGCCAAGCTGCGCGGCCGAAATCGCACCGTACCCTTCGACCGTCAGATCCCGAGCCGGCGCGCCGCCCACCTGGCGTGACATAACGAGGCGCTCGCTCCCACCCGAGCGCCGTCTCGATTTGACTTCTCGTCGGCGCGCAAGCGAAACGCGTCACACTTTCGCAGCACCACACCGCCGAGACCGTCGCAATTTGGGAACATGCGCAGCGAGCGTCGCCAGCGCCGGCGACGCTTACCGACCGCGGTCAACCCGAGCGCAAAGACATCTCGAAACAGCGATGAGCAAAGACGACGAAGGCCGCGACGGCGGCACGCAGTTCAGTTTCGCCCCGCCGCCCGCCGACGCGCCGGATCGCCTGCGCGAACTGGCACGCAGCCTCGAGTTGCACACCGACAGCTGGTCCGACGAGGACCGCGGCTGCGATCCCTACAACACCTCGGGACGCTTCGACGCCAACCGGGGCTGGAAACGCGTAGGCAGGCGCTGACCCGCCCGCGGGACCCTTGCCAGGTCAGTCCTGGCCGCGGGACCACGGGCCGCGGCTGCTGCGGTAGTCGCTCTGCGGATTCCAGTGCGGGAAGCGCCGTGAACGCGCCAGTTCCAGTCCGACCTCGGCGTACAGGCGCAGATCCTCGAGCGTGCCGCGCACGTCCCAATCCTCCGAATAGGCGTCCGCCGGGCGGCGCCAGACGCGCGCGTAGTACTGGTCCAGACGTTCGCGGCCCCACGCCGGGCCGCGCGCCGAATCGTCGAGCCCGCCGGTGGCGTACACCACCGGCACGCCGCTGCGCGCGAAGCTGAAATCGTCACCCCGGAGGAACCAGCCGTGCTCCGGATCCGGTTCGCCGCGGGTATCGCGCCCCTGAATCAGCGCTACGGCTCGAACCGTCTCGTCGAGTTCGGAGTTGCCGTAGCCATAGATCGCGACGTCCCGGGTCGGTCCACCGATGCGCGGTCGCTCGAGCATCAGCGCGGCCGCCGTGTCGCGCAGCGGGAACGGCGGGTGCGCCACGTAGTAGCGCGATCCCAGCGCGCCGGATTCGGCGGCCGTGAAGGCCACGAACACGATGGATCGGTCCGGCGGCGGCCGCGTACGGCTGATGGACTGCGCCAACTGCAACCAACCGGCCACGCCGGCGGCATCGTCCACGGCGCCCGGCCGGATCATGCCGCCGAGCGAGGGCTCCGCCCGCCCGAGGCCGTCCCAGTGCGTACCGTAGACGACGTATTCGTGTTGTCGACGTGCGCCGGGCAGCCAGGCGATCACGTTGGAGGAACTGAATTCGCGCAGCGCATTGTGCAGGCGCACCGACGCGGAGGACCCGAGCGGGGTCGCGTGGAAGCCGCGCCGGGCGGCGGACGCGGACAGTCGATCGAAGTCGAGGCCCGCCTGCGAGAACACACCGCGCGCAGCCTCGGCGCGCAGCCAGCCCTCCACCGGCGCCCGCTCGCGGTCCCGGTCCGGGCCACGCGACAGGTCGCGAGGCCCTTCCCAGGCATTGCGCACGACCTCCCAGTCGAAGCCGGTGCTCGCCACGTCGTGGACCAGCAAGACCCCCGCGGCGCCGTGGCGCACCGCCTCGGCGATCTTGTACTGCCACAGGCCGTAATAAGTCAGCGAGTCGCCGCGGAACAGGCGGGGATCGCGCGTCGCCACGCCGGGATCGCTCATCAGGACGATGGCGGTCTTGCCGCGCATGTCCACACCGGCGTAGTCGTCCCAGCCGTACTCGGGCGCCACGATGCCGTACCCCACGAATACCAGCGGACTGCCCTCGAGCGCGGCGTCCGCCACCGGCAGGCCGCTCCAGAGGACCACGTCGCGGTCGTAGGCGAGCTCACGCACACCGCCGGCCGCGCCGACACGCAGCGTGACGCTCCGGTCGGGCGTCAGCTCCGTCAGCGGTACCGCCTGCAGGTAGCTCTCGCCGTTGCCGGGCTTCAATCCCAGCGCTTTCAGCCGCGCGACCAGCCAGCCGACGGTCTTCTCCTCTCCATCCGTCCCCGGGCGGCGGCCGTCGAATGCGTCCGCGCAAAGGGTGCGCACGGCATTGCGGAACCCGTAGTCCTCCATCTCCGTGGACGGCGGCGGCGCGCGCCGGGAAGCGGCGCAGCCCGCGAGCACGGCGAGGAGTAGCGCCAAACCCGCCCGGCGCAGCGTGCGCGCCGCCCGACGGCCCGATCCCGGTGACCGAGTCAGCATCGGCAGGATCCTCAACCGCGGCGCGGCCAGTAGAGCCAGGCGACCGCGCCGAGCGCCGCGAGGGTGGCAACATGCGCCCAGGCACGCCAGGCGCGGACGCGAATCTGGGCGATGAAACTGCCCGCGCTGGCCGCGGTCAGAGCCAGGAACGCGACCAGGCTGAGCAGCAGCCGCGGCAGCTCGCGGGACAGGTCCGGGTGCTCCGTCCGCAGCAGGGTGAAGATGATGAGCACGGCCGTCAGGCCGAAGCTGATCGACGCCGCCGAACCCAGGACGATGCCGAGCAGGACGGTCAACGGACGCATGGACACGGGCTCATATACAATGCTTCGCGGCTCTTGCCTCGGCGGTCGACGCCGAGTTTCAAGGGGCTGAAGTTTACAGGAGAACCGCGACGGTGATGACTACGAGGTCCGCTGGGACTCGCTCGCGCTGGTTGAGTGGCATCTTGGTTTGCGCCGGGGCGGTAGGCCTCGCGGCGCTGCTCGGCGCGGCGATGACCTCGCCGCAGGCCGCACCCACCGGCGCGGCGCCGCTCACCCCCACCGAGCAGGAAAGCTACGTCGCACGCCGCGTGGCCGACATCGTCGCCCGGGAGCACTACCGGCGCGCGCCCCTCGACGACCATCTGTCGAGCCTGATCCTCGACCGCTATCTCGACACCATCGACGGCAGCCGCAGCTACTTCTACTCCAGCGACATCGCCGAGTTCGAGCGCTACCGGTACGAGCTCGACGACGCCATCAAGTCCGGCGACGTCGAGCCCGCGTTCGTGATCTTCCGCCGCTACCAGCAGCGCTCCCGCGAGCGCATGAACTACGCCATTTCGCTGCTCGACAAGGAGCCCGACTTCAGCGTCGACGAGTCGTTCGATTTCGACCGCGAGAAGGCGCCGTGGCCGGCCAATGCCGCGGAGATGAACGAGCTGTGGCGCAAGCGCGTGAAGAACGACGCGCTCTCCCTGATCATCGCCGGCAAGAAGTGGACGGACGCGGCGGACGTGCTGCGCAAGCGCTACGAGCACGTCATCAAGCGCATCGACCAGAGCCGCCCCGAAGACGTGTTCGAGCCTTTCATGAATGCGTTCGTGCTGTCGCTCGATCCGCACTCGAACTACTTCTCGCCGCGCAGTTCCGAGGAGTACAACATCCAGATGAGCCTGAGCTACGAGGGCATCGGCGCCTCGCTGCAGCTCAACGACGACTACGTGACCGTGATCGACGTCATTCCCGGCGGTCCGGCGGCGATCAGCGGCAAGCTCGCCCCCAACGATCGAATCACCGCGGTCGGCGAGGGCAAGAACGGCGAGTTCGTCGACGTCATCGGCTGGCGTCTCGACGACGTGGTGCAGAAGATCCGCGGCCCTGGCGGCACGATCGTGCGCCTGCAGATCCTTCCCGCGGGAGCGGCGCCGGGTTCCGCCCTTAAAGTACTCGAACTGACCCGCAATCGGGTCTCTCTCGAGGCGCAGGCGTGCCACAAGAGCATGCGAACGGTCGAGCGCAACGGGCGGCAGATCAAGGTCGGCGTCATCACCGTGCCGAGCTTCTACCAGGACTACGACGCGAGCAGAGCCGGCGCCAAGGACTACCGCAGCACCACCCGCGACGTGCAGCGTTTGATCACCGAACTGCGCAAGGAGGGCGCGGAGACTCTGATCATGGATCTGCGCGCGAACGGCGGCGGCTATCTGCCGGAGGCCGAGTCGCTCACCGGCCTGTTCATCGACCGCGGACCGGTGGTGCAGCTGCGCGACACGACCGGCCACATCGAGGTGGACGACGATCCGGATCCGGCGATCTTCTACTCCGGGCCGCTGGTGGTGCTCGTCGACCGGCTGAGCGCGTCGGCCTCGGAGATCTTCACCGGCGCGATCCAGGATTACGGGCGCGGGCTCGTCGTCGGTCAGCAGACCTACGGCAAGGGCACCGTGCAGAATTCCCATCCGCTCAACTACACGATCTTCGGCCGCAAGCCGGAGCTCGGGCAGCTCAACGTCACGATCGGCAAGTACTACCGCATCACCGGCGAGAGCACCCAGGACCGCGGCGTGACTCCCGACATCGCCCTGCCCTCGCTGATCGACGTCAACGAGGTGGGCGAGAACACCCGTGACCGCGCGCTGCCTTGGGACCACATCGAGCCCGCCGCCTTCAAGGTCGAGGGCGACCTCAAGCCGCTCATCCCGGCGCTCACCCGGCAGCACGAGGAGCGCACCGCCGACAGTCCCGACTTCCGGTACCTGCGCGAGGACATCGCGGCGCTGCAGGCCTTCCGCAGCCAGAAGTCGCTGTCACTCAACATCAAGGTGCGCGAGGCCGAGCGCAAGCGCCAGGAGAGCGAGCGCCTCGATCGGGAGAATCAGTGGCTCACGGCCCACGGCGAGAAGCCGGTGAAGACGCTGGAGGACATCAAGGACGATCCCGCCGCGGGCATTCTGCTCGAGGAGACGGCCCAGATCGCCGTCGATCTGGAGACGGCAGGCGCCAAGAAGAACGCACCGACGCAGGCCCGCCGCGGAGAGTCGCACTGAGGCGGGAAGCTCAGCGCAGCAGAACGGAGTAGAGGTCCCAGTAGTCCTCGGCGAGCACGTTCCAGTGCGAGGCCGGCCCGGCTCCGGCTGGCCGCGCCGAGCGGCGCGCGGGCGACTCCAGGGCGGCGCCGAGCGAATCGGCGGTCGGCACGGTGTCCGCGGAGTTTCGGTACTGACACGTCGCGCGCAGCCGCTCGAGGCGCGACTTGAGGGCGGCGGCCGCCTGGCCCCGATTGCTGACCACGGCGAGCGCCTTCTGTACGCGCATCATGTGGTCCTCGCATTCCGCGCGGTTGCCGAAGCTCATCTCGTGCACGCGGCGCGCGACGGCCTCCTTGGCACGAGCCGCCAGTCCCTGCGCCTCCACCAGTTCGCACAGGAGGTCGGCGTAGGCGATGAGCACGAGATTGATGTTGCGCCGGGCGCCGAGCGAGACTCCGGGAAAGTCCTCGTGGGGTTCGGCCAGCGCGAGGCTGCGCGCCGAGTGCAGCTCGCCGAGGGCGGCGTCCGCCTGCGTGACGGCGCTGCGCAGCGCGTCCATAGATCTCTGGCGGCGGCGGCGCTCGAAGTAGTGCCAAAAGGCGGTCAGCCGGTCGAGCCGGCCCTGCGCTTCCGCGAGCACGCGCCGACGCGCGTCCGCCTCCTCGCCCGCGTCGCGCAGGCGCGCGTCGATGTCGGCGAGGCGCGCGGCACGCTGCGCCTCGCAACGCTCGGCGTGCTTGGCGCGCTCGCGGGCTTCCTGCTGCTGAAGCAGCTCCTGCGCGAAGCTCGAGAGCAGCTGCTGGCAGGTCTTCCACAGACCCCGCAACTGGAAGAACACCAGTGCGCTGAATCCGGAACGGGGATCCGCCAGCAGGTCCGCGAGCGCGTCGTACTGTTCCTCGGCGCGGATCGTGGCGCCTTCCTGCTGCTTCAGGCGGTCGCGCAGCAGGTGGAACTCGTCCTGCAGATCGGCGTAGGCTTTCTTGAGGCCGGCGCGATTCTGGAAGAGCTGCATGAGCCGCTCTTCTTCAGCGCTCGTGCCTCGGCCGTCGGCACCCACCTTGAGGAAGCTGAGCTTGTCGATCAAAGTCCCGCCTCGATAACGCCGTCTCGAGCGGGCCTTCCCGTCCGGCTCACCTCGTCAGAATCGATGGCCCCGCTCGGCGCAATACTCCAGCCACTTATTTAACATCATGTTGCGGGCCCAGCGCTGATCCAGTTCACGCTTGAGCCCCGATTCCAGGGCGGAGAGCTGCGGATGCCGCTTGAAGCCGCCGATGCTGCGGGCCTCGGCGAGACGTGCGTCGTGGTACACGCGAACTTCCAGGTCGGGATCGAGCACGCTCTCGCCCGGAGAATCGAACTCGTAGGTGAGCCTGAACACGCTGGTGTAGCGCGAGACTTCGAGCGGCGTGAGATGCAGGTCACAATCCGTTTCGACGCGAGACACGGCCGCGGCGCGCACGCTGCGCGCGTCGGGAAGTATCCAGCCCAGACGCACGAAGTTGCTCTCGTACAGCGTCATGAGGCTGACGAAGCTGCCGGGCCGGGCCCGCCAGGAGGTCGCGCACCATTGATCGAGAACCATGCCACCGACTATAGCACGCGTCGCCGGCGCGTCAGGGCCGCAATCGCCGCTCGATTCCCATGCGGTCGAGGATGCGGCTCGAGATCTCCTCGATCGAACACTCCGTGGTGTCGATCACCGGCAGCCCGTGCCTCTCGAACAGGGACTCGGCGGCGCGCACTTCGAACGTCACCTGGCTCGCGGACGCGTAGCGGCTGTCAGGCCGTCGCTCGTTGCGAATCTGCTGCAAGCGGTCCGGGCGAATCGTGAGGCCGAACAGCTTGCGCGCGTAGGGCTCGAGCGGCGCCGGGATCCGGCGCGACTCGAGATCGTCCTCCGTGAGCGGATAGTTCGCCGCGAAGATGCCGTACTGCATGGCGAGGTAGAGGCACGTCGGCGTCTTGCCCGAGCGCGAGACTCCCACGAGGACCACGTCGGCGCGCTCGTAGTCGCGCACCACGGATCCGTCGTCGTTGGCGAGCGCGAAATTGGTCGCGTCGATGCGGGTCGCGTACGCGTGGGTATCCGCCATCCGGTGCGAACGGCTCATCGCGTGCGAGGACTGGGTCTTCAGCTCCTGCTCGAGCGGAATGAGAAACGGGTCGAAGAAATCGAGGAAGAAGGCGTCGCTCTGCCTGACCACGTCGCGCACCTCCTCCTGCACGAGCGTGCTGAATATGACGGGGCGCACACCTTCCTGTTTCGCCACCAGATCGATCTTGCGGACGGCCTCCCTTGCCTTGTCAACGGTGGAGATAAATGGCACAGTGATCTGCTTGAATTCGATGCCGTCAAACTGCGTCATCAGGCTGTGCCCGAGGGTCTCGGCCGTGATGCCGGTCTGGTCGGAGACGAAGAACACGGTACGTTTCAGCACGATCACCTCTGGTTTCGGCGCGTCGACGCCGGAGTGTTCCACTTAAACAACCCCCCGACAAGCAATCGTCATGAAGCCCTACATCGTTTCGTTCGAGAAGCTCAAGAACACGGACGTTGAACTGGTCGGCGGCAAGAACGCCTCCATCGGCGAAATGATCGCGAATCTCTCCAGACTCGGCGTGTCGGTGCCGGGCGGATTCGCCACCACGTCGCACGCCTACCGCGACTTCCTCGCCCAGGGCGGCCTCGACAACCGCATCCGCGAGACGCTCGCGACGCTGGACGTGGACGACGTCGAGAAACTCGCGGCGGTGGGCCGGCAGATCCGCGGCTGGATCCTGGCGACGCCGTTCCCCGCGCGACTGCAGGACGAGGTGCTCGCGGCCTGGCGCGCGATGGGCGACGGCGAGGAATTCGCCGTGGCCGTGCGCTCGTCGGCGACCGCCGAGGACCTGCCGGAAGCGTCGTTCGCCGGACAACAGGAGACCTTCCTCAACGTGCGCGGCGAACGGCACCTGCTCGAGTGCATGCACGAGGTGTTCGCGTCGCTGTTCAACGATCGCGCCATCGCCTACCGCGTGCACAACAAGTTCGACCACGCCGCGGTGGCACTCTCCGTCGGCGTGCAGCACATGGTGCGCAGCGATCTCGGCAGCTCCGGGGTGATGTTCACGCTGGACACCGACTCCGGATTCCGCGACGTGGTGTTCATCACGGCCTCCTACGGACTCGGCGAGACGGTCGTGCAGGGCGCCGTCAATCCCGACGAGTTCTACGTCTACAAGCCGTCTCTGGCCGCCGGTCGGCGCTCGATCGTGCGCAAGAACCTGGGCGCCAAGGCGATCAAGATGATCTACGGCGAACGCGGCTCGGCCGAGCGCGTGCGCACCGTCGACGTCGAGCCGGCGGCGCGGGCGCGATTCGCGCTCGAGGATGCCGACGTCGTCGAACTCGCCAAGCAGGCCATGGTGATCGAGCGTCACTATGGCGTGCCCATGGACATCGAGTGGGGCAAGGACGGCGCCACCGGCAGGATCTACGTGCTGCAGGCCCGCCCGGAGACGGTGCAGAGCCGCGCGGGCCGCACGATCCAGAGATTCACCCTGCGGGCGCGCTCGCGCGTGGTCGCCAGCGGCCGCAGCATCGGGCAGCGCATCGGCAGCGGACGCGCTCGCGTCATCAAGGACGTGAAGGAAATGGCCCGCGTTCGCGCCGGCGACGTGCTGGTCGCCGACATGACGGATCCCGACTGGGAGCCGATCATGAAGCGCGCCTCGGCGATCGTCACCAACCGCGGCGGCCGCACCTGCCACGCGGCCATCATCGCGCGCGAACTCGGCATTCCCGCCGTGGTGGGCTGTGGCAACGCCACCGGCACGATCGCCGAGGACCAGCCGGTCACGGTGTCCTGCGCGGAGGGCGATACCGGCTACGTCTACGACGGCGAGTTGGAGTTCGACCAGCGCAGCATCGAACTCGGATCCCTGCCGAAGATCCCCGTCAAACTCACGATGAACGTAGGCAACCCGGACCGCGCATTCGACTTCGCGTCGATCCCGAATCACGGCGTCGGCCTCGCCCGGCTCGAGTTCATCATCAACCGCATGATCGGCGTGCATCCGCGCGCGCTGCTGGAGTTCGAACGCCAGCCCGCCGAGATCAAGGAGGCCATCGGCAGACAGATCGCCGGCTACGCCGACCCGGTGAGCTTCTACGTCGACAAGCTTGCCGAGGGCATCGCCCAGATCGCCGCCGCGTTCGCGCCCGAGATGGTCATCGTGCGCCTCTCGGACTTCAAGTCGAACGAGTACGCGAACCTGATCGGCGGCAGGCAATACGAGCCCCACGAGGAGAACCCGATGCTCGGCTTCCGCGGTGCCTCGCGCTACGTCGATGCGGCGTTCCGGCCCTGCTTCGAGCTCGAGTGCCGCGCGCTCAAGCGCGTGCGCGACGAGATGGGTCTCACCAACGTGCAGGTGATGGTGCCGTTCGTGCGCACCCTGGAGGAAGCGCGCGCGGTGACGCAATTGCTCGCCGACAACGGCCTCAAGCGCGGCGAGAACGGGCTGAAGCACATCATGATGTGCGAACTGCCCACCAACGCGGTGCTGGCGGAGCGCTACCTCGAATATTTCGACGGCATGTCCATCGGCTCCAACGACCTGACCCAGCTCACGCTCGGGCTGGACCGCGACTCGGGCGTGGTGGCGAAGTCCTTCGACGAGCGCGACGAGGCGGTGAAGACCCTCATGGGACTCGCGATCAAGGCCTGCCGCGCGCAGGGCAAGTACGTGGGCATCTGCGGCCAGGGGCCCTCCGACCACCCGGAACTCGCCCGCTGGCTGGTGGCGCAGGGCATCGAGAGCCTGTCGCTCAACCCGGACACGGTGGTGGAGACCTGGATGTTCCTCGCCGGCGAGAACACCGGCTGACGCGCACTCAGGCGGCGCAGGTTCACGCCAGCTTCAGGAAGTTGTCGCGGTAGTAGCGAAGCTCGGCGATCGATTCGCGCACGTCGTCGAGCGCGAGGTGCGAGGATTGCTTCTGGAATCCTTGCGCCATCTGCGGCGCCCAGCGCTGCGCGAGCTCCTTGAGCGTGCTCACGTCCAGGTTGCGGTAGTGGAAGTGCCGCTCGAGCGAGGGCATGAGGCGCGCAAGGAAGCGCCGGTCCTGGCAGATGCTGTTGCCGCACATCGGCGAGCGCCGCGGCTCCGTCCAGCGTTCCAGGAAGGCGAGCGTCAGCCGCTCCGCCTCGGCCGTGTCCACCGCGCTCGCCAGCACGCGGGCGGTGAGACCCGAGCGTCCGTGCTGCGTGCGGTTCCACTCGTCCATCGCCGCCATCACCTCCTCGCTCTGGCGCACGGCGATGACCGGCCCCTCGGCGAGCACCTCGAGATGCTTGTCGGTTACGATGGTGGCGACTTCGATGATCAGATCGGACTCCGGCCGCAGGCCGGTCATCTCGAGGTCGATCCAGATCAGGTTGTCGGGCGACTTCACGCGTTGGTCGGGACGGACGGCATGTGGGCATCGTAACAGAGCAATCCGACGCGGGCGACGCCGGGCACATCGGCCTCGTGCTCGCCGCCTACGGGCGCGGCGCCCTGGTGGATACCGGCGACTCGGCCGTGCACTGCCTGATCAAGGGGCGGCGGCTGCGCGTGGTGTGCGGCGACGTGGTCGAGATCCTGCGCGGCGCCGGCGGTGACTGCACCATCGGCGGCATCGGGAGCCGGCACAACCTCCTCGAGCGCATCGATGCGCGTGGCCGTCCTGAACCGGTGGCCGCCAACGTCGATCGGCTCGCGATCGTGATCGCTCCGCAACCCGAGCCGGACTGGTACCTGATCGATCGATACTGGGCCGCAGCGCGAATGTCGGACATCCCGGCGCTTCTGGTGGTCAACAAGGCGGACCTCGGGCTTGCGAATTTGCAACCCGTGCTGCACGAGTACCGGTCCCTCGCCCTGCCCTGCCACGAGACCTCGGCGGCCACGTCGGCGGGGATCAGCGAGCTGCGTGCCGCGCTCGATTCGGGGGCCACCCTGCTCGTCGGCCAATCCGGTGTCGGCAAGTCGTCGCTGGTGAACGCCCTCGTGCCGCAGGCGGACGCGCAGACCGCGGCGCTCACGCGCGACGCCGAGGGGCGGCACACCACCACCACCGCCCGCCGCTACCGCCTCGACGCACGCGCAGCCATCGTCGATGCGCCCGGCGTGCGCGACTTCGCCCCGCCGGCGCGCTTCCGCCGTTCGGCCGAATACGGCTTCGTCGAGATTCACGCGCTCGCGGCGAATTGCCGCTTCAACGACTGCCGGCACCTCGAGGAGCCCGGTTGCGCGGTGTGCGCGGCCGTGGCGGCGGGTCGCATCGATGCGCGCCGCCACGAGAGCTATCGTCGGCTGCTGCGGCTGTACGAGCGGCTCGCCACGCACTGACGAAGGCCGTGCGGCTCGCGCAGGCGCCTAGGTGACCCGGGTGCGCCCCGCGAGCGCGTGCGCGAGCGTGCCACCGTCGACGTACTCGAGCTCGCCACCGACCGGCACGCCGTGCGCGATGCGCGACGCGCTGATGCCCCGCCGCAACGCCAGATCGCCGAGGTAGTGCGCAGTGGCCTCACCCTCTACCGTCGGATTGGTGGCCAGAATCACTTCGCGAACCTCGCCCTCCTCGAGGAGACGCTCGAAGTCATCCAGGCCGAGTTCGGCGGGTCCCACCCCGTCCAGCGGCGACAGGTGGCCCATGAGCACGAAGTAGCGTCCGCGAAAACCGCCGGACTGTTCGATCGCGACCACGTCCGCGGGTGACTCGACCACGCACAGCTGAGCGGCGTCGCGCTGGGGCGAACTGCAGATGGCGCAGCGCTCGCCCTCGGTGAGCATGCGGCAGCGCTTGCAGTGACCGACGTCGGCGAGCGCGTCGGACAGCGCACGCACCAGCACCGCACCGCCTTCGCGGTCCCTTTCCAGCAGGTGGAAGGCCATGCGCTGCGCGGACTTCGGACCGACGCCCGGCAGGCAGCGCAGCGCGTCGATGAGCCGACCTAGCTTCGGGGTGTACTTCATCGAGCCGGTCTCGCCGCGGACCGATCTCCGGTCAGAACGGCAACTTCATGCCGGGCGGGAGATTCATGCCCGACATGAGGCCCGCGTACTTCTCCTGCGTCCGCGACGCCACCTTGCGCACGGCATCGTTGAAGGCCGCCGCGACCAGATCCTCGAGCATCTCGCGATCCTCGCCGAGGAGCTTGGGTTCGATCGTCACCCGCTTCGCCTCGTGGCGACCGCTCATGACGACCTTGACCATGCCGGCACCGGCTTCGCCGACGACTTCGAGATCCGCGAGTTCGGCCTGCGCCTTCTGCATGTTCTCCTGCATCTGCTGCGCCTGGCGCATCAGATTGCCCAAACCACCCTTCATCATGTCGAACCTCCTGAAATTGACGCGCTCACGGCACCGGCTTCACCGAGCCGGGCTCGACCTCGGCGCCGAAGCGCTCGCGCAGGCTGCGCACCGTCGGGTCGTCCTCGAAGGCCGCCGCTGCGCGCTGCGCCCGATCCTGCTCGGCGAGCGCGCGCTGCCGCACCGGCGTCGAGGGCGCGGATGCTGCCGTGTCGTAAACCACGCGAATCGTCTGACCCGCGTATTTTGACAGGGCCTGCTGCAACTTGTCCTCGATGAGCTTGGTGCTGCGCTCCGCCACGGCCGGATCGACCAACAGCCTGAGCACGCCCGCATCGAACCCCGCCGGAACGCAGTTCAGCGCGAATTGGCGCACCATGCCCGCGAGCCCGGCCGCCTCGGTGAGCGCGCTCCACTGCTCGG
Organism: Gammaproteobacteria bacterium; assembly: GCA_027459765.1. Lineage (GTDB taxonomy): Bacteria > Pseudomonadota > Gammaproteobacteria > Steroidobacterales > Steroidobacteraceae > Bog-1198. Next base: position 134,040 of record DAIDHD010000083.1, on the reverse strand, counting down.
GGTTGCCGAGCGCCGCCGGGTTTGCGCCCACCGCCGGGCTCCCGCCCGCGGTCGCCGGCCCGGCGGCGGTTGCGGTCGGGGACCGCTCGGGTGCGGCAGGCGCCGCCTGTGCGGCACCCGCCGCGGCGGATGAGGCGATTCGCGGCGCACCCGATTGCGCGCCCACCGCGGTGGCCGCCGCGGTGGGCGCCGCGCCGCCCGCGGGCGCCGCGTCCGGACGGAAGGCCAGCATGCGCAGCAGGGTCATTTCGAATCCAAGCCGCGGATCCGGCGCGAGCGGCAGGTCGCGCCGGCCGCTCAAGGCGATCTGGTAGAAGAGCTGGGTGTCTTCGGGCGCCATGGCCTGCGCGAGTTGCGCGAGCGTCTGGGCATCGAATTGCTCGTCCTCGGCCGCGGTGTCCGGCACGATCTGGACGATCGCCACGCGTTGCAACAGCGCGGCGAGCTCGACCAGCACGCGATCGTAGTCGGGTGCGTCGCGATCGAGCAGCGAAACTTCCGCGAGCAAGCCGGCGCCATCCTCGCGCGCCAGCGCCTGCGCGATGCGGGCCACCGCACCGCGATCGATGGTGCCCAGCATGGCGCGCGCCGACTCGTCGTCCAGAGCGCCGCCGCCAAAGGCGATCAACTGGTCGGTCAGGCTCAATGCGTCGCGCAGACTGCCTTCGGCGGCGCGTGCGATCCGCAACAGCGCCGCCGGCTCGTGTACGAGGCCTTCCGCCGCCGCGACCTGCGCCAGACGCTCGGCGATCAGGCTCGCCGGCAGCCGCTTCAGGCTGAACTGCAGGCAGCGCGACAGCACCGTGACGGGCAGCTTCTGCGGATCGGTGGTGGCGAGCAGGAACTTGACGTGCGGCGGAGGCTCCTCGAGTGTCTTCAGCAACGCGTTGAAGGAGTGATTCGAGAGCATGTGCACCTCGTCGATGAGGTACACCTTGTAACGCCCCCGGGTGGGCGCGTACTGCACGTTGTCGAGCAGCTCGCGGGTGTCGTCGACCTTGGTCCGGGAGGCCGCATCGACCTCGATGAGGTCGACGAAACGGCCCTCGTCGATCTCGCGGCAAGCGGCACACTCGCCGCAGGGATTGGCGCTCACGCCCTGCTCGCAATTCAGCGACTTCGCCAATATGCGCGCGACCGTGGTCTTGCCGACGCCGCGGGTACCCGTGAACAGGAAGGCGTGGTGCACCTTGCCGCTGTCGAGTGAGTTGGCGAGCGCGCGCAGCACGTGTTCCTGGCCGACCATCTCGGCAAAGCGCTTGGGGCGCCACTTACGGGCGAGAGCGACGTAACTCATGGTGTCGAAGTGTAGCGGGGAACATGGGCTCGCGCCGGGCCGCCTCCGTCCGGAACCGGGCGGCGGCCCGCGCCAGCAGGACTTCGGCGCCCGACTTGAAGCCGCTACCGCTGCTCCCTTCCGGGCCTGACGGGGTTCGTGGCCAGTCGTCGCGAAGATGCCGACGCGAGCCGCCATGGACGGCCGGGTCTCGAGGATCTCGAGGCCCGGGGCAACCGACGGTCGCACCCGAGCCCCGGTATCTTAGCAGAGTGCGGGACGTCGGGCCGGTTCAAGGCTCGCGGGCGAGCAACCAAGCGAACACGTCGGTCAGGCGCTCCGCCCAGGCGTTCTCCTCATGCGCCGCACCCGGGTACACACGGCTGACGAAATCCCGCCCGGGCCGCCAGCCATTCGCCGCGAGATCGGCGTCGATCGCACGCTGGTAGGGTGGATAGTGCGTATCGAGGGTTTCGGTGCCGTGGTCGAACCAGATTCGCCGTCCGCGCGGCGCGCCGAGGCGCTCGCGAATGAACACACCCCAGGTGGCGATCACGTCCGAATTTGCTTCGCCCAGGTCGCGCGGATCGCCGAGGGGCCAGTGCGTCGACAGGCAGCCGGCGAGTCCGAACACCTGTGGATAGCGCGCGATCCCGTACAGGGAGATCAGACCGCCCATGCTGGAGCCCACGATGGCCGTGTGCGCCGGGTCGGGGAGTGTGCGGAATTCGCGATCGATGCGCGGCTTCAGTTCCTCGACGATGAAGGCCAGGTAGTCGTCGGAGAGATTCGCACCCCCCATGAACCTGTCCAGGGCGGCGCGCGTGCGCGGTGAGACGTCCGCAAGCAGCGGCGCGGGCAGGTACTGGCGCGGCCGATCGGTACCGGGTTGGTCTATCCCGACGATCAGGAACGGCTGCACGCGCCCCTGCGCGATGAGCCTCGCGGCCGCGCGATCCGCCGCCCAGACCTTGTGGAAGTTCGAACGATCGACGAAGAACAGATTCTGGCCGTCGTGCATGTAGACGACGGCGTATTGCTGCCGGCCCGCATCGTAATCGGCGGGCAGCCAAACCACGACGTGGGGAGTGTGGATGGGACGCGTCGTCGGCAAGTCGAACTCGACGAAGCGTGCCGCCGTCCCGGCGCCGGCGGCCGCCGTGGCCGCCTCGTCACCCGCGAGGGCGTATCCGGCGCCGAGCACGACCGCGGCGGCGAACCCCAGCCTCGCCGCCCGACCGCGACCGGCACGCGGGCCACCGTTCATTGCGCAGCGCGCCGCACGAGCAGTTCCTGCACGAGGGAGGACGGACTTCGCCGTTGCGTGGTGATGGCGTAGAAATTTTCGTACACGTCGGGTACCGCACAATAGCGGCGCAGGCGTCCATCGCGCAATTCGTCCTGAACCACGACCTCCGGGACGACGGTGATGGCGCCCGAGTCGCGCGCCAGCAGGCGCAGCATCGGCATGTCGTCGACCTCGGCGATCACCTCGATCTGCACACCCGCCTTTTCGCACCACAGGTCGAACTGCGTGCGCACGTCGCTGCTCGGGCCGGGCAGGACGAAGCGCTGTCCCTGCGCATCCTGCGGCAGACGAAATTTCGGCGATCGCCCCCGCGGAGGTCCGACGAGACAAACCGGCTGGTGCGCGATGCGCAGGCACCGCCACGGCCGGCCGGATTCGGCGACCACCGGTCGGTTCGACAACACGACGTCCAGGTTGTGCACGGCCAGCCGCTCCACGAGCTCCTCGAGGCTGCCGGACTCGAGGGTGAGCCGGATGTCGCCGCGGCCGAGCAGCGGCCGCAACAGATTTTCCAGGAAGTTGCGCGAAAGGGTGGCGACGGCACCCACTCGAAGCTGCTGCACGGGCTGGCCCGCTCCGCCGCGCACCGTCGCCATGAGCTCCTGCCCGAGCGCGAAGATTCCATCCGCATAGTCGAGCACGACGGCGCCGAATTCGGTCAGCTGCAGCGTTCGGCCCGAGCGCTCGAACAACGGCCGCCCGAGGTGGGTCTCGAGCTGGCGGATCTGCGCCGACAGCGCCGATTGGGCGATGTGCAGGCGGCTCGCCGCGCGAGTCAGGTGGCCTTCCTTGGCCACGCGCCAGAAGTAGAACAAGTGCCGGAAGTTGAGGTTGTTCACGTTCTGTATTTTCGCACGTTTCGTTCTATTCCTTCTATTTTACAGAGCAATACCCCTTGCCAATAATGCCGCCGTCGCTCGCCGCCCGGAGTTCGAATGATCCGATACCTCGCATGGCTTCCCTGGCTCGTCCCGGCGCTGCATGCCGCCGGCGCCCTGGCCTGTTGGTGCTGGCCTTCACGAGCCTGGACGGCGCTGCGTGCCGCAACGCTGGCGGCGCTCGCCGTGGCCCTCGCCTTCGCCGTGAGCCGCCTCTGGACGGCGGCGCCGGCCGCCTCTCCGGCGGCCGTCGTGCTGCCCCTGATCGCCTTCCTCGGCTGGGTGATCGGTGACTACTCCCGGCGTTACCTCGCCGGCGAGCCCGGTACGCCGCGCTACGCGGTCGCGCTGTGCGCCACGCTCGCATCCGTCGGCGTGGTCGTCGTCAGCGATCACCTCGCGGTGATCGTGGCGGCATGGACCGCCAGCAGTTTCTCACTGCACCATCTGCTCACGTTCTACCGGCTCCGCCGGCCCGCCATCATCGTCGCGCACAAGAAGTTCATCGCCAGCCGGCTTGCCGATCTGTGCCTGGCCGGCGCCTGTCTGCTGCTTTGGCAGCACTGGGGCACCCTCGACGTCAGCCAGCTCGGAACGTTGGCTCGAGCCGCACCGCTGCCCGGTGCCGCCGTAGCCGCCACCGCGTTGATCGCGATCGGGGTCGTGCTGAAGACCGCGCAACTGCCGGTGCACGGCTGGCTCATACAGGTGATGGAGGCGCCTACGCCGGTGTCCGCCCTGCTGCACGCGGGTGTCATCAATCTCGGCGGCTACGTCTGCATCCGACTCGCGACCTTGCTCGGCAGCGCGCCGCTGGCGAGCGCCGTGCTCGTGCTCGCCGGGGGGCTCACGGCCGCGATCGCCGGTCTGGTGACCATGACCCGCGTGTCGGTGAAGGTGCGGCTCGCCTGGTCTACCTGTGCGCAGATGGGCTTCATGCTTCTCGAGTGCGGCCTGGGTCTGTTCGACCTCGCCCTGCTGCACCTGGTGGCGCACTCGCTCTACAAGGCCCACGCCTTCCTGAGCAGCGGCGAGGCGCTCCGCGACGCGCGGCTGCGCGAGTTGCTCACGCCCTCGCGGACGGGCGAACCGCGCCGTCTCGGGCTGCGCCCGCTCTTCGCCCTGCCGGTGGCCTGGGCGGCGACGGCGGGCTCGGCCCGGGCGTGGCACGCCGTGGTCGGAACCCCCGAGTTGTCCTGGATTGCGATCGGTCTGCTCGCGATCGGACTCGCGACCTCGCTCTGGTACGCCACCGCCGGTGTCGCGTCGGCACTGCGGCGCATCGGCGGGCTGCTGCTCGCGGTACAGGTTTACCTGCTGTGGCACTCGCTCATAGGCCACTGGATCGCGGCCGGTGACAACGCCACGCCCCCGCTGCTGGGGGCATTCGCCATCGCTTGCATCGCGGCGCTGTACGTCGCCCAGTGGCTGGTCATCGCCCGGCCCGGACACCCACTCGCTCGTCGCCTGTACCCCTGGGCCTACGCCGGCTTCTACCTGGACGAGTGGTTCACTCGCCTGACCTTCCAACTCTGGCCGGTCCGCGTGCCCGAGTCCGCCCCCCGAGGTGCCGCATGACCACCGTTCTCGCCGAACCCGTTCGCAGTACCGCCTCGCTACGCGCGGCGATCGAACGGGCCGCACGCTGGATCGCCCCGAACTGGCCGCTCGACCGGCAAATCGCCGTCAATCCACTGTGGGGTCAGGTAGACCGGCCATTCGAGCAGGTGGCCGCTGCCCTACGACGGCTGCACGGCAGCGCCTGGACACCGTCGCGCGCGGACATCGCTCGCGCCGTGACCCAGGGGGAGATATTGCCGCGCCATCTCGATCAGGCCATCGCCGAGTGCGACGCCACGATCGAACCCGCGGACGCCCGCGCCGCACTGCTGCGCGTGGAGCCGGCGGCGCACGGCCTCGCCCTGCTGTCGGACGTGATCGACACGGATCCGGCACGCCGCCGGGAACCCGCGTGGAAGGACGTCATCACCCAGCAGGTCAGCCAGCACTGCGCTTCTTACTTCGACGCCCACCAGTCCGATTGGCACCCCGGGCAGGCCGCCGGGCTGTTCGACTCCTGGCGCGAGCGCCTGCAGTACGACCACGCGGTCGAGCGCCTGACGCACGCGCGCGCGCTGCGTGCGAGGCTGCTGGCGATTCCATCGGAACCGCTCGCTGCCATCGCACACGTGATCGCGCAACTCGGCGTCGCCGAATCCGAGGTGGAGGATTTGCTCGCGGTGACGTTGGTACGCATCAACGGCTGGGCGGCGTGGTGCGCCTATCTGCGCTGGGAGGCGGCACTGGCGGGCGGCGCGGACGATCGGCTGACCGACCTGCTCGCGGCCCGTCTGGTGTGGGAGGCCCTGCTCGACGACGGGCGGCGCGATTCCGCTTCCGTATGGGCGAAGTGGCGGGCGCAGTGGCAACACGCGGCCGCAAGATCGATCGAGCCGGACCTGTCGATCGATCTCGTCTGGCAACGCGCTCACGAAATTGCGTACCAGGAACGCCTGCTGGCTCGGCTCGAGCGGGGCGCCGCGACCCGCGCCGACGCCGCGATCGAGGTGCGATCGACCACGGCGCAAGTCGTGTTCTGCATCGACGTGCGCTCCGAGCGCCTGCGGCGGGCACTGGAGGCGGCCGCTGCGGACGTGAGCACCCGCGGCTTCGCCGGCTTCTTCGGGCTGCCGCTGCGCTACACGCCGCTCGGCACGCCCACCTCGCGCGCCCAGGTGCCGGGCCTGCTCGCTCCCATCGACGACGTCACCGACACCACGGGGGACGAACAGCGCGACCGGTCCATCGCGCAGCGCCGCGCCGCCGCGCTCGTACGGCGAGCGGCGTGGGTGCCATTCCGCCGCCTGCCCGCGGGCGCATTCGCGCTGGTGGAAACGCTGGGCATGACGTATCTCGGCAAGATCCTCAAGGGCCAATGGGCGGCGTCGCGCCCGTCGATCGACGACCTCGGTCTGACGCCCGCCGATCGCAGCGCGCTGCACCCGGATATGCGTGGCGCCGGTGGGGCCGCGACGCAGGCGCGGGCCGATCGAGTCGAGGGTGTGTTGCGTGCCATGAGCCTGACCCGTGGCTTTGCCAGGCTCCTGGTTCTGGTCGGACACGGCAGCCAGAGCGCCAACAATCCGCACGCGGCCGGCCTCGACTGCGGCGCCTGTGGCGGAAATACCGGCGAAGTCAACGCGCGCGTGCTCGCGCGTTCGCTGAACGATCCGTCGATCCGGCGTGTTCTTCGCGGACGCGGCATCGATCTGCCCGACGAGACCGTGGCCGTGGGCGCCTTGCACAACACCACCACCGACGAAGTGACGTTCTTCGACGCCGATCTGCTGCCGCAGAGCCATCGCGCGGACCTCGAGCGACTTCGCCGGGCGTTCGAGGCGGCGGGCGACGTGGTGCGTGCGGAACGTGCGCCGGCGCTCGGTCTGCAGCCGCTCGCGCGCGACCGCTCCGGGTTGCACCAGGCGCTGCGGCGTCGTGCGCGCGACTGGGCGCAGACTCGGCCGGAGTGGGGTCTCGCCGGCAACGCTGCCTTCATCCTGGCGCCGCGCGACAGGACTCGCAGGGCCGACCTCGAAGGCCGCGCATTCCTGCACGACTACGATTCGGCGGCGGATCAGGACGGCAAGGTGCTCGAATCGCTGCTCGCCGCGCCCGTGGTGGTCGCGCACTGGATCAACATTCAGTATTACGCCTCGACGGTCGACCCGCAGCGCTTCGGCAGCGGCAACAAGGTGCTGCACAACGTGGTCGGCGGGCGCATCGGCGTGTTCGAGGGCAACACCGGCGACCTGCGGATCGGCTTGCCGATCCAGTCCGTGCACGACGGCAGCCGTTGGCTGCACGCACCGTTGCGACTGACCGTGGTCGTGGACGCGCCGCGCGCGCTGATCGAGGCCGCGCTGCAGGCCCAGCCGACGGTGCGCAACCTGGTGGCGAATCGCTGGCTCTACCTGTGGCGATACGGTGAGGGCGGCCTGGAGCGGTACGCCGCAGGGCGGTGGCTCGCGCTGGCGCCGACCGTTCCGCAGTGACTAAGCCTGCCGGGCCCTGGAGGCCTCACTGCCGGTGACGATCCAGTCCATGGGCACGTCGTGCGGCTGGGGAAAAATCGTCGGAATCCGGGTTTGGGCATAACCGACGCCGATGACCAGCGGCCTCGGCCGAAGCGCCGCCAAGGTACGGTCGAAGAAGCCTCCGCCATATCCCAGGCGGTAGCAGCCCGCATCGAATCCCACCAGCGGCGCGAGGGCGGCGGTAGGCAAGACCTCCGCGCCGTCGGCAGGATACAGGATCTTCCACAGACCCCGGACCATCCGGCAACCGGGGCGCCACTCGCGAAAGGTCAAAGGCTCGCCCAGCGCCACCGCCACCGGCAAGGCCAGCCGCAGACCGCGATCGCTCGCCGCATGCATCCATGATCTTAAGTCCGGTTCGGCTCGAATGGGCCAGTAGACGCTGACGATGGACTCGGGCCGCGATTGCAGGAGTCGGTCGACTTCCCGTCCTATGTCCACAGCCACCCGCGCGCGCTCCTCGACCGACAGCGCGGCGCGCAGCGCGAGGAGACGCTCCCGTTCGGCCTTGCGCCAGCGGGCGACATCGGTCGCCTGCTGGCGGTCCATCGGAGCGCCGTCGGGTCCGATGTCGTGCAACATGCAGGGCGCGCTGCCGCCGGCGGCGTCATCCGGATCGGTGGGATCGCTCATGACTCGATGCCTCTCGCGGCTCGGGCTGGCCTCGTGCGAGTATCTCACCGCGCACGCAGGGTTGCACGGCGTGCGCCATCTCGGGGGAACACCGCTCTTGAACTACACCACCCTTCGCGCCTTGCACGTCACCATGGTGACGGTGTCGCTCACCGGCTTCATTGCCCGCGGCATCGGCAATCTCATCGACGCCCGCTGGATCCGACATCGGCTCGCACGCACCCTGCCGCACGTCGTGGACACCTTGCTGCTGGCATCGGCGCTCGGCATGCTCTGGATTCTGCGTCTGCCGCCATGGCGGTCTCCTTGGGTGAGCGCCAAGATCCTCGGTCTGCTGGTCTACATAGGCCTGGGTTCGGTCGCGCTGCGGCGAACCGCACCCGGGCGCGCCCCGCGCCCGAAAGCCTTGCGCGCGGCGGCGTGGGCGCTCGCGCTGCTGACCTTCGGCTACATCGTCTCCGTGGCCCTCACCAAGCGGCCCGAGGGTGCGCTGCTCTGGCTATGATTTCAGTCAGTGCGGCGCCTTCGAATCCTGCTCCAGTCTTTCGATGCCGAGCACGCGCAACATGAACTTCTCGTAGAGCGGCTCCGAATTGCCCTGCTTCATCTTGTAGAGGAAGTACTTCTCGAATCCGATCTTCGCCCAGTGCACCCAGCGTCCCTTGCGGAACCAGTTGACGTTGCGCGGCGGAATCTGCGGTAGCGCGACGAAGGCGGCGCCGGTGCTGCCCATGTCGGCGAGACAGATGGCGTTCCACGAGCCCTGCGCGGTGGCGGGCCGGCCCGCGAGATCGGCCTGGATGTTCTTGGCGATGGCCGTGACCATGGTCTCGATCATGTAGCCGGTCTTCGGCGCGCCCGTCGGAACGGGCGTGGTCTCCACCGGCGGAATCGCGATGCACACGCCGGCCGCGAACAAGTTGCGATATTTCCTGCTGCGCTGATGCTCGTCGACCAGCACGAAGCCGCGCGGATTGCAGAGGCCTTCCACGCGCGCGACGGGGTCCACGCCCTTGAAGGCGGGCAGCATCATGGAATACTTGAAGGGAAGCTCGTGCTCCTTGACGGTGGCGCCATTGGCGTCCACCTCGGTGACGAACATCTTCCCCGCCTCGACCCGCGTGGTCTTGGCGTTGGTGATCCACTTGATGTCGTGATTGCGAAGCTCGCTCTCGAGCAGCGTCTTCGAGTCGCCGACGCCGGCGAGACCGAGATGCCCGATGTACGGCTCGCTGGTGACGAAGGTGATGGGCACCTTCTTGCGCAGGCGGCGGCGCTTCAAGTCGGCGTTGACGATGAAGGCGTACTCGTACGCCGGCCCGAAACAGCTCGCTCCCGGCATGGCACCGATGACGATGGGCCCGGGGTCGTCGAGAAACTCCTGATACCTGGCCCAGGCCTGCTCGGCGTGATCGACGGTGCACACCGACTGAGTGTGTCCCTCCGGTCCGGCGCCCGGAACCTCCTCGAACGCGAGCCGCGGTCCCGTCGTCACGACGAGGTAGTCGTAGGGCAGCGTGCGGCCGTCGGCGAGGTGCAAGGTGTTGCCGTCCGCGTCGATGCGCGTGACCGGCAGGCCGATGAAGTCGATGCCTCTGCGAGCCAGATGTCTTCCGATCGGCAGCGTGATCTTGTCGCGGCTGCGCCAGCCGACCGCGAGCCACGGATTGGAGGGGACGAACTGGAAGTAATCGGTCGAATTGACCACGGTGATGCGGTGCTCGCGTCCCAGGCTCGCCCGCAGTTCGTATGCGAGCGGCGTGCCGCCGACGCCGGCGCCGATGATGACGATGTGAGCCATGGACTTGTCTCCGGTTGCTGCCGATGGGTTGCTGCCGATGGGTTGTCGCCAAATGCGTCCGCTCAGGGAGCGGCGGGATCCCCGCAGGTGAACTCGCCCGCGGCGGCCGTCGCCAGCGCCGGCTCGTCGAGAGTGCCGGCCGCGGCTGCGAGCCTGAGCGTCGCCAGCAATCCGTCGCAGCGCGCGCCGATCGCTTCCGCGCGGGCCTGCAACGCGGCGCCTTCCGCTGCCAGCAAGTCGAGCATGGTTCGATCGCCGGCGTCGTGACCCACGCGGGTCGCATCCAGCCGCGTCTCTGCCGATTGCTGCGCGCGCAGCGTGGCCGCGAGGCGCGCCCGTGCCGTACCCGCGGTGAGCCATGCGGCGCGTACCTGGAGTTCGACCTGCCGGCCGACGGCCTCGACGTCGGCGTCGGCCGCGCGCAGCGACGCGTCGGCCGCGTGCCGCTGCGCCGCCCGCATGCCGCCGGAGAAGATCGGCACCGTCACCTGCAGGCCCACCCCCGCGATCCTCTGGGTGTAGCCCGCGTCGCCGTAGTCTCCGCTGCCGGTGATCGACTGGCGCGAGTACTCGCCCACCAGGCTCACCTTCACCCCCTGCAGCGGCGAGAAGCGCCGAGTTTCGGCCTCCGCCAGCGTCTGCTGCTCGCGCTGCGCGGCGAGCACAGGACTCGATGTCCTCGCCCGGCGCAACCAATCCTCGACCGGTGACGGCGCAGTCGGCGCAACGTCGGCGCCGGAATCCGCGGCCGTCGCGGGCACCGCCATCGTGGGCGGCGCGTCGACGTCGACCGGCCCATCGGGCGGGGCGAGGCCGGTGAGATTGGCGTATGCCTCGTTGGCGATGGCGTAGGCGCGCTGCGCGTCGAGTTCCTGCACGGCGAGCTGGTCGGCTTGCGCCTGGGCCTCGCGCCACTCGGTGACCGGCAGGTCTCCCGCCTGGAAGCGCTCGTGCGCGAACTCGCGCGCGCGGATCGCCGACTGGCGTTGCCGCTGGACCGCGCGAAATCGCGCCCCGGTCTCCACCACGGAGGCCAGCGCCTCGGCGGTCTTGACCATCAGGCTCTGCTCGGCCTGTCTGAATTGGGCCTCGGCGATGCGCGCACGGGCTCGGGCTCCGTCACTGTCCGCCTTGCGCCCGTTGTCGAACAACGGTTGCTCCGCGAGCAGTGACCACTGGGTCGCCGTGCCGCCGTTGATGTTGCTGCGAAAGTCGGCGCCGTTGCTGGTGCCGAAGCCCGGCGCGGAGAACTGTGCGCCGGTGGTGACGCTGTCGAAACTCTGATAGCCGACGCCGCCCTGCGCGCCGAGGGTCGGCATCCACAGCGCCCTGGCGGCCTCGCGGGCCGCGGCACCGGCCTCCCGGCGCGCGCGCGCGGCGGCGAACTCGGGGCTGTGCGCGACGACCCCGTGCCACGCGGTGAGAAGAGCAGGTTCGGCCGCGAGCGCACCGTTGGCTGCGCTGACGACGAACACGGGCAAGGCGATCCAGAATGCGCGCATGTTGGATGGCTCCGCCGACTCAAGTCCCCTCACGCAAACCGAACGCCCGCAGGATCCGCTCCATCAGGCACCAGCGAGTGAGACCGCTCTGCAGCAGGTTCACGCCCACGAAGGCGGTGAACCAGAGCCAGTAGCCGCTCACGTAGAGCGGACTTCCCTGGACGCCCAGCGCGAGCGACAGCAACACGAACGCACCCGCCACCACACGAGTCATTTGCCAGGAAGTCATGATGCATCTCCTTGATTTTTCGGGGGCGCAACCGAACGCCCGTGAACTGCGAAATACAACAGCGGGATCACTACCAGAGTGAGAACCGTCGAGACCAGGATCCCGAAGATCAGCGAGATCGCGAGCCCGTTGAAGATCGGATCGTCGAGGATGAACAGCGCACCGAGCATGGCGGCGAGCGCAGTGAGCGCGATGGGCTGGGCGCGCGTCGCCACGGAGGCCATCACGGCGTCGGCCAAGGGCACGCCCGCGCCGGTCTGCAGGCGGATGAAGTCGACCAGCAGTATCGAATTGCGCACGATGATGCCGGCGAGCGCGATCATGCCGATCATCGACGTCGCCGTGAACGGCGCGCCGAGCAGTGCGTGGCCGGGCATCACGCCGATCAGCGTGAGGGGTATCGGCGCCATGATGATCAACGGCAGGCCGTAGGAGCCGAACTGCGCCACCACCAGCAGGTAGATCAGGATCAGGCCGACGGCGTAGGCGGCGCCCATGTCGCGAAAGGTCTCGTAGGTGACCTGCCACTCGCCGTCCCACTTCACGGCGTAGCCGCGATACGGATCGCTCGGCTGGTGGATGAAGTATTCGGCGACCGGTCCACCGTCGGCGGCGGTGAGCGCACCGAGCCGCGCACGCATGGCGAACATGCCGTACAGAGGGCTGTCGATGTGGCCTGCCATGTCACCGACGACGTAGGTCACCGGCAGCAGGTCCTTGTGATAGGCCGGCTGCTCCACCGAGCCGTCCTCGATCCGCAGCAGCGAACCGAGCGGCACCTCGTCGCCGTTGCCCGCGCGCACGCGCAGGGCGGAGACCGCCGCCAGCGATCCCTGGGTATTCGCCGGCAGCCGCAACCGCAGCGGCACCGGATACTTGCTGCCGTCGTGCAGGAACCCCGCGTCCGTGCCCGCCAGGCCGGCGCGCAGCGTCGCCACGACGTCGCCGAGGGACACACCCAGCCGCGCCGCCTGTGCGCGGTCGACAGTGAGAACCTGGCGGGGCGCCGCTGCGATCAGGCTCGAGTCGACGTCGACCACCCCGGCGGTGCCCGCAAAGATGCCGCGCAACTCGCGCGCCAGTTGCGCCCGTCCCGCGGCGTCCGGGCCGTACACCTCCGCGACGATCGGCGCGAGCACCGGCGGCCCCGGAGGCACTTCGACCACCTTGACGACGGCGCCATAACGCGCCGCCACCGGCGCCAGCAGCGGCCTGACGCGAGTGGCGATGGCGTGGCTCTGGTCGTGGCGGTGGCTCTTGTCGACGAGGTTGACCTGGATGTCGCCGAGCTCCGGAGCGGCGCGCAGATAGTACTGGCGCACCAGGCCGTTGAAATTGATGGGCGACGCGGTGCCCGCGTACGCCTGGTAGTCGCGCACCTCGGGTACCGTGGCGAGCACCGCGCCGAGCGCGTGCAACGCCGCGGCGGTGCGCTCGAGCGGCGTCCCGGCAGGCATGTCCACGACCACCTGGAACTCCGACTTGTTGTCGAACGGCAGCATCTTGAGAACCACCAGCCGCAGCGCCGGCAGCGCGAGCGACGCCAGGATGAGGGCGCCGATGCCGGCCCAGAGCAGGCGCCGGTTGCGCCGACCGTCGCGCGGATCGAGGAACCTGCCGAAGATCCGCCGCACCCACGGCATCAGGCGCGCCGCCGCTCCGCCACCGCCGTGCGCGGCGCCGTGTGCGCCGCCGGCGCGGGCGAACAGCCGCAGCGCCAGCCACGGGGTCAACACGAAAGCGACCGCCAGCGAGATCATCATGCCCATCGAGGCGTTGATGGGAATCGGCCCCATGTACGGCCCCATGAGCCCGGTGACGAACGCCATCGGCAGCAGCGCCGCGATCACCGTGAAGGTCGCGAGAATGGTCGGGCCACCGACCTCGTCCACGGCCCGCGGGATCAGCGCCGCGAGCGGCACGGTTGGCTCGAGTTGCCGATGTCGGTGGACGTTCTCCACCACGACGATGGCGTCGTCGACCAGGATGCCGATCGAAAATATGAGCGCGAATAGGCTGACGCGATTGAGGGTGAATCCCCAGGCCCAGGAGGCGAACAGCGTGACCGTCAACGTCAGCGCCACCGCGACGCCGACGATCAGCGCTTCGCGCCTGCCCATCGTGAAGAACACGAGTGCCACGACGGTGCTGGTTGCGAACAGCAGCTTCTCGATGAGCTTCAGCGCCTTTTCGTTGGCGGTGGCGCCGTAGTCGCGGCTGATGGCGACGCCCACGCCCTGCGGTATCACGGTCTCTTCGAGGTTGGCGATGCGTTCGCGCAGACGCGCCGCGACCTCGACCGCGTTCTCGCCGGGCTTCTTGGTCACGGCGACCGTGACGGCCGGGAACTCGCCTGCGTCCTTGCCCGCGGTGCCGTACCAGACATAGCGCTGGGGCTGCGGCGGCCCGTCGCTGATCCTCGCGAGGTCGCGCAGGTACACCGGACGACCGTCGCGGACGGCGACTACCAGCGTGCCGAGATCCGCCGCGTCCCGGAACCACTCGCCGGCGTCGAGCCGCACGCTTTCGTTGCCGCTGACGAGCTCGCCGACGGGCATGCCGGCATTGGCCGAGCGAATCGCGAGCGCGAGTTCCTGCACGGTCACGCCGGAGGCACGCAGGGCCGCCGCGTCCAGGTCGACGTTGATGGCGCGACCGGGCCCGCCGATCGTCGTCACCTCGCGCGTGCCGGGGACGCGCTTGAGTTCCGCCTCCATCGCGTGCGCCACGCGTTCCAGCGAGTATCCGCTGCCATCGGCGCGGCGATCGTAGAGCGTCACGGCGAGGGTGGGCACGTCGTCGATGCCCTTCGGCTTGACGACGGGCTCACCCGCGCCGAGGCCCGGCGGGAGCCAGTCGCGGTTGTCGACCAGGGTGTCGTGCAGGCGCACCAGCGCCTCGGTACGCGGCACACCGACCTTGAACTGCACCGTGAGCACGGCCATTCCAGGCCGTGACACCGAGGCGACGTGTTCGAGTCCCGCCATCTGCCCGAGAACCTGCTCCGCGGGACCGGCGACCATCTGCTCGACGTCGCGCACCGACGCCCCGGGGAACGGGATGAGCACGTTGGCCATGGTGACGTTGATCTGCGGCTCCTCCTCGCGCGGCGTCACCAGCACCGCGAACACGCCGAGCAGCAGCGCGACCAGCGCCAGCAGCGGGGTCAGACGCGAATCCTGGAATGCGCGCGCGGTGCGCCCGGCGATGCCGAGGTGCGCGCCGTGCTCGGTGGCGGGCGTCGTCACGGCAGCTCACCCCGCCCGGCGGCCGGCACCCGCAGACGAGTGACGTCGCGCACGATCCGTTCGCCGGGGTCGAGGCCGGCGAGCACCTCGATTCCGTCCGCACGCGACTCGCCGAGCCGGATCTGCCGCAAGGACACGCGCCCGTCCGTGCCGACCACGTACACGGCCTGCAGTTCGCCGCGTCGAATAACCGCGGCCGGCGGCACCAAAAGTATCGACTGCGTGCCTCGCAGCGGCACACTCACTTGCACCAGGGTTCCCGGCAGGCAGTCCGGCGCGGCGGCGATTTCGACACGCACTCCGACGCTGCGGCTGCGCGGATCGACGGCGGGCACCACCACCCAGGAGTCCACCTGCGTCGGTGCGCGTGCGCAAGCCCCCGCCTGGTAGGCAAGCTGCACCGGCCTGTCGGTCGCCAGACGGCCCGCGACGTCGGTGGGCACGTCGGCGATGACCCGCATGGCGCCGGGTGCATAGACGCTCACCAGCGGTTCGCCCGGCGAGGCCAGATCACCGGCCGCGACGCGCACGGCGGTCACGCGGCCGTCGTAGGGAGCGCGCAACGCCTCCCAACTCGCCGACGTGCGCGCCGCCTTGGCGTGCGCCGCGGAGGCCGCCGCCTGGGCCTCGACGGCCTGCAGCTGCGCGCGCGCGCGTTCGAAGGCGGCATCGCTGATGTAGCCCTTGTCGTGCAAGCGCTGGCTGCGGGCGAAATCCGCGCGCGCGCTCGCCGCCTGCGCAGCGGCCGCTCCCGCCTGCGCGTCACCTTCGGCCGCCGCCGCTTGCGCAGCGGGAGAGTCGATGCGCAGCAATACCTGGCCCTGGCGAACCATCTCACCGCTACGCACCAACACCTCGGTGATCCGCCCCGAGGCCTGCGCCGCGAGTTGCGCCTGTCGCACGGCCTCCACCTGGCCCGGCGCGACCAGCCTCGGCGGCGCCGATCCGGCCCCGATCACCAGGGTGTCGGGCTGGTCCGCAGCCGCGGCCGCCAGGGGCAAACCGACCACACCGACCAGAGCGGGAAGAGTCCATCGAACTAGCTTGCGCATCGCGGTTTTTCCTATGCTTTGTGACTATATTACTGTATAGTTATTGACGTTTCAATAGGTGGAGATGCTATCCTGTGCGCACCGATGGCCGCCGTCTCTGCAAGAAGTTGAATCAGCTCGATCCGCTCGCCCTGCCGCACGTGGCCGCCTACTTCCAGGCGCTGTCGGAGCCGCTGCGCCTGCGGATCCTGAACGAGCTGCGCTCGGGACCGCGGAACGTGAACGAGCTGACGGCGCGGCTCGACTGCAGCCAGGCGAACGTCTCAAAGCACCTCGGCGTGCTCGCGCGCCTGGGCTTCGTGGCCCGCCACGCACGGGGCACGGCCGCCTACTACCGCATCGCGGACGAGGTGGTCTACGACCTCTGCGATCTGGTTTGTGATCGGATCGCACTGCGTCTGCAGCACCACGTGGAAACACTGCGCGCGTTTCGCCCGAAGGCGGAGCGGCCCGCACGGGCGGCGGCACGCAAGCCCGGCAAGACCGCGCGCCGCACCGCCGAGGACGATCTTCCCTAGGCCGATTCCGGCGAGAAGAGGCTGGTCATGGCCGCGGTCACGACCACGACCGCGGCGAGCAGGACCGTCTCCACTACCAGGCTGAGACCGAACCGGCGTACCGCCTGCGGCCGCCCGCTCGCGAGCGCGGGTGCCAGTCGCCAGCGGTTGAGCGCCGCGAGCGCCAGCGCCGAGGAGAAGCCGGCCGCCTTGGCGAGCAGCGCCAGATCGTACGGCTGGGTGCCATCGAATCGCCCGCCGGTGAGCAGCCAGGCCAAGGCGAGACCCGCGACTGCCATGCACGGCACCAGCCAACCGGCCACGACCGAGAATCGGTGTACGCAGCGGCCTGCGGTGTCGGGCATTTCGAGGCGGGCCGCACAGGCGAGCGGCAACAGCGAACCGAACCACCACGCCGCCACCAGCAGGTGCAGCGCGAGCAGCGGCGCGAGCACGCCGCGTGCCGGATTCGTCGCGGTGTGCCCGACCGTCAACAGCGACAGGACGGCGAGGACGGCGGCGGCGGTTCGAACCGTCCCGATCCGCGCGGCCCCGTGATTCCAGCGCATCGCGAGGATCGTCAGCGCCGCGGCACGCACAACGGTGGCCTCACCGGCGGGTCCGAACCACACCAACCGCTGCAAGCGGCCGTCCGCCATGCCGGCGAATTCTCCGGCCATGCGTCCAGCCTCGAACGCGGCGTGCATCAGCGCGGCCGCGATGCCGAGCGCCGCCGCACGCCGGATCAGCGCCACCACCGCCTCCCGCCCTGCCCTCATGGGTGCGCCCACGGACCCGAGGTACATCACCCCGCCAGCCGCCTGCAGCAACGCGAGGTATGCGATCGCCTGCAACGCGATCGATGCCGCGTCCAGGGTCATGTCAGGTTCCCGCAAGCGGGCGACGCCCCGCGATCCCGGCGCAACGTCGTCTCAGGGCGCCGCAGATCGGACCGTGAACGTGAATTTTCCGGCCATGATGTGCCCATCGGCACTGATGGCGCGCCACTTGACGACGTAGCTACCGTCGTCGAGGGAGGGAAGTTCGAATTTGAATTCCGCGGCGCCGGCGTCCGCCAGCGGTCCGAGCCGGGTTGGTGCCGAATCGCCCTTCTGGATGGTCAGCGCGGTCAGCACCACGGATTCATTGAACGCGAGGCTCAACTGCCTCGGCGCCGCCGACACGGTGGCGTGGTCGGCAGGCACCGAGGCATGCAGATGGGCGTGAGCGGCGGCGCTGGCGCTGAATGCGGCGCAGACGAGGACGAGTGCGAGTGTCGACGGCTTCATGACGACCCCGTCGCTGGCGACGCCGGCGAACGGCGCACGGGAGTTCCGAAATCCGGGTCCTCGCTGACGCGCTTCGCCATGGTTTGCGCCGGTGCGGCGTACCAGCCGGGGTCGCGATAGTCGTCGGCCGCCAGGCCGGCGCGCGCCTTGACGACCGTGAACATGCCGCCCATGCCCAGCGGACCGTACGGACCGCGGCCGCCCATCATGGGCAAGGTATTCGCCGGTCCCTGAAGTCCCATCATCTCGACGTGCTGTTCGTGTTTGTACATGCCGTCGGCGCCCATGTTCATCATCCCCGGCAGGAGCGCGGCGAGATCCTGGTCGGCAGCCGCGATGTTCGCTCCCAGCACGTTCGGAATGCCGTGACCCATGGCGTTCATGGTGTGATGAGACATGTGACAGTGCAACGCCCAGTCGCCCGGCGCCGCCACGAACTCGATGTCGCGCGTCTGCCCCACCCCCACGATCTCGGTGACCTCGCGCCGCCAGCGTTCCTTGGGCCACCGGCCCCCGTCCGATCCCGTGACCTCGAACTGGTGGCCGTGCAGGTGGACGGGGTGGTTCCACATGGAGAGATTGCCGATGCGCACACGCACCCGTTCGCCGGCGCGCACCACCAGCGGTTCGATCGCGGGGAAGACCTTGCCGTTGAACGTCCACAGGTCGAATTCCAGCATGATCGACGGATCCGGCCGGAACGTTCCGGGTCGCAGCGCCCAATTGTGCAGCAGGAAGGCGAATTCCCGGTCGATCGGTTCGTGCTCGTGACCGGCCGGGTGGATGATGAACATGCCCATCATGCCCACCGCCATCTGTGTCATCTCGTCGGCGTGGGGGTGATACATGTGGGTGCCGTGCTGCCTGAGCGTGAACTCGTATGCGAAGGTCTCGCCCGGACCGATGGCCGGCTGCGAGAGGCCGCTGACACCATCCATTCCCGACGGCAGCAACACGCCGTGCCAGTGTATCGACGTGGGTTCAGGCAGGCGGTTCGTGACCAGCACGCGCACCCGATCCCCCTCCACGGCCTCGAGCGTGGGCCCGGGCGTACTGCCGTTGTAACCCCAGCACTTGGCCCGGCAGCCCGGTGCGAACTCGTGCTCCACTTCCTCCGCGACCAGATGAAACTCCTTGACCCCGCCGTCCATCCTGAACGGCAGGCTCCAGCCGTTCAGGGTCCGCACCGATCCGGCCGCAGCGCGCCGGCGCAACGGCGGGCTCAGTGCCGTTTCCGGCGTCGCGGCGGCCGTCGCGCCTTCGGCGGCGACGCCGAGCGCGGCGGTGCCGAGCGCGGCGGTGCCGGCGGCGCGCAACAAGGAGCGGCGTGAAACGGTCATGGCTTTGCTCCGAAACTCGGGTCAAGATCGGTCAACGGGTCGACGCGCGCACCGGACGCACCCGGACCGGCGAAACCCGGGAAACGCCCGCCGGTGGCGCGTGCGAGATCGACGCGGGCGGTCCAGTAGTCGCGCAGCGCCTCGATGTATGCCTGGTAGCCCGCATACTGATGCGCCTGCGCAGCGAGCACTTCGAAGGCGCCGATGAGCATGTAGTTTTGCTGCCTGCGGCTCTCCGCCACGATGGCGCGCTGCTCGGGGACGAGTTTGCCGCGATAGACGTCGAAGGCGGCGCGCGCCGCCGCCAACTCCGCCACGCGCGTGGCGACGTCGTTCTCGATCGACAGCGTCAGTGCACGCACGTCGGCGCCGAGCGCCTGCACCGCGGCCTGCGCCCGATCGACGGATCCCTCGCCTCGGTTGAACAGTGGCAGGGCGAGACTCGCGCTCGGGCCGACCAGAGTCTCCGGCGGCACGGCACCGAAGGCCCCGTCGTGCTCCGTCGCCACGCCGATGCTCGACTCGCCGAGCCAGCGCCAGCGGCGCGCGTGCGTGCGCGCAACTTCGGCGAATCGAAGCGCCTCCCGGGCGCTGGCCAAGTCGAGGCGGTTGTCGAGCGCCCAGCGCTGCAGCTCCTCGAGCACAGGCGTCTGCTCCTCGGGCAACGCGTACTCGCCGGCGAACTCCACCCGTGCGTCGCTGCGCAGGCCCAGCAAGGTGAGCAGAGCGTTGCGGTCGCCGATTTCGGCCGACCGTGCGCGCAGCGCCTCTGTGCGCGCGAGATCCGCGGCCTCCCGTAGCCGCGATAGCTGCAACTGGTTGATGTTGCCGGCAGCGAACAGCTGCTGACCGTAATTCGCGGACACCCCGGTGTCTTGTGCGATGTGCTCGCGCAGGCCGGCGATCGTCCGGCTGCCCACGTAGCGAACGTACGCGGACCTGACGTCGGCCTCCAGTCCGAGGAGCCCCCCGGCGACCCGTTGCTCGGCGCGCAGCACGCGGCTCTCGGCGCCCTGCTTGCGGTACCTTTGGAAGACGATCTCCGTGAAATTCTGCGACAGGCTCCAGTCGACCCGCCCGCCGTCGCCGCCGCCGCCGAGCCCCACGTAACCGAGGACGGGATTCGACAGGTGAACTGCGTCGTACAGGTCCGCCCGGGCGATCCCGAGCTCCGCGTAGAGGCCCTGGACGCGCGGGTTCTGCAGCAGCGCCACCTGCACGGCCGCGTCGGCCGTGAGCGGTGCGGCGAGCAGCGCGGCCACACGCGGATCCGTCTCGCCGTCGGCCGCACTTGCGGACACCATCACTGCCGACGTCGTCACGCCGGGCACGCCGGATCGTGCCCCGTAGAGCCCGCCGGCCGCGTCTTGCATGCGCTCGAGCGGCGGCGTCGCGCAGCCGGCGAGCCCCAACACGGCAAACGCAATCAGACGCCTGCACCAAGTCACGTCCATTGCCCCCGCGAACAGTTGCTGTCCCATTGAACGGGCCCGTGGCGGCTTGGCGGCGCCTCAGGCCACGACGGACATGAACGCGTAGCCGTACTCCTGCGCTCGATTGACGGCGACCACGCCAGAGGCCATCAGCACCGCGCCGGGCACCAGATTGGCCTTCAGTTCCGCTTCGATGGCCGCCGCGTTGCCGCCGGACTTGGCGAGAATCTGTGCCAGGTTGGCGGTCGCAGCGGCACAGACCGCGAAACGTACGCCCTTCGCCGCCAGACTGGTGAGCGTAGGATCCTCTTCGTCGCCGCCCCGCTTGCCTGCGGACGGAGCACTGGCGAGCAGCGGGTTTACCTGCGCCGCGCGGATGGCGACCCGGCCGGAGAGTTTGATCAGCTCCGCCAACGCACCGCCGTACTTCTCCCAGACCTTGTCGGCATAGCCAAAGGGCGTGGAGAAGTGGCGCAGCACGATGACCACGCCGAGCGCGTCCGCCGCGAGGCCGTAGCCGCTCTCGTTGGCGCGGTAGAACGTGTCGACGTATCCCAACGCCTGCTCGGCCGCCGCGGCAGTCCAGGTGTCGACGACCAATCTGTGGCGCGTGCCCGGCTTGTCGAGCCACGCGTCGTTGGGCTCGCTGGCCGGCCGCCACGCGCCCTCCACCGGCCGCGTCGACGCCGAAGCGTTGCCGACTACGGCGGCGAGGCCCGCCGCCACGAGGCCGCCGCTGACGAATGCGCGCCGGTCGTACGCCGAATCGCTCATCTCACACCCTCTCTTCGATCCGCGATGGATCCGTGCATCATACGCAGTATTCCGGATACGACACCGGCCCGTGGCGCAACAGAATGGCCATACGTGAGTATACCGTCTCATCCGGGACATCCGGAACGCATCTGCTGGGGCTGCGAGCACCTGTGCCCCGCGAACGACATGCGTTGTGGCAATGGCACGGAACGCTCTCCACACCCCATCGAATGGTGGGGCGATGACTGGATGAAGGTCGGACCGATCCCGCCCGCGGACGATCGAGAAGACCCCCGCCGCACCTCGCCAGACGGTTGTTCCAACGCAAAGTCGACGTGAACGCGCAGCACGCAACTCACTACGCAGCGCAGGATCGGCGCGACCGACCTTCGATCACGCCGGGTGCGCTGTTCGGTTACGGCTTCCGCCCGTTCTTCCTCGGCGCCGGCGCGCTCGCGCTGCTGCTCGTTCCCTGGTGGGCCGCCGCATACGTTGGCGTGCTGCCGCTTGGCACCGATTGGGCGCCGCCGCTCTGGCACGGCCACGAAATGCTGTTCGGATTCCTCGCCGCGGCAATGGCCGGGTTCATGCTGACCGCCGTGCCCAATTGGACCGGAGAGCGTGGCTTCGCGGGCCGCCCGCTGGCTCTGCTCGCAGGACTCTGGTTGCTCGCACGAATTGCCATAGCGACGTCGGCGCTCTGGCCTCTGCCGGCCGTGGCGGCCATCGATCTGGCGTTCCTGCCGGCGCTGGCGGCGTTCGTAGCGCCGCCGCTCGTGCACAAGGGCAACCGAAATGCCGTCCTGCTGCTCGTGCTGGTGGCGCTGTGGACCACGAACGCCGCCTTCTATTGGGGAATGTGGCGCGGCGACCCCGCGCAAGCGCGTCACTCGCTCTTCGTCGGAATCGACATCGTCCTCCTGCTCGTCACGCTGATCGGTGGCCGGATCATTCCCGCCTTCACCAGCGCTGCCTTGAAGCAGCGGGGCGTGTCGGTGCAACTGCGCGCCTGGCCCGGCGTGACCGCTCTGGCGCTGGTCGGCATGGTCGCGGTGGTGGGCGTCGACATCCTGCATCCGGATGGCGAAGCGGCGGGCGTGGTCGCCGCCGCCGTCGCCGCGGTTCAGGCCGTCCGGCTGACGCAGTGGCGTGCGCTCGCGGCGCGACGCATGCCGCTGGTCTGGGTGCTGCACCTGGCATACCTCTGGCTACCCATAGGGTTCGCGCTCAAGGCGCTGGCGCTGCTCGGCGGATGGTCGTGGGCGCAGTTCTACTGGCACGCGCTGACGATCGGCGCGGCGGCGACCATGACCCTGGCCGTGATGACACGGGCCTCGCTCGGGCACACGGGCAGAGCGCTCGTGGCGGCGCGGCCGACCGTCTGGGCGTACGGTCTGCTCGCCATGGCAACGGCCGTGCGCGTGTTCGGTCCGCATTGTCTGCCGCTGCCGTATGCGGCCGTGATCGTGCTCGCCGCGTCGCTCTGGAGCGCTGCGTTCGGGCTGTTCATCGCCGTCTATGCGCCGATACTCCTGAGCCCTCGAGTCGACGGCAAACCCGGCTGAACCCGTGCCCGGGCTGCGGGGCCATCCGGGCGGTCGTTAGGATTACCGTGCATTCGGGCGCGACAGGTGGTATCCTCTGCCGCGATCGTTGCCTTTCTGTTTGAATCAGGCGCCTCATCTGGCGCACTGTCCGCAGCTGAATCGACCTCGATCAGGTGACACGACGCACCGGTCGGTAGCTGCCGGGACGACAACCCCATCAGCACGCCGGCGCCAATCGTGTATTGACGCGTACCCCGATCGGAATAGCCGATTGAGTTCGCTAAGACTTTAATTTTTTGGATACGACACAAATGGCTAAGATTTACGTAGGTAACCTCCCGTTCAGCGCCACCGAGGACGACGTCCGTGCGCTTTTCAGCGCCCACGGCGAAGTGCAGTCCGTGGCGCTCCCCAACGATCGCGACACCGGCCGTCCTCGCGGCTTCGGCTTCGTCGAGATGTCGGCGTCCGACGCCTCGCGGGCGATCGGGGCACTGAACGGCCACTCCATGGGCGGCCGTTCGCTGCGCGTCAATGAGGCGCAGGACAAGCCGGCCGGCGGCCGCTCCGGCGGCGGCGGCGGCTTCCGCTCCAACAGCCGCTGGTAAGACAGCGCTAGTTGCAAGGACACCGGCGGTTCACCGCCGGTGTCCTTGAATTCGATCCTCACCGGCCCGGTTCAGAGCCGGTGCAAGTGGCAGTGTGCGCCGGTCGGCGCAACCACTCTCAAATTTGACCGCTCGGCGGCTATGCAGCGTAGCCTGAAATATGGTGCTGGCTGCGCCGCTCGTCCCTCGGCAGACCTCGGGACCGCCGTCGCGTCAGGACGCTCCGGCGTCATCCCTCCCAGTCCCCGACGAATACTATGGATCGACGTTCACTGAGAAGCCGAGAGGCTCTTCAGTAACTATTGGCGGAGAGGGAGGGATTCGAACCCGGCGGAGACATTTTTCAAATCAATAACTTACTGAATTCGCTAGGGTTTTGTCCCCTCCCGTCCCCTCCGACCCCCGGATTTGGCAGTAGATTTGGCAGTAGCCCGCGTCGTAGTCGTTGCTGCGAATCAGCGAATCGATTGCCGGGAATGCCGTTCCAATACGTCGGTACTTGTTTTTAAGTACCGACGTTTCGTAACACTCCGGAATCTCCGCGATCGAGCGTCTAACCCGACCCTCGCGAGCTAGCGGCCGCGATCGTAGTGCGCAGTTCCTCAATGTCCGGGATTCACGAGCAGATCGAGTGCGACGTCCCGCGGAATACCGTAGTGGCTCTTGGAACCCACAGCCGACAACGGGATGCCGCTCAGGCTCACAGCCATGTCGACCGGATCGCTGAGTTGATCTTGCCGCACGCCCAGATGAAACGCCAATTCGTTCATCGAACCGAGTACTCGCCGGTTCGTCGCCGGGGCGATGATTACCGGCTGCATTTCTCCCACCTCGCTTCTCACGATTTCGGGTGGAATATTCAGAGCCAACAATAACTGCCCGACTGCGACCCGCAGATTTCCTTCCATCGTAGTCCGCAGCTCGCGCGCCGGGAGAACGACGGTGAGCAATGATCGTTCGCTGGTGGCAAGGACATACTGCCGAGGTCCAAGGCGTACCAGATGCACATACCAGTTGCCGAGGCGAGACGTAGGCTCGGGCGCGTCTGGCGGTCGGCTTGCTACTCCCAGCCGGTTCCGAACGACGCGGGAACAACACAGCGCAATCACAGCAATCCGCGCATTGGAAAGGCGCGTCGCGAACCCACGGGCGCGTTAACCGCCGCCGAGCAGCCGGCGCGCCAACAAGGATTGCATGTCCCGTCGACCATCGGCGATCAGGTAGATGACCACGCGCTCTTCGACGACCCGATAGATGAGCCGGTAAGGCTTGAAGAAAACCTGCCGGTATTCCTGATCGCCCAGCCCACGCAGTTCCTTCGGCTGCGATCCACGCGCCGGCGCGCCCGAAAGGCTCTCTGCGATCTCGAGTATTCGGTTCAGGACGTGATCAGCGCTACGGGGCGAATCGTGCGTCGCGATATGGCTGACGATGTCTTCCAGGTCGCGCTCGGCATCCTCGGTGAGAACGACTTCAAAGCGCATCAGTCCTCCGTCTGGGGGCTGGCGCGCAAGCGTCTGGCAACATCGGCGAGCGGCTTGACACGGCCTTGGGAGACTTGCTGATTACCCAGTGCCAGGATCTTCAATAGCGCCAGCGTTTCCTGCGTCTGCTCGTAGGTGGCTACGTCCTGGATAACAGCCTTAGCCTCACCATTCTGGGTGATGACCATCGGCTGTCGCTGGTCCGCCAGTTCCTGCAGCACCTCGGCGGCGTTGGCCTTCAGGTAGCTTATCGGCCTGATCTGGGTTGAATACCGCATAAGATCTCCGGGTGTCGTGATAGGACTAAATATAGTCTTTTATCGGTTCGAGTTCAATCGGGCCAGTTTCACGTAATCGCATGGACAATAGCCGAGCCAGATCGCGACACATGGCAAGCTATTTATCCATTTTGGTCAGAACTGCACGAGTCCGGCCCCCGGGGCGCCATGCTACTCGAGGCCCGTTCCACAGCAGATCGGCGCGGCGCCGCAGGTATCGCCGTAGGCCCAACCCACCCGAAGGGAGGAGAGTCTGATGGCCAGTCGAGGTCCGCGTACCGGGGGCGTCAGGCCCAAGCAGAACAACCGAATCCAGTTCGATTTCATGCTCGACGGCGTTCGGTACCGACCGACGATCCGGCGGTCGCCCACCGCACAGAACCTCCGCGCGGCTCGCGATCGACTCTCCGGTATCCGCCAACGCATCCGCGCCGGCACGTTCCTGTTCGAGGAGGAGTTCCCTGAGTACCGGTTCCTAGGCCGGGTGATCGATCCGTCCCAAGTGCGCACCTGCGATCAGATCTTCGACCAATTTATCGAACACTGCGAGTCGCGATTCCGGCGCGATGATCTCGCCTGGGCGACCGTCTCCGGCTACCGACGCGTACTGAACGCCCTGTGGCGGCCGCAGATCGGCACCGTCCCCTTCCTGCGTGTCGACTACGTAACGCTGGCGCGCGTGGCCGACGCATACCGCTGCAGTCGCAAAACCTACAACAACGCCATCAGCGTACTGCGCCGGGCATTTGAATTCGCGTGCCGCAACCACCCGCATCACATCAACCCGGCACGAGGTCTTCGCGGCTGTCGTATGTCGCGCAAGGATCGCATCCGCCCCGATCCCTTTCGCATTGAAGAGGCCGAGACGTTGATCTGCACGATTCGCGAAGACTGGGGCGAGGCCCAGGCCAACTACGACGAGTTCCGGTTCTTCACGGGGCTGCGACCTTCGGAACAGATCGCGCTCACGGTGTCGGACTTCGATGCTGGGCGCGGCACGCTGCGCGTCAACAAGGCACGCGTCGCCGGAGTCGACCGCGCAACCACGAAGACTGGCGTGCACCGAATCTTTGAGTTGTCCCCGCGGGCGGTGACGGTGCTGCGTCGACAGCTTGCGCTGCGTGAACGATTTGAACGGGAGGGGCGCATTCGCCATCCGTACATCTTTTTCGCGGACGATGGCTCACCGCTGGTCTCAATCAAGGAGCCCGGCCGGCGCTGGACGAAGTCGCTGGCACGGTTGCCCATCCGCCCGCGCCGTCCGTACTGCGCGCGCCATTCCTGCGTGAGCTGGAACCTCATGCTCGGCAAGAACCCACTGTGGGTGGCGCGGCAGCACGGCCACACCGTGCGCACCATGCTCGAGGTCTACGCCGCGTGGGCCGATGGCGCCGTCGAATCAGACGTGGCGGCGATTCGCCGCTCCATGCGAATTCCTGGCATTACCGAGCCAAGCCGACGCTCAGGATGGTTCCGGAGACTCCTGCAGCGATGGCGGCCCAGTGGGCGGAGCGAAACGCCGCTGCCGGCGGCGTTCAGCGTCTGGCACTGGATTTGGCACCAGGAACGTGGCGCCTGTACGTAAGCCCATGAGATCAATCGGGAAAGAACTGGCGGAGAGAGAGGGATTCGAAGCGGACACATCATAGGAATCAATAACTTACTGAATTCATTTGTATTTTTGTTCCCTCCCGTCCCCTCCGACCCCCGGATTTGGCAGTAGATTTGGCAGTAGCCAGCAGATCGCGCTGCGCGTCATCTATCGATTGCCAACCGCGTCAGCAAGGGACAACTTGACCCTCCCTCGTGATCGCACTCCTGCACGATCGCGCTGAGAGCGTCGCGCAGACCGGTCAGATCCTTGAGCTTCGCCTCCACCGCCACAAGGCGCTGAGCCGCGAGCGCACGCGTTGTCGCGCACGCCCGCTTACGATCGAGCCCAAGTAGCTGGCGGATGTCTTCCAGGGCAAGACCCAAGGCCTGGGCGCGACGAATAAAGCGGAGGCGTTCGAGCATCTCCGCACCATAGTAGCGGAACCCTTGGACGCGCTTGATGGGTACGGCGAGCAGGCGTCGTCGCTGGTAGTAGCGAATCGTCTCGACACCCACTCCCGCCTCCCTGGCGAGTTGGCCAATTGTATAGATGGCCGACTGCATAGTTGACTCCGTACCTAGGTACAGGGTGTAGCCTACGCCGATGGTGAGCATTGGCAAACACTTGTGGGCTGGCATTGCCGCGGCAGTGGTGGGATCGCTTTGTTGCGTAGGTCCGTTGGTGCTTCTGGCCCTGGGGGTGAGCGGAGCTTGGATCGGACAACTCACGGCGTTGGAGCCGTATCGGCCCATCTTTATTGCTACGACTGTGATTTTCCTCGCGTTGGCGTTCAGGCGGCTCTACCTGCTTCCCCAACGATGTGAGCCTGGCGAAACTTGCGCCGATCCGCGGCGCGTCCGCCGGCAGCGCGTGATTTTCTGGGCCGTCACAGTCGGGCTGCTGGCCCTGATCGCATTTCCATGGTTTGCGCCGCAGCTAATAGGATGAAGGAGACCGCATGCGCTATTTGCAGGCACTGATCGCTTCGTTGGTGGCATCCGCCGCGTCCGCCGCGCCACCGCAAACCCTTACACTGCAGGTTCAGAAGATGACCTGCGGCACTTGTCCCATCGTCGTGCGCAAGGCACTGGAACACGTTCCAGGAGTCCAGAAGGTGGCTGTCGATTTCGACAGGAAAATCGCGGTCGTCACATTCGATCCGGATCGGGTGACAACTGCCACGCTTACTGACGCGACAACGAATGCCGGGTTCCCTTCGAGTCCCGTTAATCCGCGATGACCACCGTCATACTCGAATCGACGATCACCTGTCCAAAATGCGGGCGCGATCAGGCCGAGACCATGCCTACGGATGCCTGTCAGTTCTTTTACGAATGCAAAGCATGCCATACGCTGCTGCGGCCGCTGAAAGGCGACTGCTGCGTGTTCTGTTCCTATGGCTCGGTCGTCTGCCCGCCAAAACAGAGCGAGCACTCGTGTTGCGGCATTGACGCGCAGGACTCTTAGATCGCGCGATGAATTCGAATCACCGGGCGCGCGGCAGGACGCCGGAGCTCGTCTGCTGTGTGCCGATCTTGAGTATGGCAGCCTGAGTCCCTATGCACTTCGCGTTCGGCGACGAGCGTTCTCTTTAGGATCGGCGCGACCGGCCATGCACTAGGAGGTAAGCCGCCGGCAGCACAAACATGGTCAGAAGCGTCGCGCTGATCATGCCACCTACCATCGGCGCGGCAATGCGCCGCATGACCTCCGACCCCGTCCCGGTGCCCCACATTACCGGCAGCAATCCCGCCACGATCACCGCGACGGTCATCGCCACCGGCCGGACCCGAAGCGCGGCCCCCTCGATGATGGCGTCACGAATGACTGCCGGACTCAAGGTGGCACTCCGGACCGCTCGCTCTCGGGCCGCCTGGTTGATGTAGACGAGCATGACAACCCCGATCTCGGCGGCAACGCCGGCCAGCGCGATGAACCCAACGGCCGCGGCCACAGACAGGTTGTAGCCCAGCAGATCCATCAACCATAGCCCCCCGACCAGCGCCACTGGCAACGTGGCCATGATCAGCAACGCATCGTCGAGTCGCCGAAACGCGAGATACAACAGAAGCAAAATGATCAGCAACGTCGCCGGCACCACCACTTTCAGGCGCTCCGCGGCCCGCTGCAGATACTCGAATTGGCCGGACCACGCCAAGGCATAGCCACTCGGCAGTTGAACCTGGCGTGCAACGACCTGCTGCATGTCATGCACGGCATCACTGAGGGCGCGGCCGTGCAGATCCACGTAGATCCACCCAGACAGGCGCCCGTTCTCGCTCTTGAGCATCGGTGGCCCGTCCTCAATCGCAACCGCTGCCACATCCCCAAGCGTTATGGCGGCGCCGCGGGCTGTCAGGATCGGTAGCGCGCGCAGTTTCGGCACCGAATCGCGCAGCTCACGCGGATAGCGAACGCTGATCGGAAAACGCTGCCGGCCCTCGATGGTCTCGCCGATCTCGTCACCCCCCACCGCGGCCGAGACCACGCTTTGCACATCGGCGATATTGAGCCCGTACCGCGCGGCAGCCGCGCGGTCGATCTGCACATCGACATAGCGACCACCCCGCAACCGCTCAGCGAAGGCTGAGGTCACGCCAGGCACGCGCCTGACTGCCTGTTCGACTTGCAGCGCGAGACGGTCAATCTCCCCGAGATCCGGGCCCGACACCTTAATGCCCACCGGACTCTTGATCCCCGTGGCGAGCATGTCGATCCGGTTGCGGATCGGCGGGACCCAGATGTTGGCGAGCCCGGGAACCTGCACTACCTGATCGAGCTCCTGGACGAGCTTCTCGGGAGTCATCCCCGGCCGCCACTGCGTGCGAGGCTTGAAACGGATGGTCGTCTCGAACATCTCGAGTGGTGCGGGGTCGGTGGCGGTGTCGGCACGCCCTGCCTTGCCAAAGACGCTCG
The DNA here is from genome assembly GCA_027459765.1 of Gammaproteobacteria bacterium. Classification (GTDB taxonomy): domain Bacteria; phylum Pseudomonadota; class Gammaproteobacteria; order Steroidobacterales; family Steroidobacteraceae; genus Bog-1198. The sequence continues at coordinate 104,276 of DAIDHD010000083.1, read as the reverse complement.
CCACCTCCGGTACGGTCTTGATCAACCGATCCGTCCGCTGCAGCAGTTCGCCCACCTTGCCCGCTGAAATCCCCGGCAGCGCCGAGGGCATGAACAGGAGGTCTCCTTCATCGAGCGGTGGCATGAACTCGGCGCCGATTCGCGCCAACGGCCACGCGCTCAGGGCGACGATGAGCACCGCGGCCCCGACCGTCAGCCGCGGCCAGTCGAGCGCCCGGCCGAGCGCCGGTCGATAGATCGCTACCAGCGCCCGGTTCAAAGGATTGCGGTGTTCCTGGGGGATTCGCCCACGGATGAGGTAACCCATGAGCACTGGCACCAGCGTCACCGCCAAACCGGCGGCAGCGGCCATCGCGTAGGTCTTTGTGAAGGCCAACGGCGAGAACAGCCGTCCTTCCTGAGCTTCCAGTGTGAACACCGGAATGAATGAGAAAGTGATGATCAGCAATGACGTGAAGAGCGCGGGGCCCACCTCCGTCGCCGCGTCCGCGATCACCTGCCAGCGGGCCTCGCCAGCAAGCGGTTCCCCGGGATGCGTTCCGTGCCATGTCTCGATGTGCTTGTGGGCGTTTTCAATCATCACCACCGCGGCGTCCACCATCGCGCCAATCGCGATGGCAATGCCGCCGAGCGACATGATGTTCGCGTTCACGCCTTGGTAGTACATGACGATGAACGCCATGAGGATGCCCAGCGGCAGGGTGACAATAGCCACCAGCGCCGAACGAAGGTGAAACAGGAACAATACACAGACGAGCGCCACGACGATGAACTCTTCGACGAGCTTTCCTCGCAGGTTGTCGACGGCTCGACCGATGAGCCCCGAGCGATCGTAGGTCGGCACGATCTCAACGCCCGGCGGAAGACTCCCCTTGAGCTCGGTGAGCTTTGCTTTGACGGCCTCGATGGTGGCGAGTGCATTCTTGCCGCTGCGCATGATGATCACGCCGCCGGCCACCTCCCCTTCGCCATCAAGCTCCGTGATCCCGCGCCGCATCTCGGGCCCCACCTGCACGTGCGCGACATCGCCCAACGTCACCGCCACACCGGCAGCACTGACATTGAGCGGAATGGCGCGGAAATCCTCGAGCGACTTGAGGTAGCCCGAGGTGCGAACCATGTATTCCGCCTCACCGAGCTCGAGCACCGAACCGCCGCTTTCCATATTGGCTTTCTGGACGGCGTCGACGACCTGCCCATGCGTGAGGTTGAAGGCGCGCAGGCGATCCGGATCCAGGACGATCTGGTATTGGCGCAACATGCCACCGAGGGAGGCGACTTCGGCTACGTCCGGAACCGTCTTAAGCTCGTACTTCAGGAACCAGTCCTGCAAAGTGCGCAGTTGCGACAGGTCGTGGTGGCCGGTGCGGTCGATCAGGGCGTATTCGAACACCCAGCCGACGCCGGTCGCATCCGGTCCCAGCGAGGCCCGGGCCTGCGCGGGCAATCGCGATTGCACCTGGTTGAGGTACTCGAGGACGCGCGAGCGTGCCCAGTAGGGATCCGTCCCGTCCGCGAACAATACGTACACAAAGGAATCGCCGAACATCGAATACCCGCGCACGGTGCGCGCGCCCGGAACCGACAGCATGGTCGTCGACAGCGGGTAGGTCACCTGGTCTTCGACGATCTGGGGCGCCTGACCCGGGAAGGTCGTGCGGATGATGACCTCCACATCCGACAGATCCGGCAGGGCGTCGAGCGGCGTGCGCGACATCGCCCAGATCCCCCAGGCCGCGAGCAGCGCGCTCCCAATGAGAATCAGGATGCGGTTGTCGATGGACCGCCGTATGAGTCGCGCGATCATGGGCTGGCCCCGCCGGCGCTCAGCCGATTGATGGCAGATTTAAGGTTCGCCTCCGAGTCGATCAGGAACTGGCCCGAGAGCACAACCGACTGGCCGGCAGTCAAGCCGCTCAGAATCGCCGTCTTGCCGCCGACCTCGATGCCGGTGGTCACGGTGGCGACATCGAACCCGCCACCCGGGCGTGCCACGATCACGACGCTACGCTCCCCCGTCGCAATGACCGCCTCGCTGGGCACCCACAGCTGCTCGGTCGCCTTGACCGCCGGAAAGTCGGCGTCGACGTACATGCCGGGGCTTAAGAGACCTGGGCCATTGAGAACCGCCACCCGCACGCCGACCGTCCGGGTGACCGAGTCCACCTGCGGCAGCACCCGCAGAACTTGGCCGGTGAAGACACGGCCAAGGTGCGCATGTGCCTGGATGCGGACCGGCGCCCCGGGTGTCACGGCGCGGGCCTGCGTCTCAAGCACCTGGGCATCCACCCAGACCGTGTTGGTGCGGTTGATGCGCGCCACGACAGTGCCATTCATGAAGGCGGCCCCCTCGCGCAGGCCGAGCTCCGTGACGACACCCGTCACCGGGGCGGTCAGCTCGAAATGATCCGGCACCGTGCCGGTCTGCTCGGCGTGTTGAAGGCTGGCACCTGGTACACCCAGGACGGATAGTCGCTGGCGCAGGGCCATCCGCAGTTCAGGGGAATGCGGGAGGAGCGGCAAAGCCTGCCCCGCGCCTCCTGGCCCCGACTCGAGCGGCAACGCGAGGTATTCCGCCAGTGCTTCGCGCCACGCCGGTATGTCGACATCGGCCAGCACCTCTCCCTTCTGAACCTGCACGAGCGGCGCCCGAACCCGCAGCCGAGTCACAAAGCCGTCTGCACGCGGCTGCACGACGGCCTGCGCCGTTTCATCATAGGCAACGGTCCCGACCGCGTGGATGGCGGGAGCGAGCGCCGCCCGCTCGACGGTTCCCACCCTGATGCCCAATGCCTGCGACGCGCCGGCGCTCACGCGCACGGCCGGCGCTTCGCCGCCTGCGTCGTCATCGGCGTAGACCGGTTGCAACTCCATGTCCATGAAGGGCGATTTGCCTGGTTTGTCGAACCGAACGTCGGGCTTCATCGGATCGTGCCAGTAGAGCACCCGGCGTTTGGCGCCGTCCGCTGCGGCAGGCTGGCTTGCTGCGGACGATGCGACCGCCGCTGCGCCTTGCGGTGATCGCCAGCGCGACCAGCTGACGCCGACCGCAATGCCCGCGACCAGGACTGCGACGAGTGCGACCGCCATTACGGTCCGATTCTTGTACTGGCTCATGGCGCGACACTCCGATCAGAGAGGTAGTTGAGGTAGACCCAGGCGCGTCCGTAGGTCCCGAGGATGTCCGCGTAGGACAGTTCAAGGTTCTGTTCGTCGCGCAACATCGACAAGGTCGCCCGAAAATCTCCCGACCCTGCGCCCAGCGCGGCGAGCGCCGCCGCAGTGCGCTGACGTGCCAGGGGCAAGCGCTGCTGTTCGTACAACGCCACCCGATCGCGCCCGGCCTGCCAGTCCGCCAGCATCGCCTTCAGTTCGGCGGTATGCATTTGCAGGGCCGCCTCGCGATCCTCCTCGAGCTGCCGAACCGTCGCGTGTCTCGCCGCAACCACCGGATCGACGCGCGTCGCGCCAAACAGCGGGAGACTCATCCGCACTTCCAGCGACACCATGTTCGAGTACGCCGGCCCCCGCTGGCCGTACGCAAGTTCCGCGCTCCAATCGGGTCTGCGGCTGGCCGCCGCGACGTCTGCGGCCGCCTTTGCCTCTTCGACTCGCGCATCCAGTGCGCGCAGCTCTGCATGGTGGTGAATGCTCGATTGGAGTGCGGTCGCGCTGGCCGGCAACACGTCAAACATCGGCGGTGATGCCAACGGTGCGTCCGCCAGGGGACCGATCCAGCGGGCCAGTTCCGCGCGCGCCGCGGTGACTTGCTGGCGCGCAACGAGCAATCGGTCTTCCAGCTCCGCCGCGTTCGACTGCGCCTCCAGCACGTCCGCGGCCGCGATTCTATTTGCACCCAGTGCCGTTCGCGCCAGCTGGATCTGCAGTTCGTAGTTCGGCTTCAGGGATTCTAGCGCGTGCACGGTGTGTTCGGCCGTCAGGACCGCAATCCAGGCCTGCGCGGTGGATTTCGACACCTTTAGCCGGGTCTGTTCCACGTCCGTCGTCGCCGACGCGGCGTGAGCCTGGGCCATTGAGCGCTCGGCACTGCGCCTCTGGGCGTTACCAAAGGACTGCATGACGCCGACCTTGCGCATCGTCATGAAATCGCGCTGCAGGCTCCACGCGTCGGCGCCGTTGACGGGAAGGTTGTCGATTCCCGCGATGATCTCGGGAGCCGGCAGTCGGCCGGCCGAAATGGCCTCGGCATTGGCGCCGTCGACGGCGGCCAGACGCGCCTGCAGCTGAGGCGCCGAATGGATCGCCTCAGCCACGGCGGCATCGATCGTCAGGGGCTCAGCGCCCATTGCCGAGGCAGCACCACCTGCCCACAGGCCCAATACCCAAGGCATCCATCGAATGACGTTCATCGAATCTGCTCCAACGCGATTGCCAAACGAGCCACACGGCAACACACCGGCATCAATGCCGAGTCGAGCGGTGGACGTGGAAATACCGGCTCAGGAAAGAGCCGGAGAGCAGCCCTTAAAGGCGCAGTCGACGCGTCAGCAGATAGAGGTCGCGAGACCCGAAGTCGCGACGAAACTCGTCGGGAGATTCCGGCGCAGTGAGTTCGACAGCGTGAGCGATCGAGGGAAGGGACGGCGAAACAAATACCGGCGGCGATCCGCCGACCAGGGCGTGAGCACGTTTAAGACGCGCGGGCACCCAAGCCGCTGAAGCGACCGGCCCATTCGGTGCTGCAACGCAACAGTCCCTTGCGGCGGGCGCTGAATCAGGCCGCGGGTCCGGCACGTTGCAGGGGGCACGTTGCTCCCCTAGGCAACAGTCGCCGCCGCTCTGCTGTGGAGCGCACAGCGCCACAGGCGTGCCCATGAGCAACGCCAGCAGTACGAACAGGGCATTTAGACCACGGCCAAACAAGCTCTCAATACCTCGAGACACTGACCCGGCGGAGTCCCAGTGTAACTCAGGCGCACCCCGCGGCAACTGAGTAGCGCGACACAAATATCCATGCAAATAGCGAGGAACCTGGATTCGGACTACTCCATTTCGCCACCTAATCGGTGTCGACTAATGTGCCGGCAGTGCCCGGTATTAGTCCGGAATCCACTTCGCTACCAGTCTTTGCAAGTCAGGCTGCGTACCGGTCGCACACCGGGTGCGCAGATACGTGCTGACGAGCACGAATACCACAAAGTTCTTGAACGTGATTTCATGGTGGCTCGGCCACTCGCCAAAAGATTCCTGTGCCTGCTGCAGCAGGGCCCTGGACTCCCCCTCCGACATGCCCGCCCACAGCATGTCAACGCGAACCAGGAGGGCTTGGCGGCTCAATGTCGGGTTGCTGCGCAACAGCTGCCGGCGGAAAGCCACCATCTCCCGGGCGCCTTTGCGCGCAAAGAAGTATTCGCCAATGGCCTTCCGCAGACACCGAAGTTGCAACTTGTCGCCAACGGTGCAGTCCTTACCGAACCCTGGGGGTTTGACGCGAGGTTCCGCATCCGGCGACAGATCGCCTCCAGTCAACTGAGCCGTTTTCATGATGCCCCCACCATCGGAGGGGAGAACAGACTCGTCATAGTCGCCGTCAGCGCCACGATGCCGAGCAGGATGACCAACTCAGTCGCCAGGCTCAATGAGAATCGACGGATGGCTACCCCGCTGCCCTCAATCAATGCCGGGCCCAGTCGCGCCCGATTCCGCGCTGCCAGAGTCAGTGCGACAACCAGCAGCGCGACCTTGCCGATGAGCGCCGCCGTGTAGGGATCTTGCCACGATAAACGCCCGCCAACCAACAGCCAGGCCATGACAAGACCCGCGATCGCCATGACCGGGACCAGCACCGTTGCCAGTGCAGAAAATCGCTCGACGACCTGATGAGCGACCGGAGCCGTCTCCCGGCGGGCCACCCATATCAGCGGGACTATCGAGCCCACCCAGAAAGCCGCCACGAGCAAGTGGATCTGCAGCAAGGCCACGATCGCCCAACGCGGTTCGTGAGATATCGAATGTCCTACGAGCAGGAACGACCCCGCGATCACGATCGCTCCGCTCACGCCCAACACTGCTGCTTCGCCCGCTTTCCACACCAAGCCCACCAGGAGAAGCGCACCCCCCATGAGCCGCAGTGATGTGGCAGCGGCCAGTGGCAAACGCGCGAGACGACGCTGCGTCGCGAAGTCCGCGACGCCCGCGACTTCGCCCATCATGCGCCCCGCTTCAAGCAGGTAACAGGCCAACACCGTCGCCAATGCGACGCCAATGACGATGACGCCAAACCGTCGAATGGCCTCGGTTGATGCGCGAAGCCGACTGCCGAAAGCGGCCAGAAAAAAGGCGACGCCTGCCCCTTGCAGCAGCGCGGCGTAGGCCACTGCCTTGACCACAATTGCCAGTGTGTCGACATCCATGGGTATGGTGAGCGCGGTGGGCCGGCGGCGCACCAGCGCCGCCTGAGCCCTACTTTCCCGCCCCGACTGTAAAGAGAACCTTGTCAGCCATGACGTGTCCGTCGTCGCTCACCGCCCGCCATTTGATGATGTAGTTACCGGTCTCGAGCGTCGGAAGCGAGAGCGAGAACGTCTTGGCCGGCGCGTCCGCCAGCGGACCGAGCTTGGTTGCGGGACCATCACCCTTTTGGACGGAAACGGCCGTCAACTGCACCGGCTCGTTGAATTCGAGCGCGATCTGCTTTGGCGCCTCGGCTACGGTGCTGTGGTTGGCCGGCATCGATGAATGCAGATGGGCATGCGCACTCGCGGCGCCCGACGAAACCACACCGACCAGCAGCGCCATCAGTGGGACAAGCTTCTTCATCAAACTCTCCTGGTTGAATATCAAGCAAACGACGGAATGAACTCGATCATGAGCGCGGTCGCCGGACCGGCGCTCCGAAGTCCGGATCCTCGCTGATCATGCGGGCAACCGTTCCTTCCGGCGCCGCGTACCAACCCGGATCGCGGAAGTCGGCCGCCGCCAAGCCTTCACGTACCTTGACGACGGTGAACATGCCGCCCATCTCCAGGGCGCCGTAGGGTCCAGTTCCTCCCATCATCGGGAGGGTGTTGGCCGGTCCCGGCAAATTCATGGCCTCGACATGCTCTTGGTGTTCGGACATGCCGTTCGCGCCCATGTTCATCATGCCGGGCAGGAGCGCCTCAAGGTCGGCATCGGAATTCGCGATCCGCGCACCGAGTGCATTGGGAATGCCGTGGCCCATCGCGTTCATCGTGTGATGCGACATGTGACAATGCAGCGCCCAGTCCCCGGGTTCGGCCACGAATTCGAGGTCGCGCATCTGTCCCACCCCGACGATCTCGGTGACTTCCTTCCGCCACCGTTCGCGCGGCCATCGGCCGCCGTCTCCGCCCGTGACTTCAAATTCGTGACCGTGCAGATGGATCGGGTGGTTGTACATCGATACATTGCCGATCCGTATCCTCACGCGCTCTCCGGCACGCACGACCAACGGCTCGATGGCCGGGAAAACTTTGCTGTTGAAGGTCCACAGATCAAAATCCAGCATAATCGAGGGATCAGGCCGGAACGTCCCGGGATGCAGCGCCCAATTGTGCAGCAGGAACGCGAAATCCCGGTCGATCGGCAGGGGCTCTCCCGCTGCCGGGTGGATGATGAACAGGCCCATCATCCCAACGGCCATCTGCACCATCTCATCCGCATGCGGGTGATACATGTGTGTGCCATGCTGCCGCAGCGTGAATTCATAGGCGAAGGTCTCGCCCGGTCCGATCGCGGGCTGCGTCAGACCACTCACGCCGTCCATGCCCGAAGGGAGGAGGATCCCGTGCCAATGGATCGATGTCGGCTCGGGCAATCGGTTGGTAACGATAATGCGCACCCGATCGCCTTGCATCGCTTCGATGGTCGGTCCGGGGGTACTGCCGTTGTAGCCCCAGCATTTGGCCTTGCAGCCCGGCGCAAATTCGTGATCGACCTCTTCGGCAACTAGATGGAACTCCTTCACGCCGTCGATGCTCTTGTACGGGAGGGTCCACCCGTTCAGTGTCTTCACGGACTGGCGTCCATGAGCGCCCGCAGGTCGATAGGGCGAACCGCCACCAGGCGCTGCCGCGGAGGCCGCCCGCACGGTCGCACCGAGCGCCGCCGCCCCCGCGCCGGTGATCAGGGAACGACGGGACACGGTCATGGGCGCGCTCCTAACGCAGGGGTGTTGTACGCGAGCGGCTCGATCATCTGCCCTCCGGGCTTCGTGGTGAGCTCCGGGAAACGGCCGCCGGTGGCCTGCACGAGTTCGATGCGGGCGAGCCAATAGTCCCGCAGCGCATCGATATAGGCCTCGTAGCCCTCGACCTGGTGCTGTTTGGCCGCCAGCAACTCAAAGGTGCCGATCAGCATGTAGTTCTGCTGCTTCTGACTCTCTTCGACGATCACCTTCTGGGTTGGTAGCACCTGCTCGCGATACAAGGCCACGGACTTCTGGGCCGCGTCGAGCGTTGCGATCCGGCTTGGCACCTCATTGGCGATCGACAGTTCGAGCGCCCGGACGTTGGCGCTGAGCTGCGCGACGGCGGACTGGGCACGCGTCGCCGTACCTCGCCCCTGATTGAAGATCGGCAACGCAATGCTGGCACTGGGGCCCGTGAGCGTCTCGGCTGGGACAGGTCCGATTGCACCATCGGTTTCCCGGGCAATGCCAATGGAGGTATCTCCGAGCCAGCGCCAGCGCCGGGCGTGCGTTTGAGCAACGACTGCGAAGCGAAGGGCCTCACGAGCGCTCAGTAAATCCAACCGATTGCCGGCCGCCCTGCGGCTCATGTCCTCTGCATTGAGTTCGATGGGCACGGGCAATTCGTAGTCGCCGACGAGGGGGACAGACGTCTCGGTCTTCAGGCCCATCGTAGTGAGCAACGCACTGCGGTCGACGTTCTCGATCGCTCTGGCACGCACTGCGTTGCCGGCGGCCAGTAATGCGGCCTCCTTCATTCTGGCGAGTTGCAGCGCACTGATGTTTCCGGCATCAAAGAGCTGCTGCGCATACGTCGCCGACACCTGCGTAGTCTGCGCCACGCGCTCGCGTAGGGCGGCGATCGTGCGGCTGCCAATGAATCGGACGTCCGCCGCGCGAACCGCGGCTTCCAGATCGAGCAGTTCGCGCGCAACCTGTTGCTTGGCGAGGAGCGCCTGGCTCTCTGCGCCCGCTCGGCGATACCGCAGGAACAACAACTCCGTGAAATTCTGCGACAGGCTCCAGTCGACCTTACCGGCCCCCGAACCCCCGGTGAGTCGTGTGTACCCCAAGACCGGATTGGATAGCCTGGCCGCGTCGTAGAGATCCGCTTCCGCGAAACCGATGCGACTGTAAAGCGCGATCACCCGGGGATTGTTCATCAGAGCGATCTGGACAGCCGCATCCCCGTCCACGGGGCGCGTCAGCAACGTTGCCAGGACATTCTCGCTCCCTTGCGGTTCGGTAGGCGGTGCGCCCGCCAGGGAGGTACGCGCGGCGTACAACCCTTGCGCCTGAGGTGCCAGCTCCGAAGCGCGCGGGGTCGCGCACCCTGCCAGCAGAGCGGCCATGACGAGAATCAGCCCGATGGAACCCTTCAAAGCCCTTTCCTCACCGATTCCGATGACTTCCGGGAGGGTACGCGGCACTGCCCCGTACCCCTCAGATGAGGGGGCGGTAGAATTGGCGCGTACCTATCCGATAGACCGGCAAAGGGAATTTCTTATGTTGCAGGAAGATCTGGACCGGCTGGCTCGGGCCCCTCTGGACCGCTCGCTGACCGGGCTGGAATCGGCCATTTGGCAGGGGGTCGAAACCCGGATGGCTGATCGACGAAGTTATGCCAGCACGTTTGCCGCCCAGATTGCGATCCTGGCGATCGGCACAGTTGCCAGCCTCGCCGTCGGTCACCAGTGGGCCGCCTCGCGCGAATCGCGTGTGTCCACCAGCGCTCTGGCCCCTTACACGCGCCTCGCCGCCTCGACGCTCCTGGTAGGCGACCGGCGATGAGGCGCGCTGCCGCCGGACTGATTGCCCTCACCTTCCTCGTTGCACTACTCGGCGGTTGGCTCGGTGTGCGCCTCGGGCAGCGTGAGGCAGACACGAACCTCGGGCTCGATCGGGTCCTTCACCATGACCTCGCCCTGTCGAGGGATCAGGAAGCGAAGATCGAAGCGCTTGAAGCCAACTTCGCCGCTCGGCGCAAGGCCTTGGAAGCGGAGATGCGCCTCGCAAACCACGACCTGGCGCAGGCGATCGTCACCGATCACCGCATGAGTCCGGCGGCCGAGCAGGCCATTGCGCACTTTCATCAGGCCATGCGTCAGCTTCAGGAAGCGACCACCGCGCACGTGCTCAGCATGCGCGAGGTGCTGACACCTGCGCAGGCCGCCATTTTCGACCGCTCCGTCGTCAGGGTATTGAACGCGGATGCATCGTGAGCGCGCTCGATGCGCACGACGATGCGCAACTCGCCAGCGCCGCCCGGAACGGTGACCGCGGCGCTTTCGAGGCACTCGTTGCGCTGCATAAGGCGACGCTGTACCGGATCGCTCGTCGCTACGTCGGCCAAAGCGATGATGCCTACGATCTTGTCCAGGAGAGTTTCGTGTCGGCGTGGCTGTCGCTGTCGCGCTACGATGCCCGGCAGCCCTTTGGTCCATGGATCCGCACGATCCTGTTGAACAAGTGCCGCGACTTCACGCGTCGCCATGCCGTCCGGCGAAAGATTATGCAGTGGTTTGGCCTCGAGGAGTCCGATTCCGCCGACGCGGATTCGCCGGGCACCGATGGCCCGGAGGTCGATGACGGGGAGGCACGACTGGCGGCCCTTGACCGCGCCATCGCCCAACTCCCGGCACGGCTCAAAGAGCCGCTGGTCCTGACGGCATTGCAGGGGCTCAGCCATCGAGATGCGGCGAGCCAGCTCGGACTGACCACAAAAGCCGTCGAACTGCGCGTGCACCGTGCGCGCAAGAAGCTGCAAGAGCTGCTGCAGCAGTCTGGCCCCTGAGGCGGCCGCCTGCCGTCTACGTATATCCCCTGAGCCTTTTCCCTTGTCTCGGCAGAGTGCTGAACTCTCCTTGCGCGTACTCCTGTTGAATCGCAGCGATGCAGTCAACGCCGCGAACACTTCGAACTTTCGACAAGGAGTAATTCACATGAACCGTTCAATCGTGCTACTCACTACCCTGGCACTCGCCATCGGCCTGGTGGGCGCCGCCTCCGCGGGCACGACGCCGCCGGTGACAGCTGCCCAGATCGCTTCGGCCAGCACTGCGGCCGATCACGAAGCCATCGCCAAGGCATTCGATGAGCAAGCCACCGACCTCGCGGCCAAGGCCGAAACAGACAAGAGTCTGGCAAACGCTTATCGCACTGCGGGAAAGCCTGCCATAACGATGCAGAGCAAGCACTGCGATGCGCTGACCAAAGATTTGAACGCGGCCGCTGCCGAAAGCCGGGCGTTGGCGGCAGAGCACCACAAGATGGCGGCTGCAGCGAAGTAGCCACCGTGGCAAGGGGAGTTCGGCGCTTCATCGACGCATGGCGAGGTGGCCCGTGGTCGTGGACGCCAAACTCCGCGAGAGGGGGACGCCCTGCTCCCGCGTACTGCATCCGTCAGCAACCCATTACGTACGCCATGAGGATCACGACAATGAACCGCACGACCCGCGCCCTGATCATTGCCTCCGCAGCCCTTCTCGGCCCGCTTTCCATCGCCGCCGTACAAGCGGAGGAACCGGCCGCCCATGACCACGAACACTCGGGCGCCGCGACGCCTGCCCCGGCCGCGGACTCGGTTTCCGCGATGCAGCACATGCAGCGCATGCACGAGAAGATGATGGCGGCGAAGACGTCCGCCGAGCGTAACGCACTGATGGCCGAACACATGCAGGCCATGCAGGAAGGCATGACCGCGATGCAACACATGGACCATGGCCACGCGCAGACTGGCATGTCGCAGGACGCGATGCATCAGCACATGCAGATGATGACCATGATGATGCAGATGATGATGGATCGTGAATCGATGAAGGAGAACATGATGTCCGGCGCGCCTGACGCCGCGTCGGAACACTCTCACCCCACGGTGCCGAAGGCTACGGCACCGAAACCTTAGGAGGGCGGCCATCATGAACTGGCAGTCCATATTCTATTTTCTAGGTTGGGCAGGGCTCTTCGCCCTCATGATGCGCTTTGGATGCGGCGCACACGTGATGGGTCACAGGCACCGTTCGACCCAAGCCGCGCCCGGAGGCCCGGACCACTCCGCCGGGGGTTCCGCGCCGTCCGCCGAAGCGCTGCGCGACCCCGTCTGCGGCATGGAGGTGACGGCCGCCACTGCGAAGTCGGCGGTCTATCAGCAAAGAACCTATTACTTCTGCTCGTCGGCGTGTCGCGAGAAGTTCGAAGCCGCGCCAACGCAATACGTCTCGTCATCAGGGACGGCCCCGCCGAGCAAGGAGCATCGCCATGGCTGTTGTTAGTATCGACTCGCCCCACATGGGCGTGGGTCATCGAGCGCACCCACACGGCATCCCGGTCGCCGCATTCGGACTCAGTCTGAGCGCCTTCTTTCTGATTTCGTACCTACTGTGCGTGCTCGGATTCTATCTGGAGAGAAGCTTCAGCTGGTCGCTGCCGATTGCACACGGCGCGCTGTCGATCTTTCTGCCGGGCTTTGCTTTCGACAGCTGGTCGCGCTTCTTCCTGGGTGTCGTGGAAAGCCTCGCCTGGGGCTGGTATGTCGCGTTGATTTTCGGGCCGCTGTACAACTTCTTCGCTACGCGGCTCGAGGGAGAGCGCACATGATCACTCCCTCCACGTCGAGCTTCTGGCGCAGTCGCTCGGGCATTGTGCTACTGGGCTTCTTGATCGTGATTGGGTTCTTCCTGATCACCGAGCATACCGCGCACGTGTTGGGCGCCCTGCCGTACCTGCTGCTGGCGGCTTGCCCGCTGATGCACCTTTTCATGCATCACGGTCATAGTGGCGGCGAGGACCACTCCAAGCATTCGTCGACCACGCCGGAGTCAAAGCCATGAATCACGAGAGCATGTCGGCATATGGTCTGTGGTCGCTGGTGATCATCAACTCGGCGGTGTTCGTGATCTTTGCGTATAGCTTTACCAAGCCCAGGTCGCCACGTGATTGGCGGTCGTTTGGTGGGTTCAGCGCCTTCATCGTCGCGTTGTTTACCGAGATGTATGGTATTCCGCTCACCATGTATCTGCTGTCGGGGTATCTGCAGCGCCGCTTTCCGGGATTGGATCCCTTGTCGCACGACGCGGGGCATCTGTGGTGGACGCTTACGGGCCAGCAAGGCAATCCGCATTTCGGCGTGTTGCACATACTGAGCAACCTGCTGATCTTCGGCGGCTTCATACTGCTGTCCGCGGCCTGGCACATCCTCTACGCCGCCCAGCGTGCCCACAAGCTCGCGACGACGGGTGTTTATGCCCGGATTCGCCACCCCCAGTACGTGGGGTTCATTGCCATCATGTTCGGCTTCTTGCTGCAGTGGCCAACGATCCTCACGCTCGTCATGTTCCCCCTGTTGGTGTGGATGTATGTACACCTCGCGCACACCGAGGAGGCCGATGCGGAACGGGAGTTTGGCGAGGCCTATCGGACTTACGCGGCCCGCACGCCGCGCTGGTTGCCCAACCTGGCCGAAGAGAGTACCGCGCCCCAGCCGGGCCGGTAGGGCGGGTTCGATGATGCTAGGGATCGACGCGATCCCCTTCGGGCTCAGCCGCCAGCGCACCGATGATGGGGCACGGCAGCTGCGCGCCAGAGGATTCGCACTCGGCCACGAGGTGCGCCAGGACATGCTCCATCTTTTGCAGCGCCGCAAGCTTGTCACGGACAGTGGCCAGGCGGGCTTCGGCGATTCGCCGCACCGCCCTGCGCGATCCGCCGTCCTCGAGTCGCATCAACTCGCGGATCTCATCGAGCGAGAACCCGAGCGACTGCGATCGCCGGATGAATTGGACGCGACGGAGCACCTCCATCGGATATCGCCGGACGCCCGCGGCGGTCGGGATGGGCAGAAGCCGACGCCGCTGGTAGTAGCGGATCGTCTCGACGCTCACAGCGGCCGCTTCGGCAAGCCGCCCAATGGTCAAACCGAGCGACTTCCCAACCCCTCCGTGAGGTGCTTGCGCGGCGCAAGATGCTGCTTTGCGAATCAACGCTTGACTCCGTACCTAGGTACGGAGCTTACGATTCTCCCCATCGACACGCAATGTGCAGGGCAATTCCCGTGAACAGCTGCTCCAGCTCCAGGCCAAACCCTCCCCAAGCCCAGGCGCAAGGACATGTCGGTGGTCGTGCGCACGATCACGGCGCCTCAGCGGTTGTCGATCCCGTATGCGGGATGAGCGTCGACCCGGCGTCGGCCAGGTTCGCCGCCGAACATGATGGACGACGCTACAACTTCTGTAGCGAGCACTGCCAGAAGAAGTTCGCGGCTTCGCCGGGCACCTACCTGCAACAGAAGGGAACCACGGCGCCCCCGGCGGAGGCGGAGACGATCTACACCTGTCCGATGCACCCGCAGATCCGACAGGCGGGCCCAGGAAGCTGTCCCATTTGTGGCATGGCACTTGAACCGCTGAAAGTCACGGCCGATGGCGGACCCACCGCTGAGCTCGTGGACATGACGCGACGCATGTGGTTTGGCGTGGCGCTATCGCTCCCGGTCGTGATCCTGGAGATGGGCGCGCACATCGCGGGCGTGCCGCTCCTCGAGAGGATTCCGCCGCTGTGGTCACAATGGCTGCAGTGTGTGCTGGCCTCCCCAGTCATCCTGTGGGCGGGCTGGCCCTTCTTTGTGCGGGCGGTGGACTCCGTACGACACAAGTCGCTCAACATGTTCAGCCTCATCGCGCTCGGGGTCGGTGCCGCCTATCTCTACAGTCTTGCGGCAGCCTTCGTGCCATGGCTTTTCCCACAGGATTTGCGCAACGCCCACGGCTTGATTTCGGCGTATTTCGAGGCCGGTGCGGTGATCACGGTGCTGGTATTGCTCGGCCAGGTTCTGGAATTGCGCGCCCGCGAGCAGACCGGTGGCGCCATCCGGGCCTTGCTTAACCTCGCACCCAAGACGGCACGCCGCATACGCGAGGGAAAACACGATGAGGAGATCTCCGTTGATGCGGTCCAGGTGGGAGAACGGCTGCGGGTGCGCCCCGGGGAGTCCGTTCCGGTCGATGGCACCGTCCTCGAAGGCGCGAGCGCCGTCGATGAATCCATGGTCACCGGGGAATCCATGCCCAACGAGAAGGCGCCCGGCTCCCGTGTGATCGGCGGCACGCTCAACGGTGTGGGAAGCCTCGTAATTCGGGCCGACAAGGTCGGCACTGAGACCATGCTTGCTCGAATCGTACAAATGGTTGCCGAGGCACAGCGCAGCCGCGCACCGATTCAGCGGCTGGCGGATCTCGTGTCAAGCTGGTTTGTCCCGGCGGTCATCGCCATTGCCGCGCTGGCTTTCGTTGCTTGGCTCATTTGGGGACCCGCCCCGGCCCTGGCCCATGCCATCGTCGCAGCGGTGTCCGTGCTCATCATCGCCTGTCCGTGCGCGCTCGGGTTGGCCACGCCGATGTCCATCATGGTCGGCGTCGGCAAGGGCGCGACCGCGGGCGTCCTGATCAAGAATGCCGAAGCGCTCGAGCGATTCGAGAAAATCGACACGCTCGTGGTCGACAAGACCGGAACCCTGACTGAAGGCAAACCGCAAGTCGTCGCAGTGCAAGCGACAGTGGGGTTCGATGAGACTACTGTCCTGCAACTTGGATCGAGCCTGGAACAGGCGAGCGAGCACCCGCTCGCTGCGGCCATCGTCGCGAGCGCCCGGTCCCGCGGCCTCGAGATACGCGCAGTCACTGACTTCTCCTCCGTCACCGGCAAGGGCGTTCGTGGAAGTATCACTGGCCGCCTAATCGCCATTGGCAACCGCACACTCCTTGCGGACACTGGGATCGACTCGACTCACCTGGAGCCGGAAGCGGACAAGCTGCGCGCGGAAGGCGCGACGGTTATGTTCGTCGCGATCGACGGCAGGGCCGCTGGATTGATCGCCGTTGCGGATCCAATCAAAGCCTCCACAAGCGCTGCGCTTGCGAGTCTCACCAAGGACGGCGTACAGATCGTTATGCTGACCGGAGACAATCGCGTCACGGCCGAGGCGGTCGCCCGGCGCTTGGGCATCGGCGAAGTCGAGGCGGAGGTCCTGCCGGACCAGAAGCACGCCGTGGTCCGAAAGCTCCGGGCGATGGGCCGCGTGGTGGCCATGGCCGGCGATGGCGTCAACGATGCTCCTGCGCTGGCCGAAGCGGATATCGGCATCGCCATGGGAACAGGCACAGACGTCGCCATGCACAGCGCGGGTGTCACGCTGGTCAAGGGAGACTTGGCCGGCATCGCTCGGGCCCGTACCTTAAGCCGCGCGACGATGCGCAACATTCGCCAGAACCTGGTCCTGGCCTTCGTCTACAACGTGCTCGGCATCCCCGTAGCCGCGGGTGCACTGTACCCAGCGTTTGGGCTGCTGCTGAGCCCGATCATCGCCGCAGCCGCCATGTCGCTGAGCTCAGTGTCGGTGATCGGAAATGCGCTTCGACTGCGGGCAGCGCGCCTCTAGGGACAGAGGTAGTCTGACGTCACGTTTCATCAACCTGCAATTGGGGCTCATCCATTTACCATTGACGCCGCACGATCCGCTCGAGGGAAGGATCAACGCCGTTCGTGAGCCAAATTGATGCCCGATAGCGACGCCGGCTAGCCTCATTCAGAGGCACATCGGATTGATTTCTTCCGAATCCGCGCCCACTGCTCCTAAGTCCAGGACGGAATCTTCGTCGGACGCCTTCTGAACGCCTCGACGCACAGTTGCATGCCGTGTGCCGAAACGTCTATCCCCGCAAGTTTTTGACTTCATCTCTTTGCGCGCGGAACCAGCACTTGTCCCTGCCCTGCACCACTGTTCGGGATCACGACAAGGTATGACGAGAATTCGCTGTCATCATGGGGGTACTACAAGGCTCGCCCACCAAGGCGAGCCGGCGTCATAAGGAGACGTGCGGACCGGAGAGCGACGTCGACAAGTTCGCGCGCTGTGATCTAAGAGATCGAGCTCGCGATCCTGAATCTCGCATTGACCGACGATCTTACGCGGCACCTCGCAAGGTACCGATGATCTTGCAGTGACCAGTGGATCCACCTGAGCAGCCTTCGATCGTGCGCTCCAATTCCTGAGCCACGCGACCGAGCTCCGCGATGCGCGCCTGCACGTCGGCCAGATGCCGCCGAGCAACGCGATCCGCCTCGGCGCAGGACAATCGTGAATCGAAATTCAGACGCAGCAGGCTGCGGATGTCGTCCAGGCTGAACCCAAGGTCCCGACCACGGGTCACGAAGCGCATTCTCTGGATGTCTTCATCCGTGTACTCGCGATACCCGTTTTTCCTGCGCACATTCTTCGGCAGCAGGCCTATTCGCTCGTAATAGCGGATGGTCTCCAGATGACAGCCGCTGGCGGCCGCCGCTTCGCTGATCTTCATGGCTTGACCCTGTAGTGACTACAGGCTTTACATTCTGCCAATTTGCGAGCGAATTCAAGGCCGTGAGTACCTGCCACCCCCCTCTTCCAACCCACCGCGCAGCCCCCTGGCGGCCGTGGGGACTCGCGATGGCGCTGCTCGTTGGATGGGCGAGCGCCGGGTATGCGGCCGACTCCGAGGCAGCCCCGCCGACGCCCAGCTCGCCCGCGGCAGCCGCGGACGCCAACGCCGCAGCGACTGGCCTGACCCTGGACCAGGCGATGGGGCGAACCCTCGACAAGCATCCCGACCTCAAGATTTTCGAATACGAGGAACTGACGCTGCGAGCCGATGCGGACATCGCCGCACAACGCC
Source organism: Gammaproteobacteria bacterium (assembly GCA_027459765.1). Classification (GTDB taxonomy): domain Bacteria; phylum Pseudomonadota; class Gammaproteobacteria; order Steroidobacterales; family Steroidobacteraceae; genus Bog-1198. The sequence continues at coordinate 86,402 of DAIDHD010000083.1, read as the reverse complement.
CGCCGCTCACGGCCGGCCTGCGATTCCAGAACGCCCTTGGTACGAACGAAACCACCGGCCTCCGGAACGCCGAGATCGCCCTCACGCTGGCCTCGGTGCTCGAGCGCGGCGGCAAACGCGAAGCGCGCCAAGCGCTGGCCGGCAGCCAGCTGGATGCCCTTGCGACCACGCGCGAGGCAAAACGCCTGGACCTGCTCGCCGAAGTGGCTCGCCGTTACCTGGACGTCGTCGCCGCGCAGGTCGCCGTCGACATTGCGGAGCGTGACGTCGCCCAGCGCGAGCGAACCGTGGCCGCCGCCGCGAAACGCTTTGCGGCCGGCGCATCACCCGAGTCCGCCCAGCTGACCGCCGAGGCGCTTCTGTCGCGGGCGAAGCTCGATCGCACTCGTTCGACATACGGCGTGGCGGCCGCTTACCGACGGCTCGCGATCCTGTGGAACGAACGCAGTGGCACGGCCGTCCGTGTAACAGGTAATGCCCTCTCCTTGCCTGACGTCGCGGACTTCGCGGATCTGGCGGGGCTGCTGGACCGCACGCCGGACATGCGGCGCTTTGCCGATGAGACGCGCATCCGGGAAGCCAGGCTGCAACTGGCGCGCAGCGCCCGCTCCCCGGACGTGACGTGGGAGGTTGGCGTCCAGCGTCTGCAGGACTTCTCCTCGTGGGGCCTGCTCGCCGGCGTGAGCATTCCGCTGGGCAGCACGCGCCGGGCAGAGCCCCAGGTGCGCGCCGCAGAGAATGAAGTGCAGGCTCTCGCACTGGAGCGCGAGTCGAGCGACTTTGCGCTCTATGCAACGCTCGCGCAGGCCCATGGACAGTACGTCGCCGACAAGGCCGAACTGCAAGGCTACCGCGACGAGCTCCTGCCGCAACTCGCACGTGCGGAGGCCGCTGCCGAACGCGCCTATCGGGCGGGCGCGCTGAGCTACCTCGAATGGGCACAGGTGCAAGACGACACCATCACTGCGCTCAAGAGCCAACTTGCAGCGGCGATCGAGGCGCAGCGGGCGCTCATCGAGATCCAGCGCCTCACCGGTGAACCCATCGTCGTCGCCACCCCTCTCAAGGACGCCGTTCCATGACTCGCTCGTGCCTGATCCTCGCCATTGCGCTGGCCCTCGGCGGCTGCGGCAAGTCTCCTCCGCCTGCCGACAAGCCCGAAGCGCAGGAGGCAGACCAGGCTACCGGTAGCGCGCGCACGCACATCGAGGCCGCTGTCGCGGCGCAGTCCGGCGTGCGCACGGCGCCGGTGGGTCCCGGCGTGATCCGGGACGAGCACGATGTGAACGGCCTGCTCGTACCCATCGACGGGCGTGATGCACACATAGTGGCCCGCTTTCCGGGTCCGGTGCACGCGGTGAAGGTCGCCGTGGGCGACAGGGTGACTGCAGGCCAGACACTCGCCGTCATTGAAAGCAACGTGAGTCTGTCGGACTACGCCGTCACCGCTCCGCTCTCGGGAACGGTCCTGGCCCGGGATGTTGCGGTGGGCGATCTCGCTGGCGACAAGCCCCTTTTCGAGATTGCCGACCTGTCGACGTTGTGGGTTGACATCCACCTGTTCGGAGCCGATGCGGAGCACTTGCGGGCGGGCCTTCCCGTTGAAATCATTCGACTCTCCGACAACGCGCAGGCGAAGACCCGAATCGATCGCGTCCTGCCCGGCATGGCCACGGCCAGCCAGAGCACTGTGGCCCGAGCCCTGCTGAAGAATTCGGATGGCAACTGGCGGCCCGGCGCCTCCGTGCGCGTGCGCGTGAGTGTGTCCGAGTCCCCCGTCGCGCGGGTTGTACCGCTTGATGCGCTCCAGTCCCTGCGCGGCCAGGACGTGGTGTTCATCCGGGAGGGCGAGAACTACGAGGCCAGGGTCGTCAAGCTGGGTCGGCGCGATGGCCATCACGCCGAGGTGCTCGATGGCGTGGCCGTGGGCGATGAGGTGGTCGTGGCGCAAAGCTACCTCATCAAGGCCGACATCGAGAAATCCTCCGTCGCGGATTCGGACTGAGCGCGATGCTCGATCGAATCATCCGCGCCTCGATCGCGCACCGCTGGCTGACGCTGGTCCTCACGCTCACCCTGGCGGGGCTTGGCGCATGGAGCTACACACGCCTGCCTATCGATGCGACGCCCGACATCACGAACGTCCAGGTGCAGGTCAACACGCGTGCACCGGGCTACTCGGCGCTCGAGGCGGAGCAGCGCGTCACGCTGCCGATCGAAACCGCACTGGCGGGCCTCTCGCACCTGGACGGCACCCGCTCCCTCTCGCGCTATGGACTCTCGCAGGTCACCGTGGTGTTCGAGGACGGGACCGACATCTACTTTGCGCGCCAGCAGGTCGCCGAGCGACTGGCGCAGGTGCGCGGCCAGCTCTCCGACGGGCTGGAGCCGGAAATGGGCCCGGTGGCCACGGGACTCGGCGAGATCTTCGTGTACTCGGTCGAGGCCGCGGCCGATGCGCGCAAGCCCGATGGACAGCCTTGGTCGGCGACCGACCTGCGAACGCTCCAGGATTGGGTGGTCCGTCCGCAGCTGCGCACCGTGCGGGGCGTGACCGACGTCAACACCATCGGCGGCTACGAACGCCAGATTCATGTCACGCCGGATCCGGCCAAGCTGCTTGCCTACGGCTTTACGCTGCGCGATCTCGTGGATGCCATCGCGCGCAACAACCAGAACGTGGGCGCGGGCTATATCGAACGCAACGGCGAGCAGTTCCTGGTGCGCGTGCCGGGGCAGGTTGCGGACCTTGCCGATCTCGGCAATATCGTGCTCGACCGGCGCGATGGCGTGCCGATCCGGGTTCGCGACGTGGCAAGTATCGGCGAGGGCATGGAGCTGCGCAGCGGGGCCGCCACCGAAAACGGGCAGGAAGTCGTTCTCGGCACAGCCTTCATGCTGATCGGCGAGAATAGCCGCGCAGTCTCCCAGCGGACCGCGAAGCGAATCGCCGAGGTGCAGAAGAGCCTGCCCGTCGGTGTCGCGATCAAGCCGGTTTACGACCGCACGGTGCTGGTGGATCGCACCATTGCGACGGTCTCGAAGAACCTGTTCGAGGGCGCCCTGCTGGTCATTGCGGTGCTGTTCGCGCTGCTTGGCAACTTCCGCGCCGCCTTGATCACCGCCGCGGTGATACCGCTGGCGATGCTGATGACGGTGATCGGCATGGTGCGGGGCGGCGTGTCCGGGAACCTGATGAGCCTTGGGGCGCTGGATTTCGGGCTCATTGTCGATGGTGCGGTGATCATCATCGAGAATGCCCTGCGTCGCTTCGGCGAGGCGCAAGGCAGCCGCGCGCAGCCATTGACCCGCGACGAGCGCTTCGAATTGACCGCTCTTGCCACGAGCGAGGTGATCCGGCCGAGCCTGTTCGGCGTCGGCATCATCACGGCGGTGTATCTGCCGATCTTTGCGCTCTCGGGTGTCGAGGGCAAAATGTTCCACCCGATGGCGATCACCGTGGTGCTCGCGCTCACCAGCGCCATGCTGCTGTGCCTGACCTTCGTGCCGGCGGTGGTGGCCGTCGCGCTCAGCGGTTCGATGCGTCCGCACGGCAACGCCTTCCTGGAGGCCGCCCGCCGGCTGTATGAGCCGGTGTTGCAGTGGGCGCTACGGCTGCGCGTCGCGATCGTGGCAGGCGCGCTGCTGCTCGTGCTGGCCATTGGCTTCCTGGCCACGCGCCTGGGCTCCGAGTTCATCCCGAGCCTGGATGAGGGCGACATCTTGGTCCAACCTCTGCGAATCCCGGGAACGAGCCTGAGCCAGTCGCTCACGATGCAGGTACAGCTGGAGAAGCGACTGCAGGCCTTTCCCGAGGTCGAGCGCGTGTTCAGCAAGATCGGCACCGCCGAGATTGCCAGCGACCCGATGCCCCCTTCGATGGCCGACACCTACGTGATGCTGAAGTCGCGGGACCGTTGGCCCGACCCGCGCAAGCCCAAGGCGACGCTGGTGAGCGAGATCGAAAGTGCCATCCGGGTGCTGCCCGGCAACAACTACGAATTCACGCAGCCGATCCAGATGCGCACCAACGAGCTGATTTCCGGCGTCCGCGCCGACGTCGCCGTGAAGGTGTACGGCGATGACATGGACACGCTGCTCGACATCGGCCGGCGCATCGAAAGCGTGACCAAGAAAGTCGCCGGCGCCGCCGATGTGAAACTCGAACAGGTGACGGGCCTGCCGACCATCGCCATCGTCCCGGACCGAAGCGCGCTGGCCCGCTACGGCTTGAACGCCGCCGATGTGCAGGCCACCGTGGGCACCGCCATCGGCGGTACCGTGGCGAGCCGTCTGGTCGAAGGCGACCGTCGCTTCGACATCGTGGTGCGACTGCCAGAGGCCCTGCGCCAGGACCGAGGCGCACTGGGCGACCTTGCGGTGCCGCGTCCGGATTCGGCGACCCGGGACGAATCGAGCCGGCCTGCGAGCTGGAAGGGCGGCGCTCCGGCCTTCGTGCCGCTGCGCGAGGTCGCGACGATCAGTGACCAGATGGGCCCCAACCAGATAAACCGCGAAGACGGCAAGCGACGCGTCGTCGTGACCGCCAACGTGCGTGGACGCGATCTGGGCGGCTTCGTGCAGGAGCTTCGCCAGCGCATCGACGATCAGGTCAAGCCAGCGCCCGGATACTGGATCGGCTATGGCGGGACCTTCCAGCAGCTCATTTCGGCAAGCCAGCGGCTGACCCTTGTCGTGCCGGTGACGCTCGCCGTGATCTTCGGATTGCTGTTCATGGCCTTCGGATCGGTCCGCGACGCCCTGATCGTGTTCAGTGGCGTGCCCCTCGCACTCACCGGTGGCGTGGTCGCCCTGCTGCTACGGGGCATACCGTTCTCGATTTCCGCCGGCGTCGGCTTTATCGCTCTCTCCGGCGTGGCCGTCCTGAACGGCCTCGTGATGATTGCCTTCATCAACACGCTCCGCAAGGACGGGCGCCCCCTGGACGAAGCCATTGTCATCGGCGCCCTCGGTCGTTTGCGCCCCGTGCTGATGACGGCGCTCGTGGCCTCGCTGGGTTTCATCCCGATGGCCTTCAATGTCGGGGCCGGATCCGAAGTGCAGCGACCGCTGGCAACGGTGGTCATCGGTGGCATCGTCTCCTCGACCGTGCTCACCCTCTTGGTGTTGCCGGCGCTCTACCGCCTGGCCTATCGAACCCGAGTGCCCGACGCGCCGTCGGAACTTCAAGGTTTGTAGAGAAATCCGGTTGTGAGCGTCGCGTCGACTCAACCGACGGTTACCACGTTTCGCATCGCGAACATGGATTGCGCCTCGGAAGAGGCCGAGATCCGCCATGCGCTGGAGGGCATGCACGGCATCGAGAGCCTGCGATTCCAGTTGGCCGCACGGACCCTTACTGTCACGGCGCCCGCCGCCGACATGGCCGCCGTGGCATCCGCCATTCGGGCTGCGGGCTTCGATCCACAGCCCGCTGAAAGCCAGCCAGCGACCGAACACGCGCCCGGAACGCTCGGCGGTTCTGCACTGGTCCGCCCGGTCGTCGCGCTGGTTCTCGCTGCCGCGGCGGAATTGGCCTCACTTCTAGCCGGCAATGCACTGCCTACTCGGGTTGTGGTCATGGCGCTAGCGGCCACTGCGATTGTACTCGCGGGGTTTGAGACTTATCGCAAGGGGATATCAGCGCTACGCCATGCCCGGCCGACGATCAACGCCCTGATGAGCGTGGCCGTGACCGGCGCCTTCCTCATCGGTCAGTGGCCGGAGGCCGCGATGGTGATGGCGCTGTACGCGATCGCGGAACTGATCGAGGCGCGATCGCTCGATCGGGCGCGCAACGCCATTCGCGGCCTGCTCGACCTGGCCCCGCAGCGGGCCGAGGTCCGCCAGCCCGATGGAACCTGGGCGGAGCTGCTTGCCACCGCCGTGACGATCGGAGCCACCGTGCGGGTACGCCCCGGTGCACGCATCGCGCTCGATGGCCTCATCACCCAGGGCACGAGTGCCGTGAACCAGGCGCCCGTCACCGGCGAGAGCATCCCCGTCGACAAGGCCGCTGGCGATCCGGTATTCGCGGGCACCATCAACCAGACCGGCGAACTGGAATTCCAGGTCACGGCGACCGCTGGCAACACCACCCTGGCGCGAATCATCCAGGCCGTGGAATCGGCCCAGGGCTCGCGCGCTCCGACCCAACGCTTCGTCGACAGGTTCGCCGCCCTGTACACGCCCGCCGTCCTACTGGTGGCTCTCGCGGTTGCCGTGCTGTGTCCATGGCTGCTCGGCTGGACCTGGATGCAGTCGCTCTACAAGGCACTGGTATTGCTCGTCATCGGCTGCCCTTGTGCGCTCGTCATCTCGACGCCGGTCGCCGTCGTGAGCGCCTTAGCCAGCGCCGCTCGACGCGGCATTCTCATCAAGGGCGGTGCGTACCTGGAATCCGCCCGGCGCATCCGCGTCGTCGCACTCGACAAGACGGGTACCCTCACCGAGGGTAAGCCGAGATTGCTAGATGTCGAGGTCCTGAACGGAGCGCCCAAGGACGTCGCGCGCGACGCGGCGAGCCTTGCGGCTCGGTCCGACCATCCGGTCGCGCGCGCCATCGCGAGCGGCCTCGCGGGCGGCCCGCAACCGGTCGCCAACTTCAGAGCACTGCCCGGCCGCGGCATCGAAGGCACGGTCGGCGAACAGGCGCTCGTGCTCGGCAATCACCGGCTGATCGAGGAGATGAACCTGTGCAGCGATGCGCTGGAATCCAAACTCCGTGCACACGAGGAGCGGGGGCGCACCACCACGCTGCTGGCCACCACTCAGTCCGTGCTTGGCCTCTTTGCGGTGGCCGACGCGATCAAGCCCAGCTCGCGCGAAGCAATCGTCGCCCTGCACGACCTTGGTATCCGCACGGTCATGCTGACCGGAGACAACCAGCGCACGGCCGACAGCATCGCGCATGAAGCCGGCGTGGATGAGGCGCGCGGGAGCCTGCTGCCCGCCGACAAGCTCCAGGCCATTGGTGACCTCAAGGCGCAAAGCGGTGTGGTCGCTATGGTTGGAGATGGCATCAACGACGCACCGGCGCTCGTACGCGCCGACATCGGCATTGCCATGGGGGCCGCCGGTACCGACGCCGCCGTCGAGGCCGCGGACGTCGTCGTGATGAACGACGACCTGCGCCGCATCCCTGAGCTCATTCGCCTGTCCAGACGCACCCAGGCGGTGCTCGTCCAGAACATCACCCTGGCTCTCGGTGTCAAAGCGGTGTTCCTGGGCCTCGCACTGTTTGCCGGGGCAACGATGTGGATGGCCGTCTTTGCCGACATGGGTGCGAGCCTCCTGGTGGTGGCCAACGGACTGCGCTTGCTGCGCGCTGCGCCGGATCCGTCCGACGCCCGTTCGCCGTAATTCACTCAGCTATTGCGGCGCGTCAATCTGACGTGGCGCCTCAATGCAATCCCGGTCCACTCAGGCACTGCGCGTTCTTAGGTGGAACCCCTCACTTGACCCTGTAGCCGCTACGGGGACTATGTTCAATCCGACGAGCGACACGAATCGTCTCGCTTCGATGGAGGGCGCCATCATGCTGAACACCGAACTTCCAACTGTTCATCCGGCGCGCTTGGCGCTCTGTGCGCTCGCGCTGTGCCTGTACTCGCTGGCAGACGCCGCGGCCCCCGGCGCAACCGAGCCACCGACGACGGCCCAGTTGCAGCAGCAGACCGATGAGCTCAGCCAGCAGCTGGCGCAGGTTCAAAATGCGCCGGACGCTGCCACTAGGGAAGCTCTGCACAGGTCAGTGTGCGAGCCGAAAATATGAAGATTGAGAGCGTCAGGATCATGAGTAAGAGCCGGGAAGTGGGGTTCCTGAGGGATTTCCCATCGATTTGGTCTCCCTCGGCTGTCTTCGTCCTATCAGCACCGACACGTCTCCTGCAGTGGCAAGAGTCGTCGCCTGACCATGTACAGGTTCGCCAGTGCGAACATCGTGAACAGGCGCGCCGTGTTCTTGGCCAGCCCGCGGTAGCGCACCTTCGTGAAGCCCCAGAGGTTCTTGATGACGTGGAAAGCGTGCTCGCCGCGCGCTCGGGTGGCCGAGCGCAGGCGGTTGAGCCGGCGCTGATGCTGCGTCAGCGGGCGCTCCCGGTTGGCCGGCCGGCGGTTGACCCGATAGCGCACCCCGTGGGCTTTGGCGGCCACGCGATGCATCTCGCTCCAGTAGGCCTGATCCCCGTACAACTCCCGCTCGGCCCCATGCAGCAGCTTCGGGAGTTGCTTGATCTCCGAGGCGGCCGCATCAGTGGTCACCAGCGTGTGCACCAGCCCGTTGGTATCCGTCCCGACGTGCGCCTTCATCCCAAAGCGCCACTCCCGCGAGTTCTTCTTGCCCTGCTTCATCTCCGGGTCGCGCGCCTTCGCCTCGTTCTTGGTCGAGGGCGGCGCATCGATAATCGTGGCATCCACGATCGTCCCGGACTTCACCAGCAGGCGCTTCTGTTCGAGCAGCCCGCGCACCAGGGCAAAGATCTGCTCGGTCAGCCGATGCTCCTCGAGCAGGTGGCGAAAGCGCAGGATCGTCGTCTCATCGGGGACCGTATCCTCCGTGAGCTCGATCCCGGCAAAGCGGCGCATCGACTCCGAGTCATACAGGGCATCCTCAGCCGCTGGATCCGAGAGGTTGAACCACTGCTGCATGAAGTAGATGCGCAGCATCCGTTGCATTGGCATCGGCTGCGTGCCGTTCCCTGCCTTCGGGTAGTGCGGCTCGATCAGAGCCTCGATCCGCGACCAGGGAACCACCGCGTCCATCTCCCCCAGAAATCGCTCCCGGCGCGTCACCTTGCCCTTGTTCTGCCAGGCCGCCGAGGCAAACGTCATCTGCTTCATCGCCCCAACCTCGCCGCTAATGCATGCTGCACGCATTATCGGTTACCTATGACCACCTGTGCAGAGCTTCCCTAGGCAGCAGGCCATGCAGCGACACTGGTCAATGATGCTGGAACACATGCGCAGCACCCGCATGTTGCCCGGCATGGCAGCGAACGGAAACGTCGACTGGATGATGATGGACCCGAACATGATGGGGTCCGACATGATGGGTTCGCGTGGCACTGCAGGTCGCGGCTGGATGGAACACGGCTGGATGGGCCACGGCATGATGGGCATGGGACACATGGGCCCGGGAATGATGGGGCCTGGAATGATGGGCTCTGGCCAGGGCTGGTGGGGCATGCCCTCGGGCATGCCATCGGATCAATATCGACGCCAGATGCAGGGCATGATGCAGCAGATGCACCAGCAGATGACCGCGATTGCCGCGGAGAAGGATCCGGCGAAGCGGCAGGCACTGATCCGGGACCACTACGAAACCCTGTACCGCGGTATGCAGTCCATGCGCGGCATGGGCTGGATGTGGGCGCCCAACGCGGCGGCCACGTTGCCGGACTCACAGTCCGCTGGCGCGCAGCTGGTGACCAAGTACTGCTCACAGTGCCACGCCGCGCCCTCGCCCGCCTTACACAGCAACAGCGAGTGGAACGCGGTCACCTCGCGCATGCGCGATCACATTCACGATCTGTCGGGCAGCGCCATGCCGGACCTGAAGACGCCAAGCGCTGCGGAACTCGACGCGATCACCGACTACCTCGGAAAGCATGCGGCCGCGGCGCATTGAGTCGCGCAACCGGAGGCCTGTGATGTCCTACTATCTTGCCAAGACGGTAACGCAGGATTTCGACGCTGTGATCCAGCGGGTCACCGTCGCATTGAAACAGGAAGGCTTTGGCGTCCTGACCGATATCGACGTGCGGGCGACCCTCAAGGCCAAGATCGGCGCCGACATGCCCAGCTACCGGATCCTCGGAGCCTGCAATCCGACCTTCGCGCACCAGGCCCTGCAACTCGAGAACAAGTTGGGTGTCCTGTTGCCGTGCAATGTCATCGTCCGCGAACAAGGGCCCGGCCAAGTCGAGGTGGCCGCCGTCGATCCCGTGGCATCGATGGGCAGGGTCGGCAATACCCGACTGACCAGCGTGGCCGACGAGGTGCGCGCCCGCCTGCAGCGGGTGATCGACAGCGTCTAAAAAAGCTAGCAGTCGGCGGACCGCAGCGCCATCCACGGCGGGATCGGCCGCCAGATCCACCCTGGATCCACGTCCCGGACTCCCTTTCGCGGTTGAGAACTAGCAACGATTGACTTTGATCTATAGTTCTATAATCTTGGAACTATGAATGAGAATGCTGCCGTCTCCGCCCTGGCCGCCCTCGCACAGGAAGCGCGCCTGAGAGTCTTTCGCACGCTCGTGGGCGCCGGGCCCACCGGCATGACTCCCAGCGCCCTCGCCGCCGCCCTCGACATCCCGGCAACGACCCTCTCCTTTCACCTAAAGGAGTTGGTTCATGCGGATCTCATCACCGTCGAGCGGCAGGGCCGGAACCTGCATTACCGACCCGCCCTCGCGCATATGAATGCGCTGCTCGGCTACCTCACCGATCACTGCTGCCAGGGTCAGGCCTGCATACCGTCCGTCCGGAAACGCCGGGCTACCTGCTAATTGGAGCCATCGCCGTGAAACGATTCCATGTTCACCTGCACGTTGCCGACCTCGACAAGAGCATCGGCTTCTATTCAAAGCTGTTCGCCGCCGATCCGGTCCGCGTCGAGAGCGACTACGCCAAGTGGATGCTGGAGGATCCGCGCCTGAACTTCGCGATCTCCACGCGCGCCGCCCAGCCAGGCATCGACCATCTGGGTTTCCAGACGGATGATCCGCAGGAACTCGCGGTCCTCAAGGCGCGTGCCGAATCCGCGGACATGGCACTGCTCGATGAAGGCGAGACGACCTGCTGCTACGCCCGCAGCGAAAAGTACTGGGTCACCGACCCGCAGGGCATCGCGTGGGAGCAGTTCCACACCCTTGGGAATATCCCGACCTTCAGCGAATCCCAAGTTGCCACGGCGGCCAGCCCCTGCTGCTCGCCCGCCGAGTCCGCCCCGAAAGCGCCGACCGAGCAAGGGCGGTGCTGCACGCCCGCCTCACGCGGCAAGCCGATCGGGATTCCCGTCAATACCGCCGGCTCCTCCTGCTGCTGAGGTCACCATGGACGGGAAGATGTACAACGTGCTGTTCATCTGCACGGGAAATTCCGCGCGATCGATCATCGCCGAAGGCCTGATGAACCAGCTCGGCAAAGGGCGCTTCAAGGCCTACTCCGCTGGTAGCCACCCGAAGGGCGAAGTGCATCCCCTCGCCCTCCATGTGCTCGGCAAGAACGACATCGACGTCTCGGGCTTCCGCAGCAAGAGCTGGGATGAGTTCGGGCAGCCAAACAGTCCTGGGTTCGACTTCGTCTTTACCGTCTGCGACAAGGCCGCCGGTGAAGTGTGCCCGGCATGGCCAGGGCAGCCCATCACCGCGCACTGGGGCATGCCGGATCCTGCAGCGGTCCAAGGTAACGCGTTCGCGCAGGAGTCGGCATTTCTCGAAACGATGGTTCACATGCGTCGCCGCATTCAACTCTTCCTTGCCCTGCCTCTGACGAGCCTGGATCGCATGGCGATCCAGCGCGAAGTACGCGATATCGGAACCCGCTGAACCATGACGACCCATGCCTTGATCCTATGCACCCATAACTCGGCCCGAAGCGTTCTCAGCGAAGGGATGCTCAACCACCTCGCCCGCAAGCTCGGTAAGGATGTCCAGGCCCACAGCGCCGGCAGCGCCCCGAGCGGGCGTATCAACGCCTTCGCGATTGAAGCATTGCAGAGCGCCGGCATCGACACCCACGCCTACCGCAGCAAGAGCTGGGACGAGTTCAGGGGTGACGGGGCGCCTCCCCTGTCGATCGTCATCACGGTGTGCGACAGCGCCGCGGCCGAAACCTGTCCCGTGTTCTTTGGCGGCCCCGGGAAGCAGCCCGTCAAGGTGCATTGGGGCTACCCCGATCCGTCCAACGCCGAGGGCGGCGATGCCGGCAAACGGCGGGCGTTCGAGCTGACCCGCCAGGCCATCGGCTACCGCATGCTGCAACTGCTCGCGCTGCCGCTCGACTCCATGACCCCGCAAGCGCTGAACGCCGCGCTCACCGAGATAGGCAAGAGCTGACCGATGAACACCACCACCCTCGCCGCTCCCCTTGCGGCTCCTGCCCCCATGAGCGTCTTCGAGCGCTACCTGACCGTGTGGGTATTTCTCTGCATCATCGTCGGCATTGGCCTTGGCCAGTGGCTGCCGGGACCGTTCCATGCGATCGGCCATATGGAGATCGCGAAGGTCAATATCCCAGTGGGCCTCCTGATCTGGGTGATGATCATTCCGATGCTGCTGAAGATCGATTTCGGCGCCCTGCATCAGGTCAAGCAGCATTGGCGCGGCATCGGCGTCACGCTGTTCGTGAACTGGGCGGTCAAGCCGTTCTCGATGGCCTTGCTGGGCTGGATCTTCGTCCGGCATGTGTTCGCCGGATACCTGCCGGCCGACCAGCTTGATAGCTACATCGCAGGTCTCATCCTGCTGGCCGCAGCGCCCTGCACCGCCATGGTGTTCGTGTGGAGCCGGCTCACGAACGGGCATCCGCTCTTCACGCTCACCCAGGTCGCGCTCAACGACACGATCATGGTGTTCGCGTTCGCGCCGATCGTGGCGCTCCTCCTCGGACTCTCGTCGATCACTGTCCCGTGGGACACGCTGCTCACGTCTGTGCTGCTTTACCTCGTGATCCCGGTAGTAATCGCGCAGCTGCTGCGCAAAGCGCTGCTGGCTCAAGGCGGGCAGGCGGGTTTTGACCGCGCTTTGTCTGCAATCGGGCCGTGGTCGATCACGGCGCTGCTCGCGACGCTGGTCCTTCTGTTCGCTTTCCAGGGCGAGGCCATCATCAAGCAGCCCCTGATCATCGCGATGCTCGCGGTGCCGATCCTCATTCAGGTGTTCTTCAACTCGGCACTCGCGTACTGGCTCAACCGACGCCTCGGCGAATCCCACAGCGTCGCCTGCCCGTCCGCCTTGATTGGCGCGAGCAATTTCTTCGAGCTGGCCGTCGCTGCCGCGATCAGCCTGTTCGGATTCGAGTCCGGCGCGGCACTCGCCACGGTCGTGGGCGTACTCATTGAAGTGCCGGTCATGCTGCTGGTCGTCCGGATCGTGAACCGCAGCAAGGGTTGGTACGAGCTTGGCATGCAGGGATCGGGCACCGGCGGGAGGCCCTCGTGAGCGGCCCTTCAGTCACGATCTATCACAACCCGGCTTGCGGAACGTCCCGCAACACGCTGGCGCTGATCCGCAATGCGGGCATCGAGCCGACAGTGATCGAGTATCTGAAGACCCCGCCGGACCGATCCACGCTGGAATCCCTGATTGCCCGGATGAGTATCCCGGCACGCGCCCTGCTGCGCGAGAAGGGAACGCCGTTCGCGGAACTAGATCTTGGCGCTACTCACTGGACCGACGCGCAGCTGATCGACTGCATGCTCGCGCACCCGATCCTGATCAACCGCCCGATTGTCGTGACCCCCTGGGGCGTGAAGCTGTGCCGGCCTTCCGAGGCGGTGCTGGATATTCTGCCGGTGCCGCAGAAGGCGCCGTTTGCGAAGGAAGGCGGCGAAGTCGTGATTGCCGCCCATGGCGAACGCGTGCGCTGAGCTGAGTTCCACGGATGGCCGCGGCTTGCGCTCGCGAGTAGGGTCGAGGCAGGCCTCATCGGCGACGGCCGAGGCCAACGAATTCGATTAGGAGATGCCAGATGACCACCATCCAAGTGTTTGATCCGGCCCTGTGCTGCAGCACAGGTGTATGCGGCACCGACGTCGACCAGGCGCTCGTCAACTTTTCCGCGGACGCCGCCTGGGCGAAGGAGCAGGGCGCCACGATTGAGCGCTTCAACCTGGCCCAGCAGCCACTCGTCTTCGCCCAGATGCCGCCGGTGAAGGCCTTCCTCGAGCGCTCGGGCGAAGAGGCTCTGCCCTTGATCCTCGTGGATGGGCAGGTCGCACTCGCCGGCCGCTACCCGAACCGCACGGAGCTCGGACGCTGGGCGGGGATTGCTGCGCCGGCGGAGGTGCCGAAGAAGGCATCCGGTTGCTGTGGCGGCGGTCGCTGCTGAGCCAAGGCGCGTGAGGTTCCTCGACCAACCGCCGCGGTTCCTGTTCTTTACCGGCAAGGGCGGTGTCGGGAAGACCTCCATTGCCTGCGCAACCTCCATTCACCTTGCAGCGGCCGGGCGCCGGGTTCTGCTCGTCAGTACCGATCCCGCCTCCAATGTGGGCCAGGTCTTTGGTGTGACCATCGGCAATCGGGTCACCGCCATTCCGGCGGTGGAGCGACTGTGGACGCTGGAAATCGACCCCCAGGCCGCCGCGCAGGCCTACCGGGACCGGATTGTCGGCCCCGTCCGAGGCGTCCTGCCGGACAGCGTGGTCAAGGGTATCGAGGAGCAACTCTCGGGTGCCTGCACGACGGAGATCGCGGCGTTCGATGAGTTCACGGCGCTGCTCACGGACGGCGAACTGACGGCCGGGTACGATCACGTAATCTTCGACACCGCCCCCACCGGGCACACGATCCGGTTGCTGCAATTGCCGGGCGCCTGGACCGGGTTTCTGGAGGCCGGAAAGGGCGACGCGTCGTGCCTGGGTCCGCTCGCCGGGCTTGAAAAGCAGCGCGAGCAATACAAATCGGCGGTCGACGCGCTCGCCGACCCGGCGCGCACCCGCCTGGTCCTGGTCGCACGTCCCCAGTTGGCCACGCTGAGGGAGGCCGCCCGCACCCACACGGAACTCGCTGACATCGGGCTGTCGCAGCATTTTCTGGTCATCAACGGCGTCCTGCCCCGCGCGGAGACGGCTGGCGATCCCTTGGCCGCCGCGATCTGGGACCGCGAGCAGGCCGCCCTTGCCGCCGTCCCGACAGCCCTTCGAGCGCTGCCGCAGGACGTGATTCCACTGAAGGGCTTCAACCTCGTTGGTTTTGATGCGCTGCGACACCTGCTCACAGTCGACACCACATCCGGGGCCATGGACGAGAACGTATTCCAGGCGCCGGCCCCTGCCCCGTTGTCGGCGCTCATCGATGGCATTGCGGCCGAGGGCCACGGTCTCGTCATGCTGATGGGCAAAGGCGGCGTCGGAAAGACCACCCTCGCGGCCGCCGTCGCAGTCGAGCTGGCCCACCGCGGACTGACCGTTCACCTCACAACCTCGGACCCGGCCGCGCATCTGGAAGATACCCTCAGCGGCACGCTCGAACACCAGACCGTGAGCCGCATCGACCCGCACGTCGAGACGGAGCGGTACCGGCAGCAGGTGCTGGCCGCCAAGGGCGCTGAGCTCGACGCCGCGGGACGGGCACTATTGGAAGAGGATCTGCGCTCTCCATGCACCGAGGAGATCGCGGTATTCGGTGCGTTCTCGCGCGTCATTCGCGAGGCGAGCTCGAAGTTCGTCGTCATGGATACGGCTCCGACGGGCCACACCCTGCTGCTGCTCGATGCCGCCGGCGCGTACCACCGTGAAGTCGCCCGGCAGATGAGCCGGAACCACGCGCACTTCGTGACACCCATGATGCAGTTGCAGGACCCGAAACGCACCAAGGTCCTGCTGGTCTCTCTCGCAGAGACGACCCCCGTGTTGGAGGCCGCGGGACTGCAGGCAGACCTGCGGCGCGCGGGGATCGAACCGTGGGCCTGGATCATCAACAATTCGGTCGCAGCGGCGAACCCGAAGTCCGCCCTGCTGCGCCAGCGTGCGCGCAATGAGCTCTCGGAAATCGATGCCGTCGCAACTCGTCACGCGAGCCGGTACGCGCTCGTACCGCTGCTAATGAGCGAACCGGTCGGCGTTGACCGGCTGCTGGAGCTCGTCCACCCAGCCGCTATTACGAATAGTGCGGCGACCGTAGCACCACGGGTAGTCGCCTCCACCTGAAGGCGACGGCCGGACGTTTCGAGAGCGGGCCATTGGCGCACGCGCGTTCGCTTGCCTGTATCGCTTTCATTACCATCACGGTCGAAACTTTTTTTAGCGGTCATTGGAGGACGCCATGCGCATCGCTGTTGAAGTGGTAGGTTGGGCGGCCGCCGTGATGATGCTGACGGCGTAGGTGCTTCTGAATACCGGACACGTAACGTCGAAATCCAAGATCTACCAGTGGCTGAATGTCCTGTCGGGCGCAGGATTCGTCATCAACAGCGGTTGGAACGGGGCATATCCCTCCGCGGCCATCAACGTCGTCTGGATGGGAATCGCGCTTTACGGCTTATCGAAGATCGCACAAAACCGGGCACACGACTGATCGGGCCGACCCGCAGCCGTGTCGCATCCGCTCTCCACTGAAGTATTCCGGGTAGTGTTTCCCGCTCACATTCCGCGTGAGGCACAGCATGGGCCGAAGATCGCTATCCGGTGGTGTCATCCCCGCCGGTCAGAGCCGAATTCAATTCACATTTGGTTTCAAGGGCGTTCGATATCGCCCCACCTTACCCTGGGTTCCGACACCAACCAATCTGCGCCGCGCACGGCAGCATCTCCTCGGTATCAAGGCGCGAATCGCTGCCGGCACATTCTTATTTGCGGAGGAGTTCCCCGACTACCGCCACCTGAATCGCACGCCACGCGAAGGATCTGCGCGGACGTGCGAGCAGGTGTTCGACGAGTACCTGGCGCACTGCCTGGCGCGCGTCGCGCGCCACGACCTGGCGCCGGTGACTCTGACGACCTATCGACGGACGCTGGACCACGTTTGGCGGCGGGCAGTTGGGGCGCGGCGCTTCCTCGATGTGAGTTATTCCGAGCTCGTGCGGATCGCTGACACACCGCCGTGGGGAAAGAAAACTTACAACAACGCCGTCAGCGTCCTGAGGCGAGCGTTCAAGTTCGGGTACCGAAATCATCCCGACAGACACGACCCGACGCGGGAGCTCAAAGGAGCGCGCATTCAGGGCAAGGATCGACCGATCGTTGACCCGTTCGCGCTCGACGAAGCCGAGACTCTGGTTGCGGCGATTCGCAAGGACTGGGGCGACGCCCAGGCGAACTACGATGAGTTCCGGTTCTTCACAGGCCTCCGACCCTCAGAAGAGATCGCGCTGCGTGTCAGCGACTACGATGCGATCCGCGGCACGCTCGATGTCACGAAAGCCCGGGTCAACGGCATCGACAAGGACTGCACCAAGACCGGCGACGACCGCCGCATCGTCTTGAGCCCGCGAGCGATCGGCGTGCTCCGGCGGCACCTTGCGTTTCGAGATGGGCTCGTGCGAGCAGGCGTGATTGACCACGACTTCTTGTTCTTCAAGGCCGACGGCCAGCCAATCTGCAATCTTCAGTACCTCGGCATGCGCTGGCAGCGGACACTGCGCCGGCTGACGAAGATCCGATATCGCCGCCCGTACGTGGCCCGGCACACGTCCGTGAGCTGGGACCTGATGATTGGCCGCAGCGCCCTCTGGGTCGCTCGGCAGCATGGCCACAGCATCTCGACGATGCTGCGCTTCTATGCAGCGTGGGCGGGCGGCGCGCTCGAATCCGATGTCGAGCGGATCCGGGCGGCGATCAATTCGGAGCGGCCTTTGAAGAGGAGCCGAGCGTGGGCGGGCAGCCTTCAAATCACTCGGCCGATCGCGCGTCCATTCGAAATGAAATTTCCGCCGTCGCCGCAGGCAACGGATATCCGATTTGCCACTGGATTTGCCACTAAGCGGGGTGGGCCAGCGGCCAAGTCATTGAAGGGGCGGGAGAAAACTGGCGGAGAGAGAGGGATTCGAAGACGCATTCTAGAAATCAATAACTTACGGAATTCCTTCGTATTTTTGTCCCCTCCAATCCCCCCGGACCCCCGGATTTGGCAGTAGATTTGGCAATAGAAACCGGGCTCTGCACGGCGATCCAGCAGATACGATTACTCGAATTGCCGGGCTCCGGTTTGGCGGTACATCTGCGCGGGTGCCTTGGAGATCCGATGCGACCCGATCCCTTCAGGTCGGGATCCACTTCGCAACGATGCGCTGCAAATCGAGTTGCGTGCCAGTCGCACACCGGGTTCGCAGGTACTTGGTCACGAGCAGGTAGACCGCGAAGTTCCGGAACGTGATGTCATGGTGGCTCGGCCATTCGCCAAAGGACTCCTGTGCTCGCTGGAGGAGAACATCTGCTTCCTGCTGTGAAACCCCGCACCACAACATGGCGACTCGC
The DNA here is from genome assembly GCA_027459765.1 of Gammaproteobacteria bacterium. Lineage (GTDB taxonomy): Bacteria > Pseudomonadota > Gammaproteobacteria > Steroidobacterales > Steroidobacteraceae > Bog-1198. Next base: position 68,266 of record DAIDHD010000083.1, on the reverse strand, counting down.
GCCATGACGGCCCGCGGACTCAAGCCGGGGCTACTCTGCAACAGCTGGCGCCGAAGAGCTATCAGTTGCCGAGCTCCCCGCCGCGCGTAGAAGTATTCGCCTATGGCCTTTCTCAGACATCGGAGCCGCAGCCGATCGCCAACGGTGCAATCCTGCCCAAACGCCGGCGGCTTCGGACGCGGCGCAGGGTGCGAAGGCGATTCACGATCACCATCCAGGGGCTGGTTCATGACATGCCTACCATCGGTGGAGAGAACAGACTCGTCAACGTTGCCGTCAGTGCGACGACGCCGAGCAGAATGAAAAGCTCAATCGACAGGCTTAGCGAGAAGCGCCGCACTGCCGAGTCCGTCCCTGCAACCAATGCCGGACCCAGCCGCGCCCGATTCAGTGCCGCAAGACCCAGCGCCAAAACTAGCAGCCCGAACTTTCCAGTCAGTGAGGCTGTATAGGCGTCTCGAATGGAGTAGTGCCCGCCGATCAACATCCAGCCCATGACCAGTCCGGCAACGGCCATCGTCGGAACCAGCACAACCGCCAGCGCCGAGAATCGTTCCACGACCTGGTACGCGACCGCAGGTGCTTCCCTCCGCGCCACCAGGATCAGCGGAATAATCGAGCCGATCCAGAAGGCGGCCACAAGCAAATGCACTTCCAAGAGCAATACAATGAGCCAGCGCGGCTCATGAGTCACAGAGTGCCCCACGAGCAGAAAGGACGCAGTGACCAGCGTGGCCCCGATCACTGCGAGTATCTTCGCCTCACCGTCTCGCGGTGCTATTCCCGCGATGAGCAGCGTGGCACCCAGGAGCCGCGCTGACGTGGCGGCGGCGAGCGGCAGGTGGATGAGACGACGCTGCATCGCGTGGTCCATCACCCCGGCAATCTCGCCTGCCATTCGGCCCGCTTCCAGCAGATAGCAGACCAGAACCGCCACCGCACCGACGCCGCTCGCCATCATCGCTGCGCTTCGAACGGCCTCGGTCGATGCGTTCAGGCGAGTCCCGAACAGCGCGAGAAACAATGCGCCGCCCGCGCCGAGCAAGAGCGCGCCATAGGCCAACGCCTTGGTGAGGACTGCGAGCGTGTCGATATCCACGGTGTTGCCTGCGTAGGCGACCGGCGGCGCAGATGCGCCACTCGTTGGTTACTTGGCTGGTCCGACGGTGAAGAGCACCTTGTCCGCCATGACGTGCCCGTCGTCGCTGACCGCTCGCCACTTGACGATGTAGCTTCCGGCCTCGAGCGCCGGCAAAGTAAGCGAGTACGACTTGGCAGGAGCGTCAGCAAGGGGCCCGAGTTTCGTGGCCGGACCATCTCCCTTCTGGACGGTCAAGGCGGTCAATTGCACAGGTTCATTGAATTCAAGTGCAATCTGCTTGGGCGCCGCGGCTACGGTACTGTGATTTGCGGGAACCGACGAATGCAGGTGCGCGTGCGCACTCGCAACCCCGGATACCACCAGTCCGAGCAGCAGCACCGTGAGCGGGACAAAGGTCTTCATCGATTTCTCCTGATTAAATTGCTAGCGTACTGACATTGATCACGAGCGGGGCCGCCGCACCGGCGCCCCGAAATCCGGATCTTCGCTGATCATCCGGGCGACCGTTCCTTCCGGCGCCGCGTACCAGCCTGGGTCGCGAAAGTCATCCGCGGTCAAACCGTGGCGGGCCTTGACGACTGTGAACATGCCACCCATTTCCAATGCCCCATATGGACCTTCGCCACCCATCATCGGCAGCGTATTGGCCGGTCCGGGCAAGCTCATTGCCTCGACATGCGCCTGGTGCTCTGACATGCCGTTGGCGCCCATGTTCATCATGCCGGGTAGAAGCGACTCGAGGTTGGCGTCCGAATCCGCAATGCGCGCACCGAGGACATTGGGTATTCCGTGGCCCATCGCATTCATCGTGTGATGCGACATGTGACAGTGCAGCGCCCAGTCCCCGGGCGCGGCGACAAACTCGAGATCGCGCATCTGCCCAACCCCGACGATCTCGGTGACCTCCTTGCGCCAACGATCGCGCGACCATCGGCCGCCATCACCACCCGTGACATCGAACTCGTGACCGTGCAGATGAATGGGGTGGTTGTACATCGACACATTGCCGATCCGGATCCGCACGCGCTCTCCGGCACGCACAACAAGCGGTTCGATCGCCGGGAACACCTTGCTGTTGAAGGTCCACAGATCGAAATCCAGCATGATCGAGGGATCGGGCCGGAACGTGCCCGGATGCAGCGACCAATTGTGCAGCAGGAAGGCGAAATCTCGGTCGATCGGGACCGATTCGCCCGCCGCCGGGTGAATGACGAACAGTCCCATCATGCCGACGGCTATCTGCACCATCTCATCGGCGTGCGGGTGGTACATGTGGGTACCATGCTGACGTAGCGTGAACTCGTAGGCAAACGTCTCGCCCGGTCCGATCGAGGGCTGCGAGAGACCGCTGACACCGTCCATGCCTGAGGGCAGAAGGATGCCGTGCCAATGAATCGAGGTAGGCTCGGGCAATCGGTTGGTGACGAGAATTCGCACGCGTTCGCCTTCCGTGGCCTCGATGGTCGGTCCCGGCGTGCCACCGTTGTAGCCCCAGCACTTGGCCTTGCACCCCGGTGCGAACTCGTGATCGACTTCTTCGGCGACGAGGTGAAATTCCTTGACGCCCCCGACCAGTTTGTACGGCAGTGTCCAGCCATTCAGCGTCTTCACTCGCTGGTGGGCGTGGCGCGATGGCTGGCCCGCATTTGTGACATTGGGAATCGCAGGCGCCGATGCCGCGCGCACAGTCGCACCCAGCGCAGCAGCCCCGGCTGCAGTGATCAACGAGCGACGGGACACGGTCATGGACGATCTCCGGCGGCGGTCGCGTTGAATACCAGCGGCTCAGCGACCTGACCGTCCGGGCCGCTCACCCATCCCGGGAATCGACCACCTGTGGCGCGCAGAAGGTCGACGTGGGCAAGCCAGTAATCCCGAAGCGCGTCGATGTAAGCCTCGTATCCTTCAATCTGGTGTTGCTTCGCCGCAAGCAATTCGAAGGTGCCGATCAACATGTAGTTCTGCTGCTTCTGGCTCTCCTCGACAATGCGTTTCTGCGTTGGGAGGACTTGGTCCCGGTACAGCGCCACGGACTGTTGTGCGGCCTCCAGAGCGGCAATACGGCTCGGTACCTCGTTGGCGATGGACACTTCGAGTGAACGCACGTTGGCGTTCAGTTGCTGAACCGCAGCTTGCGCACGGCTCACGGTGCCTCGACCTTGATTGAAGATCGGCAGTGCGATGCTCGCGGTGGGACCCGTCAGCGTTTCGGCGGGCACGGGACCGACCGCACCATCTCTTTCTCGCGCGATGCCGATCGAGGTATCGCCAAACCATCGCCAGCGTCGGGCGTGCGATTGCGCAATGGTTGCGAACCGCAGCGCCTCCCGGGCACTCAAGAGATCCAGCCTATTGCCAGCAGCCCAGGTGCTGAGTTCGGCCGCCTGGAGATCAACCTTCACTGGTAACGGATATTCACCCACGAGATCGACCTTGGCATCAGTGGTCAGTCCCATCACGGTGAGCAGCGTATTGCGGTCGCTCGTCGCGATCGCGTTGGCGCGCAGTTCGCTATTGGCGGCTAACGTTGCGGCTTCCTGCATTCTGGCCAGTTGCAGCGCGCTGATGTTCCCGGCGTCAAATAGCTGCTGCGCATAGGTGGCCGACACTCGCGTGGCCTGAGCAACTCGCTCACGCATTTCGGCACTCGTGCGGCTCCCGATATAGCGCACATCCGCCGCCCGGACTTCGGCTTCGAGGTCGAGCAGCTCGCGCGCGACCTGCTGCTTGGCCAGCAGCGCCTGGCTCTCTGCGCCTGCCTGTCGATACCGAAGGAACAGGAGCTCGGTGAAATTTTGTGACAGGCTCCAGTCGACTTTGCTGGCTTCGGATCCGCTGGTCAGTCGCGTGTACCCAAGGACCGGATTGGAGAGCCGCGCGGCATCGTAGAGATCGGCCTCCGCAAATCCCAGGCGGGCGTAGATGGCGGCAACCCGGGGGTTGTTCACAAGCGCGATCTGAACCGCGGCGTCGCCGTCTACTGGACGCCTCAGCCGCCCGGTCAAGCCGTTGCTGGCGCCCTTGAGGCTCTCCGTCGGGGACGTTGGCAGGGCCGTGCGCGCCGCATAGAGACTCCGCGCCTCGGGGATCATCTGTGCCGCGCGAGGCGTGGCGCACCCGGACAGCAGGGTGGCCATGATCGCCGCCAATCCAATAGCACTTCTAAAAGGCATTTCCTCACCGATTCCGATGACTTCCGGGTGGGTACGCGGCGGGACCCCGTACCCCTCGGATGAGGGGGCGGTAGAATCAGCGCGTACCTAGACCAGTTGACCGGCAAAGGATTGTTCTTATGTTGGAAGATGACCTGGATCGGCTGGCCAGGGCGCCCCTGGACCGATCGCTGACCGGACTGGAGTCGGCCATATGGCGGGACGTCGAGGCCCGGACGGCTGAGCGTCGCACTTACGCCGGTGCGTTTGCTGCTCAGATCGCAATACTGGCCATTGGAACTGTTTCCAGTTTGGCCTTTGGGCACCAGTGGGCCGCCTCGCACGAGGTGCATGGGTCTGCCAGCGCCCTGGCGCCCTACACCCGACTCGCGGCCTCGACACTCCTGGTCGGCGACGCGCGATGAAACGCGCGGCCCTTGGCCTGATCCCACTCACCTTTCTCCTCGCCGTGCTGGGCGGATGGCTCGGGGTTCGCCTCGGGCAGGGCGGAGCAGACAGCAACTTGGGCCTCGATCGTGTGCTTCACCACGACCTTGCCCTGTCCAAGGAGCAGGAGACAAGGATCGAGGCACTAGAGGCGTCCTTCGCGGTCCAACGCAAAGCGTTGGAGGCGGAAATGCGCCTCGCCAACCACGACCTGGCACAGGCAATCGTCACCGACCACCGCATGAGTCCTGCGGCCGAACAGGCCATCGGACACTTCCATCAGGCGATGCGGCAGCTGCAGGAAGCGACAACCGCACACGTGCTCAGCATGCGTGAGGTGCTGACCCCGGCACAGGCCACGATCTTCGACCGTTCCGTCGTCAGGGTACTCAACGCGGATGCGCCGTGAGCGATTTCGAAGCGCACGACGATGCGCATCTTGCCAGCGCCGCAAGGAACGGTGATCGCGCCGCTTTCGAGGCTCTCGTCACTCTGCATAAGGCAACGCTTTACCGCATCGCGCGTCGCTATGTTGGCCAGAGCGATGACGCCTACGATATCGTCCAGGACACATTCGTAGCGGCCTGGCTATCGCTATCACGCTTCGATGCCAGCCAGGCCTTCGGCCCCTGGATCCGCACCATCCTGCTCAACAAGTGCCGCGACGTCTCGCGTCGCCATGCCGTTCGGCGAAAACTCATGCATTGGTTTGGACTTTCCGACCCTGATTCTGCTGCTGTCGAACTTCCCGACACCGACCGCGAGACCCACGATGGCAGCGACGTGCGCCTGGCTGCGCTTGATCGCGCCATCGCCACACTGCCGCCGCGGCTCAAGGAACCTCTGGTGCTGACCGCCTTGCAGGGCATGAGCCATCGCGATGCGGCAGCACAGCTTGGACTGACGACCAAGGCGGTCGAGCTGCGCGTCCATCGCGCACGCAGGAAGCTGCTGGAGCTTCTGCAGCACGCGGAGAGCTGACGCGCGACTCGCGTCATCTACGTATATTTCCTTAGCCCCGGTCCGCGCATCGGCGGAGTGATTGACGCTTCGCGCACGTACTCCTGCTGAACCGTAGCGATGGACAAAACGCTGCGAACACTCAGACTTTTCGATCAGGAGCACTTACATGAATCGTTCCACAGCACTTCTCGGCAGCCTCGTGCTCGCCGTCGGTTTGATGAGCGTCGCGTTCGCGGGCACTGCGCCCCCGGTGACCGCTGCGCAGATCACTGCGGCAAGCAGCGCTGCCGATCACGAGGCGATTGCCAAGGCGTTCGATGATCAGGCCGCCGGTCTCGACGCGAAGGCGGACTGGCACCACACCATGGCGAATGCCTATCGCACCGCGGGAAAGCCCGCCATTGCCCTGCAGAGCAGGCACTGCGATGCGCTGACCAAGGATTTGAAGGCGGCGGCGGCCGAGAGTCGGGCGCTGGCGGCCGAGCATCACAAGATGGCTGCCACTGCGAAGTAGATATCGAAACCCGGGGACGATGGCCGATCCGCGAACGCCACGAATCGATGCAGCGCGTCGCGACGCCACCTCCCCGGGAGAGGGCACGAACGCCTTTCACGCACTGATTAGGTCGTCAAAGGTTAATGACACGTCGAGGACTAAAGCTATGAACCGAATGAATCGCACGCTGATCATTGCATGCACAACGCTTCTCAGCCCCTTTACCATCGCCGCTGCGCAGGCGACAGAGCCGGCCGCTCACGATCACGAGCACTCGAGCGCTTCGGCGCCGTTGCCGGAGGCACCGTCTGCAGCCCCCATGCAGCACATGCAGCAGATGCACGAGAGGATGATGGCGGCGAAGACGCCGGCCGAACGCCAGGCCCTGATGCGGGAGCACATGGAAGCCATGATGGAGGGCATGTCTGCGATGCAGCACATGGACCATGGCAAGGCAGGCGGTGGCATGTCAGGAGTCGCCATGCATCAGCATATGAAGATGATGACCATGATGATGCAGATGATGATGGACCGCGAACAGATGCGCTCGGACATGATGTCCGGCACGTCGGACTCGGCGATGCAGCACGTTTATTCCGCGGCGCCCTCCACCATTCCTCCAAAACCGTAGTTGGGGAGGCACTATGAGCTGGCAGTCCATGTTCTATTTTCTCGGCTGGGCGGCGCTGTTCGCGTTCATGATGCGCTTTGGTTGCGGCGCGCACGTGATGGGTCACAAGCACCGCACGGCCGCGGACCCGCCGCAAGATCGGGACGGGACAACGGAAGGTTCCGGATCGACGCCGCAAGCGCTCCGCGATCCGGTCTGCGGCATGTCCATGACGGCAGCGACTGCCAAGTCTGCGGTCTATCGGGACAGAACGTACTACTTCTGCTCATCGACCTGCCGGGAGAAGTTCGAGGCCGCGCCAGCACAATACAGCTCGTCATCCGGCACGGCCGAGCCGAGCAAGGAGCATCGCCATGGCTGTTGTTAGTATCGACGCAACCGACGTCGCCATTGATCATCGGGGACATACCCACGGCATTCCGGTCGTTGCCCTCGGGCTCAGCCTGAGTGGGTTCTTTCTCGTCTCATACCTCTTGTGCGTGTTGGGGTTCTACCTCGAGCGGAGCCTCGGCTGGTCGCTCCCAATCGCACATGGCGCGCTGGCGATTTTCCTGCCGGGCTTTGCGTTCGACATCGTGTCGCGTTTCGTCCTCGGTGTCGTGGAAAGTCTCGCGTGGGGTTGGTACCTCGCCCTCATCTTTGGTCCGCTGTACAACTTCTTCTCATTGCGAGTGCAGGGAGAGCGACCATGAGCGACCCCTCGATGCCGAGCTTCTGGCGCAGCCGCTCCGGTATGGTGTTGTTGGGGTTCTTGATCGTAATCGGATTCTTCCTGATTACTGAACATACGGCACACGTTCTTGGCGCCCTCCCTTACCTGCTGCTGGCCGCTTGCCCGTTGATGCACTTGTTCATGCATCACGGCCACGGTCACGGCCACGGTCACGGCGCCGACCAAGGCAAGCCGACGTTGACCCTGCCGGAGTCAAAGCCATGAACCACGAGAGCATGTCAGCCTATGGCCTGTGGTCGTTGGTGATCATCAATTCCGCGGTGTTCGTGATCTTCGCCTACAGCTTCACCAAACCGAGTTCGCCGCGTGACTGGCGGTCCTTTGGGGGGTTCAGCGCCTTCATCGTCGCGCTCTTCACCGAGATGTACGGCATTCCACTCACGATGTACGTGCTGTCAGGCTATCTGCAGCGCCGTTTCCCACAACTGGATCCCCTGACTCACGACGCTGGACATCTGTGGTGGACGCTGACGGGCCAGCACGGCAACCCTCATTTTGGCGTCCTGCATATCCTGAGCAACATCCTGATCTTTGGTGGCTTCATTCTGCTGTCATCAGCCTGGCGCGTGCTGTATGCCGCGCAGCGCGCCCACACGCTCGCGGCGTCAGGCGTCTACGCCCGGATACGCCACCCCCAGTACGTCGGTTTCATCGCCATCATGTTCGGCTTCCTGCTGCAGTGGCCGACGATTCTCACGCTGGTCATGTTCCCTCTGCTGGTGTGGATGTACGTGCAGCTCGCGCACACCGAAGAGGCCGACGCAGAACGGGAGTTTGGCGACACCTACCGCGCCTATGCGGCTCACACGCCGGGCTGGGTTCCCAGACTGCACGGAGCTGGCCCGGCGCCCCTGCCAGGCCGGTAAGGCGAACCAGCAGCGATGCTAGGGCGTGTCGTGTGGACCTTCAGTATCTGCGGCCAGCGCGCCAATGATCGGGCACGGCGCCTGCGCTCCAGAGGACTCACACTCGGCGACGAGGTGCGCCAGGACATGTTCCATCTTGTGCAGTGCCGCAAGCTTGTCACGGACGTTGCCCAGACGGTCTCGTGCGATCCGTCGCACTTCGCTGCGCGATCCGCCTTCCTCGAGCCGAAGCAACTCGCGAATCTCCTCGAGCGAGAATCCCAGCGCCTGCGAGCGCCGGATGAATCGGACGCGACGAAGGACGGCCTTCGGATACCGGCGCACGCCCACTGCCGGCGGGACGGGCAGGAGCCGGCGTCGCTGGTAATAGCGAATCGTCTCGACGCCCACGTCGGCGGCCTCAGCAAGGCGCCCGATGGTCAGGCCGGATTCTTTCCTGACCGTTGCCTGTGGCGCGTGAGCTCGACGCGATGCATTGCCGCGAATCATGGCTTGACTCCGTACCTAGGTACGGAGTCTAGAATGATCCCCATCGACAGGCAATTTGCAGGGGATCCCCCATGAACTGCTGCTCCAGCTCCAAGCCTGATGCTGCCCATGACCCTGGCCAAGGCCACGGCAGTTCCAAGGCGATTGATCCGGTCTGCGGGATGAGCGTCAACCCCGCGTCGGCCCGATTTTTCGCCGAGCACGAGGGGCAACGGCAATACTTCTGCAGCGAGCACTGCCAGAAGAAGTTTCTGGCTTCGCCTGCCTCGTACTTGCAACCCAAGAAGTCGAGTGCTCCACCGGCGGACGACGGCGCGATCTACACATGCCCGATGCATCCGCAGGTCCGGCAGGTCGGGCCGGGTAGCTGCCCCATCTGCGGGATGGCGCTCGAACCGGTGAAGGTCACCGCCGACACCGGTCCGAGCGAAGAACTTCGCGACATGACGCGGCGCATGTGGTTCGGCGCGGCGCTGTCGCTGCCCGTCGTCATCCTGGAGATGGGGGCGCACATCCCCGGTGTACCCGTTCTCGAGCATCTGCCGCCGCTGTGGTCGCAGTGGCTGCAATGGGCGCTCGCCTCGCCCGTCATCCTGTGGGCGGGCTGGCCCTTCTTTGTCCGGGCGGTAGATTCCGTTCGGCACAAATCGCTCAACATGTTCAGCCTGATCGCGCTCGGCGTGGGCGCTGCCTATCTCTACAGCCTGGCGGCCACATTTGCGCCCGGACTGTTCCCCGCAGATCTCCGGAATGCGCACGGACTGATCCCTGCGTATTTCGAAGCTGGGGCCGTCATCACCGTGCTGGTGCTCGTCGGCCAGGTCCTGGAACTGCGCGCCCGCGAGCACACGGGTGGCGCCATCCGGGCGCTGCTCAACCTCGCGCCCAAGACCGCGCGCCGCATCCGCGAGGGCCTGGACGACGAACAGATCCCGGTCGATGCGTTACAGGTGGGTGACCGGTTGCGTGTGCGTCCAGGAGAATCCGTGCCTGTCGATGGCACGGTCCTCGAAGGCTCGAGCGCGGTCGATGAGTCCATGGTCACCGGGGAATCCATGCCCAGCGAGAAGGCGGCCGGTGCCCGGGTGATCGGCGGGACTCTCAATGGCGTCGGCAGCCTCGTGATTCGGGCCGACAAGGTTGGCACAGAGACCATGCTCGCTCGAATCGTGCAGATGGTGGCTGAGGCGCAGCGCAGCCGCGCCCCGATTCAGCGCTTGGCGGATCTTGTGTCCAGCTGGTTTGTCCCAGCGGTCATCGCCATCGCTGTACTTGCGTTCGTGGCCTGGCTCATCTGGGGCCCTCCCCCGGCACTCGCCTATGCGATCGTCGCCGCGGTATCGGTGCTGATCATCGCCTGCCCCTGCGCGCTCGGACTCGCCACGCCGATGTCGATCATGGTCGGCGTGGGCAAGGGCGCAACCGCGGGCGTACTCATCAAGAACGCCGAGGCGCTCGAACGCTTCGAACAGATCGACACGCTGGTAGTGGACAAGACCGGAACCCTCACCGAAGGCAAACCACAAGTCGTCGCGGTCCGCGCGATGGAAGGGTTCGACGAGCCGACAGTGCTGCAACTCGGTTCAAGTCTGGAACAGGCGAGCGAGCATCCACTCGCGGCGGCCATCGTGGCCGGTGCACGCTCCCGCGGCCTTGGTGCTGGCGCCGTCACGGACTTCACTTCCGTCACCGGCAAAGGGGTTCGCGGTCGTGTCGCTGGCCGACCGGTCGCCATCGGCAATCGCCCACTTCTGGCAGAGCTTGGCATCGAGTCGGCTCCCCTGGAGCCGGAGGCCGACAAGCTGCGCGCGGAGGGCGCAACGGTGATGTTCGTCGCGATCGACGGCCGGGCCGCCGGATTGATCGCAGTCGCGGATCCGATCAAGGCCTCCACGCCCGCGGCCCTCTCCAGTCTTGCGGAGGACGGCGTCCGCATCGTGATGCTCACCGGTGACAACCGCGCGACGGCCCATGCGGTCGCCAGACGCCTCGGAGTCAGCGATGTCGAGGCGGAGGTGCTTCCGGATCAGAAGCACGCCGTGGTGCAGAAGCTCCGTGCCGAAGGCCGAGTTGTTGCGATGGCCGGCGATGGCGTCAACGATGCGCCCGCGCTCGCCGCAGCGGACATTGGCATCGCCATGGGAACGGGCACCGATGTCGCCATGCACAGCGCCGGGGTGACGCTGGTCAAGGGAGACCTGGCCGGTATCGCCCGGGCCCGCACATTGAGCCGCTCAACCATGCGCAATATCCGGCAGAACCTGGTCCTGGCGTTCATCTACAACGTGCTCGGCATCCCGGTGGCCGCAGGTGCGCTGTACCCCGCATTCGGGTTACTGCTGAGTCCAATCATTGCAGCGGCCGCGATGTCGCTGAGCTCGGTGTCCGTGATCGGCAACGCCCTGCGGCTGCGGGCGGTACGGCTCTGAACCCGCCGCCGACATCGGTGACAAGACGCGGATCGCGACCATCGCCCTGGGTGCGGCGTATCAAAACCAAGCGACCGTGGTTTCGAGCACGACGTCTGGCATGCTGGCGGCCAATGTACCGGCAATCTTCCTCGGCAATGCTTTCTCGAGCCGACTGCCCCTCAAGGCGATTCACGTTGCGGCGAGCCTGCTGTTCCTGGGTCTCGGCGCACTCTTCGCGTGGCGCGCACTGCACCATGGCGCATAGCTGCACACCGAGCGACCTGACGTATTCTTTCCGATTATGAATGATCGAACGCATTTCGCGGGGGCGGCTCCCGCTCTGTGCTCCGCACTCCTGTTCGGGGTCACGACGCCGCTCGCCAAGTCCCTGCTGCTGTCCACGCACCCGCTGCTGGTGGCAGGTCTCCTCTACGCCGGTAGCGGGCTGGGCCTGAGTCTCTGGATCGCCCTGCAGGGCCGAGGCCGGTTTTCTCTCGGCGTGCCGCGGTCGGATTGGCCATGGCTCATTGGTGCAGTCGCCACGGGCGGAATTGTCGCTCCCGCGTTGCTCATGTACGGCCTCGCCTCTACAGACGCTGCGACCGCCACGTTGCTCTTGAACCTGGAGGTCGTGCTGACGGCACTGATTTCATGGTTCGCGTTTCGCGAGGCCACCAGCCCCCGGGTGGTCGCAGGGTTCATCGCTATTTTCCTTGGCAGCGTGCTGCTCGCGCTGCCGGGCCGGGCAGTGAGTCCAACGTCGATCGGACCTCTTCTCGCAATCATGGCGGCATGCTTGTTCTGGGCACTCGACAATAACCTGACGCGGAAGATCTCCGCGGGCGATGCACGCGGCATCGCAGCCATCAAGGGACTGACCGCTGGCGCGACGAACACGGCGTTCGCCGTGGCATTCGGCGCGAGATTGCCGGATTGGACCCATACAGCCTCGGCACTGGGACTCGGCTTCCTGGGATATGGCGTGAGCCTCGCCTTGTTCGTGTATTCGCTGCGCAATATCGGCACCGCCCGCACCGGCGCCTACTTCGCGACCGCGCCGTTCATCGGCAGCCTGTTGGCGGTCAGCCTATACGGGCAGAGCGGTGGAATATTGTTTTGGGCAGCAGCGGCTTGTATGGCCGTCGGCGTGTGGCTACACCTCACCGAGCACCACGCGCATGAACACACCCATGATCCGATCACACACAGCCATGCGCATCGTCACGATGAGCATCACCAACACGATCACGGATCGGAATGGGACGGGACCGAGCCGCATTCCCATGAGCACCGGCATGTGCCGCTCCGGCACTCTCACCCACACTTTCCCGACATTCATCACCGGCACGCCCACTGAAAGCCGGCAATCCTTTCTCAGGGAGACGGCTTGAATACCCAGATTGCCGCGGGCGCACCGGCCGCCGCGCGCGCAGCGACATAGAATCGATCCAGTTCCGGCGAAAAGTACGAGGTCCGCGCGCCGCTGCGGGTGGTTATGCGCGCGAGCCGGACGTAGGCGGAACCGGTTTCCGACAAGACATCAACGTAGCCTTCGCCGCAGCTCACATACAGCCGGCGGCGCTTCGCATCGACGAACACGTCATCCGAATCCCCGCAGGTATCGATGGACGACATCATTTTCCCAGTATCCACATCGATCGAGGCCAGCTTCGCAGGGTGACGGAAGACCACGAATATCCGGTGACCCTCCCGATCGAACGCCATCGGGAAGTTGCCGCTCCACTGCGTCTCGAGCCAACTTGCGACCTGTTTGCCTGTCAGCCGATCCAGCATCGCAATTTGGTGTGCATCGGGGATGTTGACCCAGACCAGCTTGCCTTCGGGGTTCAACTGGAAACCTTCCGGGTGATCCGCCACACGATTGGCGCCAAGAACCCTACCGGTCGCGGCGTCAACGGTAGACAAGGCACCGTCTGAATGACCGACCACCACCTGATGACGCGCGGCATCGACGCGCACATTGTCCGCATCGGAACCCAGGTCAATCTGGCCTGCGGGAGTGAAGTCGGGTCCCCGGAACAGGCGGACGGAGCCATCACCCGCATTGGCAACGAACAGCGTGTCCGTGCCGGGTTCGTATCCGACCCCCTGCGGCTCCTTGAGGCCCGTAAGTGTCCGAAGCACCTGCCGAGTTGCGAGATCGACGACACCGACGCTGTCGTTGCCGAGTTCCGCGACGAACAGCCGCTGCCGGGCAACGTCGACGGCCAGATGGTCGATGCGGCCCCGGATGTCACCGAGCGGCACCTGGTATTCGAGCGCCAACGGCGGGGGTTCGGCCGCTCCGGCCATGCCGGTCACGAGCAGGCACAGCATCAGGACCACCCCTTTCATCGGATCATCACCCAGGTGGGCTTGAGGACTAGGAACGCCGCATAGCCCGCGGCGGCAGTCACCGCCATCAGCAGCGGGTTGCTGACCTTCCAGCGAAACAACGCAATCAGTGACGCGGCAGCGACCAGTACGGTGAACACATCGCCGATCGCGACCTTGCCCAGCAGCACGCACGCTCCGAGGATCGTGCCAATGGCCGCCGCATAGGCACCCTTGATGAAGCCTTGGACGTTGCGATTGGCTCGATACCGCGCCATGAGCGGCGCTGCGACCAGCACAAGGATGAACGAAGGCAGGAAGATGCCGATCGTCGCTGCCGTTGCGCCCCAGAATCCGGCCACCAGGAACCCGACGAATGTCGCGGTGATGACCACGGGCCCCGGACTCATCATGCCGATGGCCACCGCGATCAGGAATGCGCGCTCATCGAGCCATCCATGCTCGCGGACGACCCCTTGCTGCAGGAACGGAACGATGACGAGGCCACTGCCGAACGTCAGCGATCCTGCCTTCAGGAAGAAGCCCAGGATCTTGGCCAGCAGCGGCCAGTTCGTTCCGGGCGCGGCAGCAGGAATGACGACGGCTGCCGCCTGGAGAGTGGTTCCCGTGGGCGGTCGCCCGTAGTACAGGGCCCCGATGATCCCGGCACCGAGGAACAGCCAGGCCACCTCAGCCTGCAGCCAGATTGTGACGATGAAGCAGCCCGCTGCGAGCGCCCACTGCAGCCGATCCTCCATGCCGAGCTTCGCCAGGCGATAGCAGGAGTGAAGGACCAGGGCGATCACTGCCGGACTCACGCCATAGATGATCGCGGTGATGGCCTTGAGGTCTCCGAGCTGGACATACAGCGCGCCCAGCGCGGCCACGATCAGGAAATTCGGCAGGATGAAGGCCCATCCACCGGCCCACGCCGCCCAGAACCCGCCCCGCAGGTGGGCCACGAAGATGCCCACCTGGATCGCCAGCGGCCCGGGGAGCGACTGACAGATGGCGATCGCCTCGCGCATCTGCTCCTTGGTCAGCCACTGCCGCTCCGCGACCAACTCGCGCTCCATCTGGCCGACGAGCGCGACCGGCCCGCCGAATCCCAGGACCCCCAGCCGCAGGAAGTAGCGCACCACCTCGCCCATGCCGCGGCGTTCGTTCGCCATCTCAGCTCTCCTTTTTCGCTGCATGGGCGGCGTACAGGCTGTCGATGACAGGTCCAATGGCCTTGACCAGGGCGTCATCGTCGTCGTGCAGGGTTCGTGCGCCGCTGACGATGGCTGCCAGTCCCGCCGCTTCGGGCACAGGCACGCCGCCGACGTCGAGGTAGTGCACCAGTGCACCGAGCGCGGCCAGGCCCGCATCGCCTTCCAGCCCGAAGCTCGCGACCAGCACTTCGAAGGTCACTCGGGCGCCCACGTGGGTGAACTCGGCGCCGTCGAAGTCAAAGCCCACCGCACCTTTCGGGCAGTCCCCGATCTTCTTGAGCCAGACGAATTTGGCCTTCGGATCGATGAAACGGCGGATCAGCCACGCCGAACACACCCGGTCGATCCAGAGGTGTTCCCGCGTGGCCCAGGTGCGGCCGCGGAAGCGCTTGCGATCGACGGGCTGGATCGCGCGCTTCACCGCGTGCGGTTCATCGGCCGAGAACCTGGACTCGATCGCCGTGGCCAGGTCCGCCAGCGCGGCCTCCGCTTGCCGGCGCGCCTCGCCGCCAAAGAAGTCCACGAGCGCCAGCGCAGCCAGATCGCGCGTGAATTGACCGAGGCGACGGCGCGCTTGCACTTCTGAAGCGCGCGGGATTTGTCGGTGCGCTGCCGCAATCCCTTTCAGGACCTTCGCGTAGTCGCCCGAGCGGTCAAAGAGCTTCCGGTAGCCCTCTTCCTGCGATTCGTTCGAGCTCGCAAATTCAATCACCTGGGCCGATCCCGAAGCCCCCTCGAGCTCCCGGCGCTGCTCATCAAACACGCGACGCGAATTCTCGGAGTCCGGCAGTACATAGACACCGTCGCGGAGCGGTGCAGCACCAGCGGCCTTGAGCGCACGCCAGATCCTGACTCGCAACGTCTGGTGCGCGCCGGTCAGGTTGGTCACGAGCAATAGCCAACTCATCGGTCACCTGTATAATCTTTTACGTCACTGTTATACCTATTGCCACACCCATTGCAACCACCCCGCGTGACCGCGACGCTGCCGGGGATCCTGGTGTGAAAACGCGGTCGAGGAGCGCCCATGGCATTCAAAAACACCCTGGTGACCGTAGTGGCCCTGGCTTCCGTTGGCCACGCGTTTGCCGCGGAGTCGGATTGGGCGAAGGTCGACCAAACATTGGGCCGGACGGGCGTCCTTCAGGCAGCAGGCGTGCACCGCTACGGCTTCCCACGTTCCGACCTTTCAGTCTCCCTGGATGGGGTCACGTTGCGGCCAGCGTTGGCCCTCGGCGGCTGGGTGGCCTTTCTGCCCATGGGGAATGAGGCCATGGTGATGGGCGACCTGGTGCTCGCTCCCGACGAAGTCAGCCCGGTGATGCAGAAACTGGTCGAGGGAGGCATCGAGATCAGCGCGCTGCACAACCACCTGCTCCGCACCACTCCGGCCGTGTTTTACATGCATGTCGGCGGCCACGGAGACCCGGTGCGGCTCGCCGAGGCCCTTCGCGCAGGAATCGCCCTCAGCAAGACCCCCCTTGTATCGTCACCGCCGCCCGCGGGCCCGGCAGCCCCACTGGGCCTGGACGCCGCAGCCATCGACACGGTGATGGGTTTCAAGGGTGCGGTGAACGGAGGCGTCCTCCAGTACTCCGTCCCGCGGACCGAGCCGCTGACCGACAGTGGCATGGCGATCCCGCCACAGCTGGGCACCGCGACGGCCATCAACTTCCAGCCCCTGGGCGAAGGGCGCGCGGCCATCACAGGTGACTTCGTGCTGTTGGGGAGCGAAGTCAGCGGCGTGGTCAAGAGCCTGCGCCAGAACGGCATCGAGGTCACGGCGCTCCACAGCCACATGGTGAACGACTCGCCGCACCTCATCTTCATGCACTTCTGGGCCACGGACGATGCCGTCGTGCTGGCCAGGAAGGTTCACGCAGCCCTTGAGCTCACGAATTCAAAGCGCGCGCCGTAATGACGTGCATTGGATTTTGCCTTGGCCCCGAACATGTCAGCAGGCAGGAGACCCCTATGAACCGCTACGCACCCTTGGCCCTGCTTCTAGGCCTTGGCGCAATCGGCACCGTCGCGAGTGCTGAGGAAGCTGCCGATCGCAAGGCGCTCCTCGCCGCACTTCCCGCCGCCAAAACGCGTTTGGTGCAGGGGATCGAGGCCAGCACCGCGTCAGGCACGCCGCTGTCGGCGAAGTTTGAGATCGACGACGGGCACCTGCAGTTGTCGGTCTACACGCAGAAGGGCAATGCGTTCTCGGAAGTCATCGTTGATCATCAATCCGGCAAACTCGGCAAGAGCGAGTCCATCTCGGGCGGCGAAGATCTGGTCGCCGCCAAAGCCCAGGCTCGAGCCATTGCCAAGGCCAAACTCTCGCTTCGGGATGCCGTTGCCAAAGCCGAAGAAACCAATGCCGGCTACCGCGCGTACAGCGCGATCGCGACGAGCAGAAAAGGTCATCCGGTCGCCAAAGTCCTGTTGCACAAGGGATCCGCTGTCCAGGCAGTCACCGAAGCGCTGGAATAGCGGCACCCGCAGCACCCGCGGGAGCGTGAAGCCGCATAAACGCGCGGTCGCCGGCGTCATATGTTTGCGCGATTCCCGTATAGCCTGCCTGTATTGCGTCCATTCGCAGTGACCGTTCACGGGCAGGAGATCGGGATCAATGGGCAGACTCAACATCACGGGCGGCGTACGGTCCGCTGGGGCGCGTCGCATTCAGTTTGAGTTCGTGCTGGCAGGCGTTCGGTACCGGCCAACGCTCCCGTGGACGCCGACTGAGGCGAATCTGCGCCGTGCCCGGCAGCACCTGATTGGCATCAAAGCGCGAATCGCCGCCGGAACCTTTTCCTTCGCAGAAGACTTCCCTGACTACCGACACCTGAATCGCACGCCATGCGAAGGCTCTGTACGGACCTGCGGACAGGTGTTCGACAAGTATCTGGCGCACTGCCAGGCGCGCGTCGCCCGCCACGACCTGGCGGCGGTGACGCTGACAACTTACCGCCGCACGCTGGATCACACTTGGCGGCAAGCAATTGGGGCGCGGCGCTTCCTCGATGTGAGTTATTCCGAGCTTGTGCAGATCTCCGACACACCGCGGTGGGGCAAGAAAACTTACAACAACGCCGTCAGCATCCTGAGGCGCGCGTTCAAGTTCGGGTACCGCAACCATCCCGACAGGCACGACCCGACGCGGGAGCTTAAAGGAGCGCGCATTCAGGGCAAGGATCGACCGATCATTGACCCGTTCACGCTCTACGAAGCCGAGACTCTGGTTGCGGCGAGATCGTGTCCCCACGAGTGGTGTAAGAGCGTAGGCCTCTGAGAGGATGCTGCCGCCCGTCTGGGCGGCAGCATCTTGTTCAGCGGCCATCAGGGATCTTGGTTTAAGGTTCGGTTACCACACTGAACTTCAAATCGGAGAACCATGATGGCCAAGCCTAGCATTGCATTGTCCGAGCTTCTGGAGAAGGGGGCGGACAGCGATCTTCTGCGCGAGATGATCCAGCATATCGTGCAGCGCGTGATGGAGATGGACGTGGAGAATATCTGCGCTGCCTCCTACGGCGAACGCAGCCCCGAGCGCCAGAACAGCCGCAACGGCTACCGCGAGCGGCTCTGGGAGACCCGTGCCGGATCGGTGAACGTGAAGATCCCGAAGCTGCGCACCGGGAGCTACTTCCCGCCGTTCCTCGAACCGCGCCGAACCGCCGAGAAGGCGCTCGCCGCGGTGATCCAAGAGGCCTACGTACAAGGCGTCTCGACGCGTTCCGTGGACGAACTGGTCAAGGCGATGGGCATGACGGGCATCTCCAAGAGCCAGGTCAGCCGCCTGTGCGTGGAGATCGACGAGCGCGTCAACGCGTTCCTTGATCGGCCTATCGAGGGCGACTGGCCGTACCTGTGGATCGATGCGACGTACGTGAAGTCTCGGGAGGCCGGCCGGATCGTCTCTAAAGCCGTAATAATCGCTGTCGCCGTGAACACCGAGGGGACCCGCGAAGTGCTTGGCATGGCGGTCAATCCCTCGGAGGCGGAGACCTTCTGGAGCGACTTCCTGCGCTCGCTGACACGTCGTGGATTACGGGGCGTAAAGCTTGTGATCTCGGACGCCCATGAGGGCTTGAAAGCGGCGGCGGCGAAGGTGCTGGGTGCGAGTTGGCAGCGCTGCAAAGTTCACTTCCTGCGCAACGCCCTCGCGCACGCCGGCAAGGGGCAGCGCCAGATGGTGCTCGCCGCGATCAACACCGCGTTCGCGCAAGACTCCTTCGACTCGGCGATCGCACAATGGCGCGTGGTCGCCGATCAGCTGCGACCGAAGTTCGCGAAGCTCTCCGAACTGATGGACGGCGCCGAGGTCGACGTGCTCGCCTACATGGGCTTCCCGAAGGCGCATCGCACGCAGATACACTCGACCAATCCGCTGGAGAGGCTCAATGCCGAGGTCAAGCGCAGGACCGATGTCGTCGGCATCTTCCCCAACGCCGCGGCCGTCACGCGTCTCGTCGGTGCGCTATTGCTCGAGCAAAACGACGAGTGGCAACTGCAGCGCCGATACATGCAGCTTGAAGGGCTACAGGCCTTGAGCAACAATCAACCCGCTCGGTTGTCCGCAGTAGTCAACTGAGCACGAGTGGACCTGGCCAAGATCCATGACTCGTACACCACCTCACGGGACACGATCGCGACATCAACGAGCAGTGCCTGCAAATGCTCGTCGAGGCTGCGCACGTTCCGTCAACGGCCAACGAACCCTTCATCCGTCAGCTGCTCGCCCTGATCTCATCGCTGGACGCGGCGACGCTGAGCACAGCGGCGCGATTCCCGTTCCTGCTGGTCGACTTCGGATTTCGCGATCCCGAATGGTGGAGCGAGGTCACCACAGCCGGCGAGGCGATTGCCAGCGAACCACCATGGCCCTCTCTGTTCCCGCGCGCAGCATCAGTCACACTCGCTCGCGCAACGCTGATGCTCGCCTGGCACACCGTGCGCACCGATACCGAAGCATCGGTTGTTCTGCTCGGTATCACGCCAACAGTTGCTCGACTGTTGAGATCTCAGCGACTCCAAGATATCGACCGGATTGCCGAGCATCACTATTGGCGACTCCGCCCACGCTGGGAAGACCGGCCCGGCGTCTGGCGCCAGCTCATGTTCTGCGCCAAGAGCACGGAGGTCGATGCGGCCCATGACTTCGTCCTGCACGCATTGCAGTTGACTGCAAGCGCGGCACTGCCGAAAGCGTAGTCGCCACTTCGAATACGGAAGGCGCAAGTCATGAGCAAGGCGCAAATCCCGCACCCTCTGCCGAACCGCGATGCTCCCGGCGGTGCGCGAACGCCGGATTTGACACCACCGTTCACGCCCGCGTTCTTACGAACGCGCGACGTTTTGCGGATCACGTCGCTCAGCCGCGCGACACTTTATCGCCGAGTCAATGCGCGCCGCTTCCCCGCCCCTGTACATCTAGGCGGTCGCGCGTGCGGCTGGCCCGTCGCCGCCATTCAGGACTGGATACGCGACCCAGAGGGCTATTGCGCCCCGGCCACAGAGCAACCGCCCGGCCACCGAGGACGCGGCCGTCCGAGAAAACGCTCCGACACCTAAGCATCCATCGTCGCGACTCGTCATCCGGCACATTGGCATGTGCCCGGTCGCGTCAGCGCCAGGGCCCTCCCGGCGGCCAGGTACCCGGCTTGCCGGCTGGCATCCGAAGATCCTCCAGCAGGGGAGCTAGAAATTGACCCAGGAGCCGCGAACACCTCGCGGCGAAGTCGTCCGGAACCTCGACTCCCGTGCGCCGCGAGAACGCCCTACTCTGCGCGGGGCGAGTCGCATTCTCCCAATACTCCGCAGTCAGCGCGATCGGCATGTCCGTAGGCACCGGCGTCCCTCTGCGCGCAAACGTCTGGCGGAGCGCCTGGCCCAGGATCTCACGATCGAATTCGAAGTGCCCGGCGAGATAATAGATATCGAAGAAATCCTTGATGCGACTGTTGCGCTCACCAAGAACGACCATAGCCTCGAACTTCTCAGCAATCACCGCCTCCTTCGGATAGGCCAGTATGCGTGGGGCTGGGAAGTCGAGCAGCGTCGGAAAGGCGCACAGTGCGGGCGCTGGTGAGACGGCATCGCCGACACCCATGTCGATCTGCAGAACAAGTCGTGCAGTTCCTAGTTGCGCGGGCAGCGTTGCACGCATGCCCGCGTACTCGTCCTCCGCTCGGATGGCTTCAACCTGGATCTTATCGGCATCGAAGCTGACAGCATCCGGAGGGACGGGTGCCGCGAGGATCGCGCGCAAATCGGCGCGCACGGTCTCGAATTCGCTGTCCCCTCGACGCAGCAGATCCAGATCCCGTGTGGCGCGATAGGGCTGATCCGCCCACAGGCGCAGGAGCATCGCCCCCTTGAGGACGAAGCGATCGCGAAGGTCCGACGCGCCAAGCCGGTACAGAAAGCGCTCCAGGCAATACGAGGTCAGAAGCGTCTGGTAGTCCGCGCCAGACTGCCTGGCCTGATTGAGCAGGCGCGTCGATACCGATGCACCGAGGTTGGTCCTTTCCTTCACCCGATAGCATCCAAATAGGGCTGCATCACCCGGGCAACCCGGCAGATCCGCGCGTGACGTGCGAGCTCGTTGGCGCCGCCCCGATGTTTTCGCGTGAAGTCCTTCAGCGCCTCGACTGCCACGTCGATGCCGACCTTGTTGCGGTACTTGAAGCAATCCGCGACCGTCTTGGCGGCTGAGTACACGTGAATCGGCACGCCCTCCACCCGGTGCTGCTCCACGCCGGCGGCCAGAGCCGTTTCGGAAAACCGGGCCACGCGCAGCTTTGGGTAGTCGAGGCTGGGCTTGCGCGCGTTCTCCGCCAGCGCAATCCAGACTTCGTGTGGTGACTGGGTGGTCAGTTCGTGGAATCGAAGGGCCGTAAGCAGACAAAAGACCGCGTTCGGCACGCGCTTGGCCACTTGGACCAGCGAATGGTGTTCCGAAGGGGCATGGTCTGCCGTGGCGTAGAGCCCCCTTCCCACCCGGACGAGGACGCCGTCCTCGACGCAGCGCGCAAGGTCCACGCGCGTAATGCCGCGAGACTCCAGCTCGCGCGATCGCAGTACGCTCTGCTTGGCGAACAGCCGCCGCACCTGTTGTTTGCCCGCGAGGTTCATGGAGATAGATGATACAGAATGCATGGCCTTATACGCCACTCCAGACGTTTTGTATGACCTCAACAGGCGGTGCACCGCTGGACTCGGGTCATTTTCACGCCGTGCCATGGTTAGGACCACCGGAGTTCTTGCCGGTTTTGGCCAAAAACCCGGGCTGACTTTCTTGCCTTCTTGGTAGATCATTTGCCGTGAGTGACAACTCGTCCCTGAACGACCGGAACCGCACATGAGCACCCAAACCCATGAGCACGACCGACTCCGTTCGACGGACGATTGTCCCGCCGGCTAGATTTCCGGCGAAGGTCCTCCTCTCCAAGCGGGTCAACGAGCCCTTCCCGCCGCTGAATCTGCTCCTGAGCGCGCATGATGTGGCGCGCCTCACCCGCCGCCACCGATGGCTGCTGTTCGCGCTGACAGCGGTTGGCCGATTTCCAAAGCCAAAACGATTTCGCGGACATGCGATCGGCTGGCACCGCCACGATCTGGCCCACTGGCTTGAATCCAAGCGGGAACTGAAGGCTCGCCTCCACCGGCGAAGCCAAATCCGGCGACTTGGCCGGTGCCGGGGACCTCGCGATCGACAGGGCGCACCGTGACCCAGGAGATCGAACAACCCGTCTTTGTGGCGCCCGCGCGCTATGTTTTGTTGCCCGTTGCGAACGCCATTACCGGCTATTCCGTGAAGGCAATGGAGCGCAAAATAGAACGTGGCGACTGGCCGGAGGGGAAGCTCTGGAGACGGGCTCCCGACGGCCACATCCTGATCGACTTGATGGGGTATCAGAAGTGGGTCGAAAGTCGATGAACCGCGGCGTGAGTCCGCTCGGCACCCGTCGAATTCAATTCGATTTTGAATTCGAAGGCGTGCGCTATCGGCCGACGCTCGAGCGCGCGCCGACGGAAGCGAATCTTCGTCGCGCCCGCCTGCAGTTGGAGGGCATAAAGGAGCGGATCGCACACGGGACGTTCTCATTCGCGGAGGAGTTTCCCGACTACCGCTTCAAGAAGCACGTGGCGAGCGTGGCGGCAGCGCGCACCTGCAACGATGTCTTCGACGAATTCTTACAGCATGTCGATGCTCGCGTTGCCAAGCATGACCTCGCCTTCGCGACCGCCGACGGCTACCGCAAGATTCTTGCCAACGTCTGGCGTCCCAAACTTGGGACGCGGCTGTTTTCGGAAGTGCGCTATTCGGAACTCATGAAGATCGCGGATGCACACGCGCGATCGAAGAAGACCTACAACAACGTCGTGAGCACTCTGCGCTGCGCATTTGACTACGGCTATCGCGACACGCCCGAGAAGCACAATCCGGCGACCGGTCTCAAATGCCTGCGCATCACCAAGAAGGATCGGCCGGTCATCGATCCGTTCAGCATCCAGGAGGCCGAGGCCCTGATCGCCGCCATCCATCGAGACTGGGGCGAAGCGCAGGGCAACTACGATGAGTTTCGGTTCTTCACGGGCCTGCGGCCTTCCGAGCAGATCGCGCTGCTCGTCAGCGACTGCGATGTCGCCCAGGGCAAGATCAGCATCAGCAAGGCGCGTGTCATGGCGCGCGACAAGGACCGGACCAAGACCTCGACGGATCGGCTGGTCGAGCTCTGCCCGCGCGCCCTTCAAGTGCTCAAGCGCCATCTCGCGCTCCGTGCTCGCCTGCAGCTGGCCGGCAAGATTCAGCACGACGATCTCTTCTTCAAGGAGACCGGCGAGCCGATCCGCAACCTTCAGTATCCGTGGGTGCGCTGGCGCAGCACGCTTCGCAAGATGAAGACGCGCTATCGCGACGCCTACAACGCGCGGCACTCCTCGGTGAGCTGGAACCTGATGGTTGGCAAGAATCCGCTGTGGGTCGCGAAGATGCACGGCCACAGCGTGCAGACGATGCTCGACACTTACGCGGCGTGGACTGAAGGCGCGCAGGAATCCGACGTCGAAGCCATCCGAAAAGCGATGGCCGGAACACCCGAGCGAGTGCCCGTCAGCCTGCCCATCGTGGTGAACGCAAATCCGGCCCCGGAAGCCTCGCTCAGTCCCCCTGAGGCCCCAGAATTTGGCAGTAGAATGGCAGTAGCACACCCCCCTGGTGGGGTAAGCGTTTGTTCTACAAAGAGAAGTAATGGCGGAGAGGGAGGGATTCGAACCCTCGAACACCTTTTGGGGTGTTACTCACTTTCCAGGCGAGCGCCTTCGACCACTCGGCCACCTCTCCGATCCTGTCCCCGGCGACTGCGAGCCCCACCGTGGGCCCGCAAGGGTACCGAAGGAGCGCCGGCCTAGCAAATCGCCCCGCAGAACCGGGCGAGCGGGCGTCACGACCCCCGGGTGGCCGGGCGTGCCGCCGGCGCCGGCACGTACTTGGGGGGTTCGTCCAGGCAATGCTCCTTGGGGCCCGGCTCCACCAGATTGCCGGACACGGCGGGGATCACCAACGCGCCGCGAACATTGGGGGCGTCGAGGCCGGCGGGCACCTGCAGGGGCGCGACCTGCACCGCGCGCTGGTAGTCCTGGGGCCGGTGGCAATCGGGCCGCAGGCCGCTGAAAGGATGGCATCCGGCAAGGCCGGCCGCGGCGCCGAGCACCGCCACAAGTCGTCGATGGGTTTTCATGCCGCCTGATCCGTGAGGGCGATACCGGCGCTGTGCATCGCTCGCAACACGATGTCGCGACTCGCCGGCGAGAGTTCAACGAGAGGCAGGCGCAGTGCGCCGCCGATCAATCCCATGCGTGCCAACGCCCATTTCACCGGAATCGGGCTCGATTCGACGAAAAGGTCCCTGTGCAAGGAGGCCAACGTGGCGTCGATGGCGCGTGCGGCGTGCAAATCCTTGGCGAGCGCGGCCCGACAGGCCTCAGCCATTTTTCGTGGTGCAACATTCGCGGTCACGGAGATCACGCCGTGGGCGCCGGCGCCGATCCATTGGATCGCCGTGGCATCGTCACCGGACAGCAACGTAAATCCGTCTGGACACTGGGAGAGCACCTCCGCCACGCGGCTTAAGGCGCCGGTGGCCTCCTTGACCGCGACGATGCGCGGGTGACGAGCCAGTCGCGCCACCGTGGCGGGCAAAAGGTCGACCGCCGTGCGGCCCGGGACGTTGTAAAGCACCACGGGCACGTCGGAGGCGTCGGCCGCCGCCATGAAGTGCCGGAAGAGCCCCTCCTGTGGCGGCTTGTTGTAGTACGGAGTCACCAGCATGACCGCGTCCACGCCGAGGCGGGAGAACCGGCGCGTCCGCGCCACGGTGGTGGCAGTCGAATGCGTGCCGGCGCCCACGATGATCTTCACGCGGCCGCGGCAGCGGGCCAATGCCCGTCGCGTCAATTCCTCGATTTCCTCGACGCTGAGCGTCGGCGACTCGCCGGTCGTGCCGGCGATCACGATGCCGTCGCTCCCCTCCTCGAGGTGGAAATCGAGCAGCCGATCCCAGGCCGGCCAGTCGAGATCGCCGTCGGCAGTCATCGGCGTCACGATGGCGACCAGGCTTCCGGTCAACATGGCGGCTCCTTGCGGAAAAGTGAGCATACGTTAAAGAGGTAGTTGCACCGTGGCAAGCGCCCGCAGGGTAGAATTTCGCGGATGAAACAACATATCGTGATTTCCGCGGTCGGCGGCGACCGCGTCGGCATGGTGCACGACCTCTCCAAGGCCATCGCGGATTGCGGCGGTAGCATCAGCGAGAGCCGCATGACCTCGCTCGGCAACGAGTTCGCCATGTTGCTGCTCGTCAATGGCAACTGGCACACGCTCGCGAAACTGGAAAGCGAGTTCAAGAAGCTCGCCGACGCCACCGGCATGAACATCCAGCTGCGTCGCACCGAGGAGCGTACGGCGCGCAACGACATGCTGCCCTACTCGATCGACGTGGTCTGCCTCGACCAGACCGGCATCGTCGCCGCGCTGTCCGGTTTCTTCTCGCAGCGGGGGATCGAGATTGCGGAACTGTCGACGCGCTCCTACGCGGCCGCCCACACGGGCGCACTCATGTTCTCGGTACAGATGATCGTCAACGTGCCGAGCCGGCTGCACATCGGCGTACTGCGCGAGGAGTTCATGGATTTCTGCGATCACATGAATCTCGACGCGATCTTCGAACCGGTGAAGAACTGACGCTTTGACCTGAGGTCCCATGCCAAAACTCGAACTCGGCAAGAAAGCCCCCACGTTCACTCTGGAGGGCACCGCCGGCGCGTGGTCGCTGGCGGACGCGGCCGGAGCCGCCGTGGTGGCGTACTTCTACCCGCGTGACAACACGCCGGGTTGCACCCAGGAAGGCGAGGATTTCGCCCGCCTGTACGGCGATTTCAAGAAGGCCAAGGCGGTCATCGTCGGCATCTCGGCCGACGGTCTCGAGTCGCACCAGAAATTCAAGAAGAAGATGGGATTCCCGTTCGAGCTCTTGAGCGACCCCGACCAGAAAGTGTGCAAGCTCTACGACGTGATCCAGGAAAAGAGCATGTACGGCAAGAAATTCCTCGGCATCGAACGCAGCACCTTCCTCATCGACGCGAAGGGTGTGTTGCGGTCAGAGTGGCGCAAAGTCAAGGTCAAGGGCCACGCCGATGAAGTCCTCGCGGCGGTGAAGTCACTGTGACCGCAGCGCGCCGGGGAGCCGGAGCCGGCCGAGGGCGACGTCCGAGGCCGACCCGCCGCATCTTCGTGCTCGACACCAACGTGCTGATGCACGATCCCACGGCGATCTTCCGCTTCGAGGAACACGACATCTTTATCCCGATGGTCGTGCTCGAGGAACTCGACGCCGGCAAGAAGGGCCTGTCCGAAGCCGCTCGCAACGTGCGCCAGGTGAGTCGATTTCTCGACGAGCTGATGCACAACGCGACCAAGAAGCAGATCGACCGCGGGCTGCCACTGCCTTCGAGCGTACCGCCGAACCACGGCAAGCGCCCGCCGGCCGGCCGGCTCTTCTTCCAGACCCAGCTGCTGGAATCGAGTCTGCCCGCCGGCCTGCCGGGACACGGCGCCGACAACGCCATTCTCGCCGACACGCTCGCGTTGCAACGCAAATATCCGGCGGCGCGGATCACGCTCGTGTCCAAGGACATCAACCTGCGCATCAAGGCCGCGACGGTCGGTGTGCAGGCCGAGGACTACTCGAGCGACAAGACCATCGAGGACGCCGATCTGCTGGTGAGCGGCGTGCAGCGACTGCCGGCGAACTTCTGGCAGAAGCACGGCAAGGGCATGGAGTCCTGGCAGCAGCAGAGCCGCACCTTCTACCGCGTACGCGGACCGCTGATCGCCGAGTGGCGGGCGAACCAGTTCGTCTACGATGCCGGCGACAACGGTCTGGAGGCGATCGTGCGGCGCATCGAGGGGGATTCCGCCGTACTCGAGCTGGTGCTCGACTATCGTTCCGAGCGCAACAACGTCTGGGGCGTGAGCGCACGCAACCGCGAACAGAATTTCGCGCTCAATCTGCTCATGGATCCGGAGATCGATTTCGTCACGGTGCTCGGGCCGGCGGGCACCGGCAAGACCCTGCTCACGCTCGCAGCCGGCCTCGCGCAGACCCTGGATCATAATCGCTACAGCGAGATCATCATGACCCGCGTGACGATTCCGCTGGGCGAGGACATCGGCTTCCTGCCGGGTACCGAGGAAGAAAAGATGGAGCCCTGGATGGGTGCTCTCATGGACAATCTGGAAGTCCTCACCCAGAGCCAGAGCGGCGGAACCTGGGGACGGGGAGCGACCACGGATTTGTTGCGGCACCGCATCAAGATCCGCTCGCTCAATTTCATGCGCGGCCGCACGTTCCTCAACCGGTTCATCATCATCGACGAGGCCCAGAATCTGACGCCAAAGCAGATGAAGGCCCTGGTCACCCGCGCCGGCCCCGGCACCAAGATGATCTGCCTCGGCAACATCGCCCAGATCGACACGCCTTACCTCACCGAGACGACCACCGGTCTGACCTACGTGGTCAACCGCTTCCACGGCTGGCACTACTCCGGCCACATCACGCTGGTTCGCGGCGAGCGTTCGCGACTCGCCGACTACGCATCGGAGGTGCTGTGAACGGCGCCAGACCCGCCGGCGGGCCGGAGAACTTTGTGGCGCCCGGATCACTCCAAGACTGAGTGCCGGAGATCCGCCCGATGTTGCGAACCCGTTTCCTTGCCGTCGTCGCGGCCTGCGCCGTAGGTGCGTCCGCGGCGTATGCAACGGGCGTGGAGGCTCCCAACCAGGACCTCCCCGAGCTCGGCAGCGTCGCCAACGCCGCGGTCACCCTCGACGAGGAGTACGGCGCCGGGCTCATGATCGTTCGCAGCCTGCGGGAGTCCGGCCAACTCCTCGAGGATCCGGAGATCAGCCAGTACATCCAGGAGATCGGCCACAGCATCTCCAGCCACGCCGAGGAAGGCCAGCACCAGTTCAACTATTTCGTGATCCGCGATCCGGTGGTGAACGCCTTCGCGGTGTGGGGCGGCTTCATCTTCGTCAACAGCGGCCTCATCCTGATGACGAGCAATGAGAACGAGCTCGCCGGCGTGCTGGCGCACGAAACCGCCCACGTGACCCAGCGCCACTTGGTGCGCGGGTTGATCGATCAGAGCCACGCCGGGCTTCTGTCCACCGCCGCCATGCTCGCCGCCGTGCTCCTCGGCGCCACTGCCGGCCGCAACTCCCCGAGCGGCGTGGAGGGCGCGATCCTCGGCGCCCAGGGCGCCGCCATCCAGCACCAGATCAACTTCACCCGCTCGCAGGAATTCGAGGCGGACCGCGTCGGCATCTCGACCATGGCCTCCGCGGGATACGATCCGCTCGGCATGGCGAGCATGTTCGAGAGCCTGAACCGCAACATGCCGGACCCGACCCGCATGCAGGCGATCGAGTTCCTCATCGATCACCCCTCCTCCTCGCAGCGCGTGGCAGAGGCGCGCGCACGCGCCGCGCAGATCGGGCGGATTCGCCACGAGGACAGCCTGAGCTACACCCTCATGCGCGAGCGCCTGCGCTCGCTCGTGGGCGATCCCCAGGCCGTGCACGAGTACTACGTGAACCTGTTCAAGAACGGCGGCGGCAACGACCTCGCCGATCGCTACGGCAACGACGTCGCGAACGTGCAGCGCGGCCACGCCGCCGAGGCGATTCCGGATCTGGAATCCCTGGTGCGCGACTATCCGAAGGTCACTCAGTTCTACGGCGAGCTCGGTCAGGCCTACGCGGCCGCCGGTCGGATGCCGGACTCGATTCGGGTTCTGAAACAGTCGCTCGACCTGTTCCCGCGCAACGTGCCGCTGACCATCCACCTCGCGGACACGCTCATGCAGAGCGGAGACAACAAGCAGGCGCACGAGGTGCTGCTCGACCTGTTCAACATCGTGGAGCCGACGCCCGATCAGACGCGGCTCATCGCCAAGGCGGCCAATGCCGCGGGCGACGTCGCCGACTCGTACTATTACATGGCCCAGTTCTATATCATGACGGGCGACCTGAAGATGTGCTTCAACCAGCTGCAGCTCGCGCTGCAGTTACCGGGGCTGAACGCCATCCAGCGCGCCCGCTTCAGCGCGCAACTCGACGAGGTGCGCGCCGCGCTCGCCAAGCAGAAGAAGGCGCAGCAGGTGGCGGACGACGGGGACGGTCGGCACTGAACGGTGCGCGCCTGCGCGCCGACGTTGCCCGAGGCGACTCCGGCGCGCGCGCCTCGAGACCACTAGGGAGATGTCGAATCACATGCGCAATCCACCTCGGGCGCGCGCTGCGCTCGGTTTGTCGATCGCCTTCGCTCTGAGCGGCTGCGTCACGCTGCCGCCCAATGCGCCGCGTTCACCCCAGGACCCCTGGGAGTCGTGGAACCGGGGCGTGTACAAGTTCAACGACAAGCTCGATCGGGCGGTAGCCAAGCCCGTGGCGCGCACCTACGTGCGCGTGGTACCGGCACGGGCGCGTACCGGCGTTTCCAATTTCTTCTCGAACCTGAACCAGCCCACGGTGATGATCAACGACGCCCTGCAGGGCAAGTTGAAGGCGGCCGCGAACGACCTGGCGCGCTTCGTGTTGAACTCCACCGTCGGCATCGGCGGCCTGCTCGACCCGGCCACCGCGGCCGGGCTCGACAAGAACGACGAGGACTTCGGGCAGACGCTCGGCAAGTGGGGCGTCAAGGCGGGCCCGTTCGTCGAACTGCCGGTGCTCGGTCCGTCCGACCTGCGCGACGCGCCGGCCAAGGTGGTGGACGAATTCACCAATCCGCGCACGTACGTCCAGGACTCTTACGCCTATTACAGCCTCTGGACGGTGAGCCTGGTGGACACGCGCGCAGGGCTGCTGCCGCTCGACGCCACCCTCAAGAACGTGTTCGACCCGTACGCGGTCACGCGCGACGCGTTCCTGCAACATCGCGCGTATCAGGTCTCCGATGGCAAGGACTCGGGTGCGGACGAACCCCTGGTGGACCCGGATGCCCCGGATGCCGATTCCAAGGCCGCGGCGCCACCGGCAAAGCCGTAACGCGCCCACCCCTCCCCGTTCCGGCATCCCGACCGGCGTGTCAGGCGGGCGCCAGCAGCTCCTCGACCTCGCTCAAGCGCGCGAGCTGGTGCACCTGCGAGGGCATGTTCTCGTAGCGTAGCGCGCGCCCCGCGGCTTTGGCGACGCTGAGCCACTCGATCAGCAGCGCGAGGCCCGCACTGTCGGCGGCGGTGACGCCGGCGAGGTCCACCACGGTGGCACGACCCTGTTCGATCGCCTCGCTGCCGACCGCCAGCAACGGCGTCACGCTGTCGAAGTCCAGCGGTCCGATCACCCGGACCCGATCGGCGGCGACGCTCTCGAACGCCGTCGCCGCAGCCAGGGCGCCGCTCACGCGCCGCCCGCGCCGCCGGGACCCGGCTTGCCCTCGGTTTCGAGGCGGTGAATGACCTCGTCCAGGCCGCGCTGCTGGATCTCCGAGGCGAAGTCCGTGCGGAAGCTCTTGACGTACGAGATGCCCTCGATGACCACGTCCCAGGCCTTCCAACCGCTGTCCGTCTTGTGCAGCGTGAAGTTGACGGGCACCTTCTCGCCCGTGGACTTCTTCACCTCGGTGCGCACCGTCGCGTTGGTCTCGCCCGGATCGCCCTTGTAAGGCAGGATGACCAGGCGATCACCGGTGAAATCGATCAAGGCGTTGCCGTAGTTGCGCAGCAGGGAGTGATAGAAGGCGTCGACGAAGCGCTTGCGCTGGTCCGGTGTCGCGTTGCGCCACGCCTGTCCGAGCACCAGCCGCGCCGCGTACTCAGTGTCGAAATTGGGCAAAAGCACGTCCCCGACCAGCTTGTCGAGCTTCGCAGGGTCCTTGGCGTACATCGCACGGTTCGCGTCGAGTTCCGCGAGCATGCGCTTGGCCGATTGCTCGACCAGTTCCTGCGGCCCGAGGTTGGCGTTGGACGCCGGCGCCTGCGCACCGGCGCTGGCGCAAGCCAGGGCGAGCGCGGCAGTGAAGGCGAGAATGCGTCGATTCATGGTCACTTCTCCGTGGTCTTGGCGCCGGCGGCGCCGCTTGCGTCGGACTTGGACGCGTCGGAGCTCGAGCTCTTGCCGAAATTGGCGAGGAACTGCCCGATGAGATTCTCGAGAACCAGCGCCGACTGCGTGAAGTCGATGTGGTCCTTGTTCTTGAGGTAGGTATCCGACCCGCCGGCGGTGAGTCCGATGAACTTGCCGCCGAGCAGACCCTGGGTGTAGATGCTCGCGTCCGAATCGCTCGGAATCTGATTGTAACGCGAGTCGATGTCCATCACGACCACCGCCTTGTATTCGCGGTTGTCGAGCGAGATGTTCGCGACGCGCCCCACTTCGACGCCGGCCATCGAGACCGGCGCACCCACCTTGAGGTCGCCGATGTTGTCGAACTTCGCGATCACCTGGTAGTGCGGCTTGGAGGCGAGGGTGAGACCGTGGCTGGTGGTCTGCGTGGTCAGGAAGAACAGCGCGGCGAACCCGAGCAACATGAACGTGCCCGTGCCGAGATTCAACGCTTGCGACTTGCGCATGGAAGACTCCAGGAAATCTTAAAGAAACGCGGCGGTGAGCAGGTAGTCCAGGAACAGCGTCGCCACCGCCGAGGTGACCACGGTGCGCGTGGTCGCGCTGCCGACGCCCTCGGCCGTGGGCCGGGCGTGATAGCCCTCGTACACCGCAATCAGGCTGCAGGTGACGCCGAACACGAAGCTCTTGACGATGCCCTCGTTGACGTCCTTCAGATCCACCGAGGAGCGCATCTGCGACCAGAAGCTGCCCGAGTCGACGCCCATCACCTGAACGCCGATGAGTTGTGCCCCGTAGATGCCGACGATGCTGAATATCGCGGCGAGCAGCGGCATGGCGATCACGCCGCCGAGGAAGCGCGGCAGCACCACGCGCTGCAACGGGTCGACGGCCATCATCTCCATCGCCGAGATCTGATCGGTGGCACGCATGAGGCCGAGCTCCGACGCGAGCGCCGTGCCGGCGCGACCGGCGAACAACAGCGCCGTCAGCACCGGCCCGAGCTCCTTGACGAGGCCTATGGCCGCCGCGGTGCCCAGCGCGTCCTCCGAGCCGAACCGTTCCAGGAGCTGGTAGCCCTGCAACCCGAGCACCATGCCCACGAACAGGCCGCAGAGCATGATGATGACCAGCGACAGCGCGCCGGAATTGAATATCTGCGCGACGATGAGCTCCCAACGCTTCAGGCCGCCGGGCAGCTGGCGCAGGAGCCGCAGCAGGAAGCGGGTCACGGCGCCGAGCCGCGTGAGCGATCCCAGGAAACTCTCGCGCACGTCGTGCAACAGGGTCACGGCTGGTCTTCCCGCGCGAGCAGTTCGCCGAAATAGTCGGCTGCCGGGTAGTGGAACGGCACCGGCCCGTCGGCGAGCCCGCCCATGAACTGGCGAACCACCTCGGACGGATAGGACTGAAGCTCCTGCGGAGTGCCTCGGGCCACCACTTTGCCGCCGGACAGCAGGAACACCGTGTCCGCCACGGTCGAGATCTCGTGCACGTCGTGCGACACCACCACGCTGGTGAGGCCCAGCGCATCGTTGAGCCGGCGGATCAGCCGCAGGATCACGCCCATCGAGATCGGATCGAGCCCGACGAAGGGCTCGTCGTAGATGAGGATCTCCGGATCCATGACGATGGCGCGGGCGAGCGCCACGCGCCGCGCCATGCCGCCCGAGAGTTCGGCCGGCATGAGCTCGGCCGAGCCGCGCAGACCCACCGCCTGCAGCTTGGTGAGCACCAGCTGACGAATCAACCGCTCCGGGAGCCGGGTGTGTTCGCGCAGCGGAAACGCGACGTTTTCGAACACCGACAGGTCGGTGAGCAGCGCGCCGTTCTGGAACAACATGCCCATCCGCCGGCGCAGCGCGTACAGATCGTTGCGCGCGAGCCCGGACAGTTCCAGGCCGGCGACCTTCACCGAGCCCGAGTCGGCGAGGAGCTGTCCGGTGATCAAGCGCAGCAGCGTGGTCTTGCCGGTGCCGCTCGGCCCCATGATGGCCGTGACGCGCCCGCGCGGAATGTCCATGTCGAGCCCGTCGAAGATGACGCGCGAGGCCACGGCGTAGCGCAGCGCGCGTATCTCGACGACGGAGTTCTGATTGGTGACGGGCATGTGACGGAGCTCCGCGCCTTCAGGTCCGAGGCGCGGAGCCCGGAGGCGCTGCGGCGCGGCTCAAGCCGCCGCGCTTTCCATGGACGACTGGTACGAGCCGCCGGCGGCCATGGAGTTCAATTTGGCGCGCACGAAGAAGGCTTGCTGCCCCTTTGCGAACGCGGCCGCCTGGCCGCCCCAAGCCGCGAGCGCGGTCTCCTGCAGCGCCCGTCCGTAGCTGAAGGTCAACGCCCACGGCAGCGGACCGGCGGCGTTCATGAGGCTCAAGTTGTGCGTCGCTTCGGCCGGGCTCTGGCCTCCGGAGAGGAACGCGATACCCGGGACGGCCGACGGCACGTGACGCTTGAGGGTCCGCACGGTGGCCTCGGCGACCTGCGCCGCGGAAGCCTGCTGCGGGCACTTCTTGCCGGCGATGACCATGTTCGGCTTCAGGACCATGCCCTCCAGGAAGATCCGCGCCGCATGCAAGTGCGCGAACACCCGTTCGAGCACGAAATTGGTGACCTCTTCGCAGCGCTCGATGCCGTGCGCTCCGTCCATGAGCACTTCGGGCTCGACGATCGGGACGATGCCCGCCTCCTGGCAGAGCGCGGCGTAGCGGGCCAGGCCTTCGGCGTTCGCCGCCACGGCGTAGGCGCTCGGTATCCCGGCGCCGATGTCGATCACGGCGCGCCACTTGGCGAAGCGCGCACCCAGGCGGTGATACTCGGCGAGACGCTCACGCAGGCCGTCGAGACCTTCGGTGATGGTTTCGCCGGGGAATCCCGCGAGGGGCTTGGCGCCGGTGTCCACCTTGATGCCCGGAATCATCTTGCGGTCGGCGAGGTAGGCCGGAAACGGCACCCCGTCGGAGGTCTTCTGGCGGATCGTCTCGTCGTAGAGGATCACGCCGCTGATGTACTCCGCGGCGCCCGCGGTGGTGAACAGCAGCTCCCGATACAGGCGCCGGTTCTCCTGCGTCGATTCGAGCTTGATGCTCGCGAAACGCTTGGCGATGGTGCTCGTGCTCTCGTCGGCGGCGAGGATGCCGCGCTTGCCGGCGACCATTGCCTGCGCCGTGGCGGCCAATTCCGTGGTGTTCATGACTCGCGTATCCCGCTGTTGCCCAAGGTGAATTCGAAGGGCCGCAAGGATAACAAAGTCATCGCGCGGGTGCCCGCCGGTGGCGCTTCTTCGCAAATAGGACTAAACTCGTCCACTTAAGAGAGGTCATTGCCGCCGATGCTGCGTATAGGAAAGTTGACGGATTATGCGACCGTGGTGCTCGCGAGCCTCGCGGAAGAACCCGCTCGCCACCGCGCCGCGGCCGAACTTGCGGATCGGACCCGCCTGAGCCACCCGACCGTCAGCAAGGTTCTCAAGGGACTGCAGCGGGCCGGCCTCGTGGTCTCCTCGCGCGGTGCGCACGGCGGTTACGGGCTCGCGCGGCCGCCCGAACAGATCACCGCCGCGCAGATACTGGACGTGTTCGAGGGGCCGATCGCCATCACCGAGTGCAGCGGCGCCGGCAGCCAGTGCGGCATCGAACGCCAATGCCGGGTCGGCGGCGCCTGGCAGCGGGTCAATGCCGCGATCCGGCGCGCCCTCGAGGACGTGACCTTGAGACAGCTCGCCGGGCTCGACTCCGGCGCCCTGCGCATCGCCGATCTCGCCTCCGAGATCCGCGTGCACGGGATCTGACGCAACCGAACAACCACCGCAAACCAGAAGCGAAGCAAACGACCGTGTCCAGCAAATCCCCAGACGTCGAGGCCTTGATTGCGCAGAAGTACCGCCATGGCTTCGTCACCGACATCGAATCCGACAGCTTCCCGCCCGGTCTCGACGAGAGCGTGGTGGCGGCGATCTCGCGCAAGAAGAACGAGCCGCAGTTCCTGCTCGACTGGCGGCTGAAGGCGTTCCGGCACTGGCTGACCATGCGCGAGCCCGTCTGGGCGCACGTGCGCTTCGATCCGATCGACTACCAGGACATCTCCTATTACTCGGCGCCCCGCGCCAAGGCCGATGCGCCCAAGAGCATCGACGAGGTGGATCCCAAGCTGCTCGCCACCTACGAGAAGCTCGGCATACCGTTGCACGAGCGTGCGCGCCTCGCCGGCGTCGCCGTGGACGCGGTCTTCGACAGCGTCTCGGTGGCCACCACCTTCAAGGACAAGCTCGCCAAGGCGGGCGTGATCTTCTGTTCCTTCTCCGATGCGGTGCGCGACCATCCGGAACTGATCGAGCAATACCTCGGCAGCGTGGTGCCGCCCGGGGACAATTTCTACGCCGCGCTCAACTCGGCGGTGTTCTCCGACGGCTCGTTCGTCTACGTGCCGCGCGGCGTGCGCTGCCCGATGGAGCTGTCGACCTACTTTCGCATCAACGCCGCCAAGACGGGCCAGTTCGAGCGCACGCTCATCGTCGCCGCCGAGGGCGCCTCGGTGAGCTACCTGGAGGGATGCACCGCGCCGATGCGCGACGAAAACCAGCTGCACGCCGCCGTGGTCGAACTGGTCGCGCTCGACGACGCACGCATCAAGTACTCGACGGTGCAGAACTGGTACCCGGGCGACGAGAACGGCGTCGGCGGCATCTACAACTTCGTCACCAAGCGCGGCGAGTGCCGCGGACGCAATTCGAAGATCTCCTGGACCCAGGTGGAAACCGGATCGGCCATCACCTGGAAGTACCCGAGCTGCGTGTTGCGCGGCGAGGGCTCGGTGGGCGAGTTCTACTCGGTGGCGGTGACCAGTCACCGCCAGCAGGCGGACACCGGCACCAAGATGATCCACATCGGCCGCAACACCAAGAGCACCATCGTCGCGAAGGGGATCTCGGCCGGGCGGGCGACCAGCGCCTACCGCGGTCTCGTCAAGGTCCTGCCGAGCGCCGAAGGGGCGCGCAATTTCACCCAGTGCGACTCGCTGCTCATGGGGCCTCACTGCGAGGCGCACACGTTCCCGTACATGGAGGTGCGCAATCCGAGCGCCACCGTCGAGCACGAGGCGAGCACCTCGAAGATCGGCGAGGACCAGCTCTTTTATTGTCTGCAGCGCGGCATCTCGGCCGAGGATGCCGTGAACATGATCGTCAGCGGCTTCTGCAAGGCCGTGTTCAAGGAACTGCCGATGGAGTTCGCCGTCGAGGCGCAGAACCTCCTGAGCGTCAGTCTGGAAGGCGCCGTGGGCTGAAGGCCCGCCGCGCCCATTCGAAGATTCGAGGAAACAACGTGCTGTCCATAGTCGATTTGCAGGCCCGCATCGCGGGCAAGACCATCCTCAACGGCATCGACCTCGAGGTCCGGCCGGGCGAGGTTCACGCCATCATGGGACCCAACGGCTCGGGCAAGAGCACCCTCGCCCAGGTGCTCGCCGGCCGCGAGGAGTACGAGGTCACCGCCGGACGGGTGGACTTCGATGGCCGCGACCTGCTGGCCATGCCCGCGGAGGAGCGCGCCCGCGCGGGGCTGTTCCTGGGATTCCAGTACCCGGTGGAGATCCCGGGCGTCAACAACGTCTATCTGCTCAAGGCGGCGCTCAATGCGAAGCGCCGCGCGGCGGGCCAGCCGGAGGTCGACGCCTACGAATTCCTGGCGCTGGTGCGCGAGAAGATGCGCATCATGCAGATGAACGAGTCGTTCCTGTCGCGCGGCGTCAACGAGGGATTCTCGGGCGGCGAGAAGAAGCGCAACGAGATACTGCAGATGCTGGTGCTGGAGCCGAAGCTCGCCATCCTGGACGAGACCGACTCGGGCCTCGACATCGACGCGCTCAAGGTCGTGGCGCAGGGCGTGAACACGCTGCGTCATCCCGAGCGCGCCGTGGTCCTGGTGACTCACTACCAGCGTCTGCTCGACTACGTCGTGCCGGACCACGTGCACGTGCTCGCGCGCGGCCGCATCATCAAGTCGGGGGACCGCTCCCTCGCGCTCGAACTGGAACGGCGCGGCTACGACTGGCTGCTCGAGAGCAAGGTGGCATGAGCGCCCTGCCCTCGCAAGGCGCCGGGTCTTCGCCGGCGCTGCGCTCGCTCGAGACCATCTGGAAGGCGCGGGCCGCCGACGGCCTGTCCGCGCAGCGCGCAGAGTCCATGCGCCGCTTCCTGGCACTCGGCCTGCCCACCATCCGCGACGAGAGCTGGCGGTACACCAACCTGCGGCGCATCAGCGGGCGCGAGTTCGTGGCGCCCGCCGCGGGCACGGAGGCGACGTCCGCCCCCGCGCTGAGCGCGGAAGTCGCGGTGCTGCTGGAGGGCCTCGCGCCCGCCGCGTCCTTCACACTGGTGGACGGCCGCCCGGTCCCGTGGCCGTCGCTCGACGCGCTGCGGGGGGCGCTGGAAGCGGCGTCGCTGCGCGACCTGCTCGCGCGCCATCCGGCCGAGATCGCGCCGGCGCTGCGCGCGCCGCGCGACGAGGACGCGGCGCGCTGGTCGCTGCTCAATGCGGCCCTGTTCGACGACGGGCTGCGGCTGCGGGTGAGCTCGCCGCTGCCGGCACCGATCCTCGTACTGCGCGTGCCGGGCGCCGCGGGGGCCGAGTCCATCGTGCACCCGCGCGTGCTGATCGAGGCGCTGCCGGGCGCAAGCGCCACCGTGCTCGAATTGCACGTCGGCACCGAGAGCGCCGCGCTCGCCAACTCGGTGACCCGGCTGGAACTCGGTCGGGGCGCACGCATCGAGCACTATCGGGTGTTCGCCGGCGCCGACGGCGCGGCGTTCCTGGACTCGCTCGACGTGGTGCAGGAAGAATCGAGCGAGTGTCGGCAATTCACCGTCGCGCTCGGCGGCGGGCTGGTGCGCGCCCACCTCGATGCCCATCTGGCGGGCCGGGGCGCGCGCTTCGAGGGACACTCGCTCGCGGCGGGCAGCGGCACTCGTCAGGTCGACTGCGTCACCGTCGCCACCCACGACGCGCCGGACACCACGAGCACGCAGACCGCGCGCGCGATCGCGAGCGGCACGAGCCGCGTGGTGGTCAACAGCAAGGTCACCGTGCGGCCCGGCGCGGTGCGCGCCGAGTCGCGCCAGTCCTGCCGCGGCATGCTGCTCTCCCAGGGCGCCGAAATCGACGCCCGGCCGCAGCTCGAGATCTACGCCGACGAGGTCAAGTGCGCGCACGGTGCGACCACCGGCCGCCTGGACCCCGACATGCTGTTCTATCTGCTGTCGCGCGGACTGGACCGCGCCACTGCGCAGAGCCTGCTGGTGTTCGCCTTCCTCGCCGACGTGCTCATCGGCATGTCGGCCGGCGGCACGCGTGCCGCCATCGAGAACGCGCTCATCGGCCAATTGCCCGACGCAACGACCTTGAGGAATTTCCGATGAACCGCAGCGCCGCGGCGAGCAATGCACCGCGCTTCGACGTCGCTACCGTGCGGCGCGACTTCCCGGTCCTCGAGCGACGGGTGCGCGGCCTGCCCCTCGCCTACCTCGACAACGGCGCCTCGGCGCAGCGTCCGCTCGCGGTCATAGAAGCCGTCGACGACTACGAACGTCGCCACCACGCCAACGTGCACCGCGGAGTGCACACGTTGAGCCAGGAGGCCACCGCGCTGTACGAGGGCGCGCGCGATCGCGTGGTCGAATTCCTCAATGCGCGCTCGCGTGCCGAGATCGTGTTCGTGCGCGGAACCACGGAGGCGGTCAATCTGGTGGCGCAGAGTTGGGCGCGGCCGCGCCTCTCGGCGGGCGACGAAGTGCTGATCACGCACCTCGAACACCACGCCAACATCGTGCCCTGGCAGATGGTCTGCGAACAGACCGGCGCGAGGCTCGTGGTGGCGCCGATCGACGAGCGCGGCGAGGTGCACGCCGAGGCCGTCGAGGCCCTGATGGGACCGCGGGTGCGACTGTTCGCCTGCGCGCACGTGTCGAACGCGCTCGGCACGGTGCTCCCGGTCGAGCGGCTGGTGGCGAGCGCGCGAGCGCGCGGCATCACGACGCTGCTCGACGGCGCGCAGGCCGTACCGCACCTGCCGGTGGACGTGCGGGCGCTGGGTTGCGATTTCTACGCGTTCTCCGGCCACAAGTTGTTCGCCCCGACGGGAATCGGCGTCCTCTACGGCCGCGAGGCGCTGCTCGAGAGCATGCCGCCGTGGCAGGGCGGCGGCGACATGATCCTGCGCGTGAGCTTCGCCGGCACCACCTACAACGAGCTGCCCTACAAGTTCGAGGCGGGAACCCCGAACATCTCCGGCGCCATCGGCCTGGGCGCAGCCATCGACTACCTCTCCGGACTCGATCTCGGCGGCGCACACGCGCACGAGGACGCGCTCCTCGCACACGCCTCGCACGCGCTCGAAGGGATTCCCGGCCTGCGCATCGTCGGCAGCGCGAGCCGCAAGGCCAGTCTGGTGTCCTTCGTGGTGCAGGGGGTGCATCCGCACGACCTCGGCACGGTGCTCGACGAAGTGGGCGTGGCGATCCGCACCGGACACCATTGTGCGATGCCCGTCATGGAATTCTTCCGCCTGCCTGCGACGGCCCGGGCTTCGTTCGCCTTCTACAACACATTCGAGGAGATCGACCGGCTGGCCGCGGGCGTGCAGCGCGCGCGGCAGCTGTTCGGCTGACCGGACATGGAACTCAACGACCTCTACCGCGACGTGATCCTGGATCACAACCGCAATCCACGCAATTTCGGCCCGCTACAGAACGCCGACGCCCAGGCGGAAGGGTTCAACCCCCTGTGCGGCGACCGGCTCACTCTGCGTCTCAAGCTCGACGGCGACACCATCGCCGACGTTCGCTTCGAGGGCGACGGCTGCGCCATATCCACGGCCTCCGCGTCGCTGATGACGGAGGCCGTCAAGGGCAAGACGCGCGCGGAGGCGCTGGACGTCTTCGAGCGCGTACATCGTCTGCTCACCGCCGACGATGCCTCTGGCGCCGACCTCGGCAAGCTCGCCGCGCTGTCCGGGGTGCGCGAGTACCCGGCGCGGGTGAAGTGCGCGAGCCTCTGCTGGCATACGCTCACCAAGGCCCTATCGCCCGCCGACGGCGCCGGCGCGGCCGTATCCACCGAGTGACCGTCCGACCATGCGCTCATACGAAAACGAACCGATCATCGTCCAGCGCGACGTCGCCGCCGTCGCGATTCCGTCCGGCGCCGAAGTCACGCTGCGTCTGGGATCCGTCGGCTACGTGACGCAGGCGCTGGGCGGAAGCTTCACCGTCTACATCGACGGCAATCTGTTCCGGATCGCGGGCGTCGAGGCCGACGCGATCGGCAAGACGCCGATCGCGCCCCCGGAACTGGACGCGGCAGCCTCCGACGAGGACGTCAAGAACGTCGTCTGGCAGCAGCTCAGGACTTGCTATGACCCCGAGATACCGGTAAACATCGTCGATCTGGGGCTGATCTACTCGTGTGAAGTCAGCACCAACGCCGACTCGACGCGCAACGTGGAGATACGCATGACGCTGACCGCGCCCGGCTGCGGCATGGGCGAGGTGCTGGTGCGGGACGTGCGCGAGAAGGTGGAACTCATCCCGACGGTGGCGCACGCCAACGTCGAGCTCGTGTTCGACCCGCCTTGGAACCACAGCATGATGTCCGAGGCGGCGCGGTTGCAGACCGGAATGATGTAGAGAGGTTCGACAGTGACGCAGAACCGCCGCTCGCGGCGCGAAGGGTGCCCGCAGCGGAGCACTCGTGAAGGCCTGTGGGCGTGGGCGCGCGCCGCCTGACCCTGCTCCGCCACGGCCAGGCGCAGGCTGCCCGCTCGGCCGCCGACGACTTCGAGCGTGCGCTGACCCGTCGCGGAACCATCGAGGCGAAGGAGATGGCGATGCGCATCGTGTATCGCCACTGGATTCCCGACCTCATTCTGGTGAGCCCGGCCGAACGGGCCTGGGCGACCGCCGGCATCGTGGCGCGCGCCTGCGAGTTGGACGCAAAGCGCGTGATCTGCGAGCGGGCGCTGTACCTTGCCTCCCCGGAGACCATCTGGCGGCTGCTGAAGCGGCGTGACGCGGGCGTCGGGCACGTGCTCATCTGCGGCCACAACCCCGGCTTGAGCGAGATCGCCAGCCGGCTCGGTCCCTCGCCCCAGGCGCGCGACCTGCCCACCGCCGGGCTCGCAACCGCGGTCTGGAACCACGGCCAGTGGCAAACGCTCAGGCCGGAAAACGCGGACCAGTGCGAGATCGACGATCCGGAGAGCATGGCCGACCTCTGGGCATGAGCCTCTTCAGGACTGGTCGCGGTGCAGGCGCATGAGCCGGCGCCGGTCGTGCTTGTCCGGTCTGCCCTCCGGCCGCGGCCGCGAGATGTCCGCCAGGCGCCGCTGCTGCGCCAGGAAGGCTCGGCGCTCTGCGCTCTGCGGCGTCTCGGCGTAGTGGCCCCGCGCCTCGGGAGCGGGCCCACGGCGTTCGGGAATGCCCAGCACCTCGAATTCCGCCACCGCGCCGTCGATGGAGAGGCTCAAGCGGTCGCCGACGCGCACCCGATGCGCGGGCTTCACGCGTTCGCCGTTCAAATGCACCTTGCCGCCCTGGATCGCTTCGGTGGCGAGTCCGCGCGTCTTGTAGAAGCGCGCGTGCCACAACCACTTGTCGAGCCGATCCCCGGCGCGTTGCTCGTCCGCAGACATCTCGTCAGTCGCCCTAAGGTGCCCCGCTCGCCCTGAATGTGCCGCGGTCGGTGGTACCGCGCCTGCGCTATGATACGCGCCTTTGCGGCGGGCACCGTGCCCGCGCCCCGAGGAATGCCGTGCTTAGCGAATTTCGCGATCGACTGCGTCACGACACAGAAGCTCTCGCCGCCGCCGGTCTGCTGAAGCGCGAGCGCGTCATCGGCTCGCCGCAGGGGCCGCTGGTGCGGCTCGCGGACGGCCGGGAGATGATCAATCTTTGCGCCAACAACTACCTCGGGCTGGCTGACCACCCCGAAGTCGTCGCGGCTGCGCACGAGGCGCTCGACCGCTACGGCTACGGCATGGCCTCGGTGCGCTTCATATGCGGCACCCAGACCGTCCACCGGGAGCTGGAACAGCGGCTCGCGGCATTCCTCGGCGCCGAGGACGCGATCCTCTACTCCTCCTGCTTCGACGCAAACGGTGGTCTGTTCGAGACCCTGCTCGACGAGCGCGACGCGGTGATCAGCGACGCGTTGAACCACGCGAGCATCATCGACGGCATCCGGCTGTGCAAGGCGCGCCGGCTGCGGTACGCCAACGACGACCTCGGCGAGCTCGAGCGCGCCCTCGCGGAGGCGCGCGACGCGCGTACGCGACTCATAGCCACCGACGGCGTGTTCTCGATGGACGGCTCGATCGCGCGCTTGCGCGACATCTGCGGGCTCGCCGACCGCTACGACGCGCTGGTGATGGTCGACGATTCGCACGCCACCGGATTCATCGGCGAGCGGGGCCGCGGCACGCACGAACTGCACGGCGTGATGGACCGGATCGACATCCTCACCGGCACCCTCGGCAAGGCGCTCGGCGGCGCGAGCGGCGGCTACGTGGCCGCGCGGCGGGAGATCGTCGAGTGGCTGCGCCAGCGCTCCAGACCCTATCTCTTCTCCAACAGCATCGCGCCGGTGGTGGCGGGAGCCACCTTGCGGGTGCTCGACCTGCTCGAGAGGTCGCCCGAATTGCGCCAGCGGCTGCACCGCAATGCGCGCCACTTCCGCGCCCGCATGCAGGCGCTCGGATATCAATTGCTGCCGGGCGAGCACCCGATCGTGCCGATCATGCTCGGCGACGCCCCGCTCGCGGTGCGGCTGGCGGAACGCATGCAGGAAGACGGCGTGTACGTGGTGGCGTTCTCCTATCCGGTGGTGCCGCACGGCAAGGCGCGCATCCGGACGCAGATGAACGCGGCGCACAGCATCGAAGAATTGGACAAGGCCATCGACGCCTTCGCGCGCGCCGGGCGCGACCTCGGCATCATCCGTTGAGAAGGACTCCATGAAAGCTCTCGTCAAAGCCCGCGCCGAGCGCGGCATCTGGATGCAGGACGTGCCGGAACCCGCCGTCGGCCACAACGACGTGCTCATCAAGGTGCGGCGTTCGGCGATCTGCGGCACCGACATGCACATATTCAACTGGGACTCCTGGGCCCAGCGCACCATTCCCGTGCCCATGGCCGTCGGTCACGAGTACTCGGGAGAGATCGTCGAGGTCGGCAGCGAGGTGCGCGGTTTCGCGCCTGGCGATCGGGTCTCGGGCGAGGGCCACATCACCTGCGGCCACTGCCGCAATTGCCGCGCCGGACGCCGGCACCTGTGCCGCAATACGCTCGGCGTCGGCGTCAACCGCGCAGGAGCGTTCGCCGAATACGTGTCGATTCCGGCGGCGAACGTCTTCAAGCTTCCGGCGGCGATCGACGACGAGATCGCCTCGATCCTCGACCCGTTCGGCAATGCGACCCACACCGCACTGGCGTTCAACGTCGTCGGGGAGGACGTGCTCATCACCGGAGCCGGACCGATCGGCATCATGGCCGTGGCCGTGGCCCGCCACTGCGGCGCCCGCCACGTCGTCATCACCGACGTCAACGACTATCGGCTGGACCTCGCGCGCGCCATGGGCGCCACGCGCGCGCTGAACGTGGCGCGCGAATCCCTCGGCGACGCGATGCGCGGACTCGGCATGGAGGAAGGCTTCGACGTCGGGTTCGAGATGTCGGGCAACGTGGCCGCGCAACGCGAGATGTTTCGCGCCATGAACCACGGCGGCAGCGTGGCGATGCTCGGGATTCCCTCGGGCGAGACCCCGGTGGACTGGAACGACGTCATATTCAAGGGGATCACCATCAAGGGCATCTACGGCCGCGAGATGTTCGAGACCTGGTACAAGATGGCGAGCATGCTGCAGAGCGGGCTCGACGTGCGCCCGGTGATCACCCACCGCCTCGGCATACGCGACTACCTCGAGGGCTTCGAGATCATGAACTCGGGGCGCTCGGGCAAGGTGGTACTCGACTGGTCCGCGCTGTAGAGGGCGGGCTCCCGCCGCCCCGGGGGTAACGCCCCGGGCGGCGGCTCGACTCAAGGGGCGCGGCACCAGCAATAGGCGTAGATGCCGCGCGGGTCCTCGATGCGTCCGAGCCTTTCCG
Organism: Gammaproteobacteria bacterium; assembly: GCA_027459765.1. Taxonomy (GTDB): domain Bacteria; phylum Pseudomonadota; class Gammaproteobacteria; order Steroidobacterales; family Steroidobacteraceae; genus Bog-1198. The sequence goes on along the minus strand of DAIDHD010000083.1, from coordinate 23,651 downwards.
CCTCCTCGGCGAGCGGCCCGAGAGCGCGTTCGAGCACCGATGCGCGCGGCGCGAGGCCCACCCAGGCGGCCAACCGGGCGCCCTGGGTCTTCAACTGCAGCAACAGCTGCTCACGCAGCGTCAGTTCGGCCTCGATGTAGTCGACGTCGTAATCGGCGGGCAATTGCGCGAGCTTGGCCGCCGCGTCGACGGCGTCCTTGAGCCCGCCGAGGTGGTCGACCAGTCCGAGCCGCTCGGCGTCGACGCCCGCCCAGACGCGTCCCTGGGCGATCTTGTCGACCTCGTCCACCGTTTTCTTGCGTCCCTCGGCCACGCGGCCGAGAAAATCCGCGTAGGCGTGCTCGACCGAGGTCTGCAGGATCTGGCGCACCACCGGCGAGAGCTCGCGGTCCGGGCGCATGCCGCCGGCGAGCGGCGTGGTGCCGAACCCGTCGATGGCGACGCCGAACTTCGCGAGCGTGCGCTGGAAAGTCGGCACCACCGAGAAGACGCCGATCGATCCGGTGAGCGTCGTCGGGCTGGCGAAGATCTGATTGGCGGCGGCGGAGATGTAGTAGCCGCCGGACGCGGCGTAAGTGCTCATCGACACCACGACGGGCTTGCCCGCCGCGCGCAGCGCCTTCACCTCGCGCAGTATCTGCTCCGAGGCGAACATGCTGCCGCCCGGGCTGTCCACCCGCATCACCACGGCCTTGACCGCCGGATCGAAGCGCGCCTGCCTGAGCAGGTCAGCCGTGCTGTCGCCGCCGATGGTGCCGGGCGGCTGATGCCCGTCGAGTATGTCGCCCGCTGCGACCACGACCCCGACCTTGGTGTCGGACTTCGGCTTCAACACCCGCTTGGAGCGGGTCGCGGCCAGGTACGCGCTCAAGCCCACCGCATTGAACGCGTGGGCGTCGGGATCCTCGCCGACGATGCCCTTGAGCTCGTCGCCGACCTCGCGCCTGCTCTTGAGCGCCGTGACCAAACCGCGCTGCAGGGCGAGCTTGGCGGCATCGCCGCTGAGCGCCGCGAGCGCGGCCGGCTGATCGGCGACGAAGTCCTTGAGCGCCGTCGGCGGCAGTCCGCGCGCGCGCGTCACGTCCTGTTGGTAGGCGTTCCAGAGCGCCTCCAGCCAGACCGCGCTCTCCTCCCGTTCGCTCGCGGCCATGTCGGAGCGCGAGAACTGGTCCGTGTAGCTCTTGAAGGTGCCGGCACGGAACACGTTGACGTCGACCGCGAGCTTGTCGATCGCCTCCTTGAAGAACATCCGGTAATACGCGAATCCGTCGATCGAGACCTCGCCCATGGGGTCGAGGTAGACCTCGCCGGCCTGGGCGGCGAGGTAGTACTGGGTCTGGTTGAATGCATCGCCGACGGCCACCACGCGCTTGCCGGCGGCGCGGAAGTCGCGCAGCGCAGCCGCGACTTCCTGCAGCTTGGACAGGCCGCTGGGCCGCAGATTGCCGAGGTCGAGGACGATCAGCTTGATGCGCGCGTCGCTCTTGGCCGTTTCGATCGCGTCGAGGACGTCCTTGAGCAGGGTCTCGGGCGCCGGCCCGCCGGAGGCCTCGCCGAACGCGCGACGAACGGGATCGCTCGAGTACTGCTCCACGAGCTCGCCTTCGGGCGCGAGCACCAGCGCCGCGCTACGCGGCACGATGGGTATGGAGGTGTGCAGCGCCGCGAGCAGGAAGCCGAACAGCGCGAGCAGCAGCAGGAGGTGCAGGCCCTTGCGGATCCCGTCCAGGATCCGCAAGGCCAGCTTGAACATGCCGGCGAGGGCGGACACGACGCTCAAACGAAGTCCCCGGCCGCCCTCGAGATGGCCACGACCGCCGTCTAGACCTTCTCGTCGATGCGCGCCGCCTTGCCGGACAGGTCGCGCAGGTAGTAGAGCTTGGCGCGGCGCACGGCACCGCGGCGCTTCACGCTGACTTCGCTGATGGACGGGCTGTGGGTCTGGAACACGCGCTCCACGCCCTCGCCGTGCGAGATCTTGCGCACCGTGAAGGAGGAGTTGAGGCCGCGGTTCTTCTTGGCGATGACCACACCCTCGTAGGCCTGCACGCGCTCGCGATCACCCTCGACCACTTTGACCTGCACCACCACGGTGTCCCCCGGGGAGAACTCCGGGAACTTGCGCTGCGCGCGCTCTGCGTTCAACTCTTGGATGATCTTGTTCATGGCTGCATCGTCCTCGCCTAGATGTTCGTCTGATTCCGACCGTTCAAGACCGCGTGCGCGCCGCGCGTTCGGCCTTGAATTCTTCCAGCAATTCCCGCTCTTCACCACTCAATTCGCGCCGCTCGACCAGTTCCGGCCGCCGCAGCCAGGTCCGGCCGAGCGCCTGCTGCAAGCGCCAGCGGCGAATGGCGGCGTGATCACCGCTCATCAGCACCGCCGGCACCGAGGCGCCGTCCAGGCACGGTGGCCGCGTGTAGTGCGGCCAGTCCAGCAGGCCGTCCCCGAAGGACTCCTCGGCCGCCGAATCGGGACTCCCGAGCGCTCCCGGGAGCAGCCTCACCACCGCGTCCATCACGACCAGCGCGGCGAATTCACCGCCCGACAGCACGTAATCGCCGATGGACCAAACTTCGTCGACGCACTGCTCGACGAAACGCTCGTCCACCCCCTCGTAGCGGCCAGCGACCAGGATCAACCCGGGCCCGGCGCTCATGGCTCTCGCCACCCCCTGGTCGAACCGCGACCCGTCCGCGCCGAGCAACACCTTGCGAACGCCGGCCGGAGCGCGCGCAGCCGCGTCGCGCAACGCGCTGCGCAGCGGTTCCACCTTCAGCACCATCCCGGGGCCGCCGCCGTAGGGCCGATCGTCCACCGTGCGGTGCACGTCGGTCGCGAACTCGCGCGGATCCACGAGATCCAGCGCGAACAAGCCGCGCTCCAGCGCCCGGCCCAGCACCCCGTGCTCGAGCGCACCGCGCACCAGCGCGGGGAACAGCGTGACCACGCCGACGTGCAGCGCAGCCCGACCGCTCAAGCGTGCGCCTTCGTCACGACGCTTCCTCGTCCCAGTCGACCAGCACCCGCTTCGCCGCCGGATCGACGCGCTTCAGGTGACGCGGCACGGCCGGCACCCACGTCTCGGCGCCGGCGCCCTCGTCGACCACCACCATGACGGGGTGCGCCGGGGTATCCACGAAGTGCCGCAGGATACCGAGGCGCCGCCCACCCAAGTTCATCACCTCGCAACCGATGAGGTCGGCGCGGTAGTGTTCGCCGGCACGGCGTGGCGGCAGTTCGCTCCGCGCCACCGCTATCCGGGCGCCGCGCAGACCCTCGGCCGCCGTCCGATCCTCGACGCCCACGAAGCGCGCCGTCAGTCGTCCCCCGGAACGCCCGCTCTCGGCGAACACCGCGACGCGCCATTCACCCTGGATGCCGAGCTTGACCTCGGGGTAGTCCAGCAATGCGTCGGCGGGCTCGGTGTAGGAATTGATGCGGACCCAGCCGCGTACGCCGAACGGCGCCCCCACCGCTCCCAACTCGATGAGCGCCGGCTTAGCTTCGCTCACCGACGCATCCACGCGGGACGGCTCTCGCGAGCCGCGCTCAGGCGGCCTGCTTGCGGTACACCGTGAGGAGCTGCTTGACGCGATCCGACACCTGGGCGCCCTGGCCCATCCAGTGTTCGATGCGCGCCACGTCGAGCCGCAACTTGATTTCGGCGCCGCGAGCCACGGGATTGAAGATGCCCACGCTCTCCAGGCTGGTGCCACCCTGTCGCTTGCGGCTGTCGGTCACCACGACGTGATAGAAAGGCGCCTTCTTGCCGCCGCGCCGAGTCAAACGAATCGTCACCATAACCTGTGATGCCCTGCCTTTAAAATCGTTTGAACCGAGGCCCGCAAGAGCCCCGGCGTTGGATTCAGAGCCCCACGCACTCGTTTTAAGCCGCGGGAAGGCTCGGAAAGCCCGCAAGTGTAATGAATTTTCAAGCCTCTCCGCAACTTGGGGAGAGACGGGGCACCCGGAAACTGCGGCTCAGCGCGGCCCGAATCCGGGCGGCAGCCGACCGGCCATCCCGCGCATCATGTTTTTGAGCATGCCGCCCTTGGCGAGCTTTTTCATGGTTTTTTGCATCTGGTCGAACTGTTTCAGGAGCCGGTTGACCTCCGGCAGCGGCACTCCCGCGCCTGCTGCAATGCGGCGCTTGCGCGATCCGTCGATGATCTCCGGACGCCGCCGCTCGCGCGGGGTCATGGAGTCGATGATCCCCATCTGCCGACGGAGCATCTTCGGATTCACCGCACCAGCCGCCGCGGCGGCATTGGCCTGCATCTGGGCGGGAAGCTTGTCGAGCAGCGCGGACATGCCGCCCATGCGCTCCAATTGGCTCAACTGGTCACGCAGGTCGCCGAGGTCGAAGGTCTTGCCCTGGGTGATCTTGCGGGCGAGCTTCTCCGCCTTTTCGCGATCGACCTCGCGCTCGACCTGCTCCACCAGCGACAGCACGTCGCCCATGCCGAGGATGCGCGAGGCGATGCGCTCCGGCTGGAACAATTCGAGCGCCTCGGACTTCTCGCCGGTGCCGACGAACAGGATCGGCTTGCCGGTGACTTGCCGCACGGAGAGCGCGGCGCCACCGCGCGCGTCACCGTCCGCCTTGGTGAGCACCACGCCGGTCAGGCGCAGCGCCTCGTTGAACGCCTTGGCGGCGTTGACCGCATCCTGACCGGCCATGGCATCGACGACGAACAGCCGTTCGTGTGGCTTGAGCGCCGCCTCCAGGGCGCGTACCTCGTCCATCATCTGCGCATCGACGTGCAAGCGGCCGGCGGTGTCGAGCAGCAGCACATCGTAGGCCTGCAGCGACGCCTGCGCGAGCGCGCGGGTGGCGATGGCGACCGGCGCCTCGCTGACCTCGCCGCGCGCAAAGCCCGCGCCGACCTGTGCCGCGAGCGTCTCGAGCTGCAGGATGGCCGCCGGCCGGTGCACGTCGGTGCTCACCATCAGCACCTTCTTGCGCTCCTTCTCGATCAGCCAGCGCGCGAGCTTCCCGGCGGTGGTCGTCTTGCCGGCGCCCTGCAGGCCGGCCAGCATCACGACCACGGGCCGCTGCGCGCGCAGGTTCAAGCCCGCGCTCGGCTCGCCCATCAGCCGAACGAGCTCTTCGTGTACGATCTTGACGAAGGCCTGGCCCGGCGTGAGGCTCTTGGTGACCTCGGCGCCGACCGCGCGCGCCTTCACCGCCTCGGTGAAAGTCTTGACCACTTCCAGCGCGACGTCGGCGTCGAGCAGCGCCAGCCGCACCTGCCGCACCGTATCGGCGATGTTGTCCTCGGTCAGCCGGCCGCGGCCGCTGAGCGCGTTGATGGCGGCCGACAGGCCGGAGGTGAGGCGATCGAACATGCCGTCATTATGATGGGGCGGTCGAAGCGCGTGCAATCGACGCGGCCGACGGGCCGCCCGCCCGTGTATCATCGTGCGCGCCAGTCGTTATTGGGAGTTCCGTGATTCTTCCTCTGACATTGCTCCTCCTGTACGCCGCCGGCGCCTGGGCGATGCTCCGCAGCGTGAGCCGCACGCGCTTCGAACCGGCGGCCTGGGGGCTCTCCCTGGCGGCGATCTTCGCCCACAGCGATGCCATGGTGCGCGTCATGCACTCCGGCGGCCCGGTGAGCATCGGCTTGTTCGAGGCGATCTCGCTGCTCGCCTGGACACTGGGCGTGCTTGCCTGCTTCCTCGGCATCGAGCGCCAGAACCGGGTCATCGCGGCCATTCTGCTGCTGTGTTCGGGGGTCGGCGCCGCGTTCACCGGCCACGGGCACGGATTCGCCGAGGATGCCTCGCCGGGCTGGGAGTTGACCGCGCACATCCTGCTGTCCATGGCCGCCGCCGCGCTGTTGTTCGCGGCCGCGGTCACGGCGCTGCTGCTCGTGTTCCTGGACCGTCGCCTGCGGTCGCGACGGATCGTGTCCCTGCCGGCGGCCCTGCCGCCGGTGGACGCCCTCGAGCGCGTCATGTTCAGGCTGATCGGCGCCGGCTTCGCGCTGTTGACGCTCGCGCTGCTCACCGGCTTCGTGTTCGTGACGAATCTGTTCGCGCAGCACCTCATCCACAAGACCGTGCTGTCGATCGCCGCCTGGGTGGTGTTCGGCATACTGCTCGTCGGACGGATCCGCTACGGCTGGCGCGGCCGGCAGGCGGTGCGCTGGACGCTGGCCGGGTTCGGGGTCCTGATCCTCGCCTACTTCGGTTCCAAGTTCGTTCTCGAATCCGTGCTCGGACGACACTGGGGCTGAGGACGTGCGCGCCCCCGCCGGCCCGCGCAATCGCGTCGACGGACCCCGGAGCTAGGTTCGTGGGACTGCACCTGTCCATCGGCCAGGCCTGCGGCGGACTGCTGCTCCTCTTGCTGCTCGCGGCTTTCCTCGCCGGCAGCGAAACGGCGCTGATGAGCCTGAATCGCTACCGCCTGCGCCACCGGGCCAACGCCGGCCATCGCGGCGCCCGCCTCGCCGAGCGGCTGCTCGCGCACCCCGACCGGCTCATCGGCCTGATCCTGCTGCTCAGCACCGTGGTGAACGTCGCCGCGCCGATGCTGGTGGGATTCATCGCGCTTGCGCTCGGAGGCCAGTTCTTCGTCGCGGTCGGCGCGGTGGCCCTGACGCTGGTGTTGCTGGTGTTCTGCGAGGTGGCGCCCAAGACCTACGGCGCCATGCACCCGGAGCGCCTGGCGCTGCCGGCGGCGTACGTCTACACGCCGCTGTTGTGGCTGCTCTACCCGTTCGTGTGGGCCACCAATCTGCTCGCCAACGGCGTACTGCGTGCGCTCGGCGCTGCACGGGGCGAGGCGTCCTACGCCCTGAGCCGCGAGGAACTGCGGACCGTGGTTGCCGAGGCCGGTGCGATGATTCCGCGCCGGCACCAGCAAATGCTGATGAGCATCCTCGATCTGGAGAAGGCCACCGTCGAGGACATCATGGTGCCGCGCACCGAGATCGTGGGCGTCGACGTCGACGACGACTGGGACAAGGTGCTCGAGCAGTTGCGCCAGACCCAGCACACCCGGCTGCCGGTCTACGCCGGCGAGATCGACCGGATCGTCGGCGTGCTGCACATGAAGCGCGTGGTGCGCGAACTGGCGCGCGGGCGCCTGACTCGCACCTCGCTCATCGAGGCGGCGAGCGAGCGCGACACCTACTTCGTACCCTCCGGCACCTCGCTCAATACCCAGTTGCTTAACTTCCAGCGCGACCGTCGCCGCATGGCGTTCGTGGTGGACGAGTACGGAGACATCCAGGGGCTGGTGACCCTCGAGGACATCCTCGAGGAGATCGTCGGGGAGTTCACGACCGACCCGGCGACGATGATCCACCGCGACGTGCGCCAGGAGGCCGACGGCAGCTTCGTGGCGAATGCCGCCGCGAGCGTCCGCGCGCTCAATCGCTCCATGCGCTGGAACCTGCCCATCGACGGGCCGAAGACGCTCAACGGGCTGGTCGTGGAATTCCTGGAGACCATCCCCGAGCCGGGCACCACCCTCAAGCTGGCGGACTACACCATCGAGGTGCTGCAGGTCGCCGACAACGCGGTCAAGACCGTGCGAATTCGCCCGCCACCGCCTCCAGAGCCTGACGCAGACGCGTGAAGCCGCGCACGGTCATGCCCTCGGGCGGACGCTTCGGAACGTTCGCCTCCGGCACGATCGCGAGCTTGAACCCGTGCTTGGCCGCCTCGCGCAGCCGCTCCTCGCCGTAGGGCACGGGACGGATCTCGCCGGCCAGGCCGAGTTCGCCGAAAGCGATCAGCGCCTGCGGGGCCGGGACGTCCGCGAGACTGGACCGCGCCGCGAGCACGATCGGCAGGTCGGCGGCCGTCTCGCCGAGGCGCACCCCGCCGACCACGTTCGCGAACACGTCCTGGCCGGCGAGCGACAGGCCGCAGTGCCGGTGCGCGACGGCGAGCAGCATGTTGAGCCGGTTGCCGTCGATGCCCACCGCCACCCTGCGCGCGTTGGCGCCGAGGCTCGCGTCCGCGAGCACCTGAACCTCGATGAGCAGCGAGCGCGTGCCCTCGCGCATCACCGTGACCACGCTGCCCGGTACCGGCTCGGGGTGTCTCGACAGGAAGATTGCGGAGGGATTGGTGACCTCCTTGAGGCCGTGCTCGGCCATGGCGAAGACGCCGATCTCGTTGGCCGCCCCGAAGCGGTTCTTGACGGACCGCAGAACCCGGAAGCGGCTGCCGGAATCACTCTCGAAATAGAGCACCGTGTCGACCATGTGCTCGAGAACCCGCGGTCCGGCGATCTGCCCCTCCTTGGTGACGTGGCCCACGAGCAGCACCGCGGTGCCGCTGGTCTTCGCGTAACGAACCAGATCCGCGGTGCACTCGCGCAGCTGCGAGACCGCGCCGGGCGCGCTGTCGACCCGCTCGCAGTACATGGTCTGGATCGAGTCGACCACCAGTACCCGCGCGCCGCTGGCGGCAGCGGCATCGAGAACCCGCTCGAGCGCCGTCTCCGCGACGAGCCTCGCCGTGGCCTCGCCCACGCCGAGGCGCCGCGCTCGCAGCGCCACCTGACTCAGCGACTCCTCACCGGTGGCGTAGAGAACCGGTGCGACGCGATTCAGCGCGGCCGCGGTCTGCAGCATCAGGGTGGACTTGCCGATGCCGGGGTCGCCGCCGATCAGGGTCACCGAACCCGCAACGAGCCCGCCGCCGAGCACGCGGTCGAGTTCGCCCGAACCCGTGGTCAGACGCGAAGGCTCGGTGATCGCCTCGGCGGCGAGCGAGCTGGAGACGTCGCTGCGCGCGCCGCCGCTGCGGGTGCGCGCAGCGGCGCGCCCCGCGGGCGTCGGCGCCTCCGCCACGAGCGTATTCCACTCGCCGCAGGCCGCGCACTGCCCCTGCCACTTCGGTGCGCTCGAACCACAGTTCTGGCAGACGTAGATCTCGCGCGACTTCGACATGGGGTCACTGACACTCAAAATTGTGAGCTTAGCATTGCAGTCGGGGCGGCCCGATCCCCTATACTGCGGCGCGAGGGCGAGTCGATTATGTCGAGTTCATGCGCAAATTCGGACTGATCACGGTGGCCGCGGGGTTCTGCGCGCTCGCAGCCGCCGCCGCTTTGCTGGCCATCGGAGCCTTCCATCCCTGGGAGCTGGTGCCGGGCATCGGTCTGATCGCGGCCGGCGCCGGTATCCTGCTCGCCGGACGCGGCTCCGCGGTCGCACCGGCCGCGCGCGAGATCGGTGGCGAGCTCCGGCCCATGGGGTCGGACACCGCCCGGCTGCTCGACAATTTCGAACAGCGGTTCGCCGAACTCAAGGGGCGCAAGCCCTCCGCCACCGTGCTCATCGACCTGTACGCGCTCGGAACGCAGCTCGAACAGCGCAACCGTGCAGTGCAGGCCACGGCCGTCTATCGGTATCTGGCCCGTATCGATGCCACCTATCGCGACGTGACCGCGCGACTGAAGCGGCTGATGGACGCCGAGGCGTCGCGGGCCAACGAGGCGTCGCGAGCTGCCGCGGCGCGTGCCGCGGCGGCCCGCGGCAGCGCAGCGACCGCGGGCGCCCCACCCAGGCCCGCGGCGGGCCAGCAGGCGCCGCCGCGGGCTGAGCCGGCAGCCGCGCCGCTCGAGCCCGCGCGCAGCGACGGCCCGGCCGCCCGTGACGAGGGCACGCCGGTGCGGCAGCTCGGACGCTATCGGCTCGAGCGGGAGATCGGCCGCGGCGCCATGGGCGTGGTCTACCTCGGCCGTGACACCGCGATCAACCGCGAGGTCGCGATCAAGGCCATCCCGCTCGCCGCCGAGTTCGGCGAAGCGGAGCTCGAGGAAGCGCGCAGCCGATTCTTCCGCGAAGCCGAGACCGCGGGACGCCTGAACCATCCCCACATCGTCACCATCTACGACGTGGGCGAGGAACAGGGCCTGGCGTACATCGCGATGGAATATCTCGCGGGCCGGCACCTGAGCGATCACGCCGCGGCGAACAGGCTGCTGGAGCCCCGCAAGGTCATCGAGCTGATGGCCCGCACCGCCGACGCGCTCGGCTTCGCGCACAAGCGCGAGGTGGTGCACCGGGACATCAAGCCGGCGAACCTCATGTACGACCCGGCGAGCGACGTGCTCAAGATCACGGATTTTGGCATCGCGAGGCTGTCGGGGGCGGGCAGCACCCGTACCGGCATCGTGCTCGGCACGCCGTCGTTCATGTCTCCCGAGCAACTCGAGGGCCGAACCGTGACCGGGCACTCGGACTTGTTCTCGCTCGGTGTTAGCCTTTACCAACTGCTCACCGGTCACCTACCCTTCACCGCCGACTCCATGACCGGACTGATGCAACAAATCGCCGAAGCGCCGCACCCGCCGCTGCGCGCCTACCGCCCCGATCTGCCTGGCTGCGTGGAGACCGTGATCGACCGCGCGCTCGCCAAGCGCCCCGAGGACCGCTTCGATACCGGGGCGCAGATGGCGGCCGCCCTCGAGGACTGCCGCGCGCGCATACCGAGCGGATTGCCATGAGCTTGCGCGGCAGGATCCACAGCGTCGCGCTCACCGACACCGGCAAGGTGCGCGAGCACAACGAGGACATGATCGGCAGCGAGGCCGACATCGGCCTGTTCGTGCTGGCCGACGGGATGGGAGGCTACAACGCCGGCGAGGTGGCCAGCGGTATCGCCGTCAAGACCATCATCAATCTGGTTCGCGACGCCGTGATGCGCGAGGACCTGTCGCAACGCGATCCGGACACCGGCCTGAGCCGTCCGAGCATCATCTTGCGTGACGCGATTCACAGAGCCAATAAAATCATCTACCACACCTCGAAGACCCAGCCTCAATGTGAGGGGATGGGAACGACCGTGGTGGCCTGCCTGTTCCACGACAACAAGATGTCGATCGCGCACGTCGGCGACTCGCGGCTGTACCGGCTGCGGGAGAACCGGTTCGAGCAGCTCACCATGGACCACTCGCTGCTGCAGGAGCTGGTCGACCGCGGCTTCTACTCGCAAGAGGAGGCGCAGCGCGCGGCGAACAAGAACTACGTCACCCGCGCACTCGGCGTGGAGCAGACCGTGGACGTCGAGATCAACGAACAGCCGGTACAGAAGAGCGACTACTATGTGCTCTGCTCCGACGGGCTGTCGGATATGATCGAAGACGAGGATATTCACCTAACTATCAGTACCTTTGGTGCTAATCTTGAGACGGTGGCTAAGCAGCTGATCCAGCTCTCGAACGACAACGGAGGGCGGGACAACGTGTCGGTCATCATGGCCCACGTCGCCGAGCCATTTCCGGCACACCGGGGTATATTTGACAAAATATTGGGATGGTTCGGTTAAGGAACGGGAGTCGTAATGGCACGCTTGCTGCTGAGCCTGGACGGTCAGGTCCTCGCCGAATACAACATGAACAAAGAGCGCTACACGATCGGGCGCCTGCCGGATAACGACATCCGCATCGACAACCCGGCCGTCAGCGGACACCACTCGCTGATCATCAACATCCTCAACGATTCGTTCCTCGAGGACTTGAACAGCACCAACGGCACGTACGTCAATGGCAAGCTCATCAAGAAGCACGCCATGCAGCACGGCGACGTGATCACCGTCGGCCATCACCAACTGCGCTTCGTCGACGGTCAGGAGGGCGACAGCACTCAGGACGAGTTCGAGAAGACGATGGTGATCACGCCGAGCTCGCAGGGCGAGGATAGGATTCGCAAGGTCGGCGCGGCGGTCGACCAGGCCGCCAAGGCGGTGGCCGTGAAGCGGCCGGCGCCCGCGGCGGCCGACGGTCCGGCCATGGCACTGCCGAAGGCGAAGTTGCAGGTTCTGTCCGGCGCATTCGCCGGCCGCGAACTCGAACTCACCAAGGCGCTGACGACGCTCGGCCGGCCCGGCGTGCAGGTGGCGGCCATCACGCGCCGCGCGGAGGGTTATTTCATCGTGCACGTCGACAGCGGCAAGGAAAACGACTTCCCGCTGGTCAACGGCGTGCCCATCGGCCCGCAGGCGCGACGCCTGAACGACAACGACGTGGTGCAGCTCGCCGGCGTCAAGATGGGTTTCTTCGAGACCTAGGAGCCCGGCGCCGGCCGCACGAGGCGCGGCCGGCGGGCCTTTAGCGCAGGACGACGCCCACCCGCTGGCTGATTCCACACAGCAGCTCGTAGGGGATGGTCTGCGCCCACAGGGCGACCTCCTCCACCGGCAAGCCCTCCCCCCAGAGCACCACGGGGTCGCCGGCGAGCGGCGCGGGATCAAGGTCGGTCACGTCGATGCCGATCATGTCCATGGAGACCCGGCCCGCGAGCGGCGCCCGTCGTCCATTCACCAGGACCGGCGACCCGGAAGGCAGGCTTCGCGGGTAACCGTCGCCGTAGCCCACGGCCGCAATGGCGAGCCGTGACGGCCTGCGCGCGATCCAGTCGCCGCCGTAGCCGACCCGCTCGCCGACGTCGAGGGACTTCACGGCGATCACGCGCGAGCGCAAGGTCATGGCCGGGCGCAGTCCGGCATCGGATCCCACCGTGCCCGCGAACGGCGCCGCTCCGTAGAGCAGCAGTCCGGGACGGACCCAGTCGGCGTGCGAGTCGGGAAAGGCGAGCAGCCCGGCCGAATTGGCGAGACTGCGCTCGCCGGCCAACCCGTCGGTGGCGGCGGCGAACCGCGCCAGCTGCCGCGCCGTGTCGGGGGACTGGGGATCGTCCGCATTGGCAAAGTGCGTGAACAGATTCACCGGACCTGCGACGCAGGGCAGCGCCGCCAGTGCGGCGTGCGCCGCGCCGAAGTCGCGGTCCTTGAAACCCAGCCGGTTCATGCCGGTGTCGAGCTTGATCCAGACGCGCAGCCGGGCGTCCCGCGGCGCCGCCTCGCGCAGCAGCGCGATCTGTTCGGCGGCGTGCACCACGCAGTCGAAATCGGCAGCCGCGGCCAATTCGAGCTGTTCGCGATCAAACACCCCTTCGAGCAGCACCACTCGGGCGCCTATCCCCTCGCGACGCAGGGTCAGCCCCTCCTCGACCCTCGCTACCGCGAACGCGTCGGCGCCCTCGAGGGCACGCGCGCCGGCGACCAGTCCGTGCCCGTAGGCGTTGGCCTTGATCACCGCCATGACGCGCGAGCGCGGCGCGAGCGCACGCACGGCGGCGAGATTGTGCCGCAGCGCGTCCGCGTCGACGGTCGCGCTCACCATGGGCGTCATCGGTCGGGCAGCGTCATCGGGCGCGCGCGATCACCGGAACACGCCCTCGGCATAGGAATCGGGGGCGAAGTTCTCGAATTTGGTGTACTGGCCCAGGAACGTGAGCTGGACTTCGCCCGTGGGGCCGTTGCGCTGCTTGGCGATGATGATGTCGGCGATGCCCTTGCGCGTCGTGTTGGGCTCGTAGACTTCCTCGCGATAGATCAACAGGATGAGGTCGGCATCCTGTTCAATCGCGCCTGACTCGCGAAGATCCGACATCACCGGCTTCTTCTCGGTGCGCTGCTCGACGCCGCGATTGAGCTGCGACAGCGCGATCACCGGCACCTTCAGCTCCTTGGCGAGCGCCTTCAGGCCGCGCGAGATCTCGGAGATCTCGGTGGCGCGATTCTCCTTGTTGCCCGCGACCTGCATGAGCTGCAGGTAGTCGACCACGATGAGGTCGAGGCCGCGCTCGCGCTTCAGCCGGCGGGCGCGGGCCCTGATCTCGGTGGGCGTCAACCCGGGAGTCTCGTCGACGAACAGCTTGGCCTGGCCGAGTTGCGTCATCGCGGAGTCGATCCGCGGCCAGTCCTCCTCCTGCAGCCTGCCCGAACGCAGGTTGCCCTGGTTGATCCGTCCGAGCGAGGAGATCATGCGCAGCGTCAGCGACTCGGCCGACATTTCCATGCTGAAGATCGCGGCGGACTTGCCGGCGCCGAGCGCGGCGTTCTCCGCGATGTTGACCGCGAGGGTGGTCTTGCCCATCGACGGACGGCCGGCGACGATGATCAGGTCCCCCGGCTGCAGCCCCGACGTCATCTCGTCGAGCTGCCGGAATCCGGTCGAGATGCCGGTGAGCTTGCCCTCCGAGTTGTACAGCTCGTCGATGCGGTTGACGACCTCCGGCAGGATGCTCTTGACGGGCCGAAACCCGGCCTGACCGCGCGCCCCGCGCTCCGCGATCTCGAACACCGACCGCTCGGCGTCGTCCACGATTTCGCGCGCCTCGCGTCCCTCGGGCTCGAGCGCGCTCGCCGCGATCGCGTTGCCCGCGCTCACCAGCTGGCGCAGCACGGAGCGCTCGCGCACGATGTCGGCGTAGGCGCGGATGTTGGCGGCGCTCGGCGTGTCGCGCGCGAGCGTGCCGAGGTAAGCGAGGCCGCCGACCTCCTCGAGCAGCCCCTGCCCCTCGAGGTGCCCCGCCAGGGTCACCGCATCGCACGGCTGGTTGCGCTCGATCAGCGCCGCTGCGGCGGTGAAGACCAGGCGGTGATCGTGGCGATAGAAGTCCTCGCTGGAGACCCGGTCGGCGACCTGGTCCCAGGAGGACGGATCGATCATGATGCCGCCGAGCACCGCCTGCTCCGCCTCGACGGAGTGCGGCGGCAGGCGCAAGCCCTCGCCCCCGGCGGACGCAGCCGAACCCGATCTCTTGCCGACGCGCGCTGCCAAGGGCTGGTGGCGACCGGAAGGCGGCGTTCTAGGCCGCTACTCCTCCGGAACGATGGTGACGTCGAGCGTCACGTCCACGTCGGTGTGCAGGTGCAACTGCACCTGGTGCTCGCCGACGGTGCGAATCGGTCCGTTCGGCATCCGCACTTCGCTGCGGGAGACGGGCTGGCCGGCCTGCACGGCCGCCTCGGCGATGTCGCTGGTGCCGATGGAGCCGAACAGCTTGCCTTCGGTGCCGGCTTTGGCCTTCAGCGTGAGCTTGAAGTCCTGGAACTTCAGCGCCCGCGCCTGCGCCGCGGCGAGTTCCTCGTTGGCCTTGGCTTCGAGCTCGGCGCGCTGCGCCTCGAAGCGCGCGATGTTGGCCGGGGTCGCCATGGTGGCGCGACCGGTGGGCACGAGGTAGTTGCGGGCGTAGCCCGCCTTCACCTTCACGCGATCGCCGATCTGTCCGAGATTGGCGACCTTCTGCAACAGAATGATTTCCATGGGCTGACTCGCTCTCTCAATGCTGATCGGTGTACGGCAACAGGGCGAGGAACCGGGCCCGCCGGATGGCGAGCTGGAGCTGCCGCTGGTAGTGCGCGCGCGTGCCGGTGATCCGGCTCGGCACGATCTTGCCGGTCTCGGTGACGTAGCTCTTGAGGGTCGCGATGTCCTTGTAGTCGATCTGCTTCACGCCATCGGCGGTGAAGCGGCAGAACTTCTTGCGGCGAAAGAAACGGGCCATGGTCTGGTTACTCCTCGAGAGCTTCAGCGGGCGCCCACGGGCGCTTCGTCACCGTCGTCGTCGTCACCGAATTCCTCGTGACGGCGCGAGCCTTCCTCCGCACCGCGCGCCATCGGCGAGGGCTCGGTGACGGCCTCTTCCATCTTGACGACCAGGTTGCGCAGAACCGCGTCGCTGAATCGGAACGCGGCGGTGAGTTCGTCGAGCGTCTTCTTGTCGCACTCGACGTTCAGGAGCAGGTAGTGCGCCTTGTGGACCTTGGCGATCGGGAAGGCGAGCTGGCGACGCCCCCAGTCCTCGAAACGGTGCACGGCGCCACCGCCGGCGGTCACCATGCCCTTGTAGCGCTCCACCATGGCGGGCACTTGCTCGCTCTGGTCCGGATGGACCAGGAGCACGATCTCGTAATGTCGCATGTCGTCCCCTTGCGGAAAATGCCTCCCGTTGCGAGCGGTGAGGCAAGGAGTAACGCCGGTTACCCGGCAAAAAAGAGCCGCGAAATATAGCCTTGAAGAGGCCCTTAGGTCAACTTCGCGCCGCCGCGCCTCGTTGCCGCACGGCCTCGAAAAGGGCCACGCCGGCCGCCACCGACACGTTCAGCGACTCGACCGCCCCGGCCATGGGGATGCGGACCAGGAAGTCGCAGTGCTCCCGCGTGAGCCGGCGCAGGCCCGCTCCCTCGGCGCCGAGAACCAGCGCGAGCGGCCGGTTCAGGTCGGTCTGGTACAGGCTGGCGCTCGCCTCGCCGTCGGTGCCGGCGATCCACACCCCGCGCGCCTTGAGCGCGTCCAGCGCGCGTGCCAGGTTGGTCACGGTCGCGACGGGTACCGACTCGGCGGCGCCGGCGGCCACTTTGCGCGCCGCCGCATCGACGCTTGCCGAGCGGTCGCGTGGCAACACCAGCGCATCCACCCCGGCCGCATCGGCGGTGCGCAGGCAGGCGCCGAGATTGTGCGGATCGGTGACGCCGTCCAGCACGAGCAGCAGCGGCGCGTGCGACGCGCCCTCGACGTGCTCGATCAGATCCTCCTCGCTCCAGGGCGGCTGCGGCCGTACCGCCGCCACCACCCCCTGGTGCGCCACCGCGCCCACCAGTCTGGCGAGCGCTTCGGCCGCCACCGGCTGCGCGCGCACGCCCGCGGCGGCGGCACGCTCCTTCAAGCGGCGCACGCGCGCGTCGTCCCGCGGCGCGGCCACCCAGAGCTCGAGCAGCCGCAGCGGCGCGCGCTCGATGACCGCGTCGACCGCGTGCAACCCGTACACCAGATGCCGCGCCGGACCGCCCACGCGTCGACCCGCCCGACCGTCAACGCCCGCCGCGGCGACGGCGCCCGACGCGCGGCGCGCGCACCGTGCCGGTCGCCGAGCCCGCGGCCTGGTCGAGCGACACCGGCTCGAAATCGATCTGGCGCTGCGCGACGTCGACCCGCGCCACGCGCACACGGATCGGATCCCCGATCTGCCAGCGGCGTCCGGTGCGCCGCCCGACGAGGCCCATGCCGCCGAGTTCCAGCTCCCAGAAGTCCCCGGCGAGCTGCGAGACGTGCACCAGGCCGTCGACGGGCATTTCCTTGATCTGCACGAACAGGCCGAACTCGATGGCGCTGGAGACGGTGGCGTCGAAGACCTCGCCGAGGCGCGTCTGCATGTACAGGCACTTCAAATAGCCCATGACGTCGCGCGCGGCGTCGTCGGCGCGTCGCTCGCGCTGCGAGCTCTCGATGCCCAGCGCCTCGAGCTCGGCCGTCGTGTAACGGTGGCCCGCGGCCGACTCGGGCTGCAGCGCCGCCTTCAGGGCCCGGTGCACCAGCAGATCGGGATAACGGCGGATGGGCGAGGTGAAGTGCGCGTACTCGTCGAGCGCGAGCCCGAAGTGGCCGATGTTGGTGCGCTGATAGACGGCCTGGGCGAGGCTGCGGATGACCAGACTCTCGAGCAGCGCGGCGTCCGGACGGGCTCCGAGGCGCTCGATGAGCTGGCGGAACTCGCGCGGGCTCGGCTTCTCGGAGAACTCCGCGCCGACCCGCAGTGCGTTCAGCACGCGTTGCAGTTCGGTGACCCGCTTGTCCTCCGGCTGGCCGTGCACGCGGTACAGGCTGCCCGCCTTGGCGAGCCGCAGCGCCACCGCCGCCTGCACGTTGGCGGCGATCATGCATTCCTCGATGAGCCGGTGGGCGTCATTGCGCACCACCGCGTAGAAGCCCTCGATGCGCCCGTCGTCGCCGACGCGCGCCTTGATCTCGCCGCCCCGGAAGTCGAGCGCGCCGCGCGCATCGCGCGCGTCCTTGAGGGCGCCGTACACCGCGTAGAGCGCGTCCAGCGAGTCGCGCACGGCGGGCGCGAGCTGCGCCGCGCCGGCGCCGCGCGGACCGGCGAGGTATTCCCACGCCCGGTCGTAGGTGAGCCGCTCGTGCGAGCGGATCACGGCCTCGTAGAAGCGGGCGCGGCCAAGTTCGCCGTGCCGCGAGACGCGCATGTCGCAGACGAACGCCAGCCGGTCGACCCGCGGCATCAGCGAGCACAGGTGGTTCGAGAGGTGCTCGGGCAGCATCGGAATCACGCGGTCCGGGAAGTACACCGAGGTCGCGCGCTCGCGCGCCTCGCGGTCGATCGGACTGCCGGTCCTGACGTAGTGGCTGACGTCGGCGATCGCCACCACCAGGCGCCAGCCGCCGCCGCGCACGGGCGCGGCGTACACGGCGTCGTCGAAGTCGCGCGCGTCCTCGCCGTCGATGGTCACGAGCGGCAGGTCGCGTAGGTCCTCGCGGCCGGCGGCATCGACGGCACCGACGTCCGGCGCGAAGCGATTGGCGGCCTGCAATACCTCGGCCGGGAACTCCTGCGGCAAATCGTGCCGCAGGATGGCGAAGCGCGCCGCGAGGTCCACCGGGCGCAGTTCCTGCAGGCGCTCGACCACTCGTCCGTGGGCGGGGCTGTCGCCGTGGGGCCGCTTGACGATCTCCACCACCACCGGCTCGCCTTCCTGCGCGCCGTGGCGGTCGCGTGCCGCGACCACGATGCCGTACCAGTGTCCCGGATCCTCGGGCTCGACGCGTCCCTCGCCGCGCCAGACGGCGCCGACCCTGCGCGGCGCGTCGCCGGTGCGGCGGATGAGCCGCGCAACGCGCCGGCCGCGCTCGTTCATGCCCACCGCGAGCACCTCGACCCGGTCGCCGTGCATCAGCACGGCGGTGTCGGCGCGCACCAGCGCGAGCGGCGCCGAGCCGTCGTCCGGCAGCACCAGCACCTCGCCGCTCGCGCGGCCGCGGATCCGGCCCGCGACGCGCTCGCCCTCGCCCGCGGGTGCGAAGCCGTTCGGGCCCTCGATGGCCTGCCCGTCGCGCACCATGGCGCGCAGACGCTTGCCGAGCGCCTCGAGCTGCGTCTCCTCGGTGAGGCCGAGGTCGGCGGCCAGGCGTGGCGCACGCAGGGGTACGCCGGCGTCCGCGAGGCGCTTCAAGATCAATTCGCGACTGGGGATCGGATCGGCGTAGCGCAGCCGTTCGTAGTCGAGGTTGGGATCTTCGCTGCGCCAGTCGCCCTTGGGGGCGCGACGGTCGCGAGGCGACCGCGACGTCATGTACGTCTCGTCCAGAGTTCTGCCATTGGCGAGCAGGGTAACAGCTTTGCGCTCCCGCCGCTCAGGGCACTGCCACGCCGAGTGCCGCAAGTTCGCATGCAAGCGGAGTCAGTTCGCGCTCGTAGCGGCGCCATTGCGCCACCGAGGACCCGTATAGCGGCCGGCGGACCTGCGTGGCGCTCGCGGTGGTGCTCGGCTCCGGGTTGCGGTGAAAATCGATGCAGGCCGCCTCCCATGGCAGGCCGAGGAACTCGAGCAACCGGCGCGTCTCGCCGGCTTGATCCGCCACCAACGACTCGTAGGCGACGTCGTGGATGACGCCGGGCAGCACGGCGCGCCAATGAGCCATCAACCGGGCATATGCTGCGTAGTAACGCGCGAGTTCGGACAAGTCGTAGGAAAAGGGATAGCCGTCCTTGAACAAGGTCTTGTACATCGCGTAGCAGGCCGCCATGGGATGGCGCGTCAGGTGCACGATGCGGGCGTTCGGCAGCGCCCGGGCGATCAGCCCGCAGTACAGATAATTGAGCGGCATCTTGTCGACCCATCGCTGCGCCGTCGGCGCCATGCGGCGCGCGCGCGCGAGGTACTCTCGTCCGAGCGCGGCGAAGTCGATCCCGGCGGAGCGGCGCACGAGCTCGCGCCGGCCGACCGCCGCGCCGCCTCCGCGACGGCGCACCGCCGCCACCACGCAAAGCGCGAGCTCATTGAGCTCGCCGACTGCCGTGAGTTGCGGGTGGCTGCCGAGGATTCGCTCGACCAAAGTGGTGCCGCTGCGCGGCAGGCCGACCACGAACACCGGGGCGTCCAGGCTAGCGCCCGCGGCGGGCGCGGCGGGCGCGGCGAAGGCCTCGATGATCCACTCGGCCGTGGCCACGTCCTGCGCAACATCGTAATTCAGGTGTTGGCGCCGCAATTGCGCACCGGCACGCAGCCACTCGAACGACTCGGCGTGCCGACCGAGGTCCTCGAGTTCCTTGGCGAGCGCGTAGCGCAACTGCACCCCACCCCGCCAACCCATGCCCGGCTGCGCCGCGAGCGCCGCGAGCTCATCGACGTGATTATGCTCGGGGGACTGCACTCGTAGGTCGGAGCGGTTCTTGTAGGCCTCGTAATCGTCGGGCTTCAAGGCGATGACCCGATCGTAATCGGCCTCGGCCGCGGCGAAGTCGCCGAGGAAGCGGCGCACCGCCGCACGGTTGAACAGGAAATGCGGATGGTTCGGCGCCAGCGCGACCGCCCGGTCGAATGCCTGCAGCGCCCGCGCGGGGTCGTTCGCCTGGCTGAACAGACCGCCGATCGCGTCGAAGAGCACGGGATCGTCGGCAGCGGCGGCAAACGCGGCATCGGCGGCAGCAATCGCCTCGCCGAGGCGCCCCAGCGCAAGCAGGCACTGCGCCCGCTGCAAGTGCGCACGCGGCTCGCCTGGCTCCAATTCGAGCGCACGAGCATTGTCCGCGAGTGCGGCCGCCGCCTGGCCGCTCGCGAGCGCGGCTTGCGCCCGCGCGCGCCACTGCGCGGCGTTCGACCTTACTGGTTCGCTGGGATGATTCACGCCGGCTACGACGATAGCGCCGACCCCGGGGGTCCGTCGAGCCGGCGCCGCGCGGCTCAGGGCCCCTTGAACGAATAGCTCACCGTAACGCCGTAGGTACGCGGCCGGGACACCACCGCCTCGAAATTGCTGCCGTAGTTGGTGGGGTCGGAGAAGGAATTGACGCCGACGCGGTTGGTGAGATTGTCGATGAATACTGCGGCGTTCCAATGCGCGATCGAATACGCCGCACGCGCGTCGAGCATCGTGTAGCCGGGTACCGTCGGTATCGTGGCGGAGATCGCCGGCAGCAACGCACTCTGGTAGCGCGCCCCGAGCGAGTAGCGCAGCTCCCCGCCTGCGAACGGCACGTGGGAGTAGTCCAGATTGACCGCTGCGCTCGACTTCGGCGTGCCGGGCAGCGGTCCACCGGGCGGCGGCGGCGGCACGGCGAGGCCGTCGATCGCGAGCTGCGATATCGAGGTAACCCTGGTCTGGTCGTAGGTGTAGTCGACCTGGATGCCGAGGTGCTGCGTGGCGCTGAAGTAGAGTTCCGTCTCGAAACCGCGGCTGAACGCGTTGCCGAGGTTCACGCCGGCCGGCAGCACGAGCGGCGTGAGCTGCGCGCCCTCCTGGACGTTGTGCCACTGGATGTCGAACACGTCGGCCGAATATCGGAAACGGTTGGCGAGCGTGCCCTTCACGCCGATCTCGAAATTGTCGGCCGTGTCCGGGTCGACGCGAAACAGCCCCGGATTGGTGACGTAGGAGCCGTTGAGCTCGCTCAGCGGTAGCGCATTCACGCTGCCGCGGCGAAAGCCCTGCGACCAAGTCGCGTAGGCAAGGTTGTCCTTGGCGAATTCATAGGCGGTGTTGAGCTTCCAGAGGGCCTTGCGCCACGAATCGCTCAACGACCGGTTCGACACCGGCGTCGCAGGGGGCGGCAGCGAAGCGCCGAACAAAAGGCCGGTCTGCTGGGATTGCGTGAGCGTCTGCTTGAATACCCGCGTGCCGCCGGTGAGGCTCCAGTCCGAGGTGAGGTGCAGCGTCACTTCGCCGAACGCCGCCATGTCCTTGAACACCGTCTCGAAATCGCCGATGTAGGCCTGGTCCTTGATGATCGGTATCCCGTCGATGTATTGGGTCGGTCCCGGCGTGTACGCCTC
The DNA here is from genome assembly GCA_027459765.1 of Gammaproteobacteria bacterium. Classification (GTDB taxonomy): domain Bacteria; phylum Pseudomonadota; class Gammaproteobacteria; order Steroidobacterales; family Steroidobacteraceae; genus Bog-1198. The sequence goes on along the minus strand of DAIDHD010000083.1, from coordinate 2,045 downwards.
GCCGGTGCCGCACTGCGACGGATTGATGCCGTCGCCCGCGCCGTAGACCGACGCGCAGCTGTTGAAATAGTCGTAGTAGCCCGGGTAGAACTCGTGCTCGTTGATCACCGTACTTTGGTGCTTGAAGAACAGTCCGCCCACCCAGTCGACCCGCCCGCCCGCCTTGGATGCCAGGCGGATCTCCTCGGCCCAGGGCTTGTCGTTGAGCTCGTCGTGGCCCGTGACCAGCACGCGCGGATTCTGGCCGTAATAGGCCGGATAGAACGAGAAATGCGAATACAGGTTGGTCAGATCGCTGCTGGCGCGATTGTCATGGTGCGAGTAGGAAGTGTTCGACGTCAGCGTCGCGAATCCGAGATCCCCTTCCAGAGTGAGCGCGAAAAGGTCCACGTTGTCATCGGCGGTCGCCTGCGTGTGGTCGGTCGAAGTCAGCGCTTCCGTACCGTAGAGCGGCGCCGCATACGGGAATCCGTCCGCCCTGCTGACCTGATAGTAGTACGAGAGCTGCGCCTTGAACGCGTCGTTCGGCTTCCACAGGGCCGCGAGACGTGCGCTGCGATACGCGTATGCGTTGGTGCCGTCCTTGGAGTAGACGACCGGCGCGCTCAGCAGATTGCCGGGCTGTGCCGGGAGAGGTGCGCCGGAGGCGTCGAGCGCATACAGCGCAGGCTGGTTGATGAAGCCCGCCTGGTCGGTCCAGCTCGCGTTCATGCGTATGGCCAGAGTTTCCGACAGCGGCAGGTTCAGCATGCCACTCACGTCCTCGTTGAGCGCGTGGGTGTGCTGGGTCTTGCTCACGCCAGCCTCCGCCTTCGCGTCGAAGCCGGACGGGTCGGGTGCGTTCTGGACGAAACGGATGGTGCCGCCCAACGAACCGGAGCCGTAGAGCGTTCCTTGCGGCCCGCGCAACACCTCGACGTGGTCGATATCCTGCAGGCGAAGGTTCACGAACAGCGCGGTGTCATCCACGTAGGTCGCAACGGGCGGCACGATCGGGGTCGCGAGCGCAACCTGGCCAGCAGTCGCCTCGCTGTTGAGTCCGCGGATGATCAGCGTCGCACCATTGACGCCGCCGAAGGGCCCTTTGTCGGTGAAATTGACGCCCGCCATCGAGTGCGCGAGGCCGGCGATGTCGTCGATACCCGCCTGTTCCAGCGCCTGGCCGCTGACTGCGGTGATGCTGATGGGCAGATCCTGGGCAGTGACCGCCCGCCTCGTCGCCGTCACCACCACCTCCTGCAGCGGGCTTTCGTCTGCGGCGGCAGGGTCGCCGTACAGGGCGGCGATGACCGCGGCTCCGACCCCGGTCGCCGCCCCCAGCCCTCTGCGCAAGCGTCGTCGGTCCATGCCCGGAAGCAGTCGGCCCGTGATCTTCGACGCCCTTGCAGAGGTCTTGCTCATCAGTCATTCCTCGCGTAGTTGATTCGGGATCCGCATTCGACCCCGGGTTAATTAGCTTAACTTTCGCGGTACTGCAAAGGCTCCGAGCATCGCGCTCCGAGTCGGCTTTTATGGGCATTTCATGAAATTCGCGGACATTGCGGAATGGTTTTCATGACTGCGCCGTTCTGCACGCGGATGGTGCAACGGGTCTTTTGGGCGCACCGTTTTCGAACCACGGCGTCACCGGGTGCGTCGTATCTTCGTCAACATATCGATCGCCAAAGTTGTGACGTTCGACGAATGGGTTGCGGACCGGTCGCGGCCCGCGACGGATCGAGCCGGAGCTGCCCTTGCTCCGTGTGACGAGCGCTGCGCGCCCGCTCTTGGTGCGTCGGGGGCACGTGCTGCGGCGCTGGAAAAATCTTTGGCGGCCCAACCTTAAGATATGTTCATGTTGGTAATCGTCGCCTCTACCGGGAGGAGACCGCGGCCCCGGGGAGAGGTCATTTGCTTAGCCTCCTGGCCGTAGGTACAATGCGCGCCTCTCCAAGGGAGCCCCCTGCCCAGGTGGCGGAACTGGTAGACGCGCTGGTTTCAGGTACCAGTGAAGCGATTCGTGGAGGTTCGAGTCCTCTCCTGGGCACCACCTTTGTTCCCCGCCG
>DAIDHD010000058.1 GCA_027459765.1 Gammaproteobacteria bacterium | reverse complement strand
GCCGGGGCCCGCGGCGGCGGCTGGCCCCGACGCGCTCTGCGCTTCACTGGCGACTGCCATCGACAACACGCAGCGGGCTCTGCGCCATCCCCATGTCGAGCGCGAGGACGAGCGCTTGCGCTGGGAGTTGCAGCGATTGCTCACGCAGCAGGCGGATCGGAGTTGTCCGACGGCTTGAGGACAGGCGACTTCGCGGGCCCACTGCCAGATCCAATACTTCGCATAATGTATATTATGTCAAAAATAGAGTTGGCCTTGTGGATTGGGGCGCATCCCCAAGACCCGGCCGTCAGCCGCCTGCCCGCAGCGCCGCGCGCACCTTCATGGCCAGCTGGCGTCGATCGTACGGCTTCTGCAGGAGGATGCTCGCGGCATCCGCCCAGCCATTCTGAACGATGGCCTGTAGCGTGTAACCCGAGGTGAACAGCACGCTCAGGCCTGGACGGCGTTTGCGCGCCAATGCCGCGAGTTGACTGCCCTTGAGGCGACCCGGGAGCATCAGATCGCTGAACAACAGGTCGACCCGGGCGCCGCCGTCGAGTATCCGCAAGGCCGCATCGCCATCCACGGACTCGATCACGTCGTAATCGAGCTCGCGAAGCAACCGGGCGGCGTGATGGCGTACGAGCGCGTCGTCCTCGACGAGCAGCACGGCCGCGCGTCCGTCGGCCCGCGGGCCGAGACCGTGATCGGTGGCACCCGAACCGGATTCGCCGCGCGAGCCGGCGGCGCGCGGCAGGTACATCTTGACCACGGTGCCGTGACCCAATTCCGAGTGCAACTTGGCCGTGCCGCCGGACTGGCGCGTGAAGCCGTACACCATGCTGAGCCCGAGACCGGTGCCCTTGCCGGTGGGCTTGGTGGTGAAGAAAGGCTCGAACACCTGCGAGAGGTGGTTGGGATCGATGCCGTGCCCGGTGTCCCTGACCGTGATCAGGGCGTACTCGCCGGGTTCGAGTTCGAAGTCGTCACCGACGAGGTCCTCGTCCAGTACGACGTTGCCGGTTTCGAGCGTGAGTTCACCGCCGTCCGGCATGGCATCGCGCGCATTGATGCAGAGGTTGAGGATGGCTTGTTCCAGCTGGCCAGGGTCGACGTACGCGTTCCAGGTGTCAGGGTCCGTGAGCGCGCGCACGCTGATGTGCGCACCGATGGAACGGCGAATCAGCGGCAGCATGCCCTCGAGCACCGTCTGCGGGGCGATCAATTTTGGCGCCAGGTGCTGTCGGCGTGCGAACGACAGCAGCCGGCTGGTGAGCTCGGCGCCGCGTTGTCCCGCCGTGCTCACCATCTTCGCCAGCGTGGCGAGGCGCGGCTGCTGGGCCACGTCCTCGAGGATCTCCTCGGCGCTGCCGATGATCACGGTGAGCAGGTTGTTGAAGTCGTGTGCGATGCCGCCGGTGAGTTGCCCGATGGACTCCAGCCGCTGCGCGTGCGCGGCGCGCGCCTCGCTCTCGGCGAGCCGCTCGGCGGCCCACTTTCGCTCGCTCACGTCCACGCGCAGGCCGAGCATGCGCACGACCCTCCCCTGCTCGTCGACGCGAATCGCACGGCCGATGCTGTTGATCCAGCGATAGGTTCCATCGGCGTGGCGGATGCGATATTCGATGTCGAAGGAGGAAATGCCGTCGTCGCGTACGCGCAGCATGAACTCGACGATCCGGTCGTGATCCTCGGGGTGGATGCGGTCGCTCCAAAACCGTCGCGGTTCGACGGTGTGCTGCGGCTGGTAGCCCAGCATCTCGTAGTAGGTGTCGTTTGCGACCCAGGTGTCCGTGACCAGGTTCCAGTCCCAGATCCCTACGCCGGTGGCGTCGAGCGCGAGTCTCAGGCGCTCCTCGCTGTCGCGCAGGGCAAGTTCCGCCTCCTTGCGCGCCGTGATGTCGAGGATGGTGCCGAGCAGCGTCGCCGGTCTGCCCTCGGCGTCGCGTGTCAGAGACGCGTGCGCGTGTACCCAGAGCACGCTGCCGTCCAGGCGCACGAAGCGCTGATCGACCACGAACTCGCCCGCGCCCTCGCCGGCGGCGGCGATCAGCTCGCGCAGTCGCGTCCGATCCTCCGGGTGAACCCGGGCGACGATGTCCTCGATGGTCAGGTGGCGCTCGAAGGGATGCAGGCCGAGCAGGCGGCGGGTCTCGTCCGAAACGATCACGCGTCCGGTGGCGAGATCCCAATCGATGAAACCCAGCCCGGCGACCCGCTGTGCCCGCAGCAGCCGTTGATGCGCATCGAGGAGGTCCGGCTCGTCGCTCATCCGCCCACTCTTGTGACGTGGTTCAACGCTTTCCGTGCCCGTCGCGTGGACGATTCTAGCCGTGAAACACACCGCAAGCGACGAGCTTCGTCCCTGGGTGCTTGCCGGCACGCTGCTGCTCGGCGCCCTGATCGCCGTGATCTCCGTGGCCACGGCCGGCACGGAGGCGCCTGTGCCGCCGGCCGCGGTCGTCGACCGCTAGTCGTCGGCCGCCGGACGGCCCTCCTCCCCCCGCCCGAACCGCTTCCCGGTCGGGCAGACCGTCGCGGTTGCGTCAGCGCGCCCGGAGCGGGCAGTATTCGCGCGACGGAACCCAAGCCTTAAGGGGCATGAAACCATGTGCGAGCTCGACGATTTCGACCAGTTTGCGCAGCGCGCGCAGGAGATGACGCGGCGCCGTTTCGGCGCCCTCGCCCTCGGTGCAGGTCTCGCCGCAACCCTGCCGGGCCTCGCCGAGGCGACGCAACAGACGGCGGGCGCCGACGTCAACGTGACCACGCCGGACGGCGTCGCCGACGCCTACTTCGTGCATCCCAAGCGCGGGCGTCACCCCGGCGTGCTCATCTGGCCCGACATTTTCGGACTGCGACCGGCGTTCAAGGACATGGCGACGCGGCTCGCCGCCGCCGGTTACTCGGTGCTGGTGGTCAATCCGTTCTATCGCACCCGGCGCGCACCCACCGCTCCGGAGCATCCGGATTTCAGCGATCCGGCGACCCGCCAGTCGCTGCTGGCGCTCGCCGGGACGCTGAGTCCGGCGACGGCGCAGGTCGACGCCAAGGCCTTTCTGGCCTACCTCGACGGGCAGCCGTCGGTGGACACCCGCCGCAAGATCGGAACCAGCGGTTACTGCATGGGCGGGCCCTTCGTGTTTCGCACCGCCGCGGCGTTTCCGGAGCGTGTCGGTGCCGGCGCGACCTTCCACGGCGGCGGACTCGTGACCGAAGCGGCCGACAGTCCGCACAAGCTGGTGCCGGGCATGAAGGCCCACTTCCTGGTCGCCATTGCGGCGAGCGACGACCGACAGGATCCGCAGGCGAAGGACGCGCTGCGCGCGGCCTTCGCAGCGGCGCACCTGCCCGCCGAGATCGAGGTGTACGCCGGCACGCAGCACGGCTGGTGCCCGCCGGATTCGCGCGTCTACGACGCCGCCCAGGCCGAGCGGGCGTGGAGCCGGATGCTGGCGCTGTTCTCGACCGCACTCGCCTGACGCGACGGACGCGGCGCCGCGCGCATGCGGGTGTTCGCCGGTCCTGGTGTCGTCACGACCTCGAGCGCGTGCCCGCGAGGGATCGGTCGTCGTGCCCATCGTCGAACGTGATCCCTGGCGGCGGCAGTACTTCACGGGGATCGAATGCCCCGACCACGTCGTCGTGCCCACCGACGACATGGAGGCCTGGCGGCGCTGCCCGAGACACCGCTGGGTGTACAACAAGCTGTTGATCGCGGAATCTCAGGGGCTCGAGTGCGCACCGCACGGGGTGGAGCCGCCGCACTACCCAGTCTTCAGCAAGCCCATCGTGAACCTGCAGGGCATGGGGGTCGGCAGCCGCGTGCTGAACTCCGCCGCCGAGTACGCGTCGCGTCTGGCGGCCGGCCACTTCTGGTGTCCCCTGCTGGTCGGAGATCACGTGAGCACGGATGTCGCCGTCGACGCCGGCAGGGTGCGCTGGATGCGTCACGCTGCAGGACTTGCGGGCGCCGGCGGAACCTTCGACTACTGGACCCTGGAGACGGCCCTGCGCGAGCCGCTCGCCGCGACCTGCCGACGCTGGATCGAAGCTCACCTCTCGGATTACACCGGCATGCTGAATCTCGAGACGATCGGCGAGCACATCATCGAGGTTCACCTGCGCTTCGCCGACCAGTGGCCCGACCTGTACGGGGCCGGCTGGATCGACGCCGTCGTGGCTCTCTACGCCGGCCGCGGCTGGCACTACGCCGATTCGGCGCGTGTGACCGGCTACAGCGTGGCCCTGTTCGGCGAGCACGGGCGGGCACACGCGCACCCGCCGCCAGCGGCGGTGGACGCCGCTCAGCGGCTTCCCGGGGTCTCCAGCGTGCAGGTGACCTTCGACGCCGAACTGCCCGCAGAGGCGCACGCCATGCCTCCGGGCGGATTCCGCCTCGCCGTGATCAATGCCTGGGACCTGCAGGCGGGCCTGCGCGCACGGCGCGACCTGGCGGCGGCGTTCGCCCGCGCCGCGCCGCAGGCCGACGACGGCTGAACGATTAGTAGTCGGACGGCGGCGGACGCAGGAATTGCGGCCGCTCCGCCGCATCGCTCACGGCCTGCGCGAACAGATAGAAGAAGCGGTTGAAGTCGCGCGCTGCGACGAAGTCCATCGGCTGCCCAAGGTCGTCCTGCGGCCGGTGATAGCGTACCTGGTACCACTCGCGGTAGCGCCGTTCGGATTCGGTGCCCGGGTCGTAGCCGAACACGAATCCGGTCGCCGGCACCCCGATCTTGAGGAAGGGCCAGTGGTCGGCGCGCTGGTTGAGGTGACGCTCCGGTTCCCTGTCCGGACGGATTTCAATGTGCAGACGCGCCGCGACGCCGCGCGCGGTCGCGCCGAGGGTGGTGTCGTCGAGCGCGTGCATGGTGAGGATCTTCAAGGGAAACAGCGGGCGCAACTGATCGAGATTGATGTCGGCGGCCAGCGACTCCCGCGCTACCGTCGGGTGATGCGTGAACCACACCGCGCCCAGGAGCCCTTTCTCCTCGCCGGTGAAGGCGGCGAACAGCACCGAGCGCTTGAAGCCGTGGCCGTGCCGCCGCTCGGCGAGTCGCACCAGGGTCGCCACGTACGCGGCATCGTCGAGCGTGCCGTTGTAGAGCGAATCGCCATCGACGGACTCGCCGTAGCCATAGCCGTCGAGGTGCGCGGACACCACCACCACCTGAGGTGCGAGTTGCGGGTCGGTCCCCTTGAGCATCCCCAGAACGTTGTCGCTCGAGTAGTCGCGCTGGGTTACGCGAAACTCGGCCGCCAGCCGCGCCGGCACGTCGAAGTGCGGCAACGGCCTGGACTCGCTGCCGGCTTTGAGAATCGCTGCGGCATCCTGGCCGCTGCCTGCGATCACCGTCGCGAACGCAGCGGCGCTCAAGCGCAACAACGGCGGTTCGGCCGTCTCGCGCGCGGAATCGTCGGCGATAGTCACGCTGCGCGCGTACGCCTCCGGCCAGCGTGCCGGTTCGAGCGTGAACCCCGGATCGTCGACCACCACGAGCGCCGCCGCGCCTGCGGCGCGGGCGGCCGCCATCCGCGCGCGCGTGTCGGGGGTTCCCTGGCGGCGACTGCCGAAGCAGAGCGCGATGCGGCCCGCGAGGCCGGTTCCCATTTCCTGCGCCGAGCAATAGCCGCGGAACACGAGTGCGCCCTCGACGTGCTGCGGCAGTTCACGCGTGGGCCGCACGCTGATCTCGTGCAGGAATTTCAGTGCCACCTTCGTGCCGTCGGCGCGGTTGACCGAGATCGAAGTGCCGTCGCGAGCCACCGCCACTTCGTGCAACGGCACGGTCTGGCGGTAGCCGCCCCCCTCGCCGGCCGGCAGGAGTCCGGCGGCGCGAAAGCGCGCGCTGACGTAATCGGCGGCGCGCGCGTAACCCGCGGATCCGGTGTCACGCCCCTCCATCGCGTCGCCCGAGAGGTCGGCGGTGATTTTCCACCAGCGGCGCGTATCCTCGTCGTCGATGGTGCGGGTCGCGGCCGCAACGGCAGCCGCGGCGAGCAGCGTCCCGGCGGCGAGGCAGAGCAGGCGCTTGGAAGGTTTCATGCGGGTCTTTCGACTCTTGGGTGTTCCGGCGGATGCGCGCCGACGCGCCGCACAAGATAACCCAACTGCGTTCAGGCGCGCAGCCACCAAGGCAGCCACGCGGCCACGAGCATCGCGAGCAGCCCCAGCGTGACCGGCAACGCGAAGCGTCGGCCGCCGGCCACCTGCGCCGCCAGCGCCTTCACGAGGGTGTTGGCCGAGAAGGCGATCAGGATCACCCGCCGCGCATCGCCGGCACCGAGCATGCCCTGGGCCGCCAGCGACAAAGTCGAGGCCGCCGCGGCGTGCACGTCGAATGCGCCGGCCAGGCCAGCGACGGCCGCAGCGGCAACGGTGCCCGAGCGGCGCACGGCGAAACCCACCAGCAGTGTCGCGGTGGTGATCAGCAGCGCGAAGCCGGTCGCGTGCAGCAAATTGAAGGGACGGCCGGCCGCCGCGAGCGGCGTCGGCGGCTCACGAGCACCGCGGCCGGACAGGGCGACCGCGCCGCCGATGGCGAGCGCGGCCAGGGCGAGCGACGACGCCAATGGCGCCAACGCCGCGGGCCAGACCGCGAGACACACCAGGGCGAGCAGCACCAGCGTGGCGAGGTTCGACAGCAAGGCCCCCGACACGCAGGCGCGTCGCAGTGCCGGCGTGGAACGTGCCCGCGTGCCGAGCGTGGCGATGGTGCCGGTGCTCGAAACGAACCCGCCGCCGAAGCCGGACAACGCCAGCCCCAGTCGCGCGCCCGCGATCCGCAGCGCCACGTAACCGGCCGCCTGCAGCGCCATGAACAGCACCACCAGCGTCCAGAGCCGGCGCGGATTCACGCCCGGCAACCAGTCGAGGTCCCGGCTTGGCAGCCAGGGCAGCAGGATGAGCGTGGCGCCGGCGAACACCAGGGCGTCACGCAGCTCGGCCTCGGTCAGCATGTTGACGGAAAAGCGGTGCAATGAGTGCCGGCTCGCCAGCAGCGCGGTCACCACCACCGCACTGCCGCCCGCGAGCACGGCGTCGCGCATGGCCAACGCGCCGAGCAGGAATGTGAGCAGCAATGCGAGCGCCGTGGTCGCACCCGGATCGGCGCTGCGATTGCGCGCGTAGGCCACCAGCGAGATGGCCATCACCAGCGCCGCCGCCGCCGCCATCACCGCGGGCACGGCGAGCGCCGCCGACGCGGCACCGATCAGGGCGCACACCGCGAAGGTGCGCACGCCCGCCGGTGCCCGATTGCGCCCCGATCCCTTGCGCCGCTCCCGCTCGATGCCGATCAGCAGCCCGGCGCCCAGCGCCGTGGCGAAGCCGAGCCAGGCGCGCTCATCGAGTTCCAGCATCGGAGTCGGCTCTCTCCAGCCGCACCGCCCCCGACGCGGCGAGCACGCCACGGCGCCACTCGGCGGGCAGCAAGCGCAGCAGCAGCCCGTGCGGGACGGTGCGCGGAAACGGCCGTGCGAGCGCGTCCGCCATCTCGCCGCTCGTGAGCACCTGCCGTGCGCGCCAGCCTTGCGCGTTGAAGAACTCGAACCAGTTGGCGACCCGGAAGCGCGGTGGTGCGGCGGCAAGGGCGCGCGCCCAGCGCGCCGGCAGGGGGCGCTCGCCCGCATTCTCGTAGTCCAATATCCAGGCCGCGAGCCCCGGCGCGGCGGCCAGCGCGTGCGCGAGCCGCGCCACCGCCCCGTTGTCCAGGTACGGCACCACCCCTTCGGTGAGCACACAGGTGGTGGCCGGATCGTCCCCGACGAGGCTCGTGAGACGCGGCCCGAATGCGGGATCCGCCAGGTCGGCCGCGATCCGCTCCACCGAGCAGTTCGGCTGCCAGCCGTCGAGACGCGCCGCCTTGTACTCGAGCACGTCCGGGCGGTCGACTTCGATCCAGCGCACCACGCCCGGCAGCGCCAGTCGATAGGGCCGCGCATCGAGTCCGGCGCCGAGGCTGAGCACGCGCGTGACGCCCCTCGCCACCGCCTCGAGCAGCAGTCGATCGATGGCCACCGTACGCATCACCACGCCCCAGGCCGTCTCGGCCCGATCGGGCATGGCGGCGGCGATCCGCAGCCCGCCGTCGCCGGCGAGCCGGGCGGCGAGCGCGTCCGTGAACGCGGCATCGGGTCGGGCGCTCTCGGCGGCGCGCAGCGCGGCCACCCACGCCGCCGTGTCGCCGACGTGGCGCAGTGCCTTGGCATTCGCGGCGAAGAGCATGGGCGGATGGTCGGGTGTGCGCGTCGGCATTGGGTTACGAGATTGTACGTAGCGCGGCCCGGCCTGTCCGACCGTTACTCTGCGCCCGATGCCCATGCGAATCGCCCAGTTCACGGTGGCTCTGGTCCTGGCGGGGACCTGCGCGGCGGCGCGCGCCGCCGACGCGCCGCTCGACGGCAAGGCACTGTACGCACCCTGTGTGGTCTGTCATCAGCCCACGGCCTGGGGCACGCCGGACGGCACGATTCCCGGGCTCGCCGGCCAGCGCCGCGCCTACCTCGAGGAAGTATTGCGGCGCTTTGCGAGCCGCGAGCGCCGTGGCCCGGGCATGGACGTCGTTGCCGCACACACGGCGTTCCGCGATCCGCAGAGGCGCGCGCGACTCGCGAGCTACCTCGCCGAGCTGCCGCCGGCTCCGCATCCGGTGCGAGGACCGCGCGCGGCACACGCGCTCGGCCGAAGCGTCTATGCACACGCCTGCGCCACCTGTCACGGGCACGACGGCCGCGGCGGGCGCAATCCGGCCGTACCGCGGCTCGCCTGCCAGCACTACCCCTATCTGCGCCAGCGCCTCGAGCAGCCCGACACCATGCACCTGGCGGCGCCGTCGGTGGACCTGCGGGCATTCATCGAGCAACTATCGCCCGCCGAACGGGACGCCGTGGCAAGCTATGCAGCCGACTTGTGCGCGTCGAGCCGCGCGGGATCGAAGCAACCATGGTGAATCGGCGCTTGCTGTTCTCGACCCTGTACGTGATCTGCGTGCTCGGCACCACTTTGCTGTTCCACTCGTTGCTGTCGAGCGAACATGGCGACACCATCGCATACAGCGACTTCAAACGTCTGCTGCATGCGGGCAAGATCGTCGACGCCGAGATCGGCGATCGCACCATTCGCGGCGTCATGGACCTGTCGGGCACGGAGGTTCTGGTCACCGCGGGCAGCGGCCGGACGCGCACGATCGGCGGAGTCGGACTCGCGCCCTACGTGACCTTCCGGCTCGAGGACCCGACCCTGCTCGCGGAACTGCAGACCGCCAACGTGCGCTACGGCGCCGAGCGGCGCGCGCATTGGTTCGACGAGTTGCTGTCTCTGTTGCTGCCCGCGGCGGCCTTCTTCGGCATCTGGGCCTACGCGCTGCACTGGATGGAAGCGCGCGGCGCGCGGCGCTCCTAGCGACGGCGCTGCCCGCGGGGGGCGTTACAACAGCGGCCGCTGCATCAGACCGTGCTGGAACTTCGGGGCGTCCTCGCGCCGCCAGGCGTCGATTGCCTCCCCCGCCAGCGGTCGCCCGATGTGGTATCCCTGCGCCAGATCGCAGCCCTGGTCGCGCAGATACTGCAAGGTCTCCTCGTTCTCCACGCCCTCCGCCACCACCCGCAGGCCCAGGCTGTGCCCGAGGCCGATGATCGACTCCACCACCGCGCGTGATTCGGCGGAACGGATGGCGGTCATGACGAAGGACTTGTCGATCTTGATCTCGGAGAACGGCAGCCGCACCAATTGCAGCATGGACGAGTAGCCGGTGCCGAAATCGTCGATGGAGAGCTGGAACCCCTTCATGCGCAGCCGCGTGAGCAGGTCGAGCGATGCGACGGGATCTTCCATGGCACTCGTCTCGGTGAGCTCGAGGATGAGTCGCTCCGGCTTCACGTCGTGAATGCGGCAGGCAGCCACCACGCGCTCGACCAGGTTCGAGTGCGCGGCCGCGCCCGCGTCGCTCGCGGGCGTGGTCGAGTCGTTCGCCGCCGGCGCCTCCACCGATGCCGACCGCGACGACAGATTCACGGCGATGGTGAGTTCGCTGCCGCCGAACTGCCGGGCGAGCCAGCCGAGGGCGATGTCGAGCACCCGATCGGTGAGTACGTCGATGAGTCCGGTGTTCTCGGCGGCGCTGATGAAGCGATCGGGCATGATGAGCCCGCGCTCCGGGTGAACCCAGCGCGCCAGCGCCTCGAATCCGGCAAGTTCGCCGCTGACGCAATCGAGTTGGGGCTGGTAGACCACCCGGATCTCGTCCTGGTCGAGCGCACGCCGCAGGTCGCGCGCCGTGGAGTCGTCGTCCGCCGTGTCGGTGCGCGTGCTCTTGTAGAGCGACGGCTCGTCCCGGCGCCGGTCCTGACCAAAGCCGTCCGCTAGCAACTCGCGCAGATGTTTGGGCGAGAACGGCTTGGAGAGCACGCCGGCGATCTCCAGGCCGTGCTCGTTGGCGGAGCGGCCGGCGGCGTCGAGCACCCTCGAGCCGACGCCGCTGGTGATGATGATCTTGGCCTGGCAACCCCGATCGGCCAGACGCTGCAACACTTCCACGCCGTCCATGTCCGGCATGATCAGGTCGACGGCGATGTGGGTCGGCCGCCACTCGGCGACCGCGCGGAAGAACTCCTCCGTGCCCGTCATGAAGCGCGCCTGCACGCCGACCGATTCTGCAATGAGTTGCACCATCCGGCCGATGTGCGGATCGTCGTCGAGGATGAGCAGCTTGGCTGAAATGGTCGACGTCTCCGGTTGGGCGTCTAGCGTAGCGGCGGCCGCGTCATCGCCAGATCCGCCACACTCGCTTGTAAGGCTATAACCGCCATGCTAGCGTGCTCCGTTTAGGCAGCAGTCACGATATCGGGGCGCCCTTGCCTACCTTTAGACACAGATTATCGGAATTCGGCGTGCATTCCTTGAAGCGATTCGACGAATCGGCACGCCGGGCGGTTCCGCAGAGACCTTCCCGATGAGCGAGACCGACGCACCCAAGCCCCCGCGCCGCGGACGCGCCGTCGCCGCCTCGCCGAGCCGCCGCCAGCAATTCCTGACCCCGAATCAGGTGGCGGACCGGTTGCTGGTGGCTCCCGTGACCGTCAGGTTGTGGGCGAGCCGCGGCCTGCTGCCGTCCGAGAGCACCCCGGGCGGACATCGGCGCTTTCGGGTCGAGGACGTCGAGGCGTTCATCGCCAAGCGGCAACAGATTCAATCGGCTGGCGAGGCGCAACCCTCGCGCCTGCTCATCATCGACGACGACGCGCAATTCGCGCGCTACCTGTCGAATCTGCTCGCCGCCCGCGCGCCCTCCGTGTCCGTGGACATCGCGTTCGACGGCTTCACCGCCGGCATCAAGTGCGAGTCCATGCGGCCCGACGTGGTGACCCTCGATCTGCAGATGCCCGACATGGACGGCTTCGCCGTGTGTCGACTGCTGCGCAGCATGTTCGGCGAACAGCGTCCGCGGATCGTGGCGCTGTCCGGCTTTCTGTCGGCCGACAACATCAAGCGCATCCTCTCCGCAGGTGCGAACGCCTGTCTCGCCAAGACCACGGCGCCCGACGTGCTGATCCGGGAACTCGGTCTGGCGGGTGTCGCCGGCCCGGCCGCGGCCAAACCGACGACCCCGCCCGCCGCATGAGTGCCCCCCAGCCGGCGCCCCGCGATGCGTCGGCACTTGCCGAGTCGGTTGCGCACGAGCTCAACAACATAGGCGCATCGCTGTTCGGGTTCGTGGAACTCGCCGCCGAGGCGGCGAGCGGCCGCGATGGAGAAGCCGCGTGGCTCGGCGAAATCCGCGTGGGCGTGCAGCGGATCGCGGCGCTGGCTGCCCTGCTGGAGGCGCTCGCGGGCACGCGCGGCGAACCCGTGGCGACGACGCTTTCGGAGTGCCTAAAGGACGGTGCGGCCGCAGGCGACTATCGGCTGGACTGGCGGTGCGATGCCGCCACGCGCGTCGTCGCCGATGCCGAGCACGTGCGCAGAGCCGCCAAGATCCTGGTGCGGACCGCTCCCGTCGCGACGCAGACCGAGCCGTCGGCGCTGGTGGTCGCACAGCTCGCCGACGATGCCAGTTGTCTCACGTGCGGCGCGCCGTTGCGCGCCGGCGACGTGTACATGGACGGTCAGGTGGCGATCGATCGGGCGGCGGCAGCGCCGGGCAAGCCGACGCGACGCGCCGAGACGGCGTTGCGCCGGCTGGTGAACGATGCGAGCTCGCACGCGGCCCACCTCGCCGGCGGGCACGTGTGCGCGCTATTCGGCGATGGCACGCCCGCACTGGTGCTGCGGGCAGTCGCCGCTCACTCCAGCACCAGTCGTGGAAAATAGAGCGCCACGGTCCAGTTCGGCGCGTCCACGATCTCGCTGATCCGGAGGTCCGCGCACACGCTGCAGAGCATGTAGGCGTCGATGGCGGGCATGCCGTGGCGGCGCGTGAGCAGATCGATCATTGCCGCGAGCGCCGCACGCGCACCCGCCATCAGGTCCGGACCGATGCCCGTGGTCACGTCGTAACCACTGCCGTCCAGGTGGCGGCTCACCGGCCCCGGGGTCCGGAACCGCGGAAATTCGAGCCGCTCGCGCTTCAGCACGTCGAACTGCAGCGAGACGCGCATCGGACTCTCGATCGCCGTTCCGCACACCTCGCCGTCGCCCTGGGCCGCGTGCGTGTCACCGACCGAGAACAGCGCGCCGGGCACTTCCACCGGCAGATACAGGGTCGTGCCCACCGCGATATCGCGGATGTCCATGTTCCCGCCCACCCGCCGCGGCGGCACGATGCTGTGCGCACCGGGCGCCGCAGGCGCCACGCCGATGGTGCCCGTGAACGGCTTCAAGGGCACTCGGCCGAAGCGCCCGAACATCGCCGGGCCGAGCGCGACCGGGTCGTATTGCCACAGTCGCAACGCCGGCTGCGGGAACTGGTCCGCGAGCAGGCCGAATCCCGGAATATTGGCCGTCCACCCCCATCCGGAAGGCGCGAAACTCAGCACCGTGACCGCGAGCGCATCGCCCGGTTCGGCGCCGTCGACGCACACCGGTCCGTTCACCGGGTTGATGGCCGCGAAGTCGAGGCGGAGGAGGTCCTCGGCGACCGACGCCGGGCCGAGCTGCCCGCCAGCCGCGTCGAGCACGTCGAATTCCAGCACGTCCCCGGGCGCGACGGTCGCCACTGCGGCGAGCGAATTGTCCCAGCCGTGGTGGCGCTGGTGGATGGTGTGCGCGTGCTTCATGGTTGGTTACCGTACACTAGCCGGCACCGCCGGCGCACCATCGGCGCTGAACTTTTCCGCATTCGACAACGAGGCTGCATGTCCATCCAGGAATTCGGGTACCAGCAGCAACTGCGCCGCGCGTTGAAGCCGCGCGACCTCCTCGTCTACGGCATGATCTTCATGGTGCCGATCGCCCCTTTCGCGGTGTTCGGCTTCGTCTGGCACGACGCCAAGGGCATGGTGGCGCTTGCCTACCTCGTGGGTCTCGTCGGCATGTTCTTCACGGCCCAGAGCTATGCCACCATGTCGGCCGCATTTCCGCTCGCGGGTTCCGTGTACACGTACGCGCAGCGCGGCCTGTCGGAGACCGCGGGATTCTTCGCTGGCTGGCTGATCCTGCTCGACTACCTGCTGCTGCCCTCGCTGCTCTACGTGATCAGCGCCGCGGCGCTGCGGCCGATCCTGCCGGGCGTGCCGGGCTGGGTCTGGCTCGCCGCCTTCGTCGGCATCAACGCACTGGTCAACCTGCGCGGCATCGAATTCACGGCCCGCGTGAACCGCTACATGCTGGTGTTCGAACTCGTGACGCTCGCGTGGTTCGTGGTCGCCGCGCTGTGGACCCTGCATCGCGGCCTGGGCGCGGGCGGCCTGACGTTGCGGCCGCTGTACGATCCGTCGAGCTTCTCGCTCGCCACGGTCGCCGGCGCCACTTCCATCGCCGTGCTCTCCTTCCTCGGATTCGACGGCATCTCCACGCTCGCCGAGGAGAACGGCGGCGACGCGCGCGCCGTGGGACGGGCGACCGTGTTCGCGCTGCTGCTGGTCGGGCTGCTGTTCATGGCCCAGACCTGGATTGCCGCCGATCTCGCGCACGGCATGCGGTTCGCGAGCGACGACACGGCTTTCTACGAGGTGGCGCAGCGCGCCGGCGGCAACGGACTGCGCCTGCTCACCGTGCTCGGCACCGTGCTTGCCTCGGCGATCGCCAATGCCATGGCCGGGCAGGCCGCCGTGGCGCGCGTGCTTTTCGCCATGGCGCGCGATGGCAAGCTGCCCGCGGCGCTGGCGCGCGTGCACCCCCGCTTCCAGACTCCCTGGGTGAGCACCCTGGTGGTGGCGGTGCTGTCCCTGCTGGTCGGGCTCACGTTCGAACGACACCTCGACGATCTCACCCGCGTGGTCAACTTTGGCGCATTGAGCGGCTTCGTGCTGCTGCACCTCGCGGTGATCAATCACCACGTCCGGCGTGGCGGCAGCCGGCGGTGGGTGCGCCACCTCGTGATGCCGCTGCTCGGACTCGCCATCATCCTCTACGTGATGTTCGAGATGGATCGGGCGGCGAAGCTGCTCGGCGCCGCCTGGATCGGCCTCGGCGTTCTTTATTTCGCGGCCATGGCGGTGCGCGGCAAGCGCGCCGCGCCGCCGCTCACTGCGCGCTGATTGCACTGCGCCGATTGCGCAGCACGTACTTCTGTATCTTGCCGGTCGCGGTCTTCGGCAGTTCGTCGACGAACTTGAACTCGCTCGGCACCTTGAAGTGCGCGAGCCGGGCGCGCAGGAACTCGCGAAGCTCCGCGGCGGTCGCGCTCGCCTCGCCACGCAGCACCACGAACGCGTGCGGCGTCTCGCCCCAGCGGGTGTCGGGAACGCCCACGACCGCCGCCTCGCGCACCGCCGGGTGCTGCAGCAGCGCGCCCTCCACCTCGATGGAGGAGATGTTCTCGCCGCCCGAGATGATCACGTCCTTGAAGCGGTCGCGAATCTCGATGTAGCCGTCGGGGTGCACGACGGCCGCGTCGCCCGAGTGGAACCAGCCGCCTCGCAATGCCTGTTCCGTGGCCTTCGCGTCGCGATAGTAGCCCTTCATGACGACGTTGCCGCGCGCCACGATCTCGCCGAGCGTGGCCCCGTCGTGCGGCACCTCCTCGCCGTGCTCGTCCACCACGCGCACCTCGCCGGACGTGATCAGCTCGACGCCCTGGCGCGACTTGAGGGTGGCGAGATCGGCAGGTTGCAGCGGCGCGTGCTCGGGGCGCAGTTCGCACACCGTAATGAGCGGCGACGTCTCGGTGAGCCCGTAGGCATGGGTGATCTGCCAACCAAGTTCGCTCTCGATGCGACCAATCGTGGCCGCCGCCGGCGGGGCGCCGGCCGTGATCACCCGCACGCCGCGCGGCAGGCGCCGCCGCCCCTCCTCGGGGCCATTGGCGATGCCGATCAGCACCGTGGGCGCGGCGCAGAGCAGCGTCACGCGCTCCGCGACGATGCGTTCGTAGACGGCCGCCGGATCCGGCCTGGGCAGGCACACGTGCACCGCGCCCACCGCGGTGACCGTCCACACGAAGGTCCAGCCATTGGCGTGGAACATCGGTAGCGTCCACAGGTAGCGGTCCGCGCCCGTCATCGGGTGGTGCACCAGGAAGCCGATGCTGTTCATCCAGGCGTTGCGGTGGGTGATCATCACACCCTTGGGCCGGGACGTGGTGCCGCTGGTGTAGTTGATGGCGAGCACGTCGGATTCCTTCACCGTGACCGGTGCCGGCGGATGTGCCGCGCCCGCGAGCAGTGACTCGTAGTCGAGCCAGCCGGCGGGCGCCTCTCCGAGCGCGACGAAGTGGCGCACTCTCTTCAGCCCGCGGCGGATCTGCGCGATGGCTTGGAAATAATCGGGGTGCGCCACCACCACGCACGCGCCGCTGTGCTTGATGAGGTATGCGAAGTCTTCGGGCGTAAGCCGGTAGTTGATGGGCACGACGATGGCGCCGAGCTGCGGCACCGCGTAGAACGACTCGAGCATGGCGTGGCCGTTCGGCGCGATGATGGCGACGCGATCGCCCTTGCGCACGCCGAGCTGCGCCAGCGCGCCTGCGAACCGGTCGCAGCGAGCCAGGAATTCGGCGTAGCTGAACCGCCGCTCGCCGTCGACCACGGCTTCACGCGCCGCATACAGTTTGCGGGAACGCCGCGCGAATTCGAGCGGCGTGAGCGGTGTTTCCATGCGACTCTCCCCGGCAGTCCGCGTCGTTGAGACGGCTTGCCGCGCCTTCTACGGGCGCGGGCACCGCCCTAGCCTATCATCCTGCGCCGGCAATGCCATCGAGCCAGCGGGGCATGGCGGCACGAAACCGGAAGAAGCCCGACTTCGCGTGCGGCCAGGCGAGCGAATCCCAGTCCCTGCGCAGGCGCGTCAGACTCAATCCGCCGTCGGCCAGCGTGCCGGCAAGCGCCACCAGCGAATCGGCGATCGGCCCGACCGGCGCGTAGGCCGTAACCACTTCGCGCACGCCGCAGGCGCGGGCCCAGGCGAGCACGGCCGCCGCGTCCGCCGGTGAGGCGGCGTCGCAGCCGAAGTGTCCGCTCGCCCGATGCAGCGCATCGGCGCGCGCCTCGGCCGTGAAGCGAGCGGCGGGCGTGTCGGCGGCCGCACCGTCGTCGAACCCCGTCGCTGCGCAGCCCCACAGGCCGACGCCGGCCACGTCGGCCGCGAATGTCCAGCTCTCCGGATGCAGGTCCTCGTCGTGCAGCAGCAGCGCCACGCGCCTCTCGCGCACCGCGTCGGGCTCGGCCGCGCGCTGCCACGGGCCCGGCGCCGCGTCGGCGGGCAGCGATGCAGCGCGCTCGTCCAGTTCGCCGGCCGGATCGAAGCGGCCTCGGGTGTACTTGCGGATGTTCTCCGCGCGGGCGAGATAGTGCTTGCCCGGCGTGTGCAGCCCCGCCACCCAGCGCCATGACAGCGTGTTGGAGGCGATGTCGCCATCCAGCAGGTGGCGGAGGAAGAAATCCGCCCCGAGTTCCCAGGGCAGCCGCAGCGTGAAGATCCAGATCGAGGCGAACCACATCCGCGCATGGTTGTGCAGGTAATTCCGCGCGACGATCTCCCGCGCCCAGGAATCGAAACAGTCGATCCCGGTATTGCCGGCGCAGGCATCGTGAAACGCGCGCCGCAGCCCCGCTTCGGTCGCCAGCCGGTTTTCCGCCCGCCGCAAGCCGGCGCGATAGAGGTCGTACACGCCGGGGCGCTGTTCGAGCCAGCCTTTCCAGTAGGTTCGCCAGCCGACCTCGTCGATGGATTTCGCCGCAACCTCGCCATGGGCGGCGAAGGCGGCCCGGGCCACCTCGGCCTCGGTCAGCAGCCGGTGGCGCAGCCAGGGCGACAGGCGTGA
>DAIDHD010000047.1 GCA_027459765.1 Gammaproteobacteria bacterium | reverse complement strand
GCACGCGGTCGCAAGGCCGCACCATGTGGCCCACATGAGGCTTCCGGGTAGGTCGCTCGAGGTGCGCGGTGACGCGCATCCCAGAGGAATGACTGTCCACGACAGAACCCGGCTTATCGGCCGACTCATTTTTTAGCGCTGGCGCGCGGACTAACGAGGTCGATTCGACTGCGTCGAATCGACCTCGCCCAAGAATGGGTAGTTAAGAAAAGAGGAAGAGAGCGCTGACGCGCGGACCATCGAGGTCGATTCGAATGCGTCGAATCGACCTCGCCCGAGAATGGGTAGTTAAGAGAAAGAGGAAGAGAGCGCTGGCGCACGGATAGACGGGGTCGAAGCGACCCCGTCTGCGAAAGCTGGCGCCGCGCTGATCGTCGATTTAGCGCAAACGCGTCTTGCCGGACGCAGCGTACCGCGCTTGTTTCGCTCGGAGCTTCGCCACCACATCCGGCCAAGACCGCGCCTGGAACTCGTCTCCAACGACCGGCGCGGCCGGTACGGCGGCGAGGACGTCAATGGCGTAATCGAAGGCGGTGCGCGCAAGAGCCGAGTTGAGCGCGATTTTGCTGACTCGTTTGATGGCTTGGAAGACAGATCTCGAGTTGCCAGCGGCGAGCATGTCGTCTATGAACGCGCGAACCACTTCGACGGCGAGACGGGCCTGGGCAATTCCGAATGCATTCTGCTTGCTAGGTAAGGTACGCAGGTTCTGTAGACGGCTTTCGAGCACATCAAGCGGATGCAGCACATTGACCTCGACTCCGGGATCGACTTGTACCTGCACGGCGCGACGCCTCACCGCTCGGGCATCGAGACCGATGATCCCGGAAAGGAAATCCACCTGCTTCAAGCCGTTGCCGGCCAGTACCTCATAGACTTTGGCGGTTTGCCCGCTCATGTCATCGAGGCCCGCCTCATGAAGCTGCCAGCGTCCGCCGAGCTTTTCTTTGAGATCGCGCGCGACCTGCGCTGGGCCAATGAAATCGGCGTCCATGGTGACCGCTTCCGAGAGGATCCCAACGGGGCGTATTTGATAATACAAAGCCCAAAAAGCGAGCGCCTGCCCACCGACGAGGAGCGCGCGGGTGCCACAAACTTTGAGTATCTGGTCGACTTCTTCGGGCGTTAGAGCTACTTCCTGCAGCTCCGCGCCACTCATACGAGACTCGAGTCAGGCCACCTGACGCGAGCAGCGCGCGCCTTGTCGGGGCGGATCAGGAACATCTCGCCACCGCTCACATCCTCCGAAGCAGCGATCCGCCGGTCACGCTCCTGCGAAATCCGCTTGAATTGCGCGAGATCGCTGCCTGATGGTCGAGGGGCGGCGCCTTGGATCAGGAATGGGATGCCGTTGTGCGCGACGACCTGCCTAAGGAAAAGGCGCAGGGCGTCAGAAACCTCGAGTCCGCAGGAAGCCAAAACCTCGATGGCACGCGCCTTGAGGTCGGCGTCAATACGGGCTCGAATGACCGAATCTTTCATGGGACACATTGTAGCTACATTTGTGGGAGGGAGGCGCCCCGCCCGTGGGAGGCCGTCCCACTTTCGCTGGCGTCGTGCACTCCCGGCCCACCTATCCCAAGGGTCGCTGTGTCCGAGCGCTCCGCCGTGGATCTCGCCCGGTACCGGCGGTCACCCGTCGGACTACTAACAGTCTCGTGAGCTAAACCCCGTAACAGATTGATTCGGTTACTCCTTGTGCTTAGGGGTGGCCCGGCATCGGTCGGATGGGCCTAAGTCACTGTCGGTGCGAGTTTTTTTGACTTAAGGCGTTGACAGTCCGAGCCGGCGATCCCTATAGTGGCGTGGGGTGGGAAAAAGTGGGAGAGAATGGGTCGCTGGGCCCGTCGTGACCGATGTTCCGCGGCGCAAACAAACTGACGCTCGATGCCAAAGGCCGGCTGGTGATGCCCACCCGGTATCGCGAGCGGCTGCAGGAACGCTGCGGGGGCAAGCTCGTGGTCACGGTGGACAAGGACCAGTGCCTTCTCCTCTACCCGCTCCCCGACTGGGAGGAGATCGAGCGCAAGCTCATGCGCCTCCCGACCCTGAATCCGCAGGCGCGCCGGCTTCAACGGCTCATGGTCGGTCACGCCACCGACCTCGAACTGGACGGTCACGGGCGGCTGCTGTTGCCGCCGAAGCTGCGTGAGTTCGCGATGCTCACGCGCGACGCGATGCTGGTCGGGCAGGGCATGCGTTTCGAGTTGTGGGACGAGGGGCGGTGGAACGAGCGGCGCGAGGAGTGGCTCGCCGGCGAGGAGAGCGCGGCGGACCTTCCGGCGGAGCTCGAGTCGTTGTCGTTGTAATCGAGCTCCCGTGACGGACATCGCGGGGGCGCACACGCCGGTACTCCTTCCCGAGGTGCTGGCGGCTTTGAACATTCGCAAGGACGGCGTCTATCTCGACGCGACCTTCGGGCGGGGCGGACATGCGGGCGCGATTTTGCAAAACCTCGAGAAGGATGGCCGCTTGGTTTGCATCGACCGTGATCGCGCCGCCGTGGCTGCCGCCGAACGGCGCTTTGCCGGCGACCCGCGGGTCGCGGTCTTCCACGCGTCGTTCTCGGCGCTCGCCGCCTGCGCGGACCGGATCGAGCCGGGGCTCGCCTTCGACGGGGTCCTCTTCGACCTCGGCGTCTCCTCGCCCCAGCTCGACGATGCGCAGCGCGGCTTCAGCTTCATGCAGGACGGCCCTCTCGACATGCGCATGAACGATCTGGAGGGCATCAGTGCGGCGGAGGTCGTCAACGGCGCCTCGGAGCGGGATCTGGCGCGCATCTTTCGCGACTACGGGGAGGAGCGGCACGCAGCGCGCATCGCGCGCGCCATCGTGGCCGATCGCGTGGTACGGCCGTTCACCCGCACGCGCGAGCTCGCAGAGATGATCGCGCGTGTGGCGCCGTCGCGCGAACGTCACAAGCACCCCGCGACGCGGGTATTCCAGGCGCTGCGCATCCACGTCAATCGCGAACTCGAGGAGATCGAGCAGGCGCTCGACGCGGCGCTCGCGCGCCTGAAGCCGCGCGGCCGTCTCGCGGTGATCAGTTTCCACTCGCTCGAGGACCGGCTCGTCAAGCGCTTCATGCGCCAGCACTCGAGCGTCGATCCGATGTTCGCCGGCCTGCCGCTGGTGCCGCCGCAGGCGCTGCCGAGCCTGCGTCTGGTCGGGCGCTCGATCGAGCCGGGCGAGCAGGAAGTCGCGGCCAATCCGCGTGCGCGCAGCGCGCGGTTGCGGGTCGCCGAACGAATTCCGAAGGGGGAGAACCCATGAATTTTCGCAAGTGGTTGCCGGTCGCGCTGCCGGTGCTGTGGTTCGCCGTGCTCGGCTCGGCGGTGCAGGTCATCTACGCGCGCTACCAGGCGCGCGACTTGTTCGTGCGGCTCGAAAAGCTCGACGCCGAGCGCGACGACCTGGAGATGGACTGGGGGCGGCTGCAGATCGAGCAGAGCTTCTGGTCGGCACACGCGGTCGTCGAGCGCAACGCCAACGACAAGCTGCGCATGAGTCTGCCGCAGATGCAGGAAGTGAGGATCGTGCGGCCGTGAAGCCCCGCGCGAGCGACACCGCCGGACACGCGCGAACGCGGCGCTGGCGTTCGACGGTGGTGCTCGCCCTCGTGACGGCGGGGGCGTGCGGCTTGGTGGCGCGCGCGGTCGAGCTGCAGCTCGTGGAGCACGGTTTCCTCGCCCGCCAGGGAGACGAGCGCGCGATGAGGGTGGTGAAGATCACCGCCCACCGCGGCGCCATCACGGACCGCTCCGGTGAACCGCTCGCGATCTCGACGCCGGTGGACAGCATCTGGGTCAATCCGCAGGAGCTGAACGACTCGATCGACGAGCTGCCGAAACTCGCGGCAGCGCTCGGCGAGGAGCCGCAAACGCTGGCGCGCCGCATCACCAGCAATCTGGACAGGGAGTTCCTCTACCTCGCGCGCCAGCTCCCGCCCGAGCAGGCGGCCCGCATCAAGTCGCTCGGCATCCCCGGCGTGAACGTGCTGCGCGAGTACCGCCGCTACTACCCGGCGGGCGAGGTCGCCGCGCACGTGGTGGGCTTCACCACCATCGACGATCGCGGCCAGGAGGGCCTGGAGCTGGAGTACGACCAGACCTTGAACGGCGAGGACGGCGCCAAGCGGGTGCTGCAGGACCTGTACGGCCATCGCGTCGAGGACGTCGACAGCATCCGCGCGCCGAGGCCGGGCCGCGACCTCACCACCAGCATCGACCTGCGCATCCAGTACCTGGCCTACCGCGAGCTGAAGGCGGCGATGCAGGACTATCGTGCGCGCGCCGGCTCGGTGATCGTGATCGACGTCGACACCGGTGAAGTGCTGGCGATGGTGAACCAGCCGTCCTACAACCCGAACGACCGCGAACAGTTGAAGCCCGGGCTGTACCGCAATCGCGCCGCGACCGACATATTCGAGCCCGGCTCGAGCATCAAGCCGTTCATCATGGCCGCCGCGCTCGCATCGGGTCAGTACCGTCCGGACAGCGTGGTGGACACGTCGCCGGGGTTCATCCGCGTCGCCAACAAGGTGTTCGAGGACGAGCACGACCTGGGCGTGGTCGATCTCGCCACCATCCTCGCCAAGTCGAGCAACGTCGGCACCGCGAAAGTGGCGCTGTCGCTGAAGCCGGAGCACATCTGGGAGACCCTCACCGCGCTCGGACTGGGCCAGGTCACGGGCAGCGGATTTCCCGGCGAGTCGGCCGGCATGCTCAGCAACTACACTCACTGGCGGCCGATCGGGATCGCGACACTGTCGCACGGTTACGGGCTGTCGGTGACGCCGCTGCAGCTCGCGCATGCCTACGCGACCATCGGCGCCGGCGGAATACGCAGGCCGATCACCTTCGAGAGGGCGAGCGGGCCCGTGGCCGGCGAGCGCGTGCTCGATCCGAAGGTGGCGCACGCGCTCGTGGGCCTGATGGAACAGGTGGTGGCCGCGGGCGGTACCGCGACGCGCGCCGCGCTGGTGGGCTACCGGGTGTCGGGCAAGACCGGCACGGCGTGGAAGTCCGAGGCCGGCGGCTACTCGACCGACAAGTACATGGCTGTGTTCGCGGGGCTCGTGCCCGCCACCCACCCGAAGATCGCCACCGTGGTGGTGATCGACGAGCCGAGCGGCGATCAGCACCAGGGCGGCATGGTGGCCGCCCCGGTGTTCGCGAACGTCATGTCCGGCACGCTGCGCCTGCTCGACATTCCGCCGGACGACCTGCAGAACGTGCCTGCGGCCACGTTGGTGCAGGTGAGCGAGGCGCCGTGAACGCCCGTCTGCAGGATCTGCTCGCCGACCTCGACGCCGCCCCCGGCGCGGATGCGTTGGTCGAGGACGTGGCGCTGGACGGGCGCGAGGTCCGCCGGGGCGGCGCGTTCCTCGCGGTCCGCGGCCGCCGCGGGCACGGCTTGCAGCACCTGTCGCAGGCGCTCGAGCGCGGGGCGCGCGTGGTGCTGTGGGAGCCGGGCGAGGGCGTCGCGGCGCCGCGCCTGCCGAACGGCGTGCTCGCGCGGCCGGTCGCAAACCTCGCCGCGAAGGCCGGGGTGATCGCCGATCGCTTCTTCGGTTCGCCGTCGCGGCAGCTGCGCGTGGTGGGAATCACGGGCACCAACGGCAAGACCACCTGCGCCTATCTGCTGGCGCAGTCGCTGGAGCGAACCGGGCGGGCGGCGGCCTACGTGGGCACCATCGGCTGGGGTGCGCCGGCGCGGCTGTCGTCCGCGACCCACACCACGCCCGATGCGGTGAGCGTGCAGCGCGTACTCGCCTCGCTGCGCGACGCCGGGTTCACGGACGTCGCCATGGAGGTGTCGTCGCACGCGCTCGATCAGGGCCGTGTGGACGCGGTCTGTTTCCACACCGCGGCGTTCACCAATCTGAGCCGCGACCACCTCGACTATCACGGCACGATGGAGGCGTATGGCGCCGCCAAGGCGCGCCTGTTCGACATGCCGGGGCTCACGGCGCTGGTGCTCAACGTGGGTGACGCCTTCGGTCTCGCGCGCGCGCGGAGCCACGGCGGCACGCCACCGCTGACGGCGGTGAGCGTCGGCGAACTCGCGCCGCTGCCGGCCGCCGCGCACGGTCTGCGTGCCCACAGCGTGCGGCCGGGGATCGCCGGGCTCGTATTCGGGATCGATGGCGACCTCGGCAGCACCGAAGTCGCGACGCGACTGATCGGGCGCTTCAACGCCGAGAACGCGCTGGTGGTGATCGGTTGCCTCACCACGCTCGGCGTGCCGCTCGCCGCCGCCGCGGCCGCGCTCGGCGAGTGCCGCGCCGCGCCGGGAAGGATGGAGGTCGTGGCGGCACCGCGTGCCGGCAGGCCGCTGGCGGTCATCGATTACGCGCATACCCCGGACGCGCTGCAAAAGGCCCTGGAAACCTTGCGAGAGCATTGCCGCGGCAGACTGTGGTGCGTGTTCGGCTGCGGCGGCGACCGGGACGCGGGCAAGCGGCCGCTGATGGGCACGGTCGCTGAGAGCCTGGCCGACGCGGTCATCCTCACCGACGACAATCCGCGCGGCGAGGACCCGCAGGCGATCACCGGTGACATCCTGGCGGGCATGCGCTCGCGCCGACCCGAGATCATCCACGATCGTGCCGCCGCGATCGCCGCCGCGCTGGCGGCGGCCGGCGCGGACGACGTGGTGCTGATCGCGGGCAAGGGGCACGAGGACTACCAGATCTACGGCGCGACCCGGCGCTCCTTCAGCGACCGGCGCGAAGCCGAACGGCTCCTTGGAGTGGCCGCATGAAGCGAACCCTGGCGGCGGCGGCGCAGGTGGTGGGCGGGCGGCTGGTCGGCGAGGACCGGCCCTTCGGCGCGGTCGCGAGCGACAGCCGTACGCTGCCCTCCGGCTCGTTGTTCGTCGCGCTCCGCGGTCCGAACTTCGACGGCGCCGACTTCGTCGGCAACGCGGCGGCTCGCGGTGCCGTCGGTGCGCTCGTCGAGCGTGCGGTGCCTGAAGCGCTGCCGCAGATCGTGGTTCCTGACGCGCTGCAGGCGCTGCAGCAACTCGCCAGCGCCTGGCGCGCCCAGTTCCGGCTGCCCCTGGTGGCGGTCGCGGGCAGCAACGGCAAGACCACGGTGAAGGAGATGATCGCCGCCATATTGAGCCGCGTCGGGCCATGCCTGGCGACGCTCGGCAATCTCAACAATCA
This sequence comes from Gammaproteobacteria bacterium, assembly GCA_027459765.1. GTDB lineage: Bacteria > Pseudomonadota > Gammaproteobacteria > Steroidobacterales > Steroidobacteraceae > Bog-1198. The sequence goes on along the minus strand of DAIDHD010000047.1, from coordinate 14,094 downwards.
CATCGGCGTGCCGCTCACCTTGATGCGCCTCGAGTCGTCGCACAAGAGCGCGGTGGTCGAAATGGGCGCCAATCGGATCGGCGACGTCGCAGAGCTGGTCGCGATCGCACGCCCGACCGTCGGACTCATCACCAACGCCGGTGCGGAGCACCTCGAGGGCTTCGGCGACCTGGACGGCGTCGCGCGCGGCGAGGGCGAGATGCTCGCGGGCCTCGACGCCGACGCGGTGGGCATCGTCAATGCCGACGACGCCTACGCCGCCTATTGGCGCGGCATCGCGCGTTGCGGGCGGCTGTCGAGCTTCGGGGTGCACGCGCTCGGCGGCAGCGCCGCGCCCGACTTCACGGCCCGCGGCGTCGAGTCTCGCATCGAGCGCGGCGAGTTCGTTACCCGTTTCACCATCGTCTGCCCGGCGGGCGAGCGGCCGGTCAGCCTGCGCGCGGGCGGCCAGCACAACGTAGCCAACGCGCTGTGCGCGGCGGCAGCCGCGAGCGCGGCCGGCGCCTCCCTCGACGCCATTGCCACCGGCCTCGGCGATTTTCGTCCCGTCGCGGGACGCCTGCAGCTCAAAGCCGGCCTGCGCGGCAGCTGGATCATCGACGACTCCTACAACGCGAACCCGAGCTCGGTGCGCGCAGGCCTCGAGGTGCTGCGGCACGTGCACGGACCGGCCTGGCTCGTGCTCGGAGACATGGCGGAACTCGGTGCGCACGCGGCGGACAGCCACGCGCACCTCGGTGCCTACGCGCGCGAGTGCGGCGTCAAGCGGCTGTTCGCCATCGGCCCATTGAGCTCGCGCGCGGCGGAGACCTTCGGTCTCGGCGCGGAGTGGTTCGCCGACGCAGATGCGCTGATACGCCGGGTCCAGTCCGAGGTCGCCGCTGGGATCACGGTGCTGGTGAAGGGCTCGAGGGTGAATCGGCTCGAACGGGTGGTGGCGGCGCTCGCCGCCGGCGGCTCGGGCGCAGGTCCCCACGGCCACGGCGATGGCCACGTCAAGAGGGCGGGTTGAACATGCTCCTGTACCTCACTGAATGGCTGGCGAAGTTCCACTCGGGCTTTCACGTCTTCCAGTACCTCACGCTGCGCGGCATCCTCGCCGCGATCACCGGCCTAGGGGTGGCGCTCGCCGTGGGGCCGCGCATGATCGCCTGGCTCACCCGCTATCAGATCGGCCAGCAGGTGCGCACCGATGGTCCGCAGTCGCACCTGCAGAAATCCGGCACGCCCACCATGGGCGGCGTGCTCATCCTGGTCGCGACCGCGGCCGGCACGCTGGTGTGGGCGGATCTGTCGAGCCGGTTCGTCTGGATTCTGGTCGCGACCACGCTCGCTTTCGGGGTGGTGGGCTTCTACGACGACTACCTGAAGCTCGTGGTGGGCAATTCCAAGGGCCTGCCCGCGCGCTACAAGTATCTCGGCCAGTCGATCGTCGCTCTCGGTTGCGCGAGCGTGCTGCACGCCTTGCATCAGTCGCCGGCCGAGACCCAGTTGTACGTGCCGTTCTTCAAGACGGTGGCGGTGCCGATGACCACGGTGGGCTTCATCGTCTACGCCTACCTGGTCATCGTCGGCACCAGCAACGCGGTCAACCTCACCGACGGGCTCGACGGCCTGGCGATCATGCCGGCGGTGATGGTCGCGGGGGCGCTTGGGGTGTTCGCCTACGCCACCGGCAACGTGAAGTTCGCCACCTACCTGCAGATCCCTTACATCCCCGGTGTCGGCGAGGTGCTGATCTTCAGCGCGACGCTGGTCGGATCGGGACTCGGGTTTCTGTGGTTCAACGCCTACCCGGCCGAGGTTTTCATGGGCGACGTCGGCGCGCTCGCGATCGGAGCCTCGCTCGGCACGATCGCCGTGATGGTGCGCCAGGAGATCGTGCTGTTCGTGATGGGTGGCGTGTTCGTGATGGAGACGGTGTCGGTGATGATGCAGGTGGCCTCCTTCAAGCTGCGCGGCAAGCGCATCTTCCGCATGGCCCCGATCCATCACCACTTCGAGCTCAAGGGCTGGGCGGAGCCGAAGGTCATCGTGCGCTTCTGGATCATCAGCTTCCTGCTGGTGCTGGCGGGCTTGGCAACCTTGAAGATCCGGTGATGAAGAGCGTGGTCGTGGGTCTCGGCAAGACGGGCGTTTCATGCGTGCGGCACCTCGCGAGCCGCGGCGTCGCCGTGGCCGTGACCGATTCGCGCGTCTCGCCGCCGGGGCTCGCCTCCATCGACGGTCTGGTGCGCCCTGACTCGGTCAGGCTGGGAGGATTCGATCTCGATCTGCTGGACGGCGCCGACCAAGTGGTCATGTCGCCGGGCGTGGCGCTCGAGTCGAGCATCGGCCGAGCGGCGCGCGAGCGTGGAATCGAGATCGTCGGCGACGTGGAACTGTTCGCGCGCGAGGCGCGCGCGCCGGTGGTCGGCATCACCGGCACCAACGGCAAGAGCACCGTGACCACGCTGGTGGCGCTCATGGCCGAGGCGGCGGGGCGCCGGGTGCTCGCCGGCGGCAATCTCGGCGAGCCGGCACTCGAACTGCTTGCGCGTCCGGTGCCCGACCTGTACGTGCTCGAACTGTCGAGCTTCCAGCTCGAGACGACCTCCTCGCTCGAACTCGCCGCCGCGGCGGTGCTCAATCTCACCGCCGACCACATGGATCGCTACCCGTCGATGCAGGCTTACGCGGCTGCGAAGCAGCGCATCTTCGCGCGCGCCGCCGCGGTGGTGCGCAATCTGGACGACGCGTACGTCGCCGCCATGCGGGCGCCGACCGGCGCCCGAGAGCTCTCCTTCTCGATCGCCGGCGCCGCCGCAAGCCATTGGCTGCGCCTCGAGGGCGAGCGCAGCTACCTCATGTGCCGCGCCGAAACGCTGCTCGACACGGCGGACATGCGCATCGCCGGCAGCCACAACGCCGCCAATGCGCTCGCCGCGCTCGCGCTCGGCGACGCGGTGGGCCTGCCGCGCGACGCGATGCTCGCGGCGCTGGCGTCGTTCGGCGGTCTGCCGCACCGCTCGGCCTGGGTGGCCGAGATCGGCGGGGTGCGCTACTTCGACGATTCCAAGGGCACCAACGTCGGCGCCACCCTCGCCGCAGTGGCCGGCATGCCGGGGCCGCTGGTGATCATCGCCGGTGGCGACGGCAAGGGCCAGGACTTCACGCCGCTCGCGCCTGCCTTCGCCGGCAAGGTGCGCCGTGCGGTCCTGCTCGGCAAGGACGCGGCTGCGATCGAGCGTGCGCTCGCCGGCGTGTGCGCCACCGAGCGCGTCGCCACCATGGCGCAGGCCGTGCAAGCGGCTGCGCGCGCCGCGCGTCCGGGCGAGGCGGTGCTGCTTTCGCCTGCGTGCGCGAGCCTCGACATGTTTCGCGACTACGCGCACCGCGGCGCGGAGTTCGCCGCGGCGGTGCGTGCGCTCGCCGCCGCCAACGGCGCCGCGCCCGGGGTTGCCGCCGCCGACGGAGGGCACCGATGACCGCTACCACGATGAGTACAGGGCTGCGGGCGCGCGAGCGCATGCCGTTCGTCTGGGACGGGGTGACGCTCGGCCTGGTGGCCGCGCTGCTGCTCGTGGGCCTGATCATGGTCACCTCCGCCTCCATGTCGATCGCCGCGCGCGAACTCGGCGATCCCTTCTATTTCCTGGAGCGCCAACTCGTCTTCTGCGCGGTGGGCGTGGGGATCGCGTGGTGCCTGACGCGGGTGCCGGTTGCGCTGTGGGACAAGTACGGTCTGCCGCTGCTGTGGCTCGGCTTGCTGCTGCTGTTGCTCGTGTTGATTCCGGGTCTGGGCGCCAAGATCAACGGCGCGCGCCGCTGGATGCGGATCGGGCCGATGAACTTCCAGGTCTCGGAGCTCGCCCGGGTGCTGGTGCTCACCTGGCTGTGCAGCTATTGCGTGCGCCGGCGCGACCAACTCGAGGCAAGCTTCGCAGGCTTGGGCAGGCCGGTCGCGCTGCTCGGGCTGACGGCGTGCCTTCTGTTGCTGGAGCCGGACTTCGGCGCGGCCACGGTGCTGTTCGCCACCGGATTCGCGGTGCTGTTCGTGGCGGGGGCGCGGATGCGGTACGTGCTCGCGCTGTTGCTCGCCGTGGCGGCGGCCTTCGCCCTGCTCGCGGTGGCGACTCCCTACCGCATGAAGCGCCTGACGGGGTTCCTGCATCCCTGGGACGATCCGTTCAACGGCGGCTTTCAGCTCACCCAGTCGCTGATCGCCATCGGACGCGGCTCCTGGTTCGGCGTCGGGCTCGGCAGCAGCGTGCAGAAGCTGTTCTACCTGCCGGAGGCGCACACCGATTTCGTGTTCGCGGTACTCGCCGAGGAACTCGGTCTGGTCGGGGTGCTCGGCGTGATCGCTCTGTTCATGGCGCTGGTGTGGCGGGCGTTTCGCATCTCGCGCATGGCCGCGCAGGCCGGACTCACGTTCCAGTCCTACATCGCGCTCGCCTTCGGCGTGTGGCTCGGACTGCAGACGGTGGTGAACATCGGCGTGAACATGGGCGTGCTGCCCACCAAGGGCCTGACGTTGCCGCTGCTCAGCTACGGCCGCAGCAGCCTGTTGGTCAGCCTCGGCTGGCTCGGGGTGTTGTTGCGGGTTCATCACGAAGTCAGGTGCAGCTCGCGATCCGCGGTGCTGCGCGTGCCCGGAGGCGCGCGATGACGGCGCCCGGAACGCAGGACCCGCGGCCGGTGCTGATCATGGCGGGTGGCACCGGAGGTCACGTTTTCCCGGCGCTCGCCGTGGCGAAGGCGCTGCGCGCGCGCGGCATTCCGGTCGTCTGGCTCGGGGTGCCGGACAGCATGGAAGCGAGGCTGGTGCCGGCGCACGGCTTTCCGATCGAGTGGGTGCGCATCGCCGGGCTGCGGCGCAAGGGTCTCTTACCCAAGATGAAGGCGCCATTCGCGATTCTCGTGGCGATATTCAGGGCGCTCGAGGTGATCCGGCGGATCCGGCCGCGCGTGGTGCTCGGCGCCGGCGGCTACGTGAGCGGTCCGGGGGGCATCGCCGCGTGGCTCGCGCGCGTGCCGCTGCTCATCCACGAGCAGAACGCCGTGGCGGGCCTGACCAATCGCTGGCTGGCGCGCTTCGCCACGCAGGTGTTCGAGGCGTTTCCCGACAGCTTTCCCACCGGCATCGAGGCGCGTACCGTCGGCAACCCGGTACGCGAGGATATCGCCGCGCTCGCGCCGCCGGCGCAGCGCTTCGCGGCGCGCTCGGGCCAGGCCCGATTGCTGGTGTTCGGCGGCAGCCAGGGTGCGCAGCGGCTGAATGCGCTGCTGCCGCAGGCGCTCGCCCGCCTGGCCCCGGAGGTGCGGCCCCTGGTGAGACACCAAACGGGCGAGAAGGGCCTGGAGGCTGCACGAGCGGCCTATCGGTCCGCCGCCGTCGATGCCGACGTCACTGCATTCATCGACGACATGGCCGCGGCCTACGGGTGGGCGGACCTCGCGGTGTGCCGTGCCGGCGCCATGACCATCGCGGAATTGCAGGCGGCGGGGCTCGGAGCGCTGCTGGTCCCGTTGCCCACCGCCGTCGACGACCACCAGACGCGCAATGCCGATGCCCTGGCGCGGACCGGCGCGGCCCGCGTGCTCGCCGAGCGCCACCTCGATGCGGCGGCGCTCGGCGGCGAGTTGGCGGCGCTGGTCGCGGATCGGCCGCGCCTGCTCGCGATGGCGCAGGCGGCGCGCGCCGCACGCGTGATCGACGCGGCGGACCGGTTGGCCGAGGAATGTCTCGCGGCGGGGGCGTGCGCATGAACGATCGCATGCGGCGCATCCATCGCATCCACTTCGTCGGCATCGGCGGCAGCGGCATGGGCGGCATAGCCGAGGTGCTGCTCAATCTGGGCTACGAGGTGCAGGGCTCGGATCTGCGCGCCAACGCCGTCACCCGTCGACTCGAACGGCTCGGTGCGCGGATCTTCGTCGGCCACGCCGAAGCCAACCTCGGACAGGCGGACGTGGTGGTGGTGTCGAGCGCGGTCGACCGCGCCAACCCGGAGGTCGCGGCGGCGCTGCGCGCGCGCGTGCCGGTGGTGCCGCGCGCCGAGATGCTGGGCGAGTTGATGCGCTTCCGCTACGCGGTGGCGGTGGCCGGCACGCACGGCAAGACCACCACGACCAGCCTCGTGGCGAGCATGCTCGCCGAGGGTGGGCTCGATCCGACCTTCGTGATCGGCGGACGTCTGAAGAGCGCCGACAGCAACGCCCGGCTGGGCGCCGGCCGCTACCTCGTCGCCGAAGCCGACGAGAGCGACGCGTCATTCATGCACCTGCAGCCGATGGTCGCGATCGTGACCAACATCGACAACGATCACCTCGGTACGCACGAAGGAGACTTCGCGCGGTTGAAGCAGAGCTTCGTCGATTTCCTGCACAACCTGCCCTTCTACGGCCTCGCGGTGCTGTGCACCGACGATGCCCACGTGCGCAGCATCGTCGCCGACGTGGCGCGCCCGGTGGTGACCTACGGCTTCGAGGAGGGCGCCGACGTGCGCGCGGTCGACGTCGAACCCCGTGGCCTGCAATCGCGCTTCATGGCGCTGCGGCCGGGGCTCGCGCCGCTCGATCTCACGGTCAACCTGCCCGGGCGCCACAACGTGCTCAATGCGCTGGCGGCGGTCGCGGTCGCCACCGAACTCGGCGTGGCGGACGCCGCCATCCAGCGCGCGCTGGCGGGGTTTCAGGGCATCGACCGGCGGCTGCAGCCGCTCGGCGAACTTCGCTGGCCCGGCGGACGGGCGCTGCTGGTCGACGACTACGGCCACCATCCGACCGAAGTGTCGGCGACCCTCGAGGCGGCGCGGCAGGGGTGGCCCGGTCGCCGGCTGGTGCTGGCGTTCCAGCCTCACCGCTACTCGCGCACCCGCGACCTTCTCGACGACTTCGGCCGCTCCTTGAGCGAATGCGACGTGTTGCTGGTCACCGAAGTGTATGCGGCCGGGGAGACTCCGATCGCCGGCGCGGACGGCCGGGCCATCTGTCGTGCGGTGCGCTCGCGCGGGGTGGTGGAACCGGTGTTCGTCGAGCGCGTCGAGAATCTCGCGGAGAGCCTGCGGGGCGTGCTCAAGGACGGCGATCTGGTGCTCACCATGGGCGCCGGCAACATCAGCGCGGTGGCGCACGAATTGAACGCGCGGCTCGCCGCCCTGGAGCGGGCATGACCGCCCTCTCGGACACCGTGGACCTGCCGGCGGAATTCGCGGGCCGCGTGCTGCACGACGTACCGTTGTCGCGACACACATCCTGGCACGTCGGAGGACCCGCGGAGCTGTTCTTCACGCCGCGCGATGCGCGCGATCTGGCGGCCTTCCTGCGCAAGCTGCCGGCGGAGGTGCCGGTGCTGGTGATCGGGCTGGGCAGCAACCTCCTGGTGCGCGACGGCGGTGTGCGCGGCGCGGTGATCTCTCTGCACGGCGCTCTGGGCGCGCTCGACCGGTTGAGCGCGACCCGCATCCACGTGGAGGCCGGCGTGCCGTGCGCGCGCATCGCGCGCCAGTGCGTCAAGTGGGGCTTGGGGCCGGCCGAATTCTTCGCCGGGATCCCCGGTACGCTGGGTGGTGCGCTTGCCATGAACGCGGGCGCCTGGGGCGGGGAGACCTGGCGTCACGTGCAGGAAGTGGACGTGGTCGACCGTGCCGGCGCGCTGCACGTACGCACGCCCGACGAGTACGAGATCGGCTATCGACGGGTGCGCGGGCCGGCGAACGAGTGGTTCGTGGGCGCGCGCATGGAATTCGAGCGCCGGCCCGGCGGGCAGGAATCCGCGATCCGCGAATTATTGGAGCGCCGCAAGCAGACGCAGCCGATCGGCGAGTGGAGCGGCGGTTCGACTTTCGTCAATCCACCGGGCGATCACGCTGCTCGGCTGATCGAGGCCGCAGGCTTGAAGGGGTATCGCATCGGCGATGCCTCGGTGTCCGAGAAGCACGCCAATTTCATCGTCAATCACGGTGCGGCCCGCGCCGCCGACGTCGAGGCGCTGATCCGTCACGTGCAGCGCACCGTGGCGGCGGTACACCACGTCGACCTCGAAACCGAGGTGCGCATCGTCGGAGAACCTGCATGAGCCGGCTAGTCGTTCGCCGCGAGCCCCGTCAGGCGGTCACGCCCGCCGAGTTCGGCAAGGTGGCCGTGCTCATGGGCGGCGATTCGACCGAGAGGGAGATCTCGCTCATCAGCGGCAAGGCGGTGCTCGCCGCGCTCGAGCGCCGCGGCGTCGACGCGCACGCCTTCGACCCCGGCGAGCGGCCGGTCGCGGACCTCGTGCGCGAGGGATTCGATCGCGCCTGGAACACGTTGCACGGCCCGGGCGGCGAGGACGGCCTCATCCAGGGGGCGCTCGAGTGGTTGGGCGTTCCCTACACCGGGTCGGGCGTGCTCGCCTCGGCGCTCACCATGGACAAGCTCAAGACCAAGCGGGTGCTGGTCGGCGCGGGTCTGCTGGCGCCGGAATACGCCGTGCTCGCGAGCGAGGCGGATCTGCCGTCGGCCCTCGAGCGTGTCGGGCTGCCGATGATGGTCAAGCCCTCGAGCCAGGGTTCGAGCGTCGGTATCACCAAGGTCAAGACGGCGGCCGAACTGCCGCGCGCCTACGCGGAGGCGCGCGCCGTGGACCCGGTGGTGTTCGCCGAGCGCTTCGTCGCGGGCCCCGAGTACACGGTGGGCGTGCTCGGCGAGCGCGCCCTGCCGTCGATCCGCATCGAGCCGGCCACGGAGTTCTACGACTACGAAGCGAAGTACTTCCGCGACGACACGCGCTATCACTGCCCGAGCGGCCTCCCCGAGTCCGCCGAGGATGAGTTGCGCGCCGCCGCGCTCGCCGCGTTCCGTGCCACCGACTGCCACGGCTGGGGCCGGGTCGACTTCATGCGCGAGGCAGGCAGCGGCCGCTTCTACTTCATCGAGATCAACACCACCCCGGGCATGACCGACCATAGTCTGGTGCCGATGGCGGCGCGCCGTGCCGGCATCGATTTCGAAACCCTGGTGTGGCGCGTGCTGGAAACGAGTTTTGCGCGGGAGCGCAAGCCATGATGGGGCTTGCCCTGCGCCGCAACCGGTTCAAGAAGCGGGCCGTGCCGAAGCCGCGCGTCTGGCAGTTGCCCGCGTTCGCGCGCGACGTGCGCCGGCTGCTGCGCATTGCCGGAATCGCCGCAGCGGCGGCGGGCGCGGTGGGCGTGGCGGCGTTCACGCTCGACAGGCCGATCCACGTGATCACGATGGACGGCGCCTTCCAGCGCGTGTCCCCGGGCCAGGTGGAGAAGGTGGCCGCGCCGTACGCGCTCGCCGGCTTCATGTCCGCCGATCTCGATGCGATCCGGCGCGCGGTGGAGGCCATACCGTGGGTCGACAAGGCACTGGTGGCGCGTCGCTGGCCGCTCAGCCTGCACATCACGGTGATCGAACAGACCGCCGTGGCGCGCTGGAACGAGGCCGGCCTCCTCAACTCCCGCGGCGAACTGTTCGTGCGCGCGGCCACCCACGTGCCGCCGGAGCTGCCGCGGCTGTCGGGTCCGCCGGGCAGCGAGGCCGAGGTCGCGCGGCTGTATCTGACCGCGCAGGGCCGGATGCTCGAGGCGGGCTTGCGCATCGCCGCGCTGCGGCTCGACCCGCGTGGTGCGTGGGAGATGGACCTCGACAACGGCATCACGGTGCGGCTGGGTCGACACGACGTGGAGGAGCGCATCGATCGCTTCATCCATACCGCGTCGCAGGTGATCGCGCACCGCTTGAACGAGGTCAATTACGTGGACATGCGGTACTCGAACGGCTTCGCCATCGGTTGGCGTGGCGCCGTGACTCCGGCCGCGGCGCCCTTGAAGCGCGCCGACGACGCGGACGCCTGAAGGGGGATAGGCGAGGAAATGGCTAAACGCTCGGACAGGAATCTTCTGGTTGGACTCGACATCGGCACCAGCAAGGTGGTGTGCATCGTCGGCGAGGTCAAGGCGGACGGCGACCTGGAGATCATCGGCGTCGGCAGCCATCCGTCGCGCGGCCTGAAGAAGGGCGTGGTGGTGAACATCGAGTCGACCGTGCAGTCGATCCAGCGCGCCGTAGAAGAGGCCGAATTGATGGCCGGCTGCGAAATCCACTCGGTGTACGCCGGCATCGCCGGCAGCCACGTGCGAAGCCTCAACTCGCACGGCATCGTCGCGATCAAGGACAAGGAGGTCGTGCAGGGCGACGTCGAGCGCGTCATCGACGCGGCCAAGGCGGTGGCGATTCCCGCCGACCAGAAGATCCTGCACGTGCTGCCTCAGGAATACATCATCGACTCGCAGGAGGGCATCCGCGACCCGATCGGCATGTCGGGCGTGCGCCTCGAGGCGAAGGTGCACATCGTTACCGGCGCCGACAGCGCCGCGCAGAACATCGTCAAGTGCGTGCAGCGCTGCGGACTCGCGGTGGACGACATCGTGCTCGAGCAGCTCGCCTCGAGCTACGCGGTGCTCACCGAGGACGAGAAGGACTTGGGCGTGTGCGTGGTCGACATCGGCGGCGGCACCACCGACATTGCGGTGTTCGGCGGCGGCGCGATCCGGCACACCGCGGTGATCCCGATCGCCGGCGACCAGGTCACCAACGACATCGCGGTGTCCATGCGCACGCCGACGCAGTACGCCGAGGACATCAAGATCAAGTACGCCTGCGCGCTGTCCCAGCTCGCCAACCCCGACGAGACCATCGAGGTGCCGAGCGTGGGCGACCGGCCGCCGCGACGCCTCGCGCGCCAGACGCTCGCGGAGATCGTGGAGCCGCGCTACGAGGAGCTGTTCGGCCTGATCCTCGACGAGCTGCGCCGCGCCGGCCTGGAGGAAGCGGTCGCCACCGGCATCGTGCTCACCGGCGGCAGCTCCAAGATGGAGGGCGCCATCGAGCTCGCCGAGGAGGTATTTCACATGCCGGTGCGCCTGGGCCTGCCGCAGTACGTGAGCGGCCTGTCCGAGGTGGTGAGCAATCCCATCCACGCCACCGGCGTGGGACTGCTCTTGTACGCGAAGAGCAATCTCGACGTGCAGCGCACCGAATTGCCGCTGCTCGGCGGGGGCGTCAAATCGATTTTCGAACGCATGAAAGCGTGGTTTGCGGGCAATTTTTGATCCATATAAAGACAACGAGGAGAACTGGAATGTTCGAACTGATGGACTCTTTCAGCCAAAGCGCCGTGATCAAGGTGCTGGGCGTGGGCGGTGGCGGCGGCAACGCGGTCTCGCACATGGTCCAGTCCGGTCTCGAGGGCGTGGACTTCATCTGCATCAACACCGACGCGCAGGCGCTCAAGCACTCCAAAGTGCGAGCGTCGCTGCAGATCGGCTGCAACATCACCAAGGGACTCGGCGCCGGCGCCGACCCCGAGGTCGGCCGTCAGGCCGCCATGGAGGACCGTGACCGCATCATCGAGCTGATCGACGGTTGCGACATGTTGTTCATCACCGCCGGCATGGGCGGCGGCACCGGCACCGGCGCGGCGCCGGTCGTGGCGCAGGTCGCCAAGGAGCTCGGCATCCTCACGGTGGCGGTGGTCACCAAGCCGTTCGAGATGGAGGGCAACAAGCGCTCGCGGATCGCCGACCAGGGCATCATGGAGCTGTCCAAGTACGTCGACTCGCTCATTACCATCCCGAACCAGAAGCTGCTCGCGGTGCTCGGCAGCAACACCACGCTGCTCGACGCCTTCAAGGCGGCGAACACGGTGCTGCAGGGCGCCGTGCAGGGCATCGCGGAACTCATCACCCGCCCGGGACTCATCAACGTCGACTTCGCGGACGTGCGCACCGTGATGTCGGAGACCGGCATGGCGATGATGGGCTCGGGCAGCGCCTCGGGCGACGAGCGTGCGCGCGAGGCGGCCGAGGCGGCCATCTCCAGTCCGCTGCTCGAGGACATCAACCTCGCCGGCGCGCAGGGCATCCTGGTCAACGTCACCGCCGGCATGGACCTGTCGATCGGCGAGTTCCAGGAGGTCGGCAACGTCATCAAGCAGTTCGCCTCGGACGAGGCCACCGTGGTGCTCGGCACCGTGATCGATCCGGAGATGAGCAACCAGATTCGGGTCACGGTGGTGGCGACGGGCCTCGGCAAGCCGGTGGCTCGCGTCGCACCGCAACCCGTGGCCGCGGTGGTGGCTCCGCCGCCGACCATGCGGGTGGTGCGGCCGAAGGCGCCGGCGGCGCCGACCGACTACGCCATGCTCGACAAGCCGACCGTGGCGCGCCAGCGCGCCGTCGGTGACGGTCTGCGTGGCGAACTCGAGTCGGAGGATCTGTTGGACATCCCGGCGTTCCTGCGGCGCCAGGCGGACTAAAGGCCGGGACATCGGCGAGCGACATTCCAGGCTTGGGCGCTCTTCCGGGTGTCGGGATCGTACCTCGATTCCGGCCGGGAGAGCGCCGGTTTGGCGCCTGGGGCGGTTCTAGCGGTCGTCCGGGCGTGGTACCTTACGCCCCATTGACTGGACGGTCCTGCCGGCCGAGCGCCGCCGAGGGCGTCCGCAGCCATCCCAAAACACATCGATGCTGAACCAACGAACCCTCAAGAATTCCATTCGCGCCACGGGAGTCGGGCTCCACACCGGTAAGAAGGTCCTCATGACGCTGCGCCCTGCGCCGGCCGACTCGGGGATCGTGTTCCGGCGCACCGACCTCGGCACACCCGTGGACATCCGGGCGCACGCGGAAAACGTGGGCGAGACCATGATGGGAACCTCGCTGCAGGCCGGCGACGTGAAGATATCCACCGTCGAGCACCTGCTGTCGGCGCTCGCGGGGTTGGGGGTCGACAACGCCCTGGTCGAGTTGAGCGCCGACGAAGTGCCCATCATGGACGGCAGCGCCGGGCCGTTCGTGTTCCTCCTGCAGTCGGCCGGCATCGAGGAGCAGAAGGCGCCGAAGCGCTTCATCCGCATCCGCGAGAGCGTCCGGGTCGAGGACGGCGACAAGTGGGCGCGGTTCGACCCTTACGACGGCTTCAAAGTGAACTTCGAGATAGAGTTCAATCACCCGACCTTCAAGAAGCACGCGCAGGTCGCCTCGATGGATTTCTCGACCACGTCGTTCCTGCGCGAGATCAGCCGGGCGCGCACCTTCGGGTTCATGCGCGACCTGGAGACGCTGCGCGCGCGCAACCGCGCGCTCGGCGGCAACATGGACAACGCCATCGTCCTCGACGATTACCGCGTCCTCAACGAGGACGGTCTGCGCTACGAGGACGAGTTCGTGAAGCACAAGATCCTCGACGCCATCGGCGACCTGTACCTGCTCGGTCACAGCCTGATCGGCGAGTTCAGCGGCTACAAGTCCGGCCACGGACTCAACAACAAGCTCTTGCGCACGCTCATCGCCCGCCGCAGCGCCTGGGAAGAGGTCACCTTCGAGAGTCTGAAGGACGCCCCGATCTCGTACGTGGAGGCGGCTGCCGCACGCGCCTGAGCGGCGCACGGTGCGCGCCGCCGGTCAGCCGGCGGTGGGCAGTACGCGAATCCGCACCCGCTGGATCGGCTCGCCGCGGGCCGACGCGAGTCCGGCGCGCAACTCCTCGGCCCGGAATCGCAGTCGCGATGCCCAGCCGGCTCCCCGTACACCGATGGCGAGTTCGCCCCGTTCGAGGCCTGCCGTGAGCACCTGTGCGGCGAGCGGCGCGGGCAGCAGCGCCCGAACCTCTTCCAGCACCCGGTCGCGGGCCTCGAGGCGTGCCCGAAGGGTGCCGATCCTGGATCCTGCGGCACTCAGTAATTGATTGATTTTTATATCTTTTCGCACTGCGGTGTCGGCTAGTTGCGACGCCTGCAAGCGCAAAAACGAACGGAATTCCTTGTTTGAGTCGGCATAATTTTGCATAGTCTACGCCCCTCGAATTGCCAGCAACGGGACATAGCGCCGATCGGGCGTCGGACCAAAAAGCTATGAACGTGATTTTCGTCGCCCGTAAGTCGGGTCAGGTCAAACAAGTCGATCTGCGGCACCCGATGATCCTCGTGGGGGCACTCGCGGTGGTGCTGCTGGTCGTGGGCGGGGCGTTCTCGATCGGACTCGGCCTCGGCGCCCGCCACCGCGTCGCCTCGCCGATCGATCAGCTCGGCAACTGGTCGGCCGACCT
>DAIDHD010000029.1 GCA_027459765.1 Gammaproteobacteria bacterium | reverse complement strand
GGTCAAGGTCCCGGGCGCCGCGACCACCGAGCGGCGCCTCGTAGAGCAGCGTCGGAAACAGTGCCGAGACGCCCATCAGCCCGTGGTCTCGTCGGCGTAGATCTTCACCAGACGGTAGAGGAAGGCGCGGCAGTCGAGCAGCATCGGGAGAGCGCGGATTCTCATGCGGATTCCTCGTGGCGAAGGGTGGTTAAGAAGGGACGCGGCCACGGCGCCAGGGCGCGCTCGAGCGCAAGCCCGAGCGCCAGCAACGCGACATCCTCGCCTGCGGGCGCGTCGAATTCCAGTGCCGCGGGCAAGCCCAGCGGGGTCAGCCCCATGGGCAGGACGAGGCCGGGCAGACCGGCGGTGCTTCCCGGCGAGACGTTGCGGGCGATCGCGTAGTCGAAGGGCAGCCGCGCCGCGCCCGCCTGCACCCAGGCGTCCTCGCCGATGCGCGGGGCCGGCACGCGCGTCGCCGGCCAGACGAGCGCCGCGAGATCGTGATCGCGAAACGCGGCCGCGAGCAGCGCGCGCAGCCGTGGCAGGTGCGTGTCGAGCGCCTCCCGGTAGGCCGCTGCCGACGGCGCGTCGCGTCCGCCCGGCAGCACTTCCGCGGTGAATGCCGCGCGGATGTCGGCGCTCGCCGCGCGGTACACCGCCTGGAAATCGGGGCCCTCGCGGTGACGCGCGAGATAGGCGCTGAGCGAGGGCATCAGGTCGTGGCGCTGAATCGGCGCCGCGGTGCGCTCGATCAGGGCGCCGAGCTGCGGAAGTTCGATCTCGACGATCTCGCAGCCGGCACGGGCGAGCGTGGCGAGCGCCACGTCGGCGAGCCGCTCGATGTCAGGATCCAAGTCCGTGTAGCCGTAGTCGCGCACGACACCGAGGCGCGTGCCGTGCAGCGTCGGCTCGGGCGGCAGCGTGCCGGCTCCCGCCACCGCCTGGTCGAACAGGCGTACGTCGCCGACGCTGCGCGCGATCGGGCCGACCTGGTCGAACAGCGGCGTGATGGGCACGCAGCCGTCGTTCGGATAGCGGCCCGTGGTCGGCCGGAAGCCGACGACCCCGCACAACGCCGCGGGGACGCGGATCGAGCCTTCCGTGTCCTCCGCCACGCCCAGCGGCGCGAGCCGCGCCGCGATCGCTGCCGCGGTGCCGCCGCTGCTGCCGCCGGCGATGCGCGCCGCATCGAACGGGTTGCGTACCGCACCGAAGGCGCGGTTGTCGCTGGTCCAGCCGTAGGACAGTTCGTGCAGATTGGTCTTGCCGAGCACGAACGCGCCCGCCGCGCGCAGTCTTGCCACCACGGCCGCGTCCCGCGCCGGCCGGAAGCCGCGCAGCGCCGGGGTGCCCGCGGTGGTGGGCTGATCGCTGGTGTCGATCGAATCCTTCACGGGCACGGGCAGGCCGAACAGCGGCCCCGGCGGGTGGCCGGCGGCGAGCTCGCGATCCCGGGTCCGCGCCTGCTCGAGCACGCGCTCCTCGTCGAGGTGGATGAACGCGTTGAGTGCGCGCGCCGCGCGACAGCGATCGAGCAGGGCGCTCGCGTACCGCTCCGCCGTGAGCTCGCCGCGCGCCATGCGCGCAACCGCGTCGGCGGCGGACAGGTCGGCGAGAGCGGGACCGGTCGTGCCGGATCCTTCAGCGTCGGCCGACATCGTCGCGCTTGAGCGCCTGGCACATGCAGTGCACGGCACCGCCGCCGTGTCCGATCATGGACACGTCCGGATCGAACACGGTCAGGCCCTCGGCGCGGCAGGCGGCGATGAGATTCCTGCTGGAGGCGGGCACGAGCACGCGCTCCTCGCCGAGCGCCACCACGTTCGTGCCCATGCGCATGGCGTCGGCGTACGACACGGGTATGACGCGGATGCCGCGTGCGTCGAGCCAGGCCAGGAACTCCGGCTCCACGGCCTCGACGCACACCACGGCGAGATCCTCGGCGAGCATGCCCATCTGCACGTCGAGGTGCAGGAAGTGCGGATCGAAGGCGTAGGTGTGAAATTCCCAGCCCTCGGCCTCGAACCAGCGCGCCAGCTGGCGAACCGCCGGCTCGATCGAGCGCTCCCCCGAATGGCCGCACACGGCGACACCGGGCTTGAGCACCATGAAGTCGCCGCCCTCGACGTTGCCGGCCGTGACGCAGTCGTAGATCGGAATGCCTTCGTCCAGGTAGAAACGCAGCACCGAGGCGTACTCGCCGCGGCGATACGCCTTCTGCAGTTGCATGATGATCGCGCCCCAGGGGGTCATGACGCTGCTGTCGCGTGCGAAGATCTGATACGGCAGACCCTCCTCGGGCGCCAGCCGGTGCACCGTAACGCCCGCCTGCGCGTAGGCGTCGAGCATCTCCTGATACTGGCGGCGCGCCACCGCGGCGTCGAATCGCAGGCCGACGCGCTCGGCGCGTTGCGCCACGGCATTGCCCGGCTGCCAGGTGAAGTGATCGATGGGTCCGACCAGCACGTCGCGCAGTCGGCCGTACTCGCTGTCGACGCCCCAGCGCGCGGGCCGGGGCGTGCCGCCGCCCTCGATTCGAGTCCGTAGTGGCTGCATGCCAGTCGCTCCTCAGGCCTTGCCCAGAATCCGTTCGCTCTCTTCGATCGCGCGTACCTCGGTCGCCGGATCGAAGCCGCGGCAACTCAGGAAGTACACCGCGCCCGCCACGGTGAGTCCCACCAGCCAGCCGACGTCGACGCCGCCGAGCAGGCGCGCCGCCGGCGCCGTGTACACGTCCGGCAGCACGAAGAAGGGCATGGTCGCGGCGAATCCCGCCGCGTAGGCCGCGAGGCCCCGTCCGCCCCAGGCGCCGTAGATGCCGCGCGGCTCGAAGAAGTGCGTGATGGCGTAGCGGCCGCGGCGCACGAAGAAATAGTCGACCAGGTTGATCGCCGTCCAGGGCGCGAGCAGATAGAGCATCAGAGTCAGCACGGCGAACACCAGCGGTATCGAATCCGCGCTCACCGACAGGGTCACCGCGAGCGCGACCAGGCTGAACCCCGTGATGCTCGCCGCGCGCAATCTGCCCGTCGGCCGCAATTCGGCCAGCGAACTCAGCGCGGTGACGATGGTGAGCATGCCGCTGTAGGCGTTGAGGCCCATGGTGGCGATCAGGGCGGTGACCGAGGCGAGCGCGAGCACCACGCCGAAACCGGGGGCGAGGGCCTCGCCGGCGTCGTGCAATGCCACCAGGCCGTCGGCGCCGCCGAGCCGCGTGGCGAGCCAGGCGCCGAGCGCGATCATCCAGATCGCCGAGGAGGCGGCGCCGGTGAACACCGCGGCGATGATGGCGCCCGGCCGCGTGTGTCGCGGCAGATAGCGCGAATAGTCCGACACCGACGGCGCATAGGTGATGTTGTAGCTCGCGCTGGCGGCGAACTGGCCCATGAAGCCCACCCAGGTGAAACCGCCGGCCGCCGCGTGCGTGGCGGGAATCCGGCCGGCGAGGATGGCGACGCTGATCACCAGGTACAGCGGCAGGCACAGGTAGAAGCACCAGCGGAAGATCCGGTGCAGCCAGTCGTGCCCGTAGAACGCGAGCAGCGCGCCGGCGAGCGCGGCGCCGACCGACACCGCGTGTTCGTTCCAGCCGAACATGCCGTCGAGTCCGTGCGCGGCGAGCACGCTGTCGGCGACGTTGAATCCCACGAACGTGAACAGAGTGCCGACCAGCACCAGCACCACGCCGCGGAACCCGAACTGGGCCCGCGACTGGATCATCTGCGGCAGGCCGAGTTCGGGGCCCTGCGAGGCGTGGAACGCGACGAACAGCGTGCCGAAGAGGATGCCCAGCGTACCGGCGAGGGTGGTGGCGCCGAAGCCCAGTCCGAGGCTCGGGCCGACGAAGCCGATGGCGATGGTGAAGAAGTGGAAGTTGCCCAGGAACCAGAAGGGCGCCTGGTCGACGACCCGCCCGTGCCGTTCGGTCTCGGCCACGTAGTCGATGGATTTGCTCTCGATGGCCAAACGCAACACCTCGGGCCCGGCTGCGCCCGCGGCGGTCGCCAAGACGGTTAATCGAATTAACCGGACGCGACTTTAAGGTAAACTACCGGCCGCGCTCCTGGCAAGGCCGCCACCCGCGGCGGCCGGCGGCGCCGTACGAGTCGGCCCGGCGGGGCACGCCATGCAGGGAGCGAGAGTGCCGCGGTGAGTACCATCAAGAACAACGGGTCCACGACCCGTGAACGGATTCTCGACGAGGTCGAGACGCTGATCGCCCAGAAGGGAGTGTACGGATTCAAGCTGCGCGACGTGGCCGAACCGCTCGGTCTGCGCGTGCCCGCGATCTACAAGCACTACCGCAGCCGCGACGACGTGCTGGTCGAGGTGTCGCGGCGCTTCATCGCCTTGCTCGCCGGGCAGTTCGATCCGCCACCGCGAGCCCGACCCGATCGGGCGCTGCGCGCGGCGCTCGACGCCTTCGTCGCCTTCAAGCTCGCCCACCCGGCCTACGTCAGGCTCGCGCTCATCGACTTCGCGACGCCGGAGGGCGGCATGGAGTACGTGAAGCTCGCGGCCGGCGGCTCCTTCAAGGACAACTTCTCCGACGGGCCGCTCGCCTCCATGCACGGCCGGTTGCGCGGCCTGTTGCGCGCCGGCGCGGCGGCGCGCGAGTTCCGCCGGGTGGATGCGCTCGACTTCTATCGGGTGGTCAAGTCGGCGCTGTTGATCAAGCTCGTCTTCCCCGACGACGCGCTGCTGCTGCGCCGACCGTCGGCCCGCGAGACCCTCGAAATACAGCGCTGGCTCTGGGGCGTGGCCTCGCGCTACCTTGCCCGCTGACGCGTCGCCGCGATGCGCCACACGGTGTTGCTGGCGTCGTCGCTCATCAGCAGCGATCCGTCGGCGAGCTCCACCGTGGCGACCGGCCGGCCCCAGACGTGGCCGTCGTCGACCACGAAGCCCGTGACGAAGTCCTCGTACTCGCCGGTGGGTCGGCCCGCGCGCATCGGGACGCGCACCAGCTTGTAGCCCGTACGCAGGCTCCGATTCCACGAGCCGTGGAAGGTGACGAAGGCGTCGCCCGCATAGTCCGCCGGAAAGGCGGACGCCCCGCGCTTCGCCTCGTAGAAGGTGAGCCCGAGGGGGGCCGAGTGCGACTGATAGGCGATGTCCGGCACGGTGACCTTGTCCGCGAGGTCGGGGCGCTCGCCGGCGAGGCGCGGATCTTCGTGCGATCCCAGGTAATACCAGGGCCAGCCGTAGAATGCGCCCGCCGTCACGCGCGTCGAGTAGTCCGGAACCAGGTCGTCGCCGAGCAGGTCGCGCTCGTTGGTGGTGCACCACAGATCGCCGGTGGCCGGTTGCGGCGTGAGGCTCACGCAATTGCGGATGCCGTTGGCGAACGGCCGCAGCGTCGCGGGTGGCTCGACGTCGGTGACCAGCACGGCGGCCCGGTCCGTCTCGTCGCCCCAGGCGGCGCCGAGCCCGTGCCCGGTCTCCCACGCCGCGATCTCGGCGGCCGATTTCTTCGGCATGGTCTCGCCGACGTTCGACGCCGAACCCACCGAGATGAAGAGCCGCTTGCCGTCCGCCGAGAAGGCGATGTCGCGGGTGTAGTGCCCGCCGGTGGGCAGCGACGCGACGACCACCTCGGCCGCACCGCGCGGGTGGGTGTCGCCCACGGCGAACGGATAGCGGATCACGCGCTGGGTTTCGGCCACGTACAGCCAGCGCGGCGCGGCCGCGCTCGGGTAGAACGCGATGCCGAACGGCTGGCGCAGCCCCTGCGCATAGACTTCGCTCTGGCGCGCGCGCCGGCCGTTGCGGGCCGGATGCAGCACCGATATCCGTCCGCCGTCGGTCTCGGTCACGAACACGTCGCCATTGGCCGCGAGCAGCAGCTTGCGCGGTCCGAGCAGACCGGTCGCGTAGGCGTCGATGCGAAAGCCCGCCGGCACGCGAGGAGCCGCCCCCGGCGGTTGTGCCACCACCATCGAGGAGTTGCTCGACGAGGGCGTCGCGTGCGGCGCGGGCAGCGCCGACAGGTCGATGCGGTGGCGGCGGCCCGGCGCGTCGTTGCGCCAGTCCGCCGAGCGGCGCGTCTCGGGCGGCACGACGATCTCGACTGGCGCGGCCGGCGCGGCCGAGGGCAGGCTGCGCAGATAGGCGAGCAGGTTGCCGCGATCGACCGGATCTTCGACGGCGACCACCATGGCCGTCCCCGGCACCAGGGTGGTGGGCGCGCTCAAGAATTTTGCGAGGGTCGGTCCGTCCCAGGTCAAGTGCGCCGCGCGCAGCGCCTGCGAGTAGCCGAAGCCCGTCACCGACGCCGCCGCGCGGCCGTACACGCCGGCGAGCGACGGTCCCTGCGCGCCGCCGCCGTCACCGGCCTCGGCCGAGTGGCAGATGCGGCAGCGGCTTTCGAAGATGAGCTTGCCGACCGCGGCATTGGATGCATGCGCGACTGGTGCACAGGGCACCAGGGCGAGCGTGAGCACGAGACGCGGCAAGGCGGCGGGGTACTTCGACATACGATCCTCGGGTGCTGCGGAAAGGCGGCGCGCGGTGCGCGCCGGCACCGCATGATACGACAGGCGCGGCCGGGCCGACGCTGCCCGGCGACAGGCGTCGCCGCGCACGACGGCAGTGCTAAGCTCCCGTCAGGGAGCGGCCTGTCGGGCCGGAAGATCAAGATGCAGCAACGGAGACGGCCAAGCATGAGCGTACGCACGGGATGGCGCGCGATGGTGGTGTTGGGTTTTGCAGCGGGTGCGGCGCTGGCGGTGACGCGCGACGCGGGGATGGCGCCGCGCGCGGCACGCCTGCCCGGGCAGGCGCACCTGCAAGCGTTCGCGGTGCCTGGCGCCGCGCGCGCCGCCGCCGCCGGCAAGCTCGACGCGACGCTCGCAGAACTGCTGGCACGCTCGCGGGAACTCGTTCCCGACCCCGCGCTGGCGTTGCGCCAGCTGCGCGCCATGAACCCTGCGGCTCGCTTCGCGGTGCGCCGCGCCGACGGCTCGCCGCTGGTGCGCATCGATGCGGTGACCCGTGGTGACCCGCGGCGCCTCGCCGCGGCGCTCGGCGCGCTTGGTCTCGAACACCCGGCCACATATCGCAATGACGTCGGCGGCTGGCTGCCCGTTTCCCGGCTTGCGGATGCGGCGGCGCGCGCCGAGGTGCACGCGATGCGCGCGGCGCTCTCGCGCACTCGCGCGGGCGCGGTCACCACGCAGGGCGATTACGCGCAGCGCAGCGACGTCGCGCGCAGCGCAAATTCGCTCGACGGCAGCGGCGTCACCGTGGGCGTGATCTCCGACAGCTACGATTGCTACTCGCAGTTCGCGGCCGACAACATCGCCGCATCCGGCCCCAATGGCTACGCCAACAACGGCTTCACCGCGGACGCGGCCACCGACATCGCGAGCGGCGACCTTCCCGCGGGGATGCTGCCACCACCGAACCTGCCGGGTGTCGGACCGGGCGAGGCGCCGTGCGTACAACAGGTCAACGGCACCTACGTCTACACCGGCGCCCCGCTGCAGCTGCCGTTCGGCGACGAAGGCCGGGCGATGATGCAGATCCTGCACGACGTGGCGCCGGGCGCGAAGTTCATCTTCCACACCGCCGAGAACAGCGAGGCCGACTTCGCCGCCGGCATCGGTGCGCTCGCGAGCGCCGGCGCCACCGTGATCGTCGACGACGTCGGCTACTTCGACGAGCCGTTCTACCAGGACGGCCTCGTCTCGCAGGCCATCGACGCGGTGAAGGCGCGGGGCGTGCCGTACGTGACGGCCGCCGGCAACAACGGCCACAACGCCTACGAGAACACCGCGCCCGCGTTCTCGACCGCGTCGGTGGGGCCGCCCGGTGCCGCCAATCCGGCCGGCGAGATGCTCCTCAACTTCGACACCAGCGGCAAGACCACGGCGACCAGCCTGCCGGTGTCGATTCCGGCGCTGATTCCCGGCGAATTCATCGCCATCGTGGTGCAGTGGGACCAGCCCTACGTCACCGGTGCGCCCGCGAGCGGCGGCGCCACGAGCCGCATCGACGTCTGCGTCACCGGAAGCTCCAGCGCGGACGGCATCTACAACTACTACCTGCAGACCGCGCAGTGCACGGGCCCCAATTCGCTCGGCCAAGATCCCTATCAGGTGATGATCGTCGGCAACCCGGCCACCGCGACCTCCAACTCGGTCGCGGAGACCATCAACATCAGCGTGGGACTGGCGAGCGGCGGCGCCAATGCTCCGGGACGCATCCTGGTGGCGGTGGAGGACGACGGCGGCGGCGCCGTCATCAACAGTGCGTTGGCCACCAACAGCGCCACGGTCCAGGGCCACTCCGGCGCCGCGGGTGCGCTCTCGACGGGCGCGGCGTTCTACTTCCAGACACCGCTGTGCGGCACCACGCCCGCCATCATCGAGCCGTTCTCCTCGCGCGGCGGCGGGCCGATCCTGTTCGACGCCAACGGGCAGCGACTGACGGCGCCGGTGGTGCGGCAGAAACCCGACCTGGTCGGTCCGAACGGCGGCAACACCACGTACTTCGGCTTCACGCTGGCTAGCGCCGGCTTCACCAACGGCCTGCTGCAAACCACCAATACGTCCTGTCAGAACAACCCGAGCTACCCGAACTTCTTCGGCACCTCCGCGGCCGCGCCGCACGTGGCTGGCATCATCGCGTTGATGCTGCAGGCGAACCCGTCGCTCACCCCCGATCAGGCGTACTCGGCACTGACGCAGAGCGCGCTCAGCATGAACGGCGGCGCACCGAGCGTGGATTCCGGCGTCGGCTTCGTGCAGGCGGACGCGGCCGTGAAGCTCGTGCCGCCGAAGCCGAGCGGTGGCGGATCGGGCGGCGGCACGTCGGGTTCGACCGGCACGAGTTCGGGTGGTGGCGGCGGCGCGCTCGATGGCGCGACGCTGGCGGCGCTCGCGGCGCTGGTCCTGCTCGGCCGGGTGCGGCGCACCGGGCGCCGCGCGTTCGCTCGCTAGACTGGCCGGCCCGGCAGCACCGTCGCACGCGCCTCGCCGAGGCCGATGCGGCGGGCGCCGGGCGCCTCGCACCAGCCCTTGAGGATCACCGTGTCCCCGTCCTCGAGGAAGGTGCGGGTCTCCGTCGCCCCCACCGGGAGCGGCTGACGGCCGCCCACGGTCAGTTCGAGCAGCGATCCGGCCTCCTCGGGACTCGGTCCCGACTGCGTGCCACTGCCGAGGAGGTCGCCGGGATTCAGGTTGCAGCCGTTGACCGTGTGGTGCGCCACCAGCTGCGCGAGGCTCCAGTAGGCGTGCCGGGCGCTGCTGCGTGACAGCCGCCGCGGCGGCTCGCCGCGCGCGCGCATGGCCGCCGTCTCGAGCCACGCCTCGAGCGTGACGTCGAGCGCGCCGCGTGCGCGGTCCTGTGGCGAGTCCAGGTACGGCAGCGGTTGCGGATCCTCCGCCGGCCGCTCGCGCGGCACGCGGAAGGGCGCCAGCGCCTCGAGTGTCACGATCCACGGTGACACCGTGGTGGCGAAGTTCTTGGCGAGGAACGGCCCGAGCGGCTGGTACTCCCAGGCCTGCAGGTCGCGCGCCGACCAGTCGTTGAGGAGGCACACGCCGAACAGGTGGCGCTCCGCGTCCTCGATCGAGACGGGCTCGCCGAGCGGATTGCCGCGGCCGACGTAGACGCCGAGCTCGACCTCGTAGTCGAGCCGTTGCGAGGGGCCCACCACGGGCGTCTGCGCCCCCGCCGGCAGGCGCTGGCCCACCGGGCGGCAAACGTCGACGCCCGACACGATCACCGAGGAGCTGCGGCCGTGATAGCCCACCGGCACCCAGCGGTAGTTGGGCAGCAGCGGCTGATCCGGACGGAACAGCCGTCCGACCGCCGTGGCGTGGTGAATCGAGGTGTAGAAATCCGTGTAATCGCCGATCTGCGCCGGCAGACCGAGCTCGGCGTCGGCCTGCGCCACGAGGGCGCCCGCGAGCCGTTCGCGCAGCGCCGAGCCTTGCGCGAGCGCAGCGAACAGCGCGCGCCGCAGCGCCCGCGCCGCCTCCGGACCGAGCGCCATCAGCGCGTTCAGGGTCGGGCCGGCGCCGGCAGCGGCCGCGCGCGCCGCGTCGCCGTCGAACAGGCGGGTCGCCGCCACGGCGGCGAGGTCGACGACAAAATCGCCGATGGCGACGCCACCGCGAAACGGCTCGCTCGAGCCGCGGCGTCGGAACACACCGAACGGCAGATTCTGCAGCGGAAAGTCGCTATCCGGCCGGTTGGCCGACTCCACCCAGCTCTGCGCGCGCGGGTCGTGAGTCTCGTCGGCGGCGAATGCGGCGCTCACGGTCGTTCCGGGTCGAAGCGCTTGTCGATGCCGCGCCAGCAGTCGCGGTAGTCGGCCTGCAGCGCCGGCCGGCCCGTCAACGCGTGGCGGGTGGGCTTGAGCACCGTGCGGCTCTCGAACATGAAGGCCATGGTGTCGCCGACGAACGCGGGCTTGCCCGTGTCCGCCGCAACCGCCTTTTCGAAAGTCGACGCATCGGGGCCGTGGCCGCTCATGCACAGGTGCAGTGAAGCGCCGCCCGGGACGAATCCTGCGGCCTTGGCGTCGTAGGCGCCGTGCACGAGTCCGAGGTACTCGCTCGCGACGTTGCGGTGGAACCAGGGCGGGCGGAAGGTGTCCTGCATCACCAGCCAGCGCGGCGGGAAGATCACGAAATCCACGTTGCTCGTGCCCGGCGTGTCGCTCGGGGCGTGCAGCACCAGGAAGATGGACGGATCGGGGTGGTCGTAGGAGATCGACCCGATCACGTTGAAGCGCCGCAGATCGTATGCGTAGGGCACGTTGTTGCCGTGCCAGGCAACCACGTCGAGCGGCGAGTGGTCGATGGGCGCGTGCCACAACCGGCCCATGAACTTCGCCACCAGTTCGAAGGATCCCTCGAGGTCCTCGTAGCGGGCGCGTGGAACCAGGAAGTCGCGCGCATTGGCGAGCCCGTTGGAGCCGATGGGTCCGAGGTCGGGCAGCTTGAACGGCGCGCCGTAGTTCTCGCACACGAAGCCGCGCGCCGCATCTCCCGCGAGGGTCACGCGAAAGCGCAGTCCGCGCGGGATCACCGCGATCTCCCGCGGCTCGATCTCGATCCGTCCGAGTTCGGTGTCGATGATCAGTGCGCCGAGTTCGGGTACCACGAGCCACTCGCCGTCGGCGCTGTAGAAGTACCGGTCGCGCATCGAGCGGTTGGCCGCATACAGCAGGATGGCGCAGCCCGATTGCGCCTCCGGCGAGCCGGTCATCGCCACCGGCACGAGCCCGGCGACGAAGTCGGTGGGCGTGGCGGGCAGCGGCAACGGATCCCAGCGCAGCTGATTCGGCGAGGGCGACGCCGGTTCGGCGTCGGCGAACGGATCGTCGGCGAGCGGCGCGAACGTTCCGTGCGCCACCGCGGGCCGGATGCGGTACAGCCACGAGCGGCGGTTGGCGTGCCGTGGCGCCGTGAAGGCGGTGCCGGAGAACTGTTCGGCGTAGAGTCCGTACGCGCAGCGCTGCGGTGAGTTGCGGCCGACCGGGAGTGCCCCGGCCAGCGCTTCGGTGGCGAACTCGCTGCCGAAGCCCGTCATGTAGCGGGTCGTGTCGCGGATTCCCGTCATGGCGGCCATGTTAGCGCACCGCGTGGTCGCGGCTCATCGCCTTCACGAGCCGATAGGTGAATTCGACGCTGGTGTCGAACGCACCGACGCCGATGCGCTCGTCGCGACCGTGCGCCCGATTCTCGCCGGCCTCGACGAACACGCCGCTCACGTCGTAGCTCGGCAGGCCCGCGTTGCGGGTCTGCCGGTCGTCGCTGAAGCCGGTCGCCATGGTGGGGACCACGGGTATGGCCGGCCAGATCGAGTGCACCACGCCGGCGACGACGGATTCGATGCGCGCCGTCGGCGGGGATTCGGGGCTGACGATGGGCGGCGCGTCGAGCGTCACGTGGATCTCCGGATCGGCGAGCGCCGCAGTGATCCGCTGCTGGGTATCGGTCGCCGTGTCGCCCGGCATCATCCGGCACTGGACGGTGGCGCGTGCGCGCTGGGGGAGGGCGTTCTCGGCGTGGCCGCCGGAGATGAGCGTCGGCACGCAGGTGGTGCGCAGCTCCGCGTTGTAGTAGACGTTGCGGCTCAGGCGGTCGGCGGCGGCGGGATCCGTGGGCGTGCCCGCGACCGCGCGCATGTCCGCCGCATCTGCGCCCCCGCTGATGTCCGCGAGCTGCGCGAAGCTCGCGCGCGTGGTGGCCGTGAGCACCACCGGAAAGCGATAGGCCTCGAGTCCGCGCAGCCCGTCGCCGAGGCGGTAGATCGGATTGCCGGGCTCGGGCAGCGAGCCGTGGCCGCCGGGGCTGGTCGCCTCGAGCGTGTAGGTGACGTAGGTTTTCTCGCTGGTGCCGAGCTCGGCGTACAGGGGTACGCCGTCGCGCAGGGTGCCGCCGCCGCCGTCCAGGTTGATCACCATGTCCGCGTCGATGAGCTCCCGGTGCTCCTTCAGCAGGAAGGCCGGACCGTTGGCATCGCCGCCGGCCTCCTCGTCGGCGGTGAAGGCGAAGATCAGGTCGTGTTCCGGCACGAAGCGTTCGCGCTTCAGTCGGATCAAGGTCTCGACCAGCGCCGCGTCGCCGTCCTTCATGTCGATGGTGCCGCGGCCGTAGAAGTAGCCGTCGCGCTCGGTGAGCGTGAACGGATCGGTCGACCAGTCCTCGCGGCGCGCATCCACCACGTCGAGGTGGCCGAGGAAGAGCACCGTCGGATGAGAGTGGCGCCCGCGGTACCGTACCACCAGGTTGCCCTTGCTGGGGTGCTCCGCGGGCGCGATCAGCGTTAGGTCGTCGGCCGCGAATCCCGCCTTCGCCAGCCACCCCTCGATCAGGCGCGCCGCTTCGGTGGAACCGTGCGCATGGGTGGTGTCGGTACCGACCAGCGCACGCAGCAGGTCGTGGGCGAGTTCACGGTCCTCGGCTGGCGGCGCCGCGGCTGCCGGCAGAGGCGTTTCGGCACGCGCTGACCCGGCGAGAGCCAGCAGTGAAGGTAAAATAAAAAGCAAGGTGCGAGTCGATGGGCTCATGGCGCACTCCGGTGCGCCCTTGGGCGGGCGCGCTCGCCGCGAAGCATAGCCGAAGCGTGGGCGGAACAGCGCCCGCGCCCGTCCCATGATCGGAGGGAGAATGACTCGCACGCGACTCGAGGCCTTCAGTGACGGGGTGCTCGCCATCGTGATCACCATCATGGTGCTCGAGTTGAAGACCCCGGACGGCACGACGCTCGCCGCCCTGCGGTCCTCCTTGCCGGTGCTGTCGAGCTATGTGCTGAGCTACGTATACGTCGGTATCTACTGGAACAATCATCACCACATGCTGCACACGGTCGAACGGGTGGGCGGCGGGATTCTCTGGGCGAACCTGCACCTGCTGTTCTGGCTGTCCCTGCTGCCGGCCGCGACCGCCTGGATGAGCGCCAATCCGAACGCCGCGGTGCCGACCGCATGCTACGGCGCGGTGTTGCTGTGCGCCGCCGTCGCCTACTGGGTATTGCAGCGCTCGATCATCGCCGCGCAAGGCGAGCGATCGCTGCTCGCACGCGCGCTCGGTCGCGATCTGAAGGGCAAGGCATCGCCGCTCCTGTACGTCCTTGGCATCGGCTGCGCCCTGTGCTCGGCCCGGCTCGGTCAACTGGTCTACGTCGCGGTCGCGCTGCTGTGGTTGGTGCCCGATCGGCGCATCCAGTCGGCTCTGGAGGGCGGGGCCGTGAGATAATGCGCCATCACAACGTTCGAGGCGCAGTTCATGTCGCGTGTGGAGTTTCATTGGGACGATCCGCTGCTGCTCGAGGCGCAGCTCACCTCGGAAGAGGTAATGATCCGGGACGCCGCCCGGGAGTACGCCCAGGAGCGGCTCGGGCCGCGGGTGCTGGCCGCGTTCCGCGACGAGCGCACCGATCCGGCCATCTTCCGCGAGATGGGTGAACTCGGTCTGCTCGGCGCGACCATCCCCGAGGAATTCGGTGGCGGCGGCACGGGTTACGTGAGCTACGGACTGATCGCGCGCGAGATCGAGCGGGTCGACTCCGGTTACCGCTCGATGATGAGCGTGCAGTCCTCGCTGGTGATGCTGCCGATCCACCGCTTCGGCACCGACGCGCAGCGGCGCAAGTACCTGCCGGGCCTCGCCCGAGGCGAGTTGATCGGCTGTTTCGGCCTGACCGAGCCCGACTATGGCTCGGATCCGGGCGGCATGGCGACGCGCGCGCGCCGCGTGCCGGGCGGCTACCGGCTGTCGGGCTCGAAGACCTGGATCTCCAACGCCCCCATCGCCGACGTGTTCGTGGTGTGGGCCAAGACCGAGGACGACGTGGTGCGCGGCTTCATCCTCGAGAAGGGAGCGCAGGGGCTCAGCGCACCGCCCATCAAGGGCAAGGTCGGATTGCGGGCCTCGATCACAGGCCAGATCCTGATGGACGAGGTGTTCGTGCCGGAGGATGCCCTCCTGCCCGGCGTGACCGGCCTCAAAGGGCCGTTCACCTGCCTCGATTCCGCGCGCTACGGCATCTCCTGGGGCGTGCTCGGCGCCGCCGAAAGCTGCTGGCACACCGCACGCCAGTACGTGCTCGACCGCAAGCAGTTCGGCAGGCCGCTCGCGGCCAATCAACTGGTTCAGAAGAAGCTCGCCGACATGCAGACCGAGATCACGCTCGCCCTGCAGGGCTGCCTGCGGCTCGGGCGCATGAAGGACGAGGGCGTCGCGGCGGTGGAGATCACCTCGATCATGAAGCGCAATTCCTGCGGCAAGTCGCTCGACGTGGCGCGCGCCGCACGCGACATGCTCGGCGGCAACGGCATTTCCGACGAGTACGGCGTGATCCGCCACATGGTCAACCTCGAAGTGGTGAACACCTACGAGGGCACCCACGACATACACGCCCTGATCCTCGGCCGGGCGCAAACCGGCATCCAGGCATTTTTCTGAAGGAGACGTCATTTTGGCGAACGCGACGATGAAGACGCGCGCGCTCGGCACGCAGGGGTTGCGGGTCGGGCAGATCGGCCTCGGCTGCATGGGCCTGTCGGACTTCTATTTCACCAGCCGGGTCGACGAGGCGGGCGCGGTGGCGCTCATCCACCGCGCCATCGATCGCGGCGTGACGCTGCTCGACACGGCCGACATGTACGGACCGCACACCAACGAGCGTCTGGTGGGCAAGGCGCTGCGCGGGCGCCGCGACGCCGTGGTGCTCGCCACCAAGTTCGGCTTCCGTCGCGAGGGCGGCGGGCCGCCGCGCATCGACGGCCGCCCGGAGTACGTGCGGGAAGCCTGCGACGCATCGCTCGCGCGGCTCGGGGTGGACGTCATCGACCTGTACTACCAGCACCGGGTCGACCCGGCGACGCCGATCGAGGAGACCGTGGGTGCGATGGCCGAGCTCGTGCGCGCCGGTAAGGTGCGCCACATCGGCCTGTCCGAGGCCTCCGCGGCCACGTTGCGCCGCGCGCACCGCGTGCACCCGATCAGCGCGCTGCAGACCGAGTACTCGCTCTGGAGCCGCGATGCGGAGGACGAGATCCTTCCGACGGCGCGCGAGCTCGGCATCTCCTTCGTGGCCTACAGTCCGCTCGGTCGCGGCTTCCTCACGGGCCGTTTTCGCTCGCTCGAGGATCTGTCGCCCGACGACTACCGGCGCAACTCGCCGCGCTTCCAGGGGGAGAACTTCGCCAGGAATCTCGCGGTGCTCGACCAGGTCAACGCGCTCGCGGCCGCCAAGGGGTGCACGCCCGCGCAGCTCGCGCTCGCCTGGCTGCTCGCCCGCGGCGAGGACATCATCCCCATCCCGGGCACGAGCGACCCGCGGCGTCTGGACGAGAACCTCGCCGCTGCCGACGTCGCCCTGAGCGCCGAGGAACTCGCGCGCATCGACGCGCTGGCGCCGCGCGGCTTTGCCGTGGGCCACCGCTACCCGGCGCAGAGCCAGGGATTCCTCAACGGCTGAAGGCTGGGTCAGGCGCGCTTCGGCGGGTGCTCGCTCTGGGTGATCAGGCAGGCGCTGCGGCTGCCGGTCATGAAGATCCACAGCCAGCTCAAGGCGACGGCGAGCCGGTTGCGCACGCCGATCAGGAAGTAGATGTGGGCGATGCCCCAGATCCACCACGCGAGGCTGCCGCGCAGCTTGAGCCAGCCGAAGTCGATCACCGCGCAGTGCTTGCCGATGGTGGCGAGATTGCCGGAGTGACGGTAGCGGAACGGGCGCGGCGACGGGTCGCCCGCAAGGCGGCGCCGGATGGTCTTCGCGACGTGCACGCCCTGCTGCTTCGCCGCCGGCGCGATGCCGGGCACCGGTTTGCCGTGCCAGGCGTCGATCGTGGCGGTGTCGCCGATCACGAAGATCTCCGGGTGTCCGGGCGCGGTCAGGTCGGATTCGACCCGCGCGCGCCCGGCGCCGTCGGCGGGCGCGCCGATCCAGGCCGCGGCCTGCGAGGCGCGCACGCCCGCAGCCCAGAGAATGGTGCGTGCGGGCAGGAACTCGCCGCCGAACACGACGCCCTCGGCCGAGCACTCGCTCACCGGCTGGCCGAGGTGAATCTCCACCCCCAGCCGCTCGAGCGCAGCCCGCGCGTAGTCGGACAGGTCCTGCGTGAAGCTCGGCAGCACCCGCGCGCCGGCCTCCACCAGCAGCACCCGAGCGCGCCGCGTGTCGATCTGGCGGTACTCGCGCGGTAGGTTCTGGTGCGCGAGCTCGGCGATCGCGCCGGCGAGCTCGACGCCCGTGGGACCGGCGCCGACGATGACGAAATTGAGGAGCGCTGCGCGCCTGGCCGGATCGGTCTCGCGCTCGGCGCGCTCCAGAGACAGCAGTATGCGGCGGCGAATGGAGGTCGCGTCCTCCAGCGTCTTCAGGCCCGGCGCGAACGGCTCCCACTCGTCGTGGCCGAAATAGGCGTGGCGCGCGCCGGTCGCGAGCACGAGCGTGTCGTAGCCGATGTCGCCGCCGTCCTCCAGGTGCACGGTGCGGGCGGCCGCATCGATGCGCGTCACCGTGCCGAGCAGCGTCACCACGTCGCGGCGGCGGCGCATGAGGTGGCGCACCGGCCAGGCGATCTCCGAGGTGGCGATGGTGGCCGTACCGACCTGGTAGAGCAGCGGCTGGAAAAGGTGGTGGTTGCGCTGGTCGACGAGGGTGATGCGCACCGGCGCGCCGTCCAGGGACGCGGCCACGGACAGTCCGGCGAAGCCGGCGCCGACGATGACCACGTGGTGCTCCGGGCTAGTGCTGTTCATGTTCGATCCTCGGCAGGAAGGCGGCCACCACCCCCATGAGCGGCAGGAACGCGCACAGCCGGTAGACCCACTCGATGCCGTGCCGGTCGGCGAGGTGGCCGAGCACGGCGGCGCCGATGCCGCCCATGCCGAATGCGAGGCCGAAGAACAGCCCGGAAACGGCGCCGACCTGGCCCGGCAGCAATTCCTGCGCGAACACCAGGATCGCGGAGAACGCCGAGGAGATGATCAGGCCGATGAGGAAGCTCAAGGCCACGGTGGCGCCGAGGCCGACGTAGGGAAGCGCCAGGGTGAACGGCGCCACGCCGAGGATCGACATCCAGATCACGTGCTTGCGGCCGATGCGGTCGCCGAGCGGGCCGCCGAGCAGCGAACCGAGCGCGGCGGCGAAAAGGAACACGAACAGCAGCAGCTGCGCGTCGCCCACCGAGACGTGGAATTTCTCGATGAGATAGAAACTGTAATAACTGGTGATGCTAGCTAGGTAGAAGTATTTCGAGAACACCAGGAGCACCAGGATGCCGATGGCCACCGCGGCGCGCGTGCGGCCGACCCCGGGGGCGCGGGTGCCGCGCTGGGCGCGGCCGCGGGCGGTGTGGCGCTCGTGGTGCCAACGGCCGATTGGCCACAGGAGCGCGATCGCGAGCAGCGCCGCGAGCGCGAACCAGGCGAGGCTTCGCTGGCCGTTCGGCAGGATGATCCACGCGGCGAGCAGCGGCCCCATGGCGCTGCCGCCGCTGCCGCCGAGCTGGAAGATCGACTGCGCGAAGCCGGGGCGTCCGCCGGAGGCGAGGCGGGCGATGCGCGCCGATTCGGGGTGGAAGATCGCCGAGCCCGTGCCGATCAGCGCCGCCGCGCCGAGCAGCCACGCAAAGGTGGGCGCCGCTGCCAGCGTGAGGATGCCGGCAAAGGTGCAGGCCATGCCGACGCTCAGGCTGTGGGCCTGCGGGCGCCGGTCGGTGTAGGCGCCGACCAGCGGCTGCAGCAGCGAGGCGCAGATCTGGTAGGTCAGCGAGATCTCGCCGATCTGCGCGAAGCTCAGGTGGAAGTCGCCCTTGAGGATCGGATAGATCGCGACGATGAGCGATTGCATCAGGTCGTTGAGGAAGTGCGCGACGCTGATGGTGCCGAGGACGCGCGCGGCGCCGCCGGTCTGCGGCGCGGCGATGGTGGTGTCCGGGGCGATGCTCGACTGCATGATTTTCACTGTCCTCGACCGAGTGCGTGCGACCAGAGCGCCGCGAGATCCACTAGCACCATACTCCGGGCTCCTGCGAGAATGCCGCGATGAAGAAGCCCGCCCCATTCGGATTCCTGCGCGACGTGGCGTCGCGCTGGGACGTGCTCGCCTTCATCGTGGTCATCGGCCTCATCGCATTCCTGGCCGAGACCTCGCGCGGCCTGTTCGCGCCGCTGTCGCAACTCGAGGTGACGCCGCTGTCGCTCGATCCGCGCCACCTGCCCGAATACGCCGCGCGTACCACCTTCCGCATGTTCGCCGGGCTCGCGCTCTCGCTGCTGTTCACGCTCACCTACGCCACCTGGGCGGCGAAGAGCGAGCGGGCGGGGAAGCTGCTGGTGCCGATCCTCGACATTCTACAGTCCGTGCCGATCTTCGGCTTCCTGTCGGTGACTTACGTTTTTTTCATGTCGCTCGCCCCGGGCCGGGTGCTCGGCGTGGAGTTCGCGTCGATCTTCGTGATCTTCACCAGCCAGGCCTGGAACATGGCGTTCAGCTTCTACCAGTCGCTTCGCACCATTCCGGCCGAACTGATCGAGGCGGCCGAGTCCTTCCGCCTGTCGCCCTGGATGCGCTTCTGGCAGCTCGAGGTGCCGTTCGGTCTGCCGGCGCTGATCTGGAACATGATGATGTCGATGTCCGGGGGCTGGTTCTTCGTGGTGGCCTCCGAATCCATCAGCGTCGGGCACACCACCGTGGTGCTCCCGGGGGTGGGTTCGTACATCGCCCTCGCCATCGCCAAGAAGGATCTCGGCGCCATCGGCTGGGCCATCGCCACCATGTTTCTGGTGATCCTCGCCTGCGACCAGCTCCTGTTCCGGCCGCTGGTCGCCTGGGTCGACCGCTTTCGCGTCGAGCAGGAGCCGGGGGTGCGCAGCCCCACCTCCTGGGTGCTCGTCATGCTGCGCCGCTCCCGGCTGGTGCGCGCGGCCACCGTCACCTTCCACTCGCTGGTGCTGTGGACCAGCCGCGCCGTGCAGCGTACCGATGCGCAGCCCGAGTCGGCGGTGCCGCGCCGCTCGCGCAGCCGCGACCTGCTCTGGGTGCTGATTCTCGCCGCACTCATCGCGCTCGCGCTGTGGCACATCGCCGCCATGCTGATCGCGCAGACCACGCTGCACGAGGCGCTGGGCGTGGCCGGCCTCGCGCTGCTGACCATGCTGCGGGTGTTCGTGCTGATAGCGCTGGCGAGCCTGGTGTGGGTGCCCATCGGCGTGTGGGTGGGCATGCGTCCGCGCGTCGCCCAGGTCGTACAGCCGATCGCGCAGTTCCTCGCCGCGTTCCCGACCAATCTCCTGTTTCCGATCGTCGTCTACGGCATCGTCACCTGGCGGCTCAACGCGGACGTTTTCCTGAGCCCGCTGATGATCCTCGGCACGCAGTGGTACATTCTGTTCAACGTGATCGCGGGCGCCTCGCAGATCCCGACCGAAATGCGTTACGTGACCGCGAACTTCCGCGTCTCGGGGTGGCTGTGGTGGCGCCGGGTGGCGCTGCCGGCGGTGCTGCCGTTCTACGTCACCGGCGCCATCACCGCCTCCGGCGGTTCCTGGAATGCCGCGGTGGTGGCCGAGCTCGCCAACTGGGGCGACACCGAGGTGCGCGCGCACGGACTCGGCGCCTACATCGCCGACGCCACGACGGCCGGGGATTTCCACCGCATCGTGCTCGGCATCGGCATCATGAGTCTGTTCGTGGTGGCCATCAATCGCCTGTTCTGGCGGCCGATGTACTTCCACGCCGAGCGCAAGTTCCGCATCACCTGACGAGAGGGGGAGAAGCCGGGCCATGAATCAATCGCCGCTCCTCACTTGCGCCGACGTGCGCAAGGCGTACCCCGTGCCGGACGCCGACGAGTTGCTCGTGCTCGAGGGCATGAATCTCGAGCTGCGCGAGGGCCAGATCGTGGGATTGCTCGGCCGTTCCGGCTCCGGAAAGTCGACACTGCTGCGGCTGATCGCCGGCCTCGCCGAACCCTCCGCCGGCGAGATCCGCTACATGGGCGAGCCGGTTTCCGGACCCGCGCCGGGCATCGCCATGGTGTTCCAGAGCTTCGCGCTGTTCCCGTGGCTCACGGTGTTCGAGAACGTGGCGCTGGGCCTCGAGGCGCAGCGCCTGCCGCGCGCCGAGATCCGCAAGCGCTCGCTGGCCGCGATCGACCTGATCGGTCTGGACGGGTTCGAATCGGCCTATCCGCGCGAACTGTCCGGCGGCATGCGCCAGCGCGTCGGCTTCGCGCGCGCCCTGGTCGTGCACCCGAACATCCTCTTGATGGACGAGCCGTTCTCGGCGCTCGACGTGCTCACCGCGGAGACCCTGCGCACCGACTTCCTCGACCTGTGGGCGGAAGGGCGCATGCCGATCAAGGGCGTGGTGCTCGTGACGCACAACATCGAGGAGGCGGTGCTGATGTGCGACCGCATCCTGTTGTTCGGCAGCAATCCGGGGCGGATATTGAGCGAGATCAAGGTGACCCTGCCGCAGCCCCGCAATCGCCAGGACCCGAGCTTCCGCGACATGGTGGAGCGCATCTACGTGGAAATGACGGCGCGGCCGAAGGGCGCCGCCGGCGGCGCCCGGCACGAACGCTTCCCCGGTCTCGGCATCGGCACGGAGCTCCCGCGGGTGTCCTCGAACCTGCTGTCGGGCCTGATGGAGGCCGTCGCCGCGCCGCCCTTCAACGGTGCCGCCGACCTGCCGGACATAGCCTCGGACCTGCAGATGGAGATCGACGAGCTGTTCCCGGTCGCCGAAACCCTGCAGATGCTGCGCTTCGCCGAAGTGGAGGGCGGCGACATCAAGCTCACCGAGGACGGCAAGGCCTTCGCCCACTCCGCCCTCGACGAGCGCAAGCGCATATTCCAGCGCCACCTGCTTACCTACGTGCCGCTCGCCGGCCACATCCGGCGCGTGCTCGACGAGCGCTTGACCCACTCCGCCCGCAAGAGCCGCTTCGTCGACGAGCTCGAGGACTTCATGAGCGAGGAGGCCGCCGAGCAGACCCTGCGGGCCGTGCTCAGCTGGGCGCGCTATGCCGAGGCGTTCGCCTACGACGACGACACCGGCATGTTCAGCCTGGAGAATCCGACGTAGTATCATTCCGGTATGAACGACCCGGCCGCCCTGGACCTGGACCTGGACGTGCACGTCCCGCCGGACGAGATGGTGCAGTACATTCAGGAGCTGATGACCCTGCCGCACGCCGAGATCGCCGCCAGTTCCGCCACCACCCTCGCGCAGCGCCAGTGGGGCGGTGACACGCCGGTGGCGCGCGCGGCGCTGCTGCGCTGGAGCGCGCTGAACCTCGCCTTTCAGGACAAGCGCCTGGAGTCCTGGACCGTGGCCCGTGATCAGGATCGCATTCAGGTGCCGGCGGCGCTGGTCGCCGCGGCCGGCGTCGCGCCGCTGTACATCGACAACGAGCGCGCCGTGTTCGACATTCCCGCGCTGCTCGATGCGACGCTGGAGTTCCAGCCCCCGGCGGGCCGGGCCTGACGCATCGTGGCGACCGCTGAAGCAGGGGCGCACCCGCGGCGCTTCGGCGTGCTGCGCTCCATCGCGCTCTACAAGCTGCTGAAGGTGCTGCTGTTGCTGCTCGCCGCCTACGGGGAGCTGAAGCTCCACGACGCCTCGCTGGTCGCCAAGCTTCTCGCCTGGGCGGCCGGCCGGCCATCCGGACTCGAGCACGACCTCGTCACCCGCGGCCTCACCTGGTTCAGCGGCCTGTCGCAGTCGCGGCTGCACGCGCTGCGGGCGGTCACGCTGGGCTACGCGGCGGTGTTCGCGGTCGAGGGCGTCGGCCTGTGGATGGAGCGCCGCTGGGCGGAGTGGCTCACCGTGGTGATCACGGCCTCGCTGGTTCCGTTCGAGCTATGGGAGCTCGCCAACCGGCCGAATCTGGGCAAATTCGCCGTACTGGCCGGCAACGTCGCCATCGTCGCCTACCTCGTCTGGCACGTCCGATCACGCCGCCGCGAGCCCTTCGTGAAATGATCTTCATGTCGCCTTAAACGAGCGGTTCCGTCGTATTCTTTGGCCTGGTTAGTCAATACCACCGTTGGAGTCGTTGTATGAAGAAGTCCCTGACCCTGATCAGCTCCGCTCTCGTCTCGCTCGGCCTCGTCGCCGGCGCCATGGCGGCCGACGCCCCGGCGGCGGCTCCGGCGGCTGCGTCTGCGAAGGCCGACGCGCCCGCGAAGCCGGCGAAGAAGCACCACCACAAGAAGCACAGCAAGAGCAAGAAGGCCTCCAGCACCGAGTCCACTTCGGCCACGAAGTAAGGCCTCGATGCGCGTCGGACTCTCCGACGAGAGTCCGACGGATGCCTCGAATAAAACCCCGTTCGCCGCAAGGCGGGCGGGGTTTTTTTGTGCGTCGCGTAGATCGGGCCGTCCTAGGGCCGCCGCGGATCGCGGCAACTCACTGATCGGCAAAGGCTGCCGGTGCGTTGCCGCAGTGCCAGTGGACGATGCGCCCGCATTTGCGTTGCAATAGCGATCCTTCGAAATCCGCCGGAGCGCCCGACCCTCCCATGCCCCTCATCGTCAAAGTCCTGCTGCTCGCCGTCGTCCAGGGCGCGTGCGAGCTCCTGCCGGTGTCGAGCTCGGCGCACGTGATCGTCGCCGAGCGGCTGATGGGTCTCGATCCCACGAGCCCCGGCATGACATTCCTGCTGGTGATGCTCCACACCGGCACCATGTTCGCCTGTATCGCATATTTCCTCGGCGCGTGGCGCGAGCGGTATTTCGCCTCCTGGCCCGCGTTCGTGTCCTTCGCCAAGCTGCTCGTCCTCGCCACCGCCTGCACTGGCGTGGTCGGCCTCGGCTTGAAATTCGTGATTGAACACCTGGTGCTGCGCGGGCAGGGCAAGGCGGAGGTCGAACAGCTGTTCGGCAATCTCACCCTGATCGCCGTCGCGCTCGCCTGCGCCGGACTTCTCATCGTGTGGTCCGGATCGCGCGCCAGCCGCGGACGGCCGCGCGACGCCGTCGGTACCGGTGACGCGATCGTCATCGGGATCGTGCAGGGGCTGTGTCTGCCGTTCCGCGGCTTCTCGCGCTCCGGGGCCACCATATCCACCGGGCTGCTGCGCGGGCTCGACCGGGCGCTGCTCGAGAACTTCAGTTTCGCGCTCGCCGTGGTGCTCACCCCCGCGGTGATCGTGATCGAGGGTCACCGGCTGCTCAAGGCGCACGCGCCGGGCGCCGCGGGCGCCGACCTCGGCGGCTGGGCGGGCCTCGCCCTGCTCGGCATGGCGGCGAGTTTCGTCGCCGGCTGGCTGGCGCTCAAGTGGTTGTCGCGCTGGCTCGAGAACGGCCGCTGGCACCTATTCGGTTATTACTGTCTCATCGCAGCGGTGGGCGTATTTCTCGCCGGCCGGGTGCTGGCGGCGCCCGCTGTGCCGGCCGCACCCGCTGCGTCGGCCGCGTCCGCTGCGTCGGCCGCGGCGGGCGTGAGCGTGACGGACGCGTGGGCGCGGCCGACGCCGCCGGGGGCCGCCGCGGCGGCGGTTTATTTCTCGATCGTGAACCGGGGCCAGCTCCCCGACCGGCTGCTCTCGCTGTCCACGCCCGTGGCCGCGCGCGCACAGCTGCACGAGACCACCCAGGTCGAGGGTGCCATGACCATGCGGCCGCTGACCGCGCTCGACTGCCCGGCGGGCTCGACGGTGCGCGCCGCGCCGGACGGCGTGCACGTCATGCTCGAACAGTTGTCGGCGCCGCTGGTCGCCGGCGGTGAATTTCCGCTGCGGTTCGAGTTTCGCGACGCGGGCGCTGTGACGGTGCGGGTGCGGGTCGAGGCACGGGAATGAGCGATGCGCTCGCCACCGCGGCCTACTCGGTGCACGCCGCCGAGATCGCGCACCTCATCCAGGTCGCGCTCACGCCGATCTTCCTCATCTCCGCCATCGGCGTGACGCTCAACGTGCTAACGAGCCGCCTGGCGCGCATCGTCGACCGGGCGCGGTCCATGGAGGAACAGGCGCGCGGCTGCCCGGCGCGGGCGGAGGCGGCGCCGCTGCACGCCCAGTTGCGGATTCTCGAACGCCGCGCCCGCGTCATGAACGCCGCCATCACGCTCATCACGCTGTCGGCGTTGTTCATCGCACTGGTGGTGGTGATGCTGTTCGTGAATTCCTTCCTGCGCTGGGACCTGTCCGCCTTCATCGCCAGCATGTTCATCCTCTCGATGCTGTCGCTCGCCACGGCGCTGCTCGCCTTCCTGATCGAAGTGCGCATCGCCACTACGACGCTGCGAATCGGCATCGAAGAAGTTTCCAGGCAGGGCGAGTGAGCCTCGCCCGCGTCAAAAAGCGCGGCGCCGCACCGCGCGAACTCCTAGAATCGGAGCGCATGCGCAGCGTCCATCCCCGTATCCCGGCCGCCCGCCCCGGGCTTCTCTGGCTGCTCGCGACCGCCATGCTGGCGGCCGGCGGCGCGCACGCGCAGGCCGTCGGCCCGATGCAGTTGCCGACCACCCTCACGGCCGATCCCCTGGCGGAGAAGCCCGACAAGGCCGCGCAGCACGCCTACACCGCCGGGGTGAAGGCGCTCGCCAAGGCCCGCGAATACGAGGCGTCGCTCGCAAGCGCGACCAGCGAGGATAAGCGCGCGGGGCTGCGCGACAAGGTCCAGGCCGCCTACGGTCGCGCCCTGGACGCCTTCACCGAAGCGCTCGGCCAGCGCGGCGATCTGGTCGACGCCTGGAGCGGGGCCGGCATCGCACACTCGAAGCTCGGCGCTTATGCGGAAGCCTTCGACGACTACAATCACGTGCTCGCGCTCAAGGCCGACCGCTATGACGCCGTCGAGTACCGCGCCGAGGCGGCGCTCGCCCTCGATCGCCTCGCCGACGCCGAGACCGCGTACCTCGACTTGACCAACCACGACCCGTCGCGCGCGGCCGCGCTGCTCGCGGCGATGCGCGGCTGGCTCACGCGCCACCGAGCGCAGCCCGCGGGCGTGCGCGCCGCCGACATCGACGATTTCGAGCACTGGCTCGGAGCGCACGCACCCGCGGGGGCGGCACCCTGAGGACCGAAGACCCACGCATCGAGGACCGCAGACCCATGAGCACCATCCAGTTGATCTCCGAGCACGGTTGCTTCGGCGGCGTGCAGCGTTACTACGTCCACGAATCGCGCGAGACCGGCGGACCGATGAAGTTCTCGGCCTTCGTGCCGCCCGCGGCGCGCGCCGGCAAGGTGCCCGTGCTCTACTACCTGTCGGGCCTGACCTGCACCGAGGAGACCTTCGCGATCAAGGCGCACGCGCAGGCGCTCGCCGCCGAACTCGGCCTCATGCTCATCGGCCCGGACACGAGCCCGCGCCAGCCGCGCATTCCCGGCGACGCCGATTCCTGGGACTTCGGCCAGGCGGCCGGCTTCTACGTGGATGCGACCCAGGCGCCGTGGGCGGCGAATTACCGCATGTACAGCTACGTGACACGCGAGTTGCCGCAGGTGGTGGAGGCGAACCTGCCGGCGCTGCCGGGCGTGATGAGCATCTGCGGCCACTCCATGGGCGGTCACGGCGCGCTCACCATCGCGCTCAAGAATCCGGACCGCTATCGTTCGGTGTCGGCGTTCGCGCCGATTTCCGCACCGATGCAATGCCCCTGGGGCGTCAAGGCGCTCACCAACTACCTGGGCGCGGATCGCGAGACGTGGAAGCAATACGACGCCAGCGAACTCATCGCGACGCGCCCCTTCCCGGGGTCGATCCTGGTCGACCAGGGCACGGCCGACCAGTTCCTGGCGCAGCAGCTGATGCCCGAGAAGCTCGCTGCGGCCGCCGCGAAGTCCGGCCAGGCGCTCACCTTGCGCATGCAGCCGGGCTACGACCACGGCTATTTCTTCATCCAGACCTTCATCGGCGACCACCTGCGCCACCACGCCGGCTACCTGCGCGGTTGACGCGCGGACGCGGCGCCCGGTGTTGGGCGCAGTTGACGGGCGCGCCCTGCGCGCCCACACTGTGGATGCGTCGAGGTGATCGCGCCGGGTGCTACCGGCGCGATTTAAACGGGAAGCCGGTGAGCGCGTGAGCGTGAATCCGGCGCTGCCCCCGCAACGGTGAACGAGTCAAGACGGGTCGATATGCCACTGTGCCGTCACGGCATGGGAAGGCGGCCCGCCGGTTCCGCGAGGAGCCGCTCGTGAGCCCGTATACCGGCCCGACGCGACGGTAGGTGTTGCGGTGGGCGGCATCGGCGTGAACGGCCGTGCCGCGTCTGCGCACCGCCGGTCGGGCCTGCACTCATCTCCACACCCTTTTGCGGCAATCACGACGTGCACGGTGGGTGCATGGGGGATGAGTTCATGATGATCGAGATCGAGCGCGGCCGCGCTCTGGGATTGTTGTTCTCCGCTTTCTCGTTGAGTGTCACCGCGAATGCGCACGCCGAGGCGGCTGACGCGCTGGATGCGG
Source organism: Gammaproteobacteria bacterium (assembly GCA_027459765.1). GTDB lineage: Bacteria > Pseudomonadota > Gammaproteobacteria > Steroidobacterales > Steroidobacteraceae > Bog-1198. The sequence goes on along the minus strand of DAIDHD010000029.1, from coordinate 71,014 downwards.
TGCTGGTCACCGCGACACGCACGCCGGAAGCCATCGACGATGCGCTCGCGTCGGTGACGGTTCTCGACCGCGCGACCATCGAGGCGCGTCAGTCGGTGTCGCTGCAGGAACTGCTGCGCGGCGAGGCCGGCATCGAGATCGCCAACAACGGCGGCCTCGGCAAGGAAAGCGCGATTTTCGTGCGCGGCACCGAGTCCGACCACGTGCTCGTGCTGGTGGACGGGATACCGCTGGGATCGGCGACGGTGGGCAGCACGGCCTTTCAGTACCTGCCGGTGTCGGAGATCGATCACATCGAGATCGTGCGCGGGCCGCGCTCGAGCCTGTACGGATCGGACGCCATCGGCGGCGTCATTCAGATCTTCACGCGCCGCGGCGCCGGCAACGCGGCGCCCAGCCTCGATTACTCGGTGGGCAGCCACGGCTTCCAGCAGGTCGACGGTGGTGTGAGCGGCAGCACCGGCGGACTGTCGTACGCGGCGTCGGGCGGCTATCAGACCACCAACGGCTACGATTCCTGCCTCGGCGCCCCCTATGTCTCGCCGAGCCAGCCGGGCGGCGGTTGCTACACCAACGTGCCCTACGACGACCGCTACCGCAACGCGTCGGCCTCGGCGCGGGTCGCCTACGCGCTGAGTGACGACGCACAGGTCGAACTGTTCGGATTGCGCTCGAGCGGCGCGACCGATTTCCACAGCGACTATCAGAATCGCGAGTACTTCGTGCAGCAGGTCGCGGGTGCATCGGCGTCCTGGTCGCCCGTCGATCCATTGCGCCTGCAGATCCGCGTCGGCCAGTCGCGTGACCAGGAGACCGACGTGGCCGTTGGGCTTGCGGTCAATCCGCAATCGCCGGTTCCGCCCGGCATCATCGACACGGTGCGTGCGACCGGCACCTTCCAGGCCGACTGGAAGCTCGCGCCCGGGCAAACCGTCACCGTCGGCAGCGACTACCTGCGCGACAGGATCGACAGCGACACCCAGTACGCGTTGACGGCGCGGCGCGACACCGGCGTGTTCGGCGAGTACGACGCCGCGTTCGGACCTCAGCACCTGACCTTGAGCGCCCGTCACGACGACAACCAGCAATTCGGCGGCAAGACCACCGGCGGCGCGGCCTGGGGCTATCGGCTCAGCGACAGCGTGCGCCTCATGGCCTCCTACGCGAGCGCCTTCAAGGCGCCCACCTTCAACGAGTTGTACTACCCGTACTACGGCACGCCGACCCTGCGCCCCGAAAGTTCGCACTCGGTGGAATTCGGCCTGGACGGCCGCGACCGCGGCATCGATTGGTCGGTGCACGCCTATCGCACCCGGATCACCGACCTCATCGAGACTGATCCGAACACCTTCACGGCGATCAACGTGAATCGCAGCGAGATTCGCGGCGTCGAGACCCAGGCCACGCGCAAGTTCGGCGAGTGGAGCACCGGCGTCACGGCGACCTGGACCGACCCGCGCAACCGTTCCGACGGCTTCAATGACGGCAACCTGCTGCCGAGGCGCGCGCAGTGGACGGGGCGGGTGGAACTGTCGCGACTGTGGTCCAAGGGCACCCTCACCGGCCGCTACTGGGTGTCCGGTCGCAGCTTCGACGATCCGGCCAACGCGCAGCGACTCGGCGGCTACTCGACGCTCGATCTGCTCGCCACCTGGCAGTTGACCGGCGCGCTGGCGCTCGAGGGCAAATTGGCGAACGTGTTCGACCGCCAGTACCAGACCGCGCTCTACTACCCGCAGGACGGACGAAACTATCTGGTGAGTCTGCGCTATACGCCCGGGGCGGCGCGTTAGCGCCGGGCAGGCTCCCGGGGAAGGCCGTACAGCGGCGGGTGGACCGGAGGCGATCGCCGGTCCTCCCGCCGCCGCCGGATCAGCGGGTCTGTACCACCGGTTCCGCGGTGACGCGGCCGTCGAAGTCGGTCCACACGTGCCGGGCGAAGTCGTACAGCTTGCAGCGGCGCACGGTGTTCCAGTAGTAGCGCCAGGTGAACATCTCCGTGTTCAGCCGCTCATCGAGCGTCGCCGCCAGCCGTGCCTGGGCGGCCTTCAGACGGTAGAGCGGCACGCCCATGTTCACGTGATGCGCGCCGTGCTCGAGGATGTAGTGGATGAGGCTGTCGAAGGGACGCCTCAATTTCACGTGCACCGTGGTGGTGGCGTAGCCGGCGTTCGCCGACCACTCGTCACGGCGCTCGTACCAGGCGACGCGCGGGTGCGTGTGCTGCACGTAGATCACGAAGCCCATCAGGCAGTTCCAGAAGAAGAACGGCACCGCGAAGGCGAACACCAGCAGCGCGGCGACGGAACGGTGGGCGTGCACGCCCCAGGCGACCAAGCCGCCGATCCACAGCGCCGCGAACACGGTCACCAACAGGCTATCGAGGGTGTAGCTGCGGCGCCGCGTGCCGATGTGCTTGCGTGAGGGGAAGTAGAGCTTCTTCCACCACATCTCGATCAGGTAGTACACGCCCTGGCCGACGCCGCTGCGGTATACGCGCTCCAACTGGCGGCGGATCCACGGCAGTCGCCGAAATTCCTCCGGCGAGTAGGGGGTCCACACGTAGTCGCGGCCCTTCAGGTTGGTAAAGCCGTGGTGGGCGAGATTGTGCCCGGTCTCCCACAGGCTGTAGGGGGTCAGCGAGGGGAGGAACGCAATGCGGCCGATCCACACGTTCAGCGCCTTGGAGGGCGTGTACGAGCCGTGGCACGCGTCGTGTCCGATCACGAACAGCCGCGCGATCCACAGCGCCGCCACCAGCGACGCGAACACCCGTACCCACCAGGCGTCCACTACCAGCAGGGTGGCCACGGCGGCCCCGAGGACCAGCCAGTCGAGCACGAACCACACCACCGGTGCGACCACCGCACGTTCGAGCGTGAACGGGTGCAGCAGCTTCTGGAAGCGGAACCGCGACTTGTCGGTGCCGATCGCGGCAGCCGCGTCGCCGGACGCGTCGCCGGCCGGGCGGGCGGGCCCATCGGCGACGGTGCGGGCCGGTCCTTCGGCGCCCGGGCGGGCCGACTCGGGGAACGGGGAGGGATGCTCGACAGGGGACGATACGATCACGAGAACTCCGACGCAGGTCACGACACTAACCCGTCAGTCTACCGGCAAAATGGACGGAAGATGAGTCAGGGAAAGTACTTGGAGGCCGCTGGGTGGCGCGAAGCGGCGCAGCACGCCCAGTCCCCACCGCAGGTTGCCAGGCCGGCGACGTGGCCCGGGTGTCGGTCAGGCGGTCTCGGCGTCGGGCCAGAGCAGCACCCCGAGGTGCTCGCAGGCCTCGATGAGGGCGGTGGCCGCCTCGCGAGTGCTCGCGTCCAGGCGCCGATCGTGGGTCAGCAGCCAGGTCAGTCGGGCGCGGCGCGAGCGCGCCGACGGCTCACTGTCGAACAGCGCCGGAAACAGGCCGAGCGCGTCCACGAACTCGCGCATCTGCGCGCCGTTGGCCGCGTTCGACGGCACGGTGAGCAGGATCTTCAACCAGGTCACGCAGCGTTTGGCGAGACCGGCGCGGGTGATGCCGAGGGTGGTGCGGCGGCGCGACTCGCCGTCGGCGAGCGACTCGGCGAGGGCGCGATAGCGTTCCACCGCGGACTCTTCGGCCGGCAAGGCCGGGCTCGCGTCGGCCAGCACGGAACGCAGCAGGTCGGCGAGCAGCAGCGACAGGGACTCCGCCAGGAATCGCTGGCACTGTTCCGAATCCGGTCGTGCGAGTTCGACCCACGAGGGCGGGCCGCCCACGCGGCGAGCGTTGGGGGGATTCGACATGGTTCGCAGTGTAGCGACTCCGCGGCGGGCCGCAACTATGTCAAAATGTGAAGCAGATCACTGAAATGGCTGAAACTTCTCCAAATCTACCCAGTGCTCCCTCCGCTCACGAGGTGAAGCTGCGCGGCGATTATTCGGCCGCGGCCGCCGACTACAGCGTGGACCAGGTCTGGGATGCCTACACCCCCGCCCAGCACGCCCTCTGGGCTCAGTTGCTCGATCGGCAGAGTGCGCTGGTGCGCCGTTACGGCGCCCCGCAGGTGCTGGCCGGGCTCGACAAGCTCGGCATCGAACGGCGCATCCCGCGCTTCGACGCCGCGAGCGAGGTGCTGGCACGCGCCACCGGCTGGCGCATCGTCGCGGTGCCCGGCCTCATTCCCGAGGAACACTTCTTTGCACACCTGGCGCGCCGCCGCTTTCCGGTGACGGTGTGGTTGCGGGAGCCGGCGGAGATGGACTACCTCGTGGAACCGGACGTATTCCATGATTTCTTCGGGCACGTGCCGCTGCTCTGCGATCCAGTGTTCGCGGATTTCGTGCAGGCGTACGGCGCCGCCGGCGAGAAGGCGGCCGCCGAGGGCGGCCTCAAGATGCTGGCGCGGCTCTATTGGTATTGCGTCGAGTTCGGACTCATCCGCCACGGCGACGGTCTGCGCGCCTACGGCGCCGGCATCCTCTCGTCCGCCGGCGAGACGGCCTACAGCATCGACAGCGACCGGCCGCATCGCATCGCCTTCGATCTCGCCCGGGTGATGCGCACCGACTATCTGATCGACGACTATCAGAAGACGTACTTCGTCATCGACAGTTTCGAACAGCTCTTCCGCAGCGCCTACGACACCGACTTCGCGCCCCTGTACAGGGCCTTCCGGGACGCGCCGGGCATCGCGCCGGATGCGCTGCTGCCGGGTGACGTGCCGGTATCGCGGCCGGCCTGAGCCGCGAGCGTGGCGCGCTCCGAGGAGCGGCTCGCGCCGGGAGCCGTGGTCGAGGTGGCTGACGGCGTGCGCCGGGTGGTCGCCGGCAACGCGGGACCCCTGACCGGTCCCGGTACCAACACCTACGTGCTCGGCGCCGATCGGGCGGTGATCGTCGATCCCGGTCCCCGCGACGCCCGGCACCTCGAGACGCTGCTCGCAGCCACCGGTGGACGCGTCGCGGCGGTGCTGGTCACACATACACATCAGGATCACTCGCCGCTGGCCGCGATTCTCGCGGAGCGCACCGGTGCGCAGGTCCTCGGACGCAGGGCGGCGCAGGACGGTCGGCAGGATCCGAGCTGCCAGCCCGACCGGGAGCTCGTCGACGGCGAGCGCTTGGCGCTCGGCGACGCGCCGCCGCTGCGGGTCATCGCCACGCCGGGCCACGCCTCGAACTGCCTGTGCTTTGTTCGCGAGGACTCGCATCTGCTGTTCAGCGGCGACACCCTGCTCGAAGGCGTCACACCGGTGATCCTGCCGCCGGACGGTGACATGAGCGCCTATTTCGATTCACTCGATCGGCTGGCGGGGGCCGGTATCCGTGCGGTCGCGCCCGGCCACGGGCGGTTGATCGCGGACGGACCGGCCGCCGTCGCCGCGGTACGGGCGCATCGGCTGGCGCGCGAGCGCAAGGTGCTCGAGGCTCTCGCTGCGAGCGCGGGCGCGGGCGTCAGCCTCGCCGAGCTCGTCGATCGGGTCTACGACGACGTGCCCCGAGAGCGCCACGGCTGGGCGCGACAGACCCTGCTCGCCCACTTGCACAAGCTCGAGAGAGACGGCCGCGTGTGCGCAAGCGACGGGCGCTATCGGCTGGCGGGGCCGTGACCAGCGGATTGTCCATCGGTTTGCGCACGGTGAGCGTTCGGCGCGGCCGCCGCTGGGCGCTGCGTGGTGTGAGCCTCGACCTTGCGCCGGGCGGCCGCTGGGCGCTCGTCGGCGCAAACGGTGCCGGCAAGACCCAACTCCTGAAACTGCTCGCCGGCGACGTCTGGCCGACACCCGATGGCCGCGGCACGCGCGAGTACCGTGCCGGCCGACGGGCGCTGACCGAGCGCGAGGCGAAGCGCCGCATCGCCTACGTCGGCGCGGAACGCCAGGACAAGTACGCGCGCTACGGCTGGGACCTGCCGGTCGCCGACCTGGTGACCACCGGCCTGCACCGCACGGATCTGCTGCTGTCGCCGCCGACGGCCGCCGAGCGCCGTCGGGTGGCGCTCGAACTACGCCGCTGCGGCCTTGTCTCGCTCGCGCGCAGGCGCTTCCTGTCCCTGTCCTACGGCCAGCGGCGCCTGGTATTGCTCGCCCGCGCGCTCGTACAGGACCCGGATTGGCTGCTGCTGGACGAGTTCTACAACGGGCTCGATGCGCGCCACCGGCGTCGTCTGGACGCGGTGCTCGCCGGCGCAAGGCGTCGGGGCCAGGCCTGGGTGGTCGCAGCGCACCGGGCGGCGGACGTGCCGCCAGGCACGCGCGGCTTTATCGAGGTCGACGCGGGCGCCGTCCGCGCCGTGCGCCCGCTCGCGCCAACCGATCTCGCGCGGCTGGCACGCGCGGCGCGCGAGCGTCCGGTCCGCATGCTGCCGTCGACGCGGGCGCATCGGCCCGCCCGCCGGGGTGCGCGTCCGCTGCTGCTCCTGCGCCAGGCGGACCTGTTCGTCGACTACCGGCCGGTGTTGAAGGCCGTCGACTGGGAACTGCGCAGCGGTGAGCACTGGGCCGTGATCGGCGCCAACGGCGCCGGCAAGTCGAGCCTGCTCAAGCTTCTGTACGGCGATCTCGCGCCGGCGTTGCCCGGCCGGGTCGAACGTGCGGGGCTCGCGCCCGGCGCTCCCATCGCCGAGTGGAAGCGCCGGGTGGGATACGTGTCGCCGGAGCTGCAGACCGACTACGCCACCGACGTCACGGTGCGCGAATTGGTCGTGAGCGGCTGCCGGGCGAGCATCGGCCTCGATGAGCCGCCCACCGCGAGCGAGCGGCGCACGGCGGCGCGCTGCCTCGACGCCCTCGAACTCGGCCCGCTCGCAGCACGCCGGGCGCGCGAGTTGTCCTACGGAGAGCTTCGCCGGGCGCTGATCGCGCGGGCGCTCGCGGCGCGGCCGCGTCTCCTGCTGCTCGACGAGCCCTTCACGGGACTCGATCCCGCGCAGCGCGCCGCGATGAAGGATCTGCTCGGCGCACTGTTACGCCGGCGAGTCACGCTGGTGGTGGCCGTGCACCACCCGGAGGACCTGCCCGCCGGCGTGCGGTGGGGCTTATGCCTCGAGGCCCGCCGCGCGCGGGTGGTCGAATTACAATCAGCACCATGAAACTCTCGAATCTGCGACCCACGGCCTGGCAGCAGGGTGCCGGCGCCGGCAAGACTCCGCGACATATCGCCCCCGGGGAGTACGCCTCATGTCGCGTCGGAGAGTCCCGTTCACGGTCGCGGCCGCGGCTCTGCTCGCCGCCTGTGGCTCGCCGGGTTACGCGGTGCGGCCGGTGCCGCGCATCGTCGCCGACAGCGTCGGCCAGCCGGTGGAGCGTCTGCAGGATGTCTTCGGTGCGCCGCGCCGCATCGACACGGGCACGACCCGGGCCGTGTACGTCTGGTTCCTGGCGCAGCAACCCGACGGCGCTCCGGCCGGCTTCCACGGCTGCGAACTCGAGGTCACCGTGGATCAGCGCTCCACGCGCGTGCTCGGCTACTCGCTTGCGAACGTTGGCTGGTCGAAGTGCGGCGAGGTCGCCCGCAAGATCCGCATCGCCGGCCGCTGAAGCACCTCGCCGGGAGGGTGGCGCGTGCCGCTGATCCTCGCCTCCATCCTGTCGCTCGCGATCCAGGTCGGCCTGATCGTGCACGTGATCCGCACCGGCCGCAGCTGGCTGTGGGTGCTGGCCATCGGCTTCCTGCCGCTTGCCGGTTCGATCGCCTACGTGCTGGTCGAACTGCTGCCCGAACTCGTCCGCGGGCCGGTGGCGCGGCGCACGCGGGTCGGCGTCGGCCGCCTGATCGATCCTGACCGCGACCTGCGCCGTGCGCGCGAGGAGGTCGCAATGTCCGGCAACGTCGACGCGCGGCTGCGGCTCGCCGACGCGCTGCTCGCCCGGGGTGAATTCGCGGCGGCGGCCGAGACCTGCGCGGCCGGGCTCAACGGCGTGTTCCTGCACGACCCGGCGCTGCTCGAGCGGCTGGCGCGGGCACGCTTCGAACTCGGCGATCTGGCGGCGGCGCGGCGCGCATTCGAGGACCTGCGCGAGCACAATCCCGGGGTGACCGCCCCGGAGGCGCGGCTGCTGTACGCGCGTACCCTCGAGGGACTCGGTGCGCTCGACGAGGCCGAGCGCGAATACGCGGCGGCTGCGCGCGATTACCCCGGCGCCGAGGCGCGGGTTCGGCAGGCGCTGTTGCTCAAGCGCCGCGGCAACCTCGAGGCCGCGCGCCAGATCCTCACCGACGTGCTCGACGCGGCCCGCTTCGGTGCCGCACACCACCGCCGGGCGCAGGCGGAGTGGCTCGACCTCGCGCGCCGCGAGATTCAGTGAGCCAAATCCCGCGCCGGGCCAGTGGCAGCGCCGCCGCGCCCGCGGTCGCGCTCTGCCTCGTCGCGGCCCTGGCCGGCTGCTCGCGCAACGACGATGCCGTGACGCAGGCGACGCACGCTGGCAGCGCGGAGCCTGCCGCCGAGCGCATGGCGCAGCACGCCGCGCTCGAGGACGAGTGGCGCGCCCTTGCGGCCGAGTTTCCCCGCCAGGTGCAGGCGCTGGAGGCGGGTCCCGCGGTCCTTGGCGGCGCGGCTGCTGGTACGACCGCGGCCGCTGGTACGACCGCCGGCACTGGTACGACGGCCGGCGCTGGTACGACGGCCGGCGCCGATCGCGCGCGACTCAACCGCGCACTGCGTTCCTGGTCGAAGGCTCAGGCCGCGTTTGCGGCCGGCAATCTGCGTGATGCCGTCACCGCGGCCCGGGATGCGCGGGCCGAGCTTGCGGCGCCGGAATCACCCGCGGCGCCGGCATCACCCGCGGCGCCGGCGTCACCCGCGGCGCCGGCGTCACTCACGGCGCCAACGTCCCCTCGCTGACGATCACCGCCCGGCCGCCGATGTGCACCGCCCGCAGGACGCCGTCGGCGGTTTCCAGTCGCACGTCCACTTCGCCGGGCCGTCCGACGAATCGGCCTTGCTCGCCGCGGAAGCGCAGCGGGTGGCGGCCGAACTGGCCGAGTTCCCACAGATACGTGGCGAGCATGGCGTGGGCATTGCCGCTGACCGGATCCTCGGGGATTCCGATGGCGGGGCAGAACATGCGCGACTCGGTGCGGAATTCCGTCTCGTCACGATGCAGCGCGAACACGAAAAAGCCCTCCGCACCCAGTTCCGCGCCCAGTTCCACCAGCCCGTCGTGATTGGGTTCGAGCGCGGCGAGCGCGCGCGGATCGGCGACCGGCACCAGGAGCCGCGTGCTGCCCTTGCGCGCGATCCGCGCCGGCAGCGTCTCGTGCAGGCTGACCGCCGGCAGGCGCAGCGCCTCGGCCACGCGCAAGGTCGACTTCAGGGGCAGCGGGTCCAGCAGTTCGGGCAGTGACTGGCGGAATGCGAAGGTCGCGCCGGCGGCATCGCCCGCCGCTTCCTCCGCCGTGACTTCGAGCACGCCCGTGCCGGAGAGTTGGCGCAGGGCGCCGGTCCGGCGCCGGCCGAGCGCGAGCAGCACGGCGTGCGCGGCGATGGTCGCGTGGCCGACGAAGGGCGCCTCCTTGCGGGTGTTGAAGAAGCGCAGGCGCACGTCGTGGTCGGCGGCGGACGGCGACAGCACGTACGCCACCTCGCCCTGCGAGAACTCGCGCGCGATCGCGCGCATGCGCGACTCGTCGCAGCCGTCGGCGTCGAGTACGACGCTCGCCGGGTTGCCGGTGAAGCGGGTGGAAGTGAACGCGTCGACTTGGAAGATGCGCACGGTGGAGACGGCCTCGTCGGGACCTGCACTGCAGTTTTGCACGCGTTTGCGCCGCAGGCTACACTCTGCGCCGCCTTGGGGTGGTCCTGAAGGGATCTGAGACGTCGGCGGCGCGAGCGGCTGACGAACCCGTCGAACCTGATCCGGATAATGCCGGCGAAGGGAGCAGGTGGATGTTCAATCATGCGTAGTGCCGTCGAGATCAGCATGTACCCGCTGGCGGAAGGGTACCGGCCGCGGATCCAGGCCTTCATCGATCGGCTGAACACGTACGCGGACCTGACGGTCAGCACCAATCAGCTCAGCACCCAGGTCTGGGGTCCGCTCGAGCGGGTCATGGACGTGCTCGCGGAGGAAATGCGCCGCAGCGCCGAGGACGGGCCGCAGCTCGTGTTCGTGCTCAAGGTGCTGCCGGGCCTCGCGGCGCCGTGATCGGCGCGGCGCTGGCCGCGCTGGTCGAAGCCTGGGCGTCGACCAGCGCCGTGGAGCTCGCCGGCGCCGCGCTGGCGGTCGCCTATCTCGCGCTCGCGATCCGCGAGCGCAGTGCCTGCTGGGCGGCCGCGTTCACGAGCTCCTGTCTGTACGTTTGGGTCCTGTTCGGCGCCCACCTCTACATGGAGTCGATGCTCAACGCGTTCTTCGCCTTCATGGCCGCCTACGGCTACTGGCAGTGGCGGCGCGGTGCGCACGGCGGTCCGCTCGTGGTGTGCCGCTGGCGCTGGCCGCGGCACGCACTCGGCGTGGCCGCGGTGATCGTGCTGTCCGCCGCGACCGCGGCCGTGCTGCGGCGCTACACGCAGGCGGCGTCGCCATTCGCGGATTCCATGGTGACCTGGGCGAGCGCGTACGCCACCTTCCTGGTCGCGCGCAAGGTCTACGAAAACTGGCACTGGTGGTTCGTGATCGATGCGGTGAGTCTGGTGCTCTATTTCACGCGCCACCTGTACGTGACCATGCTGCTGTACGCCGCCTACCTGGTGATGATCGTCGCCGGCATGCGCGCCTGGCGCGCGAGCATGGCCGAGCCTGCCCGTGCGGCGTGAGGCCACGGCGGCGCGTGGCGTCGAGATCGACGAACTCGCGCGTCGCGTGCTGCCGGGGATGGGTGGCGTGCGCCGTGCGCAGTGCGCCACCGGTCCCTGTCACGACACCTACCGCTGCTGGCGTGACGGTCGCGAGTTCGCGCTGCGCGTTCCGCGCGCGGCCGCGCCGCGCTCGCGGGTGCAGCGCGCCTGGGAGCGGCGCACGCTCGAGGCGGCCGCCCGCGCAGGCCTGGCGCCGCCGCTGGTGTACGCCGACGAGGCGGGCGGCGTGCTCGCGCTCGCGTGGATCGAGGGTGCTGCCTGGACTGCCGAGCGGGCGCGCAGCGCGGACGGTCTCGCGGCGGTGGCCGATCTGGCGCGGCGCATTCACGATCTGCCGGTGCCGCGGCCGGCCCGGGTGGTGACGCCGGCACAGTGGGTGCAGCGCTATCGGCGCGCGTTGGCGCGCGCGGCGGCGCGTGCGCCGCTCGGCCCGGACATTGCGGAGGCCGACGTGCAAGCGCGGCTTGCGGCCTGGGCGCGCCTCACGCCGCGGCGGGACGCGCTGTGCCACGGCGACCTGCACGTCGGCAACCTGCTCACCGAGGCGCGGCGACTCTGGGTCATCGACTGGGAATACGCGCACGTGTCGCACCCGTTCTGGGACCTCGCCGGCTGGATCACCAACGTGGATCTCGATCCCTGGCAGGCGCGCACGCTGTTGGCGGCGTACCTCGGGCGCGAGCCGAGGGCGGACGAGCGGGATGCGCTCGACACGGCGGCCTGGCTGTTCGACTACGTCAGTCTGCTGTGGAGTGCGCTGGTGCTCGCCGGCGGCGCGGGGCCCGCGGCGGCCGACCTTGCCGCGCAAGCGCGGCTGCGGGCGGCGCGGCTCGCGAGCGGCGCGCCGGTGGTGGCTTGAGGGGAGTTCGGGCAAACTAGCGCGCCCCGGGGCGGCGGACCCGCCCCAACAATCGACGGAGAGCAGGAATGGCGCGGATGATCGTGGTCGACCGTGACGGCAAGCAGCATGAGGTAGAGGGCAAGACGGGCCTCAAGTTGATGGAGGTCCTGCGCGAGCTCGACTACGGCGTCGCGGCGATCTGCGGCGGGCTCTGCTCCTGCGCCACCTGCCACGTCTACGTGGATCCGGAATGGAGTGCGCGACTGCCGAAGCCGCAGAGCGACGAGGCGGAACTGCTCAAGGAACTGGCGGACTATCGCCCCGGAACCTCGCGCCTGTCCTGTCAGATCGACTTCACCCCCGCGCTCGACGGCATTCGCGTCGAAATCGCGCCGGATTCCTGAGGACCGCCGCGCGGCGAGCCGGGCGGCCGCGTCAGCGGCGCTCGGCCTGGCGCCGCACCGCCTCCTGCGCGGCCGCCACCGCGGCCGCATCGCCGAGGAAGCGTCGTCCGAGGGCTCGCTGGTCGGCGTCCAGTTCGTAGACGATCGGCGTCGCGGTGGGGATGTTGAAGTCCACCACCTCGCGCTCCGACATCCCGTCGAGCATCTTCACCAGCGCGCGCAGCGAATTGCCGTGCGCGGCGATCAGCACGTTGCGGCCGGCGGCGAGTTGCGGCGCGACCTGGGTTTCCCACACGATGGTCACGCGCGCGAGCGTGTCCTTGAGCGACTCGGTTGCCGGGAGCAGCGCGGGATCGACGCCGGCGTAGCGGGGATCGAAGCGCGGGTGGCGGGGATCGTCGGCGGCGAGCGCCGGCGGCGCCACGTCGTAGCTGCGGCGCCAGACCTTCACCTGATCCGCGCCGTGCCGCTCCACGGTCTGGGTCTTGTCGAGCCCCTGCAACGCGCCGTAGTGGCGCTCGTTCAGGCGCCACGTCATCTCGACCGGCGTCCACATGCGGTCGAGCGCGTCGAGCATCAGCCACAGGGTGCGTATCGCGCGCTTGAGCACCGAGGCGTAGGCGACGTCCGGAACGAGGCCTTCGGCGAGCAGCAGCCGCCCGGCCTGGGTGGCCTCGGCACGGCCCTGGTCGGTCAGATCGACGTCGTACCAGCCGGTGAACAGGTTGTCGCGATTCCACTGGCTCTGGCCGTGGCGAACGAGAATCAGTTTTCCGGACACGCGTGCGTTCCTCATGAATTTCGGCGAATCGTGGCCACGAAGGTTCCCTCGAACTGAGCCGCCGGCGTGACCCCGCCGTCGAGCCTCACCGCAAGATCGATGCGGCCGCGGCCGGCCCGTTCGAGCATGCGCCGGAAGCGCGCTATCTCCGGCGCTGCCGGCGCGTCCAGCGTCGCGCGCAGCTCGCCGCGCACCGGGGCGAGGTAGCGCATGCGCGACTCCTGCACCACCGCCTCGGCGTCGATGCCGTCACGGGTCAGCAGGCCCGTGAGCCAGCCCCAGCTGGCGAGCGCCGCCACCGAGAACAGCGAGCCGCCGAAGGCGGTGCCGGCGTGATTGGCGTTCGGCGCGAGCGGGGCGAGCAGCACGACGCGTGCGGCCTCGGCCGTCTCCACCCGCACGCCCATGTGGCGTGCGATCGGGAACAGGTCGTCGAACAGGCGCTGCAGTGCCGCGGCGTTCATGTCGACGGCGACGTCCACGGCCGCGCTCACGGCTGTGCCAGGCGGCGCACGGCCGCGAGCGCGACCGAAAGCGTCGCGAAGTCCGGCGGGGAGCCGACCCGCAGGTCGACGATGATGCGCTTCAGCGCATCGACGGCGGCGGTGCGTTCCTGCATCCAGGCGGCGACGCGCACCTCCGCGGAGCGGCCCCGCTGCGCGAGCACGCTCCCGGCGATGCGCCGCTGCAGCGAATAGAGGTTGTCGAGCAGCGCGTGGCGGGCGACCGCCTGCCAATGGCCGTCCGCGACGAGCGACTCGATGCGCTCGCGGATCCAGGCGAGATCGATGCGCTCGCCGACGTCGAAGTAGGCGCGCGCGGCGAACGCGACGTCCACGCGGGCGGCGGCGGCGATCTCCGCGAGGTCGAAGGCGCAGGTGAGCGTGTCCAGCGCGGCGACGCGGCTCGCGAGGCGCTCCGGGACCCGCAGCTCGACCAGCCGCGCGTGGCGCTCCTCGAGGCGCGCGCGTTCCGCGCCCGCGACCATGGCGTGCAGCCCTTCGATGAGCGTGCCCACCGGCGCCGCGTAGCGCGCCACGGCGCGTTCGATGTCGAGGCCGCCGCGGCGGTTCTCGAGCAGCCAGTAGCTCGCGTGGCGCAGCAGCGCGCCGGCGCGGAACATGGCGTCGTACTGCACCCGGGCGTCGACCGCCGTGTCCAGCGCCTCGATGCCGGCCCATACCTCGCGGATCCGCAGCACCTCGCGCGCCACGGTGTAGGCGCGCGCGATGGCGGCCGGATCGGCGCCGGTGTCGTCCTGCGCACGGATCGGAAACACCGGTCCCATGCGGTTTATCAGGCTGTTGGTGATGGCGGTGGCGATGATCTCGCGCCGCAGCCGGTGACGCTTGATGCCCGCCTCGAAGCGCGCCTGGACGGGTGCGGGGAAGTAGCGCGACAGCTCGCCCGACAGATAGGGATCCTCGGGCACGTCCGACTGGATGAGGGCCTTGTAGAGCCAGATCTTGCCGTAGCTCAACGTGACCGCGAGCTCGGGCCGGGTGAGGCCCTCGCCGGCCTTGCGCCGCTCCGCAATCTCCTCCTCGGACGGCAGGTACTCGAGGGCGCGGTCGAGATCGCCGGAGCGTTCCAGGGTGCGGATCGCATACGCGAATTCGCCGATCCGCTCGCGCGAGTGCGTTTCGAGAGCGCTGATCGCCTGGCTCTGCAGGTAGTTGTTGCGCAGCACGAGCTCCGCCACCTCGTCCGTCATACGTGCCAGCAGCCGGTCGCGTGCGGGGCGGGTCAGCTCCCGTGCCCGCACCGCGCCGTTCAGCAGGATCTTGAGGTTCACTTCCACGTCGGAACAGTTCACCCCGGCCGAGTTGTCGATGAAGTCGGTGTTGATGCGGCCGCCGTGGCGCGCGTACTCGATGCGCCCGAGCTGGGAGAAGCCGAGGTTGCCGCCTTCGCCGACCACCTTCACCTTGAGTTCGCGCGCGTCGACGCGCAGTGCGTCGTTGCTGCGGTCGCCGACGTCGGCGTGCGATTCGTGCGAGGCCTTGACGTAGGTGCCTATGCCGCCGTTCCAGAGAAGGTCCGCGGGCGCGCGCAGGATGGCGCGAATGACTTCGTTCGGTGTCGATTGCGCCGGCAGGCCGAGCAGCGCCTGCGCTTCGCGCGACAGGGCGAGGCTCTTGGCGGCGCGTGAATATACCCCGCCGCCGGCCGAGATGGCCTGCGCCGAGTAGTCCTCCCAGCTGGAGCGGGGCAGCTTGAACAGCCGCTCGCGCTCGCGGTAGGAGCGCGCGGCGTCCGGATTCGGATCGATGAAGATGTGCTGGTGATTGAAGGCGGCCAGCAGCCGGATGTGCCTGGACTGCAGCATGCCGTTGCCGAACACGTCGCCGGCCATGTCGCCGACGCCGACCACGGAGAAGTCCTGGCGCTGCACGTCCACGCCGAGTTCGCGGAAGTGCCGCTTGACGCACTCCCAACCGCCGCGGGCGGTGATCGCCATCTTCTTGTGGTCGTAGCCCGCGGAACCGCCCGAGGCGAACGCGTCGCCGAGCCAGAAGCCGTATTCGGCGGATATCGCGTTGGCGATGTCGGAGAACGTCGCCGTACCCTTGTCGGCCGCGACCACGAGGTAGGGGTCGTCGCCGTCATGGCGCACCACGTCGCGCGGCGCCACGATGCGCTCCTCGACGATGTTGTCGGTGAGGTCGAGCAGGCCCCGGATCAGCGTGCGGTAGCACTCCACGACCTCGGCCTGCTGGGCTTCGCGACCGGCCGCCGGCATGCGCTTGACCACGAAGCCGCCCTTGGCGCCGACCGGCACGATGAGCGTGTTCTTGACCTGTTGCGCCTTCATGAGGCCGAGAATCTCGGTGCGGAAGTCCTCGCGCCGGTCGGAGAAGCGGATGCCGCCGCGGGCGACGGCGCCCATGCGCAGGTGCACCCCCTCCATGCGGGTGGAGAACACGAAGATCTCGTAAAGCGGCTTCGGCAGCGGGAGTTCGCGCAGCAGCCGGCTCTCGAGCTTGAACGAAAAGTAGTCCTTGTGCTCGCCGGACGCCGTGCGCTGGTAGGCGTTCACCCGCAGCGTCGCCTCGATGGCGTTCCACAGCGCGCGCAGGATGCGATCCTCGTCCGAGCCCGTCACCTCCTCGAGACCGGCCGCGATGCGCGTGCCGAGCCGCTTGCCGGCCGCGCGACGCGCGGCGGGCGCGAGCGCCGGGTCGAAGCGCGCCTCGAACGCCTCCGCGAGCAGCCGCGCCAGCCCGGGGTGGTTGACCAGCACCTGGGCGAGGTAGCCGGGACTGAATGGCAGCCCGGTCTGCAGCAGGTAGCGGCAGTAGGCGCGCAGCACGTTGACGAGCCGCCAGGGGACGCCGGCCGCCAGCACCAGCTGGTTGAAGGGGTCGTTCTCGACCGCGCCCTCCCACACGGCGGCGAATGCCTGCTTGAGTTCGCGCTCCAGGGCGTCGAACTTGAGCGCTGCCGGCACGCGCATCTCGAGCTCCAGGTCCTGTATCCAGGCGCGGTTCCCGCCGCCGAACTCGATTTCGTAGGGCCGCTCGGCGATCACCTTCAGGCCGAGGTTCTCGAGCATCGGCAACAGGTCGGAGATCGGGATCGCGTCCTGGCGGCGGAATATCTTCAGGAAGAACGCATTCACGCGCCGCGGCTCGGGGCGATACAGGTCGAGGTGCAGGCGTTGCGGCTCGCGCTCGAGCGCCTCCAGCAGCGTCACGTCGTGGGCGGCGGCGTCGCCGCCGAAGTCCTCGGTGTAGGCCGCCGGGAAGGCTTGCGCGTAGGTGTCGAACAGGCGCGAGGCGTAGGCCTCGTCGAAGCGCGTCAGCAGCGCGGCCTTGAAGCCGTCCGACCAGGAGCGCACCGCCGCCGCCACCTCGCGCTCGAGCGCCGCCTCGTCGATGCGCCCCGCGCCGGCGGGCGCGGTACGCGCCACCGCGTACACGCGCGCGAGATTCGACTCCGCGATCTGCACCTGCGACTCCATGTCCACGGCGCCGAAGGCGTCGCGGATCACGCGCTCGATGCGCTGGCGCACCTGGGAGTTGTACTTCTCGCGCGGCACGTAGATGAGGCAGGACTGGAAGCGGCGGAACGGGTCGCGGCGCACGAGCACGCGAACCCGCGCGCGCTCCTGCAGGCCGAACACCCCGGTCGCGATGCGGATCAGCTCGGGTACGCTCGCCTGAAAGAGCTCGTCACGCGGCAGCGACTCGACGGCGTGTTGCAGCGCCTTGCCGTCGTGGCTGTCCGGCGCGAGCGCGAAGTGGTCCACGACCCGAGTCACCTTGTGGCGCACCAGCGGGATGTCGCGCGGATTGGTGTTGTAGGCGCTCGAGGTCCACAGGCCGAGGAAGCGGCGCTCGCCGAGCAGCCGCCCGGTGGCATCGAAGTGCTTGATGCCCACGTAATCCAGGTGCCCGGCGCGGTGCACGGTCGACTGTCGGTTCGACTTTGTGACCAGCGCGAGTTCCGGAGTGCGGACCTGGCGGCGAATGTCCGCGGCCAGCACCCGCGTGCCCGTATCGGCCCGGGAGCGCCCGCGGCGCAGGATGCCGAGCGCGGTCTCCTCGACGCCCTCCAGCGTCTCGCGTCCGGCGCGTCCGCGCAGCCGGTACTCCTTGTAGCCGAGAAAGGTGAAGTGCTTGTTCTCCATCCATTCGAGCAGCGCGCGCGTCTCGCTCACGTCGCGCGCGTCGAAGCGCCCGTCGAGCGCAGCGAGTTCGTCGGCGCAGCTCCGCGCCGCGGCGCGCATCCGCTCCCAATCGCCGCAGGCGGCGCGCACGTCGCGCAGCGCGCCTTCGATCTGCGCGGCAAGCGCCGCGCGCGCCTGGGGATCGACGATGCGTTCCACTTCGAAGTGCTGGAAGGATTCGAGCCGGCGCGCCTGCGCCGCAGCCGCCTCGCCGCGCGGTTCGACGGCGGCCAGGGTGCCGTCCGCGGCGCGCCGGACCGCGAAGATCGGGTGCGCGAGGAAGTGCACCGCGAGCGAGTGGCGGGCGAGGGCGACGCCGATGGAATCCACCAGGAACGGCATGTCGTCGCCCACCATTTCCACCACGGTGTGCGCCGACGCGTAGCCGTGCTCGCGCAGCGTGGGGTTGAACACCCGCACCGCGGGCCGCCCGCGCCGCACCCGGGCGAACTCCAGGTGCGCGAGGGCGGCGGCGGCGAGTTCCGCGGGATCGCGTCCGGCGAGGTCGGCGGTGTCGACGCCGGCGAAGTAGGCCGCGAGGAACCGCGACGCATCGAGGCCCCGCGGCAGGCGCCGCCGTGGCGCGCGCGGCGCTGCGCGCCGGGCCGCGGCGGCGATCGCGCCGAGCAGTTGCTGGTGTCTTGCAGTGGATGCGTCGCGCATGAACGAGTCTCCCTCTCGCGGAAGTCAGTGCGATCGTTCGCGCCGAACGCTCGCCGCCGTGGGCGTCAATTTCGTGGGCGCGATTATGCCAGGGCGTGACACGGGGCGCCGCTCAGACACGATGGCCGCGCGCGAGGTAGGCGCGCGTCTGCATCTCGGTGAGGCGGCTCTCGGTACGCCGGAATTCGAAACCCGAGCGAGCACCGTGATAGAGGTCGGCCGGGGGTGCGGCGGCGGACAGCAGCAGCTTCACGCCGCGATCGTAGAATTCGTCGACCAGCATGATGAAGCGCTTCGCGGCGTTCTCGTTGTACTCGTCGAAGCGCGGCACGTCGCTCAGGAATATCGTGTGGTAAAGGCGGGCTAGCTCGATGTAGTCGTTTTGACTGCGCGGACCCTCGCACAGTTCCGCGAAGTCGAACCAGACCATGCCCGGACCGCGCGCGCGCGCGCGCAGTTCGCGCCCTTCGACTTGCAGGACCTGCGGACCGGAAGCGGCGTCGTCGGCCAGGTCGGCAAACCGGCGCGCGAGTTCGGCCGCCGCCGACGGCTGCGTGGCGTCGAAGTAAGTGGGTGCGAGTTCCAGCCGGCGCAACCGGTAGTCCGCGCCGCCGTCCAGGTGCACGACATCGAGGCGTGCGCGCAACAGGTCGATCGCCGGCAGGAAGCGCGCCCGCTGCAGCCCACCCGGGTAGAGCCCCTCCGGCGGCGCGTTCGACGTGGTCACCAGGATCACCCCGCGGGCGAACAGCGCCTCCAGCAGCCCGCCGAGGATCATGGCGTCGGCGATGTCGGCCACGAAGAATTCGTCCAGGCAGAGCACGTCGACTTCCTGCGCGAGCGTGGCCGCGACCAGGCGCAGCGGGTCCGGCCGCTGGCGCGCGGTCGCCAGTTCGGCGTGCACCCGGCGCATGAATTGATAGAAGTGCAGGCGCAGCGCGCGGCCGCCGTCGAGGCCCTCGTGGAACCAGTTGACCAGGAGCGTCTTGCCGCGGCCGACGCCGCCCCAGAGATACAGTCCGCGCGGCTGCCCGGACGGCGGCAGGCCGAGCCAGTGGCGCAGCCGCTTGCCGAAGCGCGGCCCACCGCGAACGGCGCCGAGCAGTTCCCGCTGCAGGCTCTCCAGCCGATCGGCCGCGGCAGCCTGCGAGGGATCGGGATCGAGTCTTCCGGCCTGCACTTCCGCCCGCAGGCGCGCCGCGACCCACCGCTGTCCCTGGTCCACGCTGCGGGTGCCGATTCGCGGGTGTCGTCGAGCCCTAGAGGCTCTGGTAATTCGGTCCCGAGCCGCCCTCCGGCGGCACCCAGGTGATCTGGGCGTACGGGTCCTTGATGTCGCAGGCCTTGCAGTGGACGCAGTTCGAGGAATTGATCTGCAACTTCCGGCCGCCGGCGCCGTCCTCGATCATCTCGTAGACGTTGGCCGGGCAGAAGCGCGTGCAAGGATTGCCGTACTCGGAGGCGCAGCGCGTGGCGCACAGCGTCGTGTCCGCGACGCGCAGGTGAACCGGTTGGTCTTCCTCGTGCGTGGTCGCCGCGAAGAACACCGCCGCCAGCCGGTCGCGCGGCGGCAGCTCGCGCTCCCCCCAGGCGCGCTGCGGCGAGGCGTACTGGTCCAGCCGCTTGAGCGCCGTGTGGTCGGCGTGGTTGGCGAGCGTCCAGGGCGAGCGTCCGCCCGTCAGGGTCTCGAAACCGGCGTTCGCCAGGCCGAGCCACAGACCCTTGCGAAAGCCAGGGCGGATGTTGCGCACCTTGTGCAGTTCGCGGCCGCCTGCCGAGGCGCGCCAGCGGGCGTCGAACCCCGCGCTGCCGCCCGTCTCGACGTAGTGCTCCGCGGCCGTGACGCCGGAGCGGATCGCCTGGTGGATGCCCTTGATCTTCGGTGTGTTGAGCGTGCCGCCGGCGTCGCCGGCGAGGATCGCGCCCGGCATCTCGAGCGTGGGCATGGACTGATAGCCGCCCTCGATCACGGTGCGCGCGCCGGCGGCGAGGATTTCCCCGCCCTCGAGCAGTCGCTTGACGTCCGGATGGTTCTTGTACTGCTGGAACGCCTCGAACGGTTCGAAGCGCGGATCCTCGTAGTCGAGTCCCACCACGAATCCCACGTACACCCGATCGTCGTTCAGGTGATAGAGGAAGCTGCCGCCGTAGGTGCGCGGATCGAGCGGCCAGCCGAGCGTGTGCTGGATGAGTCCCGCTTCGACCCGGCCCGCGGGCAATTGCCACAACTCCTTGAATCCGAGTCCGTAGGTCTGCGGCGACTTACCCTGATCGAGCCCGAAGCGGCGGATGAGCTGCTTGGCGGTGCTGCCACGGCAGCCCTCGCAGATCACGGTGAGCTTGGCGTGGATCTCGGGGCCCAGCGCGTGATTCGGGCCGGGCGCGCCGTTCTTGTCGACGCCCATGTCGCCGATGCGCACGCCCTTCACCGCGCCGGCTTCGTCGAACAGCGCTTCGGCGGCGGCGAATCCGGCGAACACGTCGACGCCGAGCCGCTCGGCCTCGGCGCCGAGCAGCGGCACGAGCTGGCCCAGCGAGACGATCACGTTGCCGTGGTTGTTCATCTGCGGCGGCGTGGGCAGCCGGTAGCGCCGCCGCGGCGTCATGTACAGGAATTCGTCGCGTGTGGCCGGCACGCAGATCGCCGGTGCGTGATCGCGCCACTGCGGCCAGAGCGCGTCGAGCGGTCCGGGTTCGAGCACGGCGCCGGACAGGGAGTGCGCACCGAGCGCGGCCGCCTTCTCGAGCACGCACACGGACAGGTCGGGATTCAGCTGTTTGAGACGGATCGCGCAGGCGAGGCCCGAAGGCCCGCCACCGACGATCGCCACCTCGTACTCCATGACGTCACGTTCGGCTCCGCTCATCGTCTCGTCCTCCGGGAATTGCCGCGGGCCCGCCGCGTCACAGCATCTCTACGCCGATCGCGGTGGCCTCGCCGCCGCCGATGCACAGGCTCGCCACGCCGCGCCGCGCGCCGCGCGCCGCCAGCGCGTGCAGCAGCGTCGTGAGGATGCGCGCGCCGGTGGCGCCGATCGGGTGGCCGAGCGCGCAGGCGCCGCCGTTGACGTTGACGCGCGCGGGGTCGAGCTGCAGGTCGCGGATGGCAGCCATCGCCACGACCGCGAAAGCCTCGTTGATCTCGTAGAGGTCGACGTCCGCGGCCTTCCAGCCGAGGCGCGTCAGCAGCTTGTCGACCGCGCCCACGGGCGCCACGGTGAACCACTCGGGTTCGCGCGCGAAGCTCGCGTAGCCCGCGATGCGCGCCAGGGGCTTCAAACCGTGCCGCTCGGCGTACGAGGCGCGTGCCAGCACCAGCGCCGCGGCGCCGTCGGAGATGCTCGCCGAACTCGCCGCGGTGACCGTGCCGTCGGGCTTGAACGCGGGCTTCAGGCTCGGGATCTTGGCCGGATCGAGCGTGCCCGGCGTCTCGTCCTGGGCGATGGTCGATTCGCCCTTGCGGGTCTTGACCTGCACCGGCGCAATCTCGGCGCGGAAGGTGCCGCCGGCGACCGCGGACTGGGCGCGGCGCACCGACTCGCGTGCGTAATCGTCCTGGGCGGCGCGGCTGAAGCCGTACTTCGCGGCGGTGGCGTCCGCGAAACAGCCCATCAGCGCGCCGTCCCACGGACTTTGAAGTCCGTCGTAGAACATGTGGTCGAGGACCTGCTGGTGGCCCATGCGGTATCCGGCACGCGCCTTCGGCAGCAGGTAGGGCGCATTACTCATCGACTCGAGGCCCCCGGCCACGACCACGTCGGCGGAGCCGGCCAGCAGTTGATCCGCGCCGAGCATCACGGTGCGCATCGCGGAGCCGCACATCTTGTTCACCGTGGTGCAGGGCGTCGCCGCGGGGATGCCGGCCGCGAGTGCCGCCTGGCGCGCGGGCGCCTGGCCCAGGCCCGCCGACAGCACGCAGCCGAGCAGCACTTCGTCGACGGCGGCGGCGCTCACGCCGGAGTCCTCGAGCGCGGCGCGCACGGCGGCCGCGCCGAGTTGCGGCGCTTCGACCGTGGCGAACACGCCCTGGAAGGCGCCCACCGGCGTGCGGCGGGCGGAGAGGATGACGACCGGGTCGTGGTTCATGGGAAATCCCTTCGGGAAGGTGCCTGCGATCAGGGGCCGCAGTATACCCGCGCCGCCGGCGCCTTTCAGTGCGCCCGCGGTGCGCCTCAGGGCGCCAGTGGCTCGCGAATCGCCGCAGCGATCAGTGCGCGGCTGCGCTCGCGCGCGCCGTCCGCGTCCATCACCGACAGGATCTCGACCCGGATGGGGGCGCGGCGCATGCGCGCCGAACCGGAGGGCAGCACGGTGCGCGTGCCGTGGATGGCGGCGGCGACGATCGGCATGCCGTTGCGCTCGGCCACCGCGAAGGCGCCGGCGTGGAAGGCGCGCACCTGGGCGACCTCGTCGAAGGTGCCCTCGGGAAAGAACACCAGGGATTGGCCGTTGGCGGCGACCTTGAGCACGCGCCGCGCGTCGCTCGCGCCGCGGTGGCGGTCGTGGCGCTCGACGAACTCGCTGCCCAGTCGGCGCAACAGCAGGTGCGCGAGCGGGACCCGCACCATTTCCTTCTTGATCACGAACGCGAAGTCCGGCGGCAGGGCGGCGGCGGCCACCAGTCCGTCGATGTAGCTGGCGTGATTGGCGACCACCACGCAGGGCCGGCGCGGCAGCAACTCCAGGCCGCAGACCTGGAAATCGATGCCGGCGGCGCGCAGGAACAGCCGCGAGCAAACGCCCGCGACGTGGCGCCTGCTGCGCAGCCGCGGCAGGAACAGGTTCACGATCAGCGCGATCGTCGCGAGGGCTCCGAAGAGCGCGAGGCAATACGCGCCGTAGAGCGCGCGAACTGGGAACCGCACCGTCGCCGTCACCGCTTGTGTGATCTGGTTCTCCTTATGTTAATACTTGGCCGCAAGTTGTGAGACTGGTCACGCCCACCCCCGCGGCGCGCTCGCATACTCACCCGGCATTGGCGCTCGGCACGATTTGGTGCGCAAACCACTCGGACGATCATGGTGACGGCTCTCAAGCGCTCGGTTTATACACGTACCTCGAACACCTCGGTAGCGTCGCACGGCGACGTCGCCGACCCGGCGCTGCGTCGTTTTCTCGAGTCGGTGTGGATGGAGCGCGGCCTGTCCGCCAACACGCTGGCCGCCTATCGCGCCGACCTGACCGCGCTCGCGCGCTGGCTCGAGGAGCGGCGCGTCAATCTGTTGTCGGCGTCGCGTACCGACCTGCTCGCATTCATCGCGGCGCGCGTCGAGGGCGGCGCCCGTCCGCGCTCCACCGCGCGCCAGCTGTCGAGCTTCCGGCGTTTCTACCGCTTCATGGTGCGCGAAGGGCTGATAGAGGCCGATCCGACCGCGCAGATCGCGATGCCGAAAATCGGCCGCTCGCTGCCGAAGTCGCTCACCGAAGCCGAGGTCGACGCGCTGCTCGAGGCGCCCACGGTCGGTGATCCGCTCGGCCACCGGGATCGCACCATGCTCGAGGTGCTGTACGCCACGGGGTTGCGGGTTTCGGAGCTCGTGAGCCTGAAGCACAACCAGGTCAACCTGAACCAGGGCGTCATGCGGGTGCTCGGCAAGGGCAACCGCGAACGTCTCATACCGCTGGGCGAGGAGGCGGTGCGCTGGGTGCAGCAGTTCGTCCAGGGTCCGCGCGTGGAGATCCTCCTCGACCGCCAGACCGACTACCTGTTCCCGACGCGCCGCGGCGATCGCATGACGCGGCAGGCTTTCTGGCACATCATCAAGCGTTACTCGAAGAAGGCCGGCGTCGAGAAGGAACTCTCGCCGCACACGTTGCGGCACGCCTTCGCCACCCACCTGCTGAACCACGGTGCGGACCTGCGCGTGGTGCAGATGCTGCTCGGGCACAGCGACCTGTCCACCACGCAGATCTACACCCACGTGGCGCGCGAGCGCTTGAAGGACCTGCACGCGCGCCACCACCCGCGCGGCTGAGCGCGCCGCGCCCGATCGCGCGCGCGCGGTGTTTGCTACCATCCGTCGCCGTCACCCGCGCCGCGTTGAACCAAACGGGGCGGCGGGCGGTCATTAGCGACGAACCTGGCGCGCATGGCGAATGCGTGCGGCGCAAACGGAGTGAATCGATGGTGAAGAACGTCCTCGGAGTGGTCGCGCTGGCGGCGGCGCTGTGTTGCATCGGCGCTCGCGCCGAGGAGCCGCGCGATGCGGCCAAGGATCCGCGCGCCGCACTGCTGAAGGTGCTGCCGGCCGGCTCCAAGCTCGAGGATCTGCACCCCTCGCCGATCCCGGGAATCTACGAGTTCAGCCAGGGCGCGGACGTGAGCTATCTCACCGCCGACGGCAAGTACTTCATCGACGGCAACATCTACGACATGCACACGCGCGAGAACCTCACCGAGGCGCGCCGCGACCGCATGCGTGCCGCGCTCATCGACGCGGTGCCGGAATCGGAGATGCTGATCTTCGGTCCGAAGAACGCCGCCCATACCATCACGGTGTTCACCGACGTCGACTGTCCGTACTGCCGCAAGCTGCACGGCGACATCGACGCCCTCAACAAGCTGGGCGTGCGGGTACGGTACCTGTTCTATCCGCGCACCGGCCCGAACACGGAGAGCTGGCGCAAGGCCGAGGCGGTATGGTGTTCGCCGGACCGCAATGCGGCGCTGACCCGCGCCAAGACCGGGGCGAAGGTGGACACCGGCAAGCTGTGCTCGCCGAATCCGGTGGCGCGTGATTACGAGCTCGGACAGACCGTGGGCGTGCGCGGCACCCCCGCCATCATCGCGAGCAACGGCGCCTACATCAGCGGCTACATGCCGCCGCAGGATCTGCTGAAGGCCATCGAGGACGCGGAGAAGCCGGCGCGCTGAGACGCGCCGCGGCGTTCCAGCCTCAGCGTTCCAGGAGCTTCAGCTTGTCCTTGACGCCGTCCCACTGCTTGGCGTCTTCCGGGGGTGCTCCGCGCTCGCTGATCACCGGCCACTTCTTGGCGAGCTCGGCGTTCAGCTGCCGGAACTGTTCCTGGCCCGCCGGGATCTCCTCCTCGGAGTAGATCGCCTCCGCGGGACACTCCGGCTCGCAGAGCGTGCAGTCGATGCACTCGTCGGGGTCGATCACCAGGAAATTCGGACCTTCGTGGAAACAGTCCACCGGGCAGACTTCCACGCAATCCATGTACTTGCACTTGATGCAGTTTTCGGTGACGACGAACGCCATGACGTGCCCTTCTGTGAGACCTCGGTGTCGGGTCGCGACCGGGTTCCTCGCGGCACGCATCGCGCGCCGAGCGCCCAGCCCGCTTCCGCTTGAGGGCGCGTATTCTGCCACAGGCCGCCGCCGAGTGCGGCGCCCGGAGGCGCCGTCAGGCGTGCAGCGGCCGCTTCAGTTCCGTGAAGTGGTGGTCCTCACGGCCGGCGGCCAGGTCGGCGAAGTAGCGCCGCAGGGTGAACTCCACGCTCGGGAAGGCGAGTTCCGACCACGGCACCTGGCTTTCGTCGCAGAGCACCACTTCCAGGCTCTCGGGACCGGCACCGAAGTCGGCGCTCACCATGCGCGCGCGGAACATGACGTGCACCTGGTGGGCGTGGGTCACGTTGATCACCGCGAGCAGCGAGCGGATCTCGACGCGCGCGAGCGCCTCCTCGTAGCACTCCCGCGCCGCGGCCTCCTGCAGGGTCTCGCCGGTCTCCATGAAGCCGGCGGGCATGGTCCAGAAGCCCTTGCGCGGCTCGATCGCGCGCCGGCAGAGCAGGATCCTGCCCTCCCACTCCGGCACGCAGCCGAGCACCAGAAGCGGATTCTTGTAGTGGATGGTGCCGCAGGTCTCGCACACGAAGCGCGGCCGGTGATCGCCATCCGGGATCTTGGATACGACGGGAGCGCCGCAGTTGCTGCAGTAATTCACGTAAAAATGTTCACGAGCGATCGCGTTCCCGCGCACCCGCGGCGCGAGGGCTGGTGCCCGGAGAGGGAATCGAACCCACACGGTGTCGCCACCACCGGATTTTGAGTCCGGCGCGTCTACCAGTTCCGCCATCCGGGCGTGCCAGGGGCGGCAGTATATGCGATCGCCGCGCTTGCTAACATGGCGCCCCCATGCGACGCAGCGACTTCGATTTCCACCTCCCGCCCGAACTCATCGCCCAGCACCCGATCCCCGACCGTTCGGCCAGCCGGTTGTTCGTGCTCGACGGCGGTGGTGCCCCGAACCGCCACCTGGTATTCCGCGATCTGCCGACGTTGCTCGAGCCCAACGACCTCTTGGTGCTGAACGACACGCGCGTGGTGCCGGCGCGGGTGTACGGGATCAAGGACAGCGGCGGGCGCGTCGAGATCCTGCTGGAACGGGCCGTCGGCGAGCGCGAGGCACTGGTGCACGCGCGCGCCAGCAAGGGCTTGCGCGAGGGGGCGCGCGTGCAGCTGCCCGGCGGGCACGAGGCGCGCATGCGCGGTCGCGACGGCGACCTGTACCTGCTCGAGTTCTCGGCGCCCGTGCTCGAGTACTTCGAGGCCCACGGCGACATGCCGCTGCCGCCTTACATCGAACGGGCACCCGACCTTCAGGACCGCGAGCGCTATCAGACGGTATATGCCCGGGTGCCGGGCGCGGTGGCGGCGCCGACGGCGGGGCTGCACTTCGACGCGCAGGTGTTCGCGGCGCTCGATGCGCGCGGGGTGCGCCGCGCGCACCTCACGCTGCACGTTGGCGCGGGCACCTTCCAGCCCGTGCGCAGCGACGAGGTTGCCGCGCACCGCATGCACGGCGAGCGCGTGGTCGTGCCGCGAGCGGTCTGCGAGGCCATCGCCGCGACGCGTGCCGCCGGCGGGCGCGTGGTCGCGGTGGGCACGACGGTGGTCCGCAGCCTCGAGGCCGCCGCCGCGGCGGCGGCTGCCAGTGGCGGCGTCGAGGCCGGCGAGGTCGCGCCCTACGAGGGGGTCACGGAGCTCTTCATCACTCCCGGATACCGCTTTCGGGTCGTCGACGCCATGGTCACCAACTTCCATCTGCCGCAGTCGACGCTCGTCATGCTGTGCGCTGCGTTCGTGGGCCGCGAGCGCCTGCTCGCCGCGTACGCCGAGGCGGTGCGCGAGCGCTACCGGTTCTTCAGCTACGGCGATGCCATGCTGCTCACGCCCGCGCCGGGTGCGCGCGCGAGCGCCGCGTGAGCGTCGAGGGGGGCGGCGGCCCGCGCATGCGCTTCACGCTGCTCGGTCGCGACGGCGCGGCGCGGCGCGGCCGGCTCCAATTCGCGCGCGGGGTGGTCGAGACGCCGGCCTTCATGCCGGTGGGCACCTACGGCACCGTCAAGGCGATGACTCCCGAGGACCTCGAGGCGATCGGCGCGCAGATCGTGCTCGGCAACACGTTCCACCTGTTCCTGCGTCCGGGGCTCGAGGTGATCCAGGCGCACGGCGGACTGCACCGATTCATGCACTGGGAGCGGCCCATCCTCACGGATTCGGGCGGATTTCAGGTCTGGAGTCTCGCCGAGATGCGCAAGCTCAGCGAGGAGGGCGTGCGATTTCGCTCGCCGGTGGACGGGGCGCCGGTATTCCTCTCGCCGGAGGAGTCGATGCGCATCCAGCGGGTGCTGCGCTCGGACGTCGCCATGAGCTTCGACGAGTGCACGCCTTATCCGGCGAGCGAGTCGCAGGCGCGCGAGTCCATGGAACTGTCCATGCGCTGGGCGGCGCGCGGACATGCGGCGTATCACGCCGACTGCCCTCCGGGCACTCTGTTCGGGATCGTCCAGGGCGGCGTGTACGCGAACCTGCGCCTCGCCTCGCTCGAGGCGCTGGAGCGCATCGGCTTCGAAGGCCTGGCGGTGGGCGGGCTCGCGGTCGGTGAGCCGCAACACGAGCGCGAGCGGGTGCTCGAGGAACTGTTGCCGCACGTGCCGGCGCACAAGCCGCGCTACCTGATGGGCGTGGGCCGGCCGGAGGACATCCTCGAGGCCGTGCGCCGGGGGATCGACATGTTCGATTGCGTGATGCCCACCCGCCACGCCCGCAACGGGCACCTGTTCACCCGCGGTGGCGTGATCAACATCCGCAACGCGGCTCACCAGCAGGACACCGGGCCGATCGACGCCGATTGCGAGTGCTACACCTGCCGCAACTACAGCCGCGCCTACTTGAGGCACCTGGACCGGTGCCGGGAGATCCTCGGCTCGCACCTGAACACCGTGCACAACCTGTTCTTCTACCAGCGCCTGATGGGCGAGATCCGCGCCGCCATCGAGGCGGGCCGGCTGGATGCCTACGCGGCGGATTTCTACGCGCGCCGCGGCTGAGGCGCGGACCCTGCCGCGGCTGACGCGAAGGAGGCGCGCGTCGTGTATAATTCGCGGCTTTGCGCGGGGACCGACCACGGGCCCGGCGCGCCGCAAGACAACCGTTATCCCGGGATAGACTCCATGAACTTCTTCATCGATTCGGCTTACGCCCAGGCCGCGGGAGCGCCCGCCGGCGGACAGAACCCATTGGGTGCGCTGCTCGTGCCGGTGGTCCTGCTGGCGGTGTTCTACTTCCTGCTGATCCGCCCGCAGAACAAGCGCGCCAAGGAACAGCGCGAGATGATCGCGAAGCTCGCGGTCGGCGACGAGATCGCCACCGCCGGCGGCATCCTCGGCAAGGTCGTCGAGATCGGCGACCAGTTCCTCACCGTGGAGATCGCGAGCGGCGTGAACGTCAAGCTGCAACGCTGGCAGGTCACCACCGTGCTGCCGAAGGGCACGGTCAAGAACGCATGATCGCCTATCCGCGCTGGAAGATCGCGCTGGTGTTCGTCGTGCTGCTGCTCGGCGTGCTGCTGGCGCTGCCCAACCTGTTCGGCGAGGAGAGCGCCCTGCAGCTCGCGCGTGACCGGGCTGCAGTGGTGGAGGCAGACCGTACCGCCGTGCTGCAGTTGCTCGGCGAGAAGGGCGTGCCGCCGACCGGATCGTTCCTCGACCAGGCGGGGCGGCTGACGCTGCGGTTTGCGAGCAAGCAGGACCAGCTCAAGGCCCGCGATCTGATCGCCGAGGCGCGGCCGAACCAGTTCACCATCGCGCTCACGCAGGCGTCGCGCGTGCCGGAGTGGATGCGCAAGCTGGGCCTCGAGCCGCTCAAGCTCGGCCTCGACCTGCGCGGTGGCGTCTACCTCGTGTATCAGGTGGACGTGCAGGGCGCGGTGAAGCAGCAGCTGGACCGGCGCGAACAGGACTTCCGCGCCTCCTTGCGCAACGCCCGCGTGCCGTACCAGGACGTGCAGGTCGACTATCCGCTGAACCGCGTACGGGTGCTGTTCCGGGACGCGGACAGCTTTGCCAAGGGCAAGGCCGCGATTCTCGCCGACAACCGCAGTCTCTCCCTCACCGACGTCACGGTCGACGGGGCGCCGGCGCTGCAACTCGTCCTCTCTCCCCAGGAGATCAAGGAGCGCGAGGACTACGCGGTACAGCAGAACATCACCACGCTGCGCAACCGCCTCAACAGTCCCGAGCTCGCGGTCTCGGAGCCGCAGGTGGCGCGTCAGGGCGTCGACCGGATCGCCATCCAGCTGCCGGGCCTGCAGAACTCGGCCGAGGTCAAGAAGATCCTCGGCAAGACGGCCACCCTGGAATTTCGCATGGTGGACGAGGTCAACAACCCCCTCGAGGCCGCGGCCACCGGCCGCGTGCCGCTCGGCTCGAAGCTCTACTACACCCGCGACAAGCAGCCGGTGCTGCTCAAGCGCGAGGTGGTCGTGACCGGCGATCAACTCACCGACGCCTCGTTCCAGCCGAACACCCAGGAAGGGCCGGCGGTGTCGGTGAGCCTCGACAGCCGCGGTGCGGCGAAGATGCTGCGCAACACGCAGGAGAACCTCGGCCACGCCATGGCGGTGGTGTTCATCGACCGGGCGCGCGAGAAGAACGCCGCCGGCGTCGAGGTGGACCGTACCACCGAAGAGGTCATCAACCGCGCCACCATCCGCGGTGTCTTCAGCAATAGCTTCCAGATCACCGGCATCAATCCGATCGAAGGCCGCGAACTCGCCCTGCTGCTGCGCGCCGGCGGCCTGGCGGCGCCGCTCGCCGAGGTCGAGGAACGGGCCATCGGTCCGAGCCTCGGCCAGGACAACATCAACAAGGGCGTCGACGCCATGGTGTTCGGCACGCTGGCGGCGTTCCTGTTCATGGCCATCTACTACAAGGTGTTCGGTCTGATCGCCGACGCGGTGCTGTTCGCGAACGTGATCTTGCTCACCGCGCTGCTGTCCCTCGTCGGCGCCGCGCTGACGCTGCCCGGCATAGCGGCCGTGGTGCTCACGGTCGGCATGGCCGTGGACGCCAACATCCTCATCTACGAACGCATCCGCGAGGAATTGCGCAACGGCGTATCGCCGCGCGCGGCCATCAGCGCGGGCTTCGAGCGCGCCTTCTCCGCCATCGCCGACTCCAACGTGACCGCGCTGATCGCCGGCGTGGTGCTGTGGCTGTTCGGCAGCGGTGCGGTGCGCGGCTTCGCCGTGGTGCTGGTGCTCGGCATCGCGACTTCCATGTTCACCTCGCTGATGGGAAGTCGCGCGCTGGTACAGGTCATCTACGGCGGCAAGCGCAAGGTCGAGCGGCTGTCGATCTAGCGCCTAGATCCTCAAAAGGGCGAGCAGAACATGGAATTCTTTCACAAGGTGACCCGCTTCCCGTTCATGAACACCCGTCGGGTGTGGTACGGGCTGTCCGCGGCCATCATCGTGGGCTCGCTCGCGCTGGTCGCGTTCCGGGGCCTGAACCTCGGCGTCGATTTCACCGGCGGCATCGTGGTGGAGACGAGCTTCGCGCAGGCGCCGAACATCGAACAGCTGCGCGGTGCGCTCGCCAAGGCAGGCGTCGCCGACGCCCAGGTCCAGGCATTCGGAAGTTCGCGCGACATCCGCGTGCGCCTGCCCCCGGACCCCAACGCCAAGGGCGATCAGATCGGCGCGCGCATTCTCGGGATCTTCGCGGGCGTGGATCCGAGCGCCAAGCTGCAGAGCACCGAGGTGGTGGGTCCGCAGGTCGGGCAGGAATTGTTCGTGAAGGGCGCGTGGGCGCTGATCGCCACCCTGGTGCTGATCGCCATCTACGTGCTGATGCGCTTCACACCGAAGCTCGCCGCCGGCGCGATCCTGGCCGTGCTGCACGACCCCATCTTCGTGCTCGGCTTCTTCGCGGTCTCGCAGATGACGTTCGACCTGACGGCGATATCCGCGATCCTCGCGGTCATCGGCTACTCGCTCAACGACACCGTGATCGTCTTCGACCGCGTTCGCGAGCGCGCCCGCTCGGCCCGCAAGCTCAGCATCGCCCAGGTCATCGACGAGTCGATAAACCAGACCCTGTCGCGAACCCTGATGACCAAGCTGGTCACCTTGCTGGTCGTGGTCGCGCTGCTGGTGTTCGGCGGCGAAACCCTGCGCGGCTTCTCGGCCGCGCTGGTGATCGGCATCGTGGCCGGCACCTACTCCTCGATCTACATCTCGGCGGCGATCGCGCTGGATTTCGGCCTGCGTACCGACGACCTCCTGGAGCGCAAGCTGGCCAAGCCCGAGGAGATCGACGGACTCCCCTAGGCGGGGGCCGTGGCCGGAATGGCGGTGCTCGAAGACCCGCAAGTCTGGCTGTCCTTCATCACGTTGTCGGTGCTCGAGATCGTCCTCGGCATCGACAACATCATCTTCCTGTCATTGCTGGTCGAGCGGCTCCCGCCCGCGCGGCGCCGCAGCGCGCGCCTGCTCGGACTCGGCTTCGCCATGCTGACGCGCATCGCGCTGCTGTTCACCATCACCTGGCTCGCCGGGCTGAGCACGCCCCTGTTCAGCCTGCTCGGCCAAGGGATCTCGGGACGGGAGTTGATACTCGGCGCCGGCGGAGCGTTCCTGGTCTTCAAGAGCGTCAAGGAGCTCCGGGCGATGCGCGCGGGGCCGCGCGCCCGTCGCACTTCCGGGCGCTACGACCGCTTCTGGCTGGTGATCGTGCAGATCGCCGTCGTCGACATCGTCTTCTCCCTGGACACCGTGTTCACCGCGGTGGGCCTCTCGAACCACATCGGCGTGATGGTGGCCGCCATCGTGGCCTCGGTGGCGGCGATGATGGTGGTTTCCGGCACGGTGAGCGCTTTCATCGACCGCTACCCGTCGTTGAAGACCCTCGCGCTCGCCTTCATGGTGCTGGTGGGAGGCGCTCTGATCACCGAGGCCTTCGAATACGAGGTGCCGCGCGGCTACCTGTATTTCGCCATGGCGTTCTCGGCGGCGGTGGAGTGGCTGAACCTCGGCAGGGGCCGGCGCCGCGGCCCGTAGAGGCCCCTTGCGGAGTTTCCCCGGTGCACGGGGAGCCGAGCGGGCGCTTGTTCCGGGTGAGGCGCGCCAGTAGAGTGCGGGCACCATAACAGCAATCGGGTGCACCCTGATGAACCTCAAAGCAATGCTCGCCACCAAGCCGATCGCCGACTATCAGGCGGAAGCGGCCAGCAAGAATCTGGTGCGCGCGCTCGGCATCCCGGCGCTGATTGCCTTCGGTATCGGCGGGATCATCGGCACCGGCATCTTCGTGCTCACCGGCCTCGCGGCCGCGCAGCACGCCGGACCGGCCATCGGCCTGTCGTTCGTGATCGCCGGCTTGGGCTGCATGTTCGCCGGTTTGTGCTACTCGGAGTTCGCGGCCATGGTGCCGGTGGCGGGCAGCGCCTATGCCTACAGCTACGCGACCTTGGGTGAGTTCGTGGCCTGGTTCGTGGGCTGGAACCTCATCCTCGAGTACATGGTGGCCTGCTCCACGGTGGCCGTGGGCTGGAGCCGCTACTTCATCAAGCTACTCGAGCACTACGGCATCAACTTCATCCCCGACTGGCTCGCGAACGCGCCCTTCGAGGGCAACGCCGCCGGCGCCATCCACCAGACCGGCGCCTTCCTCAACCTGCCGGCGATCGCCATCATCGCCATCACCACGGCACTCTGCTACAAGGGCATCAAAGAGTCCGCGGTGGTGAACACCATCATCGTCGCCATCAAGGTGAGCATCGTGGTGGCCGTGATCGGTTTCGGCATCGCCTACGTGACCCCGTCCTACTGGCACCCCTTCATTCCGCCCAATACCGGCAACTTCGGCGAATTCGGCTGGAGCGGCATCTTCCAGGCCTCGGCCATCATTTTCTTCGCCTACATCGGCTTCGACGGCGTGTCCACGGTGGCGCAGGAGGCCAAGGATCCGCAGCGGGGCATGCCGATCGGCATGCTCGGTAGCCTCGCCATCTGCACCTTGCTCTACATTCTCATGTCGACGGTGCTCACCGGCCTGGTGCCGTTCAAACAACTGAACGACGCCGCACCGGTGGCCGTCGCACTCGAAGCGCACCCCCAGCTCGCCTGGCTGTCGAGCTGGGTGATCTGGGGCGCGCTGTTCGGACTCACCTCGGTGATCATCACCATGATCATTCCGCAGGCGCGCATCTGGCTGACCATGTCCAACGACGGGCTCCTCTGGAAGTTCCTCGGCAAGGTGCACCCGACGTATCGCACGCCGCACATCGCCACGGTGATCACCGGGGTGTTCGCCGCGACGCTGGCCGGACTACTGCCGATCGACATCCTCGGCGAACTCGTGTCCATCGGCACGCTGATCGCCTTCATCGTGGTGTGCATCGGCGTGCTGGTGCTGCGCTACACCCGGCCCGACCTGCACCGCCCGTTCAAGGTGCGCGGAGTCTGGTTCGTCTCCATCATGGGCGTGCTTTTCTGTTCGGCGATGGCCTACTCGCTGCCGCGTGGCACCTGGATCCGGCTGGTGATCTGGAGCGCCCTCGGCATCGCGCTGTACTTCCTGTACGGCCACGAGCACAGCCGGCTGCGCGCTTCACGATCCAAGGCCGGTTGATACGGCGGCGGCCGGAAACGCCGGCGGGGGGCGGCGCGGCGGGGATGACCGACGCGGCCGGTCTTGCCCGCGTTAGTCGCGCAGGTCGGCCGGCACGTGCGGCCCGAGGGTCTCGAGGAGCGCGGCGTACACCTTGGGGTTCCCGGCCACCACGTTCGGCCCGAGGGCGTAGTCCGCGCCGGACGGCGTGCCGATGCGGCCGCCGGCTTCGCGGATCAGCAGCGCCCCGGCAGCGGTGTCCCAGGGCTTCAGGTTGAACTCGAAGAACCCGTCGGTGCGCCCGGCGGCGACGTAGGCGAGGTCGAGTGACGCGGATCCCGGACGGCGCACGCCGGCGGTCACCGCCATCACCGCCTTGAGCATCGCGAGATAGGGGTCCACGTGTTCCGGGGCCATGCGGTAGGGGAAGCCCGTGCCGATCAGGGCTCCCTCCAGCCCGCGCTGCGAGCTCACGCGGATGCGCTTGCCGTCGAGCTGCGCGCCGCCGCCGCGCACCGCGGTGTAGAGCTCCTGACGCATCGGATCGTAGACCACCGCGCACTCGAGCCGCCCCTTGTGCTCGACCGCGATCGACACCGCAAACTGCGGGAATCCGTGCAGGAAGTTGGTGGTGCCGTCCAGCGGGTCGACGATCCAGAGGGTCTCGGAGGTGCCGCTGCGGCCGCTCTCCTCGCCGAGAACCGCGTGCGCGGGATAGCTCTTGCGGATGATGGCGATGATCTCGGCCTCGGCCTTGCGGTCGACGTCGGTGACGAAGTCGTTGCGCCCCTTGGTGTCGATTTTCAGCGAATCGAGGTGGGTCAGGCTGCGCGCGATCAGGTCGCCGGCGCGGCGGGCGGCGCGCACGCCGATGGTGAGCAGTGGTTGCATAAGGTCGCGGTAGAATAGCAGAGCATGACCGCCCTCGTTCGCGTCGTCCTCGTGGACCCCAGCCACCCCGGCAACATCGGCTCCGTCGCCCGCGCCATGAAGAACATGGGGCTGAATGACCTCGTGCTCGTGCGCCCGAAGAGCTTCCCGCACCCCGACGCGGTGGCGCTCGCTGCCGGCGCGGATGACGTGCTCGCCGCGGCACGCGTGACCGACAGCCTGGCCGATGCGCTCGCCGATTGCGGCTTCGTCGCCGGAACGACCTCGCGCGCGCGTTCGCTCACCTGGGACATCGAGACGCCGCGGGACGTCGCCGCCCGCATCGCGGCGCTGCCGGGGGAGTCGCGCGCCGCCCTGCTGTTCGGCTCGGAGCGCTACGGGCTGCAGAACCAGGAGCTCGAGTCCTGCCAGGTGCTGGTGCGGATTCCGGCGAACCCCGCCTACTGTTCGCTCAACCTCGCCATGTCGGTGCAGCTGCTCAGCTACGAGTTGTTGCTCGCGCGCGAGCAGCCTCGCTCTCGCACCGAGGCCGAGGCGCCGCCGGCCGAAGCGGGTGAAATCGAACATCTCTACCGCCATCTCGAGCGGGTGCTCGCGGCGGTGGAGTTCGAGGACCGCACCGGCTACCTGATGGAGCGCCTGCGGCGTCTGTTCAATCGGGCGCGACTCGACAAGAACGAGGTCAACCTGCTGCGCGGCATCCTCAACGCCGTGGAAGGACGGCGTGAGCGCGAGGCGAAGCGCCGCGAGCGGGCGCAGGGCGGCGCATGAGCGCCGCCGCGGGCGACGCCCGGCCGGCGTACCTCGACAACGCCGCCACCACCGCCGTCGATCCGCGGGTCGTGCGGCGGATGGCGGAGTGCCTCACGGCCGAGGGCGACTTCGGCAATCCGGCTTCGGCCGGACACGTGTTCGGGGAGCGTGCGGCGCAGCTGGTCGAGGCGGCTCGCCGACAGGTGGCCGATGCCGCCGGTGCGCGCGCCGCCGACGTCGTGTTCACCTCGGGCGCGACCGAGGCCGACAACCTCGCCATCTTCGGCGTCGCCGAACTGCGCCGCGAGGAGGGGCGGCACCTCGTCACGGTGCGCACCGAGCACAAGGCGGTGCTCGACCCCTGCCGCGCGCTCGAGCGCCGCGGCTGGCGCGTCACCTATCTGGTGCCCGACGGAGACGGCATTCTCGACCCGCGGCGGGTGGCCGAGGCGCTGCGCCCGGACACGGTGCTGGTGTCGGTCATGCACGTGAACAACGAAATCGGCACGGTGCAGGACGTGGCCGGGATCGCACGGGCGTGCGCCCTGCACGGCCGCGCCTGGTTGCACGTCGACGCGGCGCAGAGCGTGGGCAAGTGCGGCCTGTCGTTCGAGCGCGACGGCATTCACCTCATGTCGCTCTCCGCCCACAAGGCGCACGGACCGAAGGGTGTCGGCGCGCTCATCCTGGCGCGAGCGCGCGGCGTGCTGGTCGAGCCGCGGGAGCTCGGCGGCGGCCAGGAGCTCGGGCTGCGCTCCGGTACGCTGGCGACGCACCAGATCGTCGGCATGGGCGAGGCGTGCGCGCTGGCGACCGCCGAGGGCGCGGCCGACACGGCCCGCATCGCGGGCCTGGCGGAGCGGCTGTGGCGCGGACTCGAGGCGCTCGGCGGCGTGTGGCGCAACGGTGATCCGGCGCGCTCGGTGCCGCACATCGTGAATCTGTCGTTCGAGGGCGTGGAGGGCGAGAGCCTGCTCGCGGCGGTGCGGCCGCACCTCGCGGTGTCCACCGGCTCGGCGTGCGCCTCGGCGATCGGCGAGCCGTCGTACGTGCTGCGCGCGCTCGGCCGGAGCGAACGCCTGGCGGAGAGCAGCCTGCGTTTCAGTCTGGGGCGCTTCACCACCCGCGAGGAGGTCGAGCGGGGCATCGCCGTGGTGAGCGCCGCGGTGATCAGGCTGCGGCGTATCGCCGGCACGTCGGGGTGCGCCGGCGCGTGCGCTTGAACGACGCGACCCGCCGGTATTTCGAAGACCCGCCCTGCGTCGGCGAGCTCGCCGGACCCGGCGTGTGCCGCGGTGCGGCCGGCAGCCGCGAGGCCGGCACCTGGGTGCAGTTCGACCTGCGCCTCGTACCGGGGTCGACCGACCGCATCGAGTGCGCGCGCTTCCTCGCCTACGGTTGTCCGCACACCATCGCCGCCGCCGCCTGGGTCGCGCAACAGGCACCCGGCCGTCTGCTCCGTCAGGGTTTCCCGGAGGACGTGCACCGGTTGCGGGAGCGATTCGAGGCGCCGATCGAGAAACTCGGCCGGCTTCTCACGGTCGAAGATGCGTGGCTGGCCGCGGCGGCGGCCGTGCCGGCGTGATGCGCGTCGAGAAATCGGCGCATCGTCGCGGCGACGCCTCGGCAGGCCGTGCGCCTGGCGGGCAGCCGTGTTATGTATATCTGTAACAGTTCTTTCACACGAGGTTCCTTCGGCAAACCATGGCGATCCAACTAAGCGAGGCTGCGGCGGAGCGGGTGCGCAACCATCTGGCCAAGCGCGGCGCCGGCGTCGGATTGCGTCTCGGCGTGAAGAAGACCGGGTGTTCGGGGTTCGCGTACGTCGTCAACTACGCGGACGAGATCCGTCCGGAAGACGCGGTGTTCGAGGCGCGGGGCGTGAAGGTGGTGGTCGATCCGGCGAGTTTGCCGCTGATCGACGGCACCGAGGTCGATTTCGTCAAGCAGGGCCTCAACGAGGCCTTCAAGTTCAAGAATCCCAAGGCCAAGGGGGAGTGCGGCTGCGGCGAGAGCTTCAACGTCTGAAGTCACCGCCCGCAAGTCGCGGCGGATCGCCCGCGGGCCGTGGCGGGTGCGGAAGTTCCTCAATCAATACAAGAACTTCCGTCCACCCGGCGGTTTGCCTGCCGTACCCCGATTAAAGTACACTGCCCCGCTTTGTCCGGCGCGGCTGCGCCGGCGCCTTCATTTCCAAAAGTCGAGGATCTCATGGCCATCGAGCGCACCTTGTCCATCGTCAAACCCGACGGCGTCGCCCGCAACCTGATCGGCGAGGTATACCGCCGCTTCGAGACCGCGGGTCTCAAGATCGTGGCGGCGCGCATGGCTCACCTGTCCCAGGCCGAGGCCGAGGGCTTCTACGCCGTGCACCGCGAGCGGCCTTTCTTCAAGGACCTGGTGCGCTTCATGACCTCCGGCCCGGTGATGATCCAGGTGCTGGAAGGCGAGAATGCCATCGCGCGGAATCGCGAGATCATGGGCGCCACCGATCCGAAGAAGGCGGACAAGGGCACCATCCGTGCCGACCTCGCCACCAGCATCGACGAGAACATGGTGCACGGCTCGGACGCGCCGGAGACCGCGCAGCGCGAGATCGCGTACTTCTTCCGGGAAATTGAGCTCTGTCCGCGTACGCGCTAGCGTATGCGCTTCGCCATCCCGCCTACCGAGGGCTGAAGTTCCGGTGTGCGCCGAACGCGTGAATCTCCTGGGGCTGCCGCGCGTGCAGCTCGAGGCGTTCGTCGCCGATCGGCTCGGCGCGAAGCCCTTTCGCGCCCGCCAGCTGATGAAGTGGATCTACCGGCGCGGCGTGGCGGACTTCGCGGCCATGACCGATCTGGCGCGCGACTTTCGCGCCGCGCTCGGCGAGGTGGCCGAAGTGGCGGTGCCGGAGATCGTGACCGAGCAGCGCTCGGCCGACGGCACCCGCAAGTGGCTGCTGCGCATGGACCGGGTACAGGGCATCGAGACCGTCTACATTCCCGAGCCCGATCGCGGCACGCTCTGCATCTCGAGCCAGGTCGGCTGCGCCATGGACTGTTCGTTCTGTTCCACGGCGCAGCAGGGCTTCAACCGCAACCTGTCCGTGGCCGAGATCGTCGGCCAGGTTTGGCTCGCGCACCGCGAACTCGCGGGCCCCGCTGACGGCGAGCGCGTCGGTTCCGGCCGCATCACCAACATCGTGCTGATGGGCATGGGCGAGCCGCTGGCGAACTACCGCAACGTCGTGCCGGCGATGAACGTGTTCCTGGACGACCTCGGTTACGACCTGTCCCGTCGGCGCGTCACCTTGAGCACCTCCGGGCTGGTGCCGCAGATCCACAAGCTCGCCGAAGAGTGCAACGTCGCGCTGGCGGTGTCGCTGCACGCCCCCAACGATGCATTGCGCGATGAACTCGTGCCGATCAACCGCAAGCACCCGATCGCGGAGTTGCTGGCGGCGTGCTGGCACTACATCGAGCGGCAGAACGGCCGCAGCGTGACCTTCGAGTACGTCATGCTCGACGGCATCAACGACGGCGCCGAGCACGCACGCCAGCTCGCGCAGCTCATGCGCGGGCGGCCGGCGAAGCTCAATCTCATTCCCTTCAATCCGTTTCCGGGGACACGCTATCGGCGCTCGAGCGACACGGCCATCCTGCGTTTTCGCGACATACTCAACGACCACGGCGTGATCGCCACCATTCGGCGCACCCGCGGCGGTGACATCGACGCCGCCTGCGGACAGCTTGCGGGGCGTGTCGACGATCGTACGGTCGTGCGTCTCGGCGACCGGCTCGGCGCACCCGCTCGGGCCGCGGCGGGGGTGGCGTGAGCCTCGTCCGGCGCGCCGCGCGCCTCGCCGGTTTCGTGTCCGTGGTCGTGCTCGCCGCCTGCGCGCACTCGCCGTCTCCCTCGAGCGCCGACATCAAACAGGCCGCCGCGCTGAACGCACGCCTCTCGATCGAGTACCTGAAGCTCGGCAAGCTCGCCGACGCCCGCGACTTCGTCGAGCGCGCCCTGAAGCAGGACCCGGACAACGCCAACGTGCAGCAGACCGCGGGCCTCGTCTACGAGCGGCTCAACGAGATGGGCAAGGCCGAGCGGGCTTACTCAAGCGCAGCGCGCCTCGGCCGCGGCGACCCGAACGTGCAGAACAGCTACGCCGGCTTCCTGTGCCGCACCGGCAAGACGGCGGCCGGCGAGAAGCTGTTCGTGCAGGTCGCGCGCGACCCGCTCTACCAGACCCCGGAGGTGGCGCTGGTCAACGCGGGCGTGTGCGCGCACGGCGCGGGTGACCTGGTGGACGCGGAGCGCTACTTCAACCAGGCGCTCGCCATCCGGCCGAATCAGCCCGAGGCGATGCTCCAGCTGGCGAACATGGCGCTCGAGCGCGGTGACGCCGCCGCGGCGCGCGCGACCATCCAGCGTGACCTGGCGGTGAACCCGGCGTCCGCGGAGCTCCTCTGGATCGCCATCAAGGTCGAGCGCAAGCTCGGCGACGACGTCTCGGCGGCCAATTACGCGCGGCGCATCGAGGTCGAGTTCCCGGACTCCGAACAGGCGCGCATGCTGCGCGCCGGCGTCGCCCGATGAGCGCGGAGGCCGTCGAGCCAGACGCGGTCGCACCGGAGGCGACGCCCGCCGTCTACGCGCCGGACGCAAGCGCGACCGAGGCACCCGCTCCGGCAGCGCCGCAGTCCGGCCAGAGCCCCGGCGCGCGGCTGCGAGCCGAGCGCGAGCGCCGTGGCTTGAGCGTGCAGCGTGCCGCCGACGACCTGCACCTCGATCCGTGGGTGATCGAGGCGTTGGAGGCCGACGATCACTCGCGCCTAGGACCGGCCGTGTACGTGAAGGGACACCTGCGTCATTACGCGACGCTGCTTGGTCTGTCGTGCGATTCGCTGCTCGCCGATCTTGCCGCCCCGCCGAGCGCACCGCTTGCGCCAACCGCGGCGCCGTCGCCGGGGCTCGGCGTGACGGTGCGTCCCGGGCTGCGCCTCGGCAAGACGTCACCCGTTCGTCAGGTCGCCGCCGGCGCCGCGATACTGGCGGTGCTGGTCGGCGGGTGGTGGTGGAAGCCCTGGCAGCGACCGGCCGCTGCGCCGCCGCTCGCCGCTGCCCACGATGCGCGGCCCGCAGCCGGGCCGGTAGCGATCGACGCTGCCGTCGCCACGGCGCCGTCCGATACCGCCGTGCCGACGCCCGTGACGCCCGCACCGACCGTGCAGGCGACCGCCGCACCGACGCCAGCCGCGCCCGCACCGAGCGTGCAGGCGACCGCCGCACCGACGCCAGCCGCGCCCGCACCGACCGTGCAGGCGACGGACGGGCCCGGACGGGTGGTGTTGCGCCTGAGCTTCTCGGCGGATTCCTGGGTGGACGTGCGCGATGCCGCCGGCAGGCGCCTGTTCGCCGGTCTGGGCCGCGCCAACACGGTCAAGACGCTGGCGGGCGCGGCGCCTCTCAAGGTTCACCTGGGCTACGCGAGCGGCGTGCAGCTCGAGGTCAATCAGCACGCGGTGGCCATCGGCTCCGAATTCCTGACCGGCGACGTGGCGCGTTTCGACGCGGGCGCCGACGGCGTGCTGCGCCGAGACCGTCCGTCCGCCGACGCACCCGCGCCCGCCGGCGCATCCGCGCCGCTCCCGCCCACGGTACGCGGCGCGGCGCGCCGCCGCCCTTCGTCGCACGGCTGACCGGAGCAATCTTGAGCAAGATCATCGAGCCCCTGCGTGGCGTACACGACGTGCTGCCCGCGCAGATCCCGGCCTGGCAATTCCTGGAGCGCACCGCGCGCGACGTGTTCGCGGCCTACGGCTACGAGGAATTCCGCGTTCCCATCATCGAGCAGACGCCGCTGTTCAAGCGCTCCATCGGGGACTTCACCGACATCGTCGAGAAGGAGATGTTCAGCTTCGTGGACCGCGGCGAGGACCACATCACGCTGCGCCCGGAGGCCACCGCGGGCATCGCGCGGGCGGTGATCTCCAATGGACTGTTGCGCGAGAGCCGGCTCAAGGTCTGGTGCATGGGTCCGATGTTCCGGCGCGAGCGGCCGCAGGCCGGCCGGTATCGCCAGTTCCACCAGATCGACTGCGAGGCCTTCGGGTTCGAGGGTCCGGACGTCGATGCGGAGATGATCCTGCTGTCGGCGCGGCTGCTGCGCAGCCTGGGACTCACGCGGGTGAAGCTCCTGATCAACTCGCTCGGCACCCCGGCGGCGCGCGCCGCCTACCGGGAGCGGCTGATCGAGTACTTCACGGCGCACGAGGCGGCGCTCGACGAGGACAGCCGGCGTCGCCTGCAGGGCAATCCGCTGCGCATCCTCGACAGCAAGCACCCGCAGACCCAGCGGCTGGTCGCGGGCGCCCCGCAGCTGCTCGAGTCGCTGGACGCGGAGTCGCGGGCGCACTTCGCGGCGCTCTGCGGGCACCTCGACGCCGCGGGGATCGCGTATCATGTGGAGCCTCACCTGGTGCGCGGACTCGACTACTACACGCGCACGGTGTTCGAGTGGACCACCGATTTGCTGGGCGCGCAGAGCACGGTGTGTGCGGGAGGCCGCTACGACGGCCTGATCGCGCAGCTGGGCGGGACGCCCACGCCGGGGATCGGCTGGGCGATGGGCCAGGAGCGCATCGTGCTGCTTCTCGAGGCGCAGGGCGTGGCGGCGCCGCGCGAGCGCCCTCACCTGTACCTGGTGCTGGCGGGCGAGCGGGCGGAACGAGAGGGTCTGCGCCTGGCCGAGACCCTGCGCGATGCGCTGCCGGGTCTCAAACTGCAGGTCAATCTCGGCGGCGGTAGCTTCAAGACGCAGTTCAAGCGCGCCGATCGCAGCGGGGCGGCCTATGCGGCCATACTCGGTGACGAGGAGGCGGCGCGCGGCGTGGTGGCGCTGAAGGACCTGCGCGGCGAAGCACCGCAGGAGGAGTGCCCGGTCGAGCGCATCGGTGAACGTCTTGGAGTGCTCTTCGGTCTGTAGACATCGAGGGCAGCGGGAACAGCGGAGTCAAGCATGAGCGATGAATATCTGACAGACGAGGAACAGGTCGAAGCCCTCAAGCGGTGGTTTGCCGTCAACGGACCGTGGCTGATCGGCGGAGCCGTGCTCGGGGTGGCGCTGCTCGTGGGCTACCGTTACTACGAGGGTCACCGCAATACGCAGGCGATGCGCGCCGCGACGGAGTTCGGGGTGGTCACCTCGGCCCTGCAGGGCAACGACGGCGCCAAGGCGCGCGAGGTCGCCAACGGCATCATCAAGCAGTACCCCGACTCCCCGTATGCGGACCAGGCGCGGCTCACCATCGCCCGTATCGCGATCGAGGACGGCAAGCTCGCCGATGCGGTCGCGCCGCTGGAAGCGGTCAAGAACGACTCGCGCGACTCGGAACTGCGCCGGGTCGCGGCGCTGCGCCTGGCGCGGCTGCAGATCGACCTCGGCAAGCCCGACGCGGCGCTCGCCACCCTGCCGGCCGCGCCGGCGGGCGCGTTCGCCGCGCTGGAGCACGAAGTGCGCGGCGACGCCCTGTACGCGAAGAAGGACCTGGCGGGCGCGCGCGGCGAATATGAGGCGGCGATGGCCGCGGCCGACAAGAGTGGCGTCGACACCGCGCTGCTCGAGCTCAAGCTCGCGGACCTGGGTGCCGCCCCGGCGAGCAAGCCCAAGGACAAGACCTGATGCGCCGCGGGCTCGCGGCGGGGCTGGCGACGCTGCTGCTCGTGCTGGCGGCGTGCACCAAGGACAAGGACGTCGAGCCGCCGGCTCAGCTGGTCCCTTTCCCGGCGACGTTGCCCGTCAAGAAGCTGTGGAGCGAGAAGGTCCCCGGCGGCAACAAGAAGTTCGCCGTGCTGCGCCTGGGCCTCGGCCCGGCGGTCGACGACGGCGTGGTGTTCGCTGCCTCCCACAAGGGCGAGGTGGTCGCCCTGGCGCTCGAAACCGGCCGCGAGTTGTGGCGCAAGAAGACCAAGCTGCCGTTGTCGGCGGGTCCGGCGGCGGGGCAGGGCATGGTGGTGGTCGGCAGCAGCAAGGGCACCTTGGTCGCGCTCGACGCCAAGACGGGCGACCAGCGCTGGCGGACGCAGATCCGTTCGGAATTGCTCTCGACCCCGGCGATCTCCGACAAGATCGTAGCGGTGCGCTCGGTCGACGGCCGACTTCACGGGCTCGATCCGGCGACCGGCAAGGAGTCGTGGTCGGCCGAGCAGCAGGTGCCGAAGCTCAGTCTGCGCGGCACGGCCATTCCGGTGATCGCGAAGGACGCGGTGCTGAGCGGCTTCGACAATGGCAAGGTGATGGCGGTCTCGGTGTCCACGGGCGACACGATCTGGGACACGGCGGTGGCGGCGCCGCACGGACGCACCGAGCTCGAGCGACTGATCGACATCGATTCGGCCGTGGCCGTGGTCGGCGACGACGTGTTCGTGGCGGGTTTCCAGGGCCGTACGGCGATGCTGGCGCTCGACTCGGGCCAGGTCTGGTGGGCGCACGACATGTCGAGCTATCGTGGTCTCGCCGCGGACGGCGATGATCTTTACGTCACGCAGTCGGACGGCGAGATCGTCGCCCTGCGGCAGCGGGACGGATCCGAGATCTGGCGCAACAAGAAGCTGCGCATGCGCGCGCTCACCGTCCCCGCGGTGACCAGCAGCGCGATCGCGGTCGCCGATCTGCAGGGCTATCTGCATTGGCTGGACAAGCGCACCGGGGAGCTGGTGGCGCGCGAGCTGGTGGCGAAGAAACAGCGTATCAGCAACCCGCTCGCGGTGGCCGGCG
This sequence comes from Gammaproteobacteria bacterium, assembly GCA_027459765.1. Taxonomy (GTDB): domain Bacteria; phylum Pseudomonadota; class Gammaproteobacteria; order Steroidobacterales; family Steroidobacteraceae; genus Bog-1198. The sequence goes on along the minus strand of DAIDHD010000029.1, from coordinate 26,621 downwards.
ACACCGTGGTGGTGCTGACCGACGCCGGCGAAATCGGCGCATACCGTGCCACGCCCACCGCGGCCACGCCCACGCCGCCCGCTGCCGCGACCGGCTCCGGCAAGCCGGCCGGCGCGACGCCGGCCAAGCCATGACCTGACCCCGTGCTGCCGGTAGTCGCACTGATCGGTCGGCCGAACGTCGGCAAGTCGACGCTCTTCAACGCGCTCACCGGCACGCGTGATGCCTTGGTGGCGGATTTGCCCGGCCTGACGCGCGATCGCCAGTACGGCTACGCGCGTCGCGCGGGCCTCGCCTGCATCGTCATCGACACCGGCGGCCTGGTGGAGCGTGCCGAGGACGTGGAGCGCCTGATGGTCGAACAGACCGAGCGCGCGATCGAGGAAGCCGATCGGCTCATCGTCGTGGTCGACGGCCGCGCCGGCGTCACGCCGCAGGACGAATTCGCCGCGCGGCTCGCGCGTCGCAGCGGCAAGCCGCTGGTGCTCGCGGTCAACAAGACCGAGGGCTTCGACGAGGACGTGGCGGTTGCGGAATTCCACGCGCTCGGGCTCGGCGAACCGCAGCCGATCGCGGCCGCGCACGATCGCGGCGTGACCGACCTGCTGTTGCACGCCCTGTCCGGGCTCGAGGAGCCCGCGGAGCAGCCGATCGAAGCCACCGGCATCAAGGTGGCCGTGGTCGGCCGGCCGAACGTCGGCAAGAGCACGCTCATCAATCGTCTTCTCGGCGAGAATCGCCTGGTGGCCTTCGATCGCCCGGGCACCACGCGCGATGCGGTGTTCGTGCCCTTCGAGCGCGACGGCGAGCGCTACACGTTGATCGACACCGCCGGCGTGCGGCGCCGCGCGCGCGTCGAGGACGCGGTGGAGAAGTTCAGCGTCATCAAGACGCTGCAGGCCATCGAGAGCGCACACGTCGTGGTGCTCGTGATGGATGCGCACGACACGGTGGCGGAGCAGGACGCGAGCCTGCTCGGCACGGTGATCGAGGAGGGGCGCGCGGTGGTGCTCGCCGTCAACAAGTGGGACAACATTCCCATGGAGCAGCGCGATCACATCCGCGCGCAGATCCAGCAGCGACTGACCTTCGCCGATTTTGCGCCGCTGCACTTCATCTCCGCGCGGCACGGCACGGGGGTGGGGGAGTTGCTCGCGACCGTGCGGCGCGTCTACGGCGCGGCGACGCGCGAGATGAGCACGCCGGAGCTCACCCGCGTGCTCGAGGCGGCGATCGCGAGCCACCCGCCGCCGCTGGTGAGCGGGCGGCGGATCAAGCTGCGCTACGCGCACCAGGGTGGGCGCAACCCGCCGGTGATCGTGGTGCACGGCAATCAGACCGAGCACGTGCCGGATGCCTATCGCCGCTACCTGGTGAACGTCTACCGGCAGGCGTTCGATCTCGCCGGCACGCCGGTGCGGGTGCTGTTCCGCGGCGAGGAGAATCCCTTCGCCGGACGGCGCAACGAACTCACGCCGCGCCAGCGGCGTAAGCGCAAGCGACTCATCCAGCGCAACAAGCGCTGATCCCGCGCCGACACGGCGGTTTGCTAGACTCCGGCGCAGCCGGCCGCGACGGGAGAGGCCGGCGTCGATGAGGCGGGGATACTCGTGCGACGACTACTCGAATCGCGCCTGGCGCGCGTGCTGCTCGCCGGGGCGCTGGCGCTCGGCGTCTATGCGCTGCTCGGCTTCGCGGTGGCGCCGCGGGTGCTGCGCACGCAGATCATCGAGGCCGTGCACGAGCGACTCGGGCTCGACGCCGCGGTGGGCGAGGTTCGCATCAACCCGTTCACGCTGCAGGCCACCATCGACCACTTCAACCTGCCGGGCGAGCACGGGGAGTCCCTGATCGCCTTCGATCGTCTGTTCATCGATTTCGAGCTCGCCTCGCTGTGGAACCGCGCCTTCACCTTCAAGCAGATCGCGCTGGACGCACCGCGGGTCGACGCGGTCGTCGCCAAGGACGGCGCGATCAATCTCGCCCGGCTCGTGCCGAAGCCGACGCAGCCGGAGAGCAAAGCACCGGCAGGCGTGCCCGCGTTGCGCATCGAGGCTCTCGATATCCGCGGCGGTACGGTCGGATACGCGGACCACAGCCACCCGACCGAGTTCGAGCTGCGTCTGCAGCCGATCGACTTGAGCCTGCGCGATTTCAGCACCGGCGCCGAAGGCGGTGCCTTCACCCTCTCGGCGGCGACCGCGCTCGGCGAGCGCTTCAGCTGGCGCGGCCACGTCGCCCTGCAGCCGTTCGCCTCGGACGGCGAGATCAGCATCGAGGGTTTGCGCGCGCGCACCGCCTGGGAGTACTTCGAGGATCGGCTGAACTTCGTGGTCGCCTCCGGCCGGCTCGACCTGTCCGCGCGCTATCGGGCGACGCTCGCCGGGACGCTCGATCTTCACGTCGAGGCGCCGCGTGTCGCGCTCAGTGACCTCACGCTCCGGCCTCGCGGCGCCGATCAGGATTGGGTGAAGTTCGCCGCGCTCACGGCGAGCGGAACCACGCTCGATCTGTCGCAGCATCGCGTGCGGGTGGACTCGCTCACCCTCGACCGACCCGGCGTTCTGGCCTGGCTGGATCCCGACGGGAAGCTGAACCTCGCCAGCCTGGCCGCCGGACGTGGTGCGGCGGCCGCCGAGTCCCCGCGGCCGTCGAGCGCAGCGGCGGCCACGCCTCCCGCCACGCCGCGGGTGTCCGTGCCGGCTGCGCCGGCGTCCGGCGCCGCGGCGCCGGCGGCACCGTGGAGCGTGGAACTGGCGACGTTCGCCCTGCGTGGTGGAAAGCTCGAGTTCACCGACCGCAGCCTGCACCCGGCGGCGGAGCTGTCGATCGCGCCGCTCGATCTGACGGTGAAGGGCGTGAGTCTGGATCTTTCCAAGCCGCTCGACGTCGCGTTCACCGCGCGCGTGAACGGCGAGGGCTCGGTTGGTGCATCGGGTACGCTCACGCCGCAGCCGTTGGCGGCCGCCGTGAAGATCGAGGCGAAGCGCCTCGATCTTTCGGCCCTTCAGCCGTATCTCGGGCGCTACACCGGGATGACCCTGCGCGAGGGCAGCCTCGGCGCCAACGCCACGGTGCGCGTCGGATCGGCCGGCGGTGCGCCACGTGTCGAGGTGGGTGGCAACGTCAGCGTGGATCGGCTGCACACGGTGGACGACGAATTGCACGAGGACTTCGTCAACTGGCAACGGCTGGACGTGCGCGGCATCGCCTTCAGCCACAACCCGGACCGGCTGGACGTGGCAGAGGTCATCCTGCGCAAGCCGTATGCACGCGTCATCGTCGAAGCCGACGGCAGCTTGAACGTGAAGCGCGTGCTCACCGCGCCGGGCGCCGCGCCGGCATCGACCGTTGCGCCGACACCAATCGCGGCAGCGGCGCCGGTTGGCGAGCCGGCGAAGGCGGCGGGAAGCGCCGGCGGCAAGGCCGGTGCCGGCGGTCCAGCTGCAGCCGGCGGTGCGTCTCGCGCCAGCGGTGCGGGCATGCCGGTGTCGATCCGCAAGATCACGGTGCACCAGGGAGTCGCCAATTTCTCCGATCTGTCGGTGGAACCGAATTTCTCGGCGAGCATCGAGGCGCTGGAAGGCGGCGTGGCCGGATTGTCGTCGGACCCCAAGGCGCGCGCCAAGGTCGACCTGCACGGCCAAGTGGGCGAATTCTCGCCGGTGGCCATCGCCGGCGAGGTGAACCTGCTGAGCGCGGCGCTCTACACCGATCTGGCCCTGAGCTTTCGCAACATTGAACTCTCCATCTTCAATCCGTATTCCGGCAAGTTCGCCGGCTACGACATCAGCAAGGGCAAGCTCACCACGGAGCTCCACTATCACGTCGAGGGACGCAAGCTCGACGCCAGACACCACGTCGTCATCGATCAGCTCGAATTCGGCGCGAAGACCGCGAGCAAGGACGCGGTGTCGTTGCCGGTCAAGCTCGCGGTCGCGTTGCTGAAGGATCGGCACGGGGTCATCGATCTGGAACTGCCGGTGGCCGGAACGCTCGACGACCCCTCGTTCCGGCTCGGTCCCGTCATCTGGCACGTGGTGCTCAATCTGCTCACCAAGGCCGTCACCGCGCCGTTCGCGCTGCTCGGTTCGCTGTTCGGCGGCGGGCCGGACCTGCAGTTCGTCGCGTTCGCGCCGGGTTCGGCGGCGCTCGACGATGCCGCGGCGGCGAAGATCAAGACCTTGGCCAAGGCGCTCGATGCGCGGCCGCAGTTGAAGTTGGACGTACCCATCGGTTACGTCACCGACCTGGATCGTGACGCGCTGCTCGACGCCGCGCTCGCAGCGCACATCGAGGCGGCGCGCAGCGACGTATCCGCCGGCGCCAAGGGCGTGCCGGCGAGCGCAGCCACGGCGTTCGGGACGCTCGATCCGGCGGCGCGTCTCGCCGTACTCACTCGGCTGTACACGCAGGAACTGGGGGCGGTGCCCACCTATCCGGAAGCGGTGACGGGTGCGCACGCGCCGGCGGAGGTGTTGGCCGCGAAGCTCGATTTCCTCACTCAGGCGATTCGCGCACACCTCGCGATCGACGAGCCGGCTCTGCGGGCGCTCGGCGAACGACGCGCCGCGGCCGTGCAGGGTGCGCTGATCGCGGAGGGCGGCCTGGACCCGAGCAGGATCTTCCTGGTCGCCAACGGCAAGGCGACGGCCCAGGACGGCATGGTTCGCCTGGAATTGACCCTCAAATGACCGGGCTGATGCCCCGGAAGGGTGCGCCGCGGATTGGTTTTCGCACCATTCCGGTGCGCGTGCACCGCGAACGCGCACACGGCGACGCACGTAAGCTTCTGTTCGGTCAGGAGTCCATCGATTTGGCACGCGTGATGCTCATTGACCGCGGCATCGCCCCGACGAGGTGCGCTGCCCGGGTCGCCGCCGATGAAGCTCATCACCGCCATCATCCGCCCCTTCAAGCTCGAGGAAGTGCGCCAGGCGGTCAGTGACGCCGGCGTGCAGGGCATGACTGTCACCGAGGTGCGCGGCTTCGGACGGCAGCGCGGACACACGGAGATCTACCGGGGCGCGGAGTACCTGGTGGAGTTCGTACCGAAGACCAAAGTGGAGATCGCGGTGCCCGAGGCGCTGGTGGATACGGTGATCGAGGCCGTCGTGCGCGCCGCGCACACCGGCAAGGTCGGTGACGGCAAGATCTTCGTGTTCGATTTGACGCAGGTGGTGCGCATTCGCACCGGCGAGCGCGACGCCGGCGCGCTGTGACCATCGGCAGTGCTCCGTGATGGTCGCGACACAGAGGAAGACGCCTTGAAGCACACGATGTTCCGTTGGGTTCTGGCCGGCTGGCTCGCGCTGTCGATCGCGCCGGCGCACGCCGACGACGTCGCCGCGTCTGCGCCGGCGTCCACCGCCGCGATGCTCACGCCAGCCGCCGCGCCCGCGGCGGCCGCACCCACTGCGCCGCTGCTGGTGGCCGCCGACAAGATCAGCGCCGGCGACACGGCGTGGATGCTCACGTCCACCGCTCTCGTGCTCATGATGACCATCCCGGGTCTCGCGCTCTTCTACGGCGGCATGGTGCGCAAGAAGAACGTGCTGGCGACGCTGATGCAGAGTTTCGCCTGCTGCTGTCTCGCCACGGTCCTGTGGTGGGTGGCCGGCTATTCGCTCGCGTTCACCCCGGGCAACGGCCTCATCGGCGGCGGCTCGCGCCTGCTGCTCGGGGGCATGCGTTTCGTGCACGGCGAGACCTCGAACCAGCTCACGGTGTCGCACCTTGCGCCCACGATTCCCGAAGCCGTGTACGCGATGTTCCAGATGACCTTCGCGATCATCACGCCGGCGCTGATCGCCGGCGCGTTCGCGGACCGCATGAAGTTCTCGGCCATGCTGGTGTTCATGAGCGCCTGGTCGCTGCTCGTGTACGCGCCCGTGGCGCACATGGTGTGGGAGCCGACCGGCTGGATGAACGTCGCGGGCGTGCTCGACTACGCCGGCGGCACGGAGGTGCACATCAATGCGGGCATCGCCGGCCTCGCCAGCGCCCTCGTGCTCGGCAAGCGCCTCGGCTACGGCCGCGAGGCCATGCCGCCCCACAATCTCACCTTCACCCTGATCGGTGCGTCGCTGCTGTGGGTTGGCTGGTTCGGGTTCAACGCGGGTTCCGCGGGAGCCGCGGACGGACGCGCCGCCATGGCCATGCTGGCGACCCAGATGGCCACCGGCGCGGCGGCGCTCGCCTGGATGTTCGCGGAGTGGATCAGCAAGGGCAAGCCGAGCGTGCTCGGCATCGCCTCCGGCGCCGTGGCGGGTCTGGTGGCGATCACGCCCGCGTCGGGCTTCGTGGCGCCGACGCCCGCCGTGATCATCGGCGTGGTCGCGGGCGTGGTGTGCTTCATCGCCGCCACGTCGGTCAAGCACGCCTTCGGCTACGACGACTCGCTGGACGCCTTCGGCGTGCACGGCGTGGGCGGCATCGTCGGCGCCTTGCTCACCGGCGTGTTCGCGAGCAAGGAGATCGGCGGAGTCGACGGCTCGCTCCTCGCGCAGGCGAAGGGCGTGGGGGTCACGCTGGTGTACGGCTTCGTGGTGAGCTACGTGCTGCTCAAGGTCATCGACGCGACCATGGGCCTGCGCGTCAGCGAAGAGCAGGAGCGCGAAGGTCTCGACATTTCGTTGCACGGCGAGCGCATCGAGTAGGGCGCCGCGCGCGCGGACTTCAGGAGGCGTCTGGCGGCAGGAACAGCGCCGGGTCCACCCACACGCCATTGAGCGCGATACCCCAGTGCAGGTGGGGCCCGGTGGCCCGGCCCGTGTTGCCGACGGCGCCGAGGCGCGCGCCGGCCGCGAGCCGCTGGCCGGGCCGTACGTCGATGGCGCTCAGGTGGCAGTACATGGTGATCAACCCCTCGCCGTGGTCGACCAGCACCGTGTTGCCGTTGAAGAAGAAGCGGCCCGTATCCAGCACCGTGCCGGCGAGCGGCAGACTAACCGGGGTGCCCCGGGCGGCGGCGATGTCCATCCCGGAGTGGGGATTGCGCGCCTCGCCGTTGAACACGCGCCGCATGCCGAACGAACTCGAGCGCCGGCCACCGACGGGCGGCGCGAAGCGCAGCGTCTCGGGCGGCGAGGGACTGTAATGCGCGAGCGCCCCATCGATGCGCTCGTGCTCGGCGCGCACGCGCGCGAGGTCACGCGCCGACAGATCGACCTGCGCCGGCGCGACCTTCAGCGACTGGCGCGGGTAGGCCTTGTCGGCGACCGCGAAGGTGAGCGCGTCGTGCCCGGCTCCCGTGCGTACGTCGACGCTGCGATTTCCCGGGAGCGCCGCCAGGGGAATGCCCACCACGGCGACCCAACGACCGGCGGCCTGGACCACCAGCACCCGGTGTCCGTCGGCGCGCGCCTCGGGACGATCCGCCGTGGCAGCGCCGAGGTCGAGCAGTTCGACACCGCCGGGCACCGCACTGCGTGTCGGCAGCGCAGTCGCGGCCGCCGCGGGCAGCGCCCCAGAGGCACCCGCCGCGAGCGGCGCGGCGAGCAGCGCGGCGAGCGCGCCGCGGGCGAGCGTGCTCACGGCTCCTCCGTGGCGGACTCTACGCGCGCGCGAATCCGTCCCGTGTCGAGCCGGGCGACGATCACGCTGCCGGCGGTCGCCTCCTCGGCGCGGCGCAGGATGTGGCCGTGCTCGTCGCTGACGATGGCGTAGCCGCGGGCGAGCGTCGCCAGCGGACTCACCGCGTTCAGCGTGCTCGCCAGCGGCACCAGCCGGTCGCTCGCGCGCCGCAATCGGGCGCTGATCGCGGCCTGCAGGCGTGCGCCGAGCGCGGTGTGGCGCACGCCGGCTTGGCGCATCCGCACCGCGGGGCTCGCCAGCAGCAACCGGCCGCGCAACGCCGTCACGGCACCGAGGCGCGCGGTCGCCGCGTGTCGCCAGGCGCGGCCGAGGCGGTGCTCGAATTCGTCCAAACGCTGTGCCTGCTGGGCGAGCCGCGCCGCCGGATTGGCGAGGGCCGCGCGCCCTTCCAGCCAGCGCAGGCGCTGGCGCGCGTCGTCGAGGCGCTGCTCCATTCGCCGGCGCAGGCGCGACGTCAGCCCGGCGAGGCCGCGCAGCCACTCCGCCGCGTCGGGCACCGCAAGTTCGGCAGCCGCCGACGGGGTCGGCGCACGGACGTCGGCGGCGAAATCGGCGATGGTGAAGTCCACTTCATGGCCCACGCCGCAGATCACGGGGATCGGCGAGGCGACGATGGCTCGGGCCAGCGCCTCGTCGTTGAAGGCCCACAGGTCCTCGAGCGATCCGCCACCGCGGGCGAGGATGAGCACGTCGCAATCGGCACGCGCGGCCGCGAGCTCGAGGGCCGCCACGATCTGCGCCGCCGCCTGCGCTCCCTGCACGGGTACGGGATAAATCCGCACCGGGACCGCGGCAAAGCGCCGCTCGAGCACGTGCAGGATGTCGCGGATCGCGGCGCCGGTGGGCGAGGTGATCACGCCGATACGCCGCGGCAAGGTGGGCAGCGCACGCTTGCGCTCGGCGGCGAACAGGCCCTCGGCGGCCAGCCGGTTCTTGAGCTCCTCGTACTGGCGCTTCAGCGCGCCGAGACCGGCGTCCTCCAGGTGGTCGACGATGAGCTGGTACTCGCCGCGCGGCTCGTACAGGCCGATCCGCGCCCGCACCAGCACCTTCTGTCCGTCGCGGGGCGTCAGGGCACAGTGCATATTGCGTTGGCGGAACATCGCGCAGCGCACCTGTGCCGCGGCGTCCTTCAGCGAGAAGTACCAGTGGCCGGAGCTGGGGCGCGCGAAATTGGATATCTCCGCCTCCAGCCAGAGCGTGCCGAAGCCGCGTTCGAGGAGCAGGCGCACCTCGCGATTCAGGCGTGAGACCGTGTAAACGTCCCGGTCAGGCCGGGACGAGGGCATTTCGGGGTCAATGGGCATCTTGGGTCGGTGTCCGGGGCGCGGCGGTTTACCCGATGGGCGGCGAACGGTAGACTATAGCGCCTCTTTTAACCTGCAAGTTCCCGCCCATCATGCGAATCCTGGAAGAGGCACTCACGTTCGACGACGTCCTGCTCGTGCCGGCGTACTCCGAGGTACTGCCGCGCGAAGTCTCGTTGAGCACCCAAATCACCCGCGATATCCGGCTCAACCTGCCGGTGGTCTCCGCGGCCATGGATACGGTCACCGAGGCACGCCTCGCCATCACCATGGCGCAGGAGGGCGGCATCGGCATCATCCACAAGAACATGTCGATCGAGAAGCAGGCCCGCGAGGTCGACCGGGTCAAGAAATTCGAGAGCGGTGTGATCACCGATCCGATCAGCGTCGGTCCCGACACGACCATCCGCGAGGTGATCAATCTCACCCGCGCCAAGAACATCTCCGGCGTGCCCGTGGTCAAGGGCAACAAGGTGATGGGCATCGTCACCCACCGCGACCTGCGCTTCGAGACCAAGCTGGACGCGCCCGTGTCCTCGGTGATGACGCCGAAGGAGCGCCTGGTGACGGTGCGCGAGAACGCCCCGAAGGACGAAGTGCTCGCCCTGCTGCACAAGTACCGCATCGAGAAGGTGCTCGTGGTCGGCGATGACCACGAATTGAAGGGCATGATCACGGTCAAGGATTTCCAGAAGGCGAACGAGTTCCCCAACGCGAGCAAGGACGCCGACGGGAGTTTGCGGGTCGGCGCAGCCGTCGGCACCGCGCCCGACACCCTGGAGCGCGTCGCCGCCCTGCGCGAAGCGGGCGTCGACGTGGTGGTGGTGGACACCTCGCACGGACACTCGCGTGGCGTTCTGGAGATGGTGGCGCGGATCAAGAAGGCCTACCCCGACCTGCAGGTGATCGGCGGCAACATCGTCACCGCCGAGGCGGCGCTCGACTTGGTGAAGCACGGCGCGGACGGGGTGAAGGTGGGTATCGGCCCGGGTTCGATCTGCACCACGCGCATCGTCGCCGGGGTGGGCGTGCCGCAGGTGAGCGCCATCGCACGCGTCGCCGAGGCGCTCGCGGGCTCCGGCGTGCCGGTCATCGGTGACGGCGGTATCCGCTACTCGGGCGACGTCGCCAAGGCGCTCGCCGCCGGCGCGCACTGCGTGATGATCGGCGGCCTGTTCGCGGGCACCGAGGAGTCGCCCGGCGACGTCGAGCTCTACCAGGGCGGGTCGTACAAGGCGTACCGCGGCATGGGTTCCATCGGCGCCATGGCGCAGGCGCACGGGTCCAGCGACCGCTACTTCCAGGACACCACCAGCGAGCTCGAGAAGCTGGTACCCGAAGGCATCGAGGGTCGCGTGCCGTACAAGGGAAGCCTTGTCGCCATCCTGCACCAGCTGGCGGGCGGACTGCGCGCCGCGATGGGCTACACCGGCAGCCACAACGTCGAGGAGATGCGCACGCGCCCGCAGTTCGTGCGCATCACCAACGCCGGCGTGCGGGAGAGCCACGTGCACGACGTGACCATCACCAAAGAAGCGCCCAACTACCGGATCGGTTGATGACGGACATTCACGCCGACCGCGTTCTGATCCTCGATTTCGGCGCCCAGTACACGCAACTCATCGCCCGGCGGGTTCGCGAACTCGGGGTCTACTGCGAGATCGTGCCCTGGGACGTTTCCTTCGCCGACGTCGAACGCTTCGCACCCAAGGCCGTGATCCTCTCCGGCGGCCCGGAATCGGTGTACGAGTCGAAGAGCCCCGAGGCGCCGCGGCAGCTGTTCGAGATGGGGCTCCCGGTGCTCGGGATCTGTTACGGAATGCAGACCATGGCGGCCCAGCTCGGCGGCCAGGTGGAGAGCGCCACCCACCGCGAGTTCGGCGCCGCGCAGGTGCGGCCCACCGCGCCGTCGCGGCTGTTCGACGGGCTCGAGGACAACCGCGACGCGCAGGGCCGGCGCGTGCTCGACGTGTGGATGAGCCACGGCGACCGGGTGGTCGCGGTGCCGCCGGGCTTCAAGGCGATCGCCGCGAGCGACAACGCCCCGCTCGCAGCCATGGCGGACGAGTCGCGCCGCTTCTATGCGGTGCAGTTCCACCCGGAGGTGACCCACACGCTGCAGGGCGGGGAACTCCTGCGCCGCTTCGTGCGCGAGATCGCCGGCTGCGCGGGCTCGTGGGTGACCGGCAACATCATCGAGGACGCGATCGCGCGGGTGCGCGCGCAGGTCGGCAGCGAGAAGGTGCTGCTCGGGCTCTCGGGGGGCGTCGACTCCTCGGTGCTCGCGGCGCTGCTGCACCGGGCGATCGGCGATCAGCTCGTCTGCGTATTCGTCGATCACGGCCTGTTGCGTCTCGGCGAGGGCGACCAGGTCATGGCGACCTTCGCCGAGCACATGGGCGTGCGCGTGGTGCGCGTGGACGCCGAGCAGCGCTTCCTCGCCGCGCTCGACGGCGAGAGCGATCCGGAGAAGAAGCGCAAGATCATCGGTCGCGTGTTCGTCGAAGTGTTCGACGAGGAGGCGGCCAAGCTGCCGGGCGTCTCCTGGCTCGCGCAGGGCACGATCTATCCCGACGTCATCGAATCCGCGGGCGCCAAGACGGGCAAGGCGCACGTCATCAAGTCGCACCACAACGTGGGCGGCCTGCCGAAGGACATGAAGTTGAAGCTCCTCGAGCCCTTGCGGGAGCTGTTCAAGGACGAGGTGCGCGCGCTGGGCATGGCGCTCGACCTGCCGCGCGAGATGGTCTACCGGCACCCCTTCCCGGGCCCCGGACTCGGCGTACGCATCCTGGGCGCGGTGGAGAAGAAGCACGCGGATCTCCTGCGGCGCGCGGACGCGATCTTCATCGAGGAGCTGCGTCGTCACGAACTCTACGACAAGGTCAGCCAGGCCTTCGCCGTGTTCCTGCCGGTGCGCTCCGTGGGCGTGATGGGCGACGGGCGCCGTTACGATCACGTCGTCGCGCTGCGCGCGGTGGAGACGGTGGACTTCATGACGGCGCGTTGGGCGCGGCTGCCGTACGAGTTCCTCGACAAGGTCACGCACCGAATCATCAACGAGGTGTCCGGGATCTCGCGCGTCGTATACGACATTTCCGGCAAGCCGCCCGCGACGATCGAGTGGGAGTGACCCGCGCGCTACCCTATTGTCCTACGGCCCGACGCTTTGGTGAACCCTGAGTTTGTGGGCAAAACTGGAGAAAACCCGTTGATAGCGGCGCGGAAGATCGACCAAGACTACCGTGTGTCGTCGGAACCAAACGTTCACCCTGCGGCGCTGGTCCACATCCAATGCGAATTCCGGTTTGCGTGCCAGGCCGCGCAATAGATTCGCCTTCCGCGGGACGGCACACTTACAAATACTTCCCAGCTGGCGCCTAAGCGGCCTCCAATGCGTCGAGAATTGGGCAGTGCGGAGATCGCCCGTCTTTGCAGCATTCGATAGCATCTTCCAAGACGTTTACCAGACGTTCGAGGTCGGCGATCTTGGCACGGACGCTGCGCACGTGTTCTGAGGCCACGGCTTTGGCGCGGCTGCATGAGCCGGCGCGATTTTGCGAACCGAGCTCAAGGAGCGCGCGCACCTCGGCGAGTGAGAATCCGAGTTCCCGGGCGCGATGAATGAACCTTAGCCGGCAGACATCGTCGGGACGATACGAACGGTACCGACCACGCCGTTGGGCTTTGGGAATGACGCCGATCCGTTCGTAGTAGCGGATTGTCTCGATATGGCAGCCAGTCTGTCGGGACAACTCGCCGATCAAAATGAGCTTTTCCACCATTTGAACGCCCTCCTCTTGAGTCTGTAGCAACTACAGACGATAGGATACTCGCCAGTTCGACTTCCTGGAGATTCAGTGGCAGGCATCAATACACAGACGGGCGAGATCTTTCGACGTTTGCGTGGCTGGAGCCCAGTCGCGTACATGGTCGGGGGATTTGGTGCAGCGTTCGCTGCCGCGGCATGCTGCGGACTGCCCTTTGTATTGGGCAGTTTGGGCGTTGGCTCGGGGTGGCTATTCGGCATCGCAGTGCGCGCCGCTCCGCACCGAGGGGCACTACTCATCGTGGCAGGGACCTTGCTTGCATCGGGCGCCTGGGCCTTGTGGCGACAGGCTCGCCGAGTCTGCGAGCCCGGAGCGTGGTGCGCTCGAGGGAGCGTGCGGACGCTGACAGCCGTCGGACTGGTGCTGGGCGCAGTACTTGCAGTGCTCGGATACCGTTATGGTTGAGTTGATTCTTAAATCGACGCTTCGCTGTCCGAACTGCGGAAGCGAGTCGACGGAAACCATGCCCACCGACGCGTGTCACTTCTTCTATGAGTGTCCGGCCTGTAAGACGGTGCTTCGCCCGAAACCGGGTGACTGCTGCGTGTTTTGCTCGTATGGGACGGTTCCGTGTCCGCCGAAGCAGGTGGATGCTGGCAGCTGTCGTTGTAGCTGATGCGCGAATCAGACCGAGGGTCGAGCCGAGTCGTTCCCCCGTCGTTGCGGCAATCGCGTTCTGTCAATTACCTTTGCCTGGTCTGCACGGCGCTAACGGTCGAGACGACGTAGGGCACGACAAAGGTCAGAACCAGCCGGGGCCAGTCGACGGTATCGCCACGCAGGACCTGCGGCCCCTGGTTGATGGCGTTCAGCACCGTGCCGGCGATAAGCGCGATGCGCGTCGCGGTGACGACCACGCCCCGGTTGCACGCCAGCCGAAGCCACGCCTTCACGAGCGAAGCGCCTTGCGCCGGGCCGAGGCCATGGTTCGATCCCCGTCCATACGAAACTCCGAGACTACCTCCACGGATTCACCGGCCGACCGACCTGTGGTAAATCGCATTCACCTAAAGGTCGCGACCGCGGAGATCGAGCGTTGCAGAGCGGTCACGAGACAGAGACTCGAAAATACCCAAGCGAGCATGGGGAAGTACGCTGGGAACAGGACCATGCCAGCAAGAAAGGCGATCGTCTCTGTGCCTTCCATCAGCCCAAATGAGTAGTGGAAAGCCTTGGGACCGGCAGTTTGGCTGCCCCGCTTTCCGGCGATGGCGGCGTATGCGAGAAACGTGGCGCCCGTGAGCGTGAAGCTGCCGAGCAAGGCCGCGGCTGGAAGGGCGTTGAGGACAGGATTCGCCAAGGCGAACCCGAAGGGGACGGCGGCGTAAAAAGCATAGTCACAGACGATGTCAAGATAGCCGCCGCGATCAGTGGGTCCCGCGGCGCGTGCGATCGGGCCATCCAGGCCGTCGAGAAGCCGCGAGACGGCAATCAGCACCAAAGCGAGCGCAAAGTGTCGCTGTGAAATGGCGCCGGCGGACGCGAGTCCCGCCACAAGGCCGAGGATCGTGACGGTGTTGGCTCGCACTCCCCAGGCTGCGAGGCGCCGGCCGGCGGCGTTCAGCGCAGGATCAATGCATCCTCGCATAGCGACATCCAGCACTTGCGCTACTCCTTGAGCTTCTGCAGCGCGATGACGGTGCCACCCGCGGCCTCGACGTCGTGTTTGTCATGAGTGACCAGCAATGTCGGCACCTGTTGGCGACGAAGTTCGCCGAACACCATCGCCCTCGTTGCCGCCCGCGAGTCCGGATCAAGACTCGAAAATGGTTCATCGAGCAGGACGCACCGGGGTTCAGCCAACATCATTCGCATCAACGCGACGCGGGTGCGTTCGCCACCCGAGAGTGTTGCAGGGTCTCGTTCCTCGAAGCCTCCAAGATCAACGGATTCGAGGGCGCGTCGGATGACGGAGCGCCTCTGGGTTGAAGAGATCCGAAGCCTGAGGCCAAACGCGAGGTTGTCGGCGACGGTCAAGTGAGGAAACAACAGCGCGTCCTGGAACATCAGACCGAGGCGGCGGCAGTGGGGCGGCAGCGCGTCAATGCGCTCACCGTCGAGAAGGACCTCACCCTCGCCGACAAATGGCGGCTTCAGCAAGCCGCAGAGGAATGACAGGAGTGAGGATTTTCCTGCACCACTTCGACCCACTATAGAGGAGATCGAACCGGGTTCCAGGACCAGACTCAGCGGTGCGAACAGGCGTTGCTCGCGGAGTCGGAGGCTGACCGCCGTGAGCGTTAGTGTGGTCATCGGGGCATTCCGCCGAAGCGTCGGAACAGCACGCGAGACGAGATCGCCGCGATCGCAAATGCCAGCAGCGGAAGCAGGGCCATGGCGATGCCGGACTGCGCGGCCACGTGCAGTGTTCCGGCACTCGTCAATGCCGCAGCTTCCACTGCCAGCGTCCGTACGTGGCCCGCGCCGGCAGCGAGTGTCGGCAGGTACAAGGCGGTGCTGACCGCGAAGGCGAGCGAGGCGGCGAGCAGGCTGGGCCTGGCCAGCAGCGGCAGCGTGACGCTGCACCAGCGACGAAACGGCCCTGCCCCGAGGCTCGCGGCCACTTGCAGGTAGCGCTCGTCGAGGGCTGCCCGCGCAGTCGACAAGACTCCCCAGCCATACGGGAGCGCAAATCCGAGGTGGGTCCACGCGACCAGTGCGTAGGAACCATCCAGGCGCAGCGCCGATGCAAGCCACGAAAGCCCAAACAGGAACGAGATCTGTGGCATCAATAGCGGCAGGAAGAATACGGCCGTCAGGGTGCGACTGCGCCCCGCCTTGCATGGCGCCCACTCGGAGAGCGACCAGACGATCGCCAGCGTGGCCGACGCAACCACGATTCCGATGGCGGCGGTTCGGAGCGCGGTGAGCGGGTCTGCCAGCGATGCGAACCCATTCGGGTGCCCCGTGGCGGAGACCGGCCACACCGCCGGAAATCGCCACATCGGTGTCGATGCCCGCAGCAGCAAGGCGACCACGGCTCCCATGGCGAGGACGCCGACGATGGACGAACCAGCCATCCCGAGTGCGCGCGGAGGACCGTCATGCGTGAAGCGATGACCGTCCGTCGCCCAGCGCGTCATGAGCGGACGCAGTGCGCAGGCGATGGCCAGCACGGCAGCCAGGCACACCACCACGGCGCCGACCAGCAGGACCGTACCCGCGTGAGCGAATCCCGCGTCCTCGATCCGGGAGGATGTGAACCATTGCCACAATAGGATCGCCATCGGCGGCGGGGTCTGCGGGCCAAGCGGCAGTGCGAGATCCACGTTGGTGCAGCCGTAGACGAGGGTCGCCACCGTCGGAAGCCGGATCTGTCGCTGAAGTGGCGGAGCGACCGCGACCAGCCAGGACTTCAAAGGCCCATAGCCCAGCGTACGGCCGACGTCGAGAAAGCGTTCCGTAGGCACCTGCGTGAGCGCACCCAGGAGGGTCAGCGCGAGGAACGGAGTTTCCTTGACGACCAGCCCGAGGATCAGCGCCAGCCCTTGCGGATCCTGCACGACGATCCAGTCGGGCGGGCGCGAGTAGCCCGTGAGCCACGGCGAGAACATCCGCAGCAACAGGCCGGATGGCGATAGGAGCAGGACCAGTCCGATGCCCACGGCCAGGTGCGGCAAGGCTATCATGGGCAGGACGAACGATCGCAAGCGGCCAGTGCGCCGAGCGATCCCGGCGGCTGAGACCGCCAGATGGGCCAGAATCAGTGATAGCAGGGTCGACGCCGTGCCGGTCCAGAGTGACAGCGTCAGTGATCGCCACAGCCCAGGTGTCGCCAACAGGGTCGCCCAGGCGGCAGGGGATGCGGCCTGCACGAGCGAGGCGGCCAGCCCCGCCATCGCGGGCAGGACGCTCCCGAGAACCAACAGGACGGACAATACGCGGCTCATTGCGTACCGTAGCGCCGAAGCCATTCCTGCTCCAGCGCGGTCATCCAGGAGGGATCGAGGTCCGGTACTAGCGGCTCGTTGGCCCCGGTGTCCGACGGATCAGCTGGTTCCGCAGCCCGCCGCCCGTCGACTTTCGGCAGACGCGTCGGGTCGAGGACCGTCGGGTCGCCCCATACCGAGACGTCGGCTTTGCGCGCCTGGGCTGCGGGGGAGATCAGGAAATTGGCGACTACCAGCGCTGCGTCCACGTGGCTGGAGTTGAAGGGAATCGCAAGGAAGTGACTGTTGGCGAGCGTCCCTTGCGCGAAGGCCATTCGTCTTATTGAATCCGGCATCTCGCCGGTCTGGATGGCGCGTGCCATATCGAGGGGATTGAACGACATCGTCCAGTCCACTTCTCCGGTAGCCAGCAGTTCCGTCTGCGCCGGCCCGCTGGGCGGATAGAGGCGGCCGTGCCGCCATAGGAACGGCCGGGCGGCATCCAGCCACACCCACACGGGCGCGGTAACGCGCTTGAAGTCGGCAGCGACCGGGCGTGCCAGTGCAGCGTGCTCCGGAACGGTCAGGATGAGAAGTTGCTTCAGGAAGCTGGTGCCGAGGAAATTCGGCGGACGAGGATAGGTGAATCGTCCGGGATGAGCCCGGATCCACGCGAGGAGCTCAGCGATATTACGCGGCACGTGCGCTACGGCCTTCGCGTCGTAGAACAATGAAAAGCGGGACGTGCCCCAGGCCAGTTCATAGCCCCTGGTCGGGATCTGGAAATCCGTCACCGTAGTCGGATTGCCGCGGGTATCAATGAGACCCGAGTTCGGCAGCCGGTCGGCCCAAGGGCCGTAAAGCAAGCCAGCCTTCTGGAGGGAAGCAAAGTTGGCACCGTTGATCCAGAGCAGGTCCGAGCTTCCGCCATGCCGCCGGCCTGCGGCGGCCTCGGCAGTGATCCGGGTAACCGCCTCGGCGATGTCCGTCACCTTCACTTGCACCAGCCGTATCGCGAACTGCAGTCGGACCTGATCGCTGACCCAGACGAGGTACCGATTGACCGCTTGATCGCCGCCCCACGCATCGAAATAAACTGTGTTTCCCGCCGCGCGAGCCTGAACCTGCGCCCAATCCCGGTCGGTTTTCGTGGGTCCTGCCGCTCGTGACACGACCGGGATGAGTCCCAGCCAGAGACATGCGGCAAGCGCCCATCTGTTGCGGGAACCACCTCGGCGACAGGTGGGAAACACTGCGCCGGCTGTGCTACTCAGTGCGAGGCGTTTAACGACCAGTCGTAGTTCAGCCACGTGACCTCGATGGCGCCCGAGTCGAGCGCGTGCATTTCCGATCCAGTCAATCCAAGCGCGGCGGCGTATCGCAGCAAAAAATCTTTGAGGCTGCGCACTCCACGCCATCCATTCTCGAAATCGCGCCGGTACCATTTGAAGATGGGCGAAATCCGCAGCTCGCAACCCTGAATATAGTTTCTGGTTCGGTCGCCGAGAAATCGCTGTGCTTGGTCCTCCAGTTGTTGATCGAGCCGATCTCCTACATAGGCCTCGGAGCGAAGCGCGGGGCAGCTTTGGCTCGCGCAATTGAGCGCGAAATGCACCCGTGGATCTTCATACCGATCCGAATCAAGGATCAACTCGTGTTCGACGCTGTCGAGGCTTCGGGTCACACCGAGCACATCCACGGTCGGAATCTTCCAAGGCGAACGCCATAGCGAGCCGAGGTCCTTTATTGATTGGATCCCGGGGTTGCCGGACAGAACGAGCCGAACCGTCGCGGCATTGTAGACGTTGATGAGAAATGCCAACTGGTCAGAGCGATCCCAGCGATCGAAATCGGCTCGGGTCACGGTCGCGGCTCGCGCAAGGTAGCGGTCGAGTTCTGAGTTTCCACGCCGCATCCCCGCATAATTCACTTCGCTACCATGACCCGATCTCACCGGGTTTGTGTACTTCTGAAGAAGCGAGCTCCAGTCGGAATGGTCGAAAATCGCAGAGGCGTCGGCCGTCCCGACCGCGATTAGCGATACCAGTGCGATGAAAATTTTGCGAATCATGCGATCAATCCCGACGCCAGTCGTGGTAGCGTTGAACCCATCGCAGCAAATGAGTAGGCAGGTGTGCACGCTGCCATTCGCCCGCGGCGTACTTGTTCGCTTCCGAGAAAGTAGGATAAGGGTGAATCGTTCCCAGGATTTTCTTCAGTCCCAACCCATGCTTCATCGCCAGGGTAAACTCCGCCAGCATCTCGCCGGCATGATCACCCACGATGCAGGCTCCCAGTATCCGGTCACTTTTCGCTGCGGTCAGTACCTTGACGAAGCCGCCGGTGCGGCTCTCGGCAATAGCCCTGTCCAGTTCCTCAAGGCGGTATGTCGTAGTTTCAAAGGCCACGCCTCCCGCGACCGCATCGGACTCGTTGAGCCCGACGCGCGCAATCTCCGGATCCGTGAACGTCACCCGCGGAATCACGCGAGTATCGACTTTGAATCGACGCCACTGCCCAAACAGCGCGTTCACGGCGGCATACCAGCCCTGGTGGCCGGCAAAGTGGGTGAACTGGTAGGAGCCTGTGACGTCCCCGGCGGCAAGGATGTTCGGCAGGGCTGCTTCGAGGTACTCGTTGATCGGCAACTTGCCGTCCTCAAGCACACCAAGGGCCTCGAGACCAAATCCAGCAAGTCGTGGACGACGCCCCACCGCGCACACCAGCAGATCGTAGGGAATCTCGCGAGTCCCCAGAGCGCCTCGCGCGATGAGGATCCCGATCCCATTGTCGCGGCGACATTGCAGTGCTTCGTAACCAAGCAGGACGTTCACTCCGTCAGCGTTCAGGGCGGCGTGCACCGACGCCGATACCTCCGGGTCTTCCCGACCGAGGAGTCGACCGCCTTTCTCGATCTGGGTGACTTGGGACCCCAACCGCGCCAACGCCTGAGCGAGCTCAGTACCGATCGGACCGCCCCCGAGAATCACCACTCGTTCCGGCGGCGAAGGCAGCGTGGCAAGCTTCGACCACAGGGTCTCGCTCGTGACATACCCTGACTCTTCGATACCGGTGATTCTGGGGACCACAGGCGCTGCGCCGGTCGCGACCACCAGGCCGCGCGTCGTGAGCCGGCGAACCTTCCCGGAGTGGAGGGTAACGTCGATGGTCCAGGGATCCACAATCAGTGCATGACCTTCGAGGACCTCCACTCCAAGCGCCGTGTAGCGCTCAACGCTGTCGTGGGGTGCGACCGCATCGATGACCTGGCGAACTCGCGTCATGACGGCGTCGAACGAGAGTGGCGGCGTCGTAGACGACAGACCGTAGCGTTCCGCGTGCCGGAGAATGGATGCGACTCTGGCTGTCTTGATAAGCGCCTTGCTCGGAACGCAGCCGTAGTTGAGGCAATCGCCGCCCATGCGGTGAGACTCGATGAGGGTAACCTTGGCTTTCACCGCCGCCGCCACATAGGAGGTGACGAGTCCGCCGGCGCCGGCGCCGATCACGACGAGATTGCGGTCGTACCGACGCGGTCGAGTCCACCGGGCATATCGCCGCCGTAACTGCCAGGCCCGAATTAGCCGGCGCGCGATCCACGGTAGGGCTGCAAGCGCCGCCAGGAGCGTCACTATGTGCCAGCTCAAGGCGCCCACGGCCTGCCCCTCGGCGCCCAGCTGTGTACCGATTTGTACCAGAATCACGGTGGCTGGAAGCATGCCGATCTGACTGACGAGGTAATAGGCAGCGAGCCGCATATTCGTCAATCCCATCAGGAGATTGACGACGAAGTAGGGGATCACCGGAACCAACCGCAACGTCAGCAGGAATAGAATGCCATCGCGGCGCAATCCCGCATTGATCTCGCCGAACCGCGCACCGTACCTTGCCTGTACGAAGTCCTTGAAGAGGTAGCGTGAGGTGAGAAAGGACAGCAGGGCGCCGCCGCTGGAGGCAAACGAAACCAGGACGCTACCCCAGACCACGCCGAAAATGGCACCTCCCAGCAGCGTCAAAATGGCCGCGCCCGGCAGCGAAAGCGTCGCCATCAGAACGTAGACGGCAAAGTAGGCGCCTGCCAGTGCCAAGGGGTGGCGCGCGTCAAGCTGATGCAGATCCTGAAAGTGCGCACGTAGTTGATCGAGGCTGAATTCGCGATGCAGTCCCGTCACAAAAAACAAGGCAACGGCGACGCCGATAACCACCAGAAGCAGCAGTCGACCCTTCATCGCTCCGGCCCGCCCGACGTTGGCGACTCTGCTATGGGTGTGACGCGCTTCAATGGCTCCATCGCATCTCCAGCAGAACGGTCAGCGGCTGGAGCGTCGCAACCTGCGGGATAATGGCGCCGTTGCTCGTGTATTGGGCGTAACCCACGTAGCCGATGTCGCCCAGATTCGGCTTCGAGTTTGTCAAATTGCGAATGGCAAGCGAGTATTCGCCAGCTTGATGTCTGATCCCCACGCGCAAGTTGGCGAGTGAATACCCCGCGCGGGTGGCGAAAGTCCCGTTGCCACCGTTCAACAGCGTGCGGCTGTTTCCGGTATAGCTGTCATCGAGTTCGGCAAATCCCTCCATCGTTGCTGTCAAGGAAACATGCGATATCAGCGCGAGCGAAGCATTCCATTGCGGAGTCCCGAGGATGCGCGATCCCGGTGTGACGCCAACCAATGCGAGCGCACCGGGATCGGTCACCGACGTATGCTCGACGCCACCGCTCGCGTGAATCTCGAAATGGGACCCCAGTTTACCGGCGGCGTCGATTTCGCCGCCGTCCACGCGGGCGCGCCCGCCGTTGATGTCGAAGTAGGCGCCGCATGGCAGGGCCACCTGCTGTTGCGGATTGCTCCAGTCAATGTGAAAGGCCGCCGCTGAAACTGTGAGTCCGGTGGACAGTCGCGCCTTTGCGCCGAGTTCATAGCTCCACAGCGAGTCCGAGCGCAGATGGGTAATCGCGTCTGCTGGCAGCGCTGGGGCTGCGCAGAACGGCAGGAATTGCTGGGCAGCGCCGGCGCGAAAGCCCTCGGAGGCGGAGGCGTAGACCATCGTCGCCTCAGTGACCTGGTACGACAGACCCAGTCGAGGGTTGAATCCGGACTGTCGGCTGTGTTGCGGATCGCTCAAGGTCGCCCCAAAGTTGTTGAAGCCGTTCGCAGTGAAGTCCGTACGCTGGCGCAACCAGTATTGACGAGCGCCTAGCGTGGCCGTGAGCGCGGGCACAATATGCCATTGCGCCTCGCCGAAGAGCGAGAAGTCATCTTGGGTGAGAGGATTGTAGTCGGTCCAGATCAGATTGTTAGGCCAGGGGCCGACCACGGTATTGCCGACTGTGGCTGCGACGAGCCCTTGGGCGTAAGTCGGCGGGATCGAGAGCGTCGATCGAGTGCGGGACGCGAACGCACCTATCGTGCCGGTCAGGTACGGATTCGTCGTAAAGCTTCCGCGCAGTTCCTCGGTCAGCTGATTCTGCCGGTGCTCCTGGTCCCACAGGAAGGGCTGATTTGGCAGGCTGTTGACACCATAGTAGCTGTGAAAAATCTGTTCCGTTCCGTAGGTCGAGTCCTCGATGTCGCTGTTGCGGCGGTAGAAGTAGCTCGTAGACGACTGCACCGTGACAAATTCCGAGTGATAGACGATGTCGATGGAGGGTAATGCCCAGCGATCGATTGCATGCGGCTGGATGTCGAAGGCGCGGTTCAACGTGTAGTCGGCGCTGAAGGCGGGCAACGGCGCGAAGGTGGCGGCGAATCCATGCTGCTCGGCGTCTTGGAACATGACTCGAAAGCGCGCTTCGAGGGAATTGGTCAGCCGCCACAGTGCGTTGATGGAGCCACCGTAAGTCCACTCTGCGCCTTGGTCCCCGACACTGGTGCGAGGAGCCGCGACAGACGGATCGCCGGTGGCGGGACTGGAGGGGGAGGGGAACGTGCGGGTGAGATAGCCGGCATCGTGATTCGCGAACAACACGATGCGCAGCGCCAGATGGTCCGGAATGGCCACGAGGTTGGCAACGGCGCCGGCACCCCCGTCAACGCTTCCCCCCCCGGACGTCAAGCCGGCATCCCCAGCGACCGCAAGCTCATCGTGCTGTAAATCCGGTCGACGGCTGATCAGTCTCACGTTTCCCGATAAAGAACTCTCGCCGTAGAGTGTGCCTTGGGGGCCTTTGAGGATTTCGACGCGATCAAGGTCAATGACTCGAGGATCGATCGCCTCCGGCACCGGTGTGTCGTCAATATAGAAGCCTACCGCGCCGGCGGTACCGAACAGGTTCTGCCCTGTAATTCCACGGATGGATACCGTTCGCGCGTTGGAGATGCCGGTGGAGCCGGCACCGTATCCAAAGGCGACGTTCGCTGCCTTGGAGGCATAGTCGTTGAAAGAGCGGATGTCCATGTCGGCGAGAGACTGTGCCGTGAATACGGTCAAGCTCTCCGGCACCCGCTCGATCGGCTCCTCGACCTTGCGCGCGGAAACGACGATCTCCTGGATGGCGTCGCCGCCAGCGCCATCACTTTCCGACGCTAGCAGCACGGGAGCCCAAAATCCGCAACTGACCGCAGCCGCCATGATGAGGAGAATGAAGCGGGGCCTTAAGTACTTCGGGGAGAAGGGTTGCATCGCATTCGGGCTCCGTGGCTAAAGTGTTCGTATGGAAGGAACTCGCCCCGTTCCCGATCGTGTTCGTTGGGTCCATTCGAGGTACTCCCCACCCGCGCTCTTAAATATAAGGGGTTGATTTTGTTGCGTAGTGTCTCTGTCGCTGGAAGGGGCGCCAACATTACAGCTCCCGGACTGTAATTTTGGGTGAACCCGATGCCTATCCAACCGACGGCACCTCTGCGGCGATCCTGCGTACCCAGCAGCAAAAAGGCCGGGCCGGTTGTATGCCGTCTCCGGCTGGCAATACGGACGAATAGCCGGCCTCGTTCTTGGACGAGCGTCGGCAAGTCCGATGGACCGTGAGTCGTTCGGCCTATTTCGGCTGCGGATCTTCCTCGGACGGGGAATTCGCAGTGGGCACATAACTACGAGAGATCTTTCGCAGCATGTCCATTTGGCGTTCGAAATTCCGGCAGCCATCACACATCATCATGTGCATGCGCAGTGCTGCGCGGTCCCGCAGCGACAAGGGGTGCTCTTGAGCCTCCGAGAGCAGCTCGGTAACGCGACGGCAGGTCAGCATGCCGCCTCCCCCGCAACGAACCAGTGGTGTTCCAAGCAGGCGCGCAGCTTCAAACGGGCACGGTGCAAAGCGACATTGAGATTGCCGGGCTTTATGGCCAACGCCTGGCAGATCTCTTCGGTGTCGAGCTGCACGAATTCTCGCATCATGAACAAGCGCGCCTGCTGCCGGGGAAGGTTTTCGAGGCAGGCCTCGAATACGCGCCAGAACTGATGGTCGATAACCGCCGACTCCGGTTCCGCCCATCGGACCGGTCGGTTGGGCTCATGCCACCTGCCGCGGTCATCAAAAATGGAAATCGTTTCATCGAGATCATCACCGATAACCGTTTCACCAATTTCCGGTCGCCGCGCACGCTGGCGCAGCTGGTCGGCGATCTTATTCTTGAGAATCGAGAAGACCCAGGTATGGAGCGCCGCTTCGCCGCGGAATGAGCGCAGGTTATTCAGTGCCCCGAGCAGCGCCTCTTGGACGGCATCTTCCGCCAGATGAGGGTCGCCCAGCTGCAGGGTCGCGAACCGCAGGAGCTTCACACGCAACGCCGAAAGCGAGACTGGCTCCCCAAGAGCGCGATCCTTCCCGGTGGCGTTGCCAATGGCATTGTGATTCGTTTGATTCAAGCGTTCCCCAATGCGCCCGCGCCACCGAACGTGCAGAGCAGGCTGCCGAGCATGATACAGCGACGCCGCCGGGGCCGTGCTGTCCCGGAGGGGACGCCTCCCGGGGGGGACTGCGGTCAAAGCGCCGCTCATGGCTGCCCGAACCTGCGCATGAAACGCCGGTCGATCCAGTCTTTCAGCCTCCAAGCCCAGCGTCCAGAGCCCGAAAGCGGCCCCCAGGTCGCCATGGCCTGCCGGTCTCCGGTTGCAAGAATGTAGAGCGCGCGGCGGCGCGGCCGATGAGGAGTCAGGGGATGGCCCTTCAAGGCGGCCAGCAGGTTATGTGCGAGCACCGGGCCGGCACGTACCGCGTAGACGCCGGATCGTTGGACCTGACCTGTGGTACTTGCGCAGATGTCACCGGCGGCGAAGATTGACGGGTGCGAGACGCTGCGATAGTGGTGGTCCACGCGGACATATCCGGATACATCATGACTGGCACCGGTCGCCCGCAGCCATTGCGGAGCACTGGCCCCTGTGGTGGCAATGACTGCGTTGACCTCGAGCGTCTCCGCATCATCGAGTCGCAGGCCGGCGTGCGTTCCGGTGGCGCGATGGCGATGCACTGTGACGCCCAGCCGAGCCAACGCACGGCCGGCCAGCCGCCGTGGGATCGCGCCCATGCCTCGTAGAGGACCGTTCACGCCACAGACGAGATCCACGTGAGTGGAAGTCTGGACCCTGGCCAAGGCGGTGCGGGCGGCGAGTGCGACTTCCACGCCGGCAGCGCCGCCGCCGACGATGGCAAGCCTGTAGCCGGGCTGCACTCGCGCCTGACCCAGAATGTCCTGCCAGCGCTCGTGGAAGTGCGATGAGCGAACGGGCAGCAAACGATCGCCGAGGAGGGTCAGGTCACGGCAATTTGTCTCGCTGCCGATGTCGAGCGAGAGTGCGTCGTAAGGGTGGCGTTGCCGGTCGCTCGTCTCGACCTGTTTGTCGTCGGCATACAATCCGATGGCCGCCTGCTCGATGAAACGGGCGTCCGCTGCCTGCGCAAGCGATCGCAGGTCGATTCGGCATTCGTGGGCCTCGTAGAGTCCGGCGATCCAGCCCGGCAACATGCCGGAGTAGTACTGCCACCGGCTCGGGCTGATCAGCGTGGTCACGATGTCGTTGCGCCGCTCTTTGGCCAGTCGTTGCAGCACAAAGAGATGGGCATGTCCGCCGCCTACCAGCACGAGGTGCTTCATCGGTGTGTCAGGCCGTCTTGGCGGCGGATTCGGCGTCACCCCAAATGAGTGCGCGGTAATCGAACTCGTGTTCGAGCAGCGGTTTCACAATCTCGAAATAGGGTGACAGGTCGAAATCCCGGGGCGCAAAAAGGCTGTGGTGACGGATATGGAGCACCTCTTCCTGACAGTCGGGACACCCCGGGCGCGCTGCGTCCCGCTGAGTCAAGTGCGGCAGGATCGGGTAGTTCACTGACTGGAAAGCCTGGGCAATCAGCGTAGAACAGATTGCCCCGATGAAGACCGCCGCATGCGACCACGTCGATTGCGTCAGGTACTTGATAGCGCCGCTGATCATCGAGTTGCCCTCAACCAGCAGGACATCTGCAGGCTGCAATACCGTCGCGAGTCGATTGATCTCGGACGACGGCGCAGTCGCCGCTACATGGCGGGGCCTGGAAAGAAAGCGTGCAAGTCCGCCGCCTGCAGTGTTGAGGAACGCCCCTCATGGGAAAGGGCGCCGGAACGTGGGCTTAGGTTGCATGTTGAAGTCCATGAACTGTTGTCGCTCGAGCCTAGGTCAACATTACACGTTTGAGGCAAGTTCCCAGCAGGAAGTAGGTGGTCTTTTTTGTGCGGGCCAGGTGTCGACCAACGCCGCCAAGCTTCTAGATTTCCTGGCGGTCTAATGGTCAGAGAGGCTCTCGGCATCACTTGGGCGCCAAATCGCCTTGCACCTTTCCGCATCTATCGCCATCTATCATCCTCAAGCGGATTTATTTGGCGGTAGATCTGACGGTAAGTTCGTTGTACGCTTAGGAAAAAACTAACAGTTTCAGGCACTTATAAGTGCCGGAGACAATTGAGTGGGAGTGACGGACCTACTTACAGGGTTTTCAACGACCCGCTGCAGCTCTGGAACCCCGGAAAGTAGGGCAAAACTGGCAAAAACTTCTGCTCCGAAATTTCCAGGTCGATTTCGAGGCCTGCGTGCCCGTAGTGTCG
>DAIDHD010000009.1 GCA_027459765.1 Gammaproteobacteria bacterium | reverse complement strand
GGTGAACTTCCAGTCCTGGATCGACCCGTTCATCATCATCACCGCCCTGCCCGGCGCGCTCGCCGGCATCGTGTGGATGCTGTTCATCACCGGCACCACCCTGTCGGTGCCGGCCCTCACCGGTGCCATCATGTGCATGGGCATCGCCACCGCCAACAGCATCCTCCTGGTGAGTTTCGCCCGCGAGGGACTCGAACGGGGTCTCGACGCTTCAGACGCGGCGCTGGAGGCCGGCTTCACGCGCTTCCGGCCGGTGTTGATGACGGCGTTGGCGATGATCATCGGCATGGTGCCGATGGCGCTCGCGCTCGGCGAGGGCGGCGAGCAGAACGCCCCGCTCGGACGCGCCGTGATCGGCGGGCTCACCATCGCCACCCTCGCCACGCTATTCTTCGTGCCGGTCGTGTTCAGCGTCCTGCACGCGCGTAAACCCACCGCCGCGGCGACCGCCGGCGACGCGGCCCTCGGCTCGCATTGACGGAATCGGAGAACGACCTTGAACGACATGCATCCAGAGCCTCACTCAGCGGCCCCGCCCGCCCCCGACCAGGATCCGTCCGGTCCCTCGCCGGCCCGACTGCGGCGGCTCGGTCTGATCGCGGCCGTGGTCGCCGTCCTGGTCGCCATCGGCGGCATCGCCCTGCGCTGGTTCGAAGACCGCGACGTCGCCCAGTGGACGCAGGCGCAGGCCACGCCCACCGTCAACGTCGTCATGCCGCAACAGGGCGTGAGCGGCGTACAGACGGTGCTGCCGGGCGACATCCAAGCCTGGTACGAGGCGCCCATTTACGCGCGGGTGAGTGGGTACATCAAGAAGTGGTACAAGGACTTCGGCGCACGCGTGAAGAAGGGTGATCTTCTCGCCGAGATCGACGCGCCGGACCTCGACGCCGAACTCGCCGCGGCCGACGCCAACCTGAAGGCCGCCGAGGCACAGGTGAAGGTGCGCGAGGCCGAGATGGAATTCGCGCGCACCACGTACGAGCGCTGGCGCGACTCGCCCAAGGGCGTGGTGTCCGACCAGGAGCGCGAAGCGAAGAAGGCGGACTTCAACACCGCTTCCGCGCGCTACAACTCGGCCATCGCCGACGTTCGTTCCGACCAGGGGGCGGTCGATCGCCTGCGCGCCCTCGAGGAATTCAAGCGCCTGACCGCGCCGTTCGACGGCATCGTGACCGCGCGCAACACCGACATCGGCGCCCTCATCAACGCCGGCAGCGGCGCCGGCGGCGGCAGCGCACCGCAGCTGTTCAAGGTCGCGGACGTGCACCAGATGCGCGTGTTCGTACAGGTTCCGCAGGAACTGTCGGCGCAGATCCACGCCGGCCTGTCGGCGCATTTGCAATTGCCGCAGTTCCCGGACCGCACCTTTGCCGCCACCGTGGCGACCACGGCCGATGCGATCGACCCCGCCTCGCGCACGCTGCTGGTTGAACTGCACGCCGAGAACCCGGACGGCGCGCTCAAGCCCGGCACCTATGCCGAGGTGCACTTCGACCTGCCGCCGCAGTCGAACATGGTGCGCATCCCGGCGAGCGCCCTGATCTTCCGGCAGCACGGTCTGCAGGTTGCGCTCGTCGGCAAGGACGACCTCGTACAGTTGCGCCCGGTGAAGCTGGGCCGAAATCTCGGCACCGACGTCGAGGTGCTGGCTGGCCTCACGACGCAGGACCGCCTCATCGACAGCCCGCCGGATTCGCTCGCCGACGGCGATCACGTCAAGGTCGCCCCCGCCGCCGCGGAGCACGCGGGCGCGTCGCAGACCGCCGAGAACCGGGGCGGGAAGCCATGACGCTCGCGAGGGGCGCAGCGGTCGCCGCGCTGACGCTGCTCGCCGGCTGCGCGGTGGGCCCGTCGTACCGCACTCCGAAGTCCGATCTGCCGGCGAAGTTCGCCGCCACCGGCACGCCGCCCACGGCGCCGGCCGGAACGGCGGGCACGGCGCCGGAGGTGGACCTGGCGCATTGGTGGCGTGCTCTCAACGATCCGGAGCTCGACTCTCTGGTAGACCGGGCGGTCAAGAACAATCTCGACATAGAGGACGCGCTGCTGCGCCTGCAACAGGCGCGCACCTACGAGACGGTGGTGCTCGGCCACGCGCTGCCGGAAATCGATGCGAGCGCCGGCGAGGGCCGCGGCACCGGTTCGAACTTGGCGCGCTCGCGGGCCTCCCAGCCGCTGGTGTCGAGCTCAAGCGGCGCCGGCCTGTCGCGCCTCAACACGGTCGGCGGCTTCGACGCCGTGTGGGAGCTCGACATCTTCGGCGGCTACCGGCGTGCCATCCAGGCCGCGCGCTTCGACACGCAAGCCGCCGCACAGGCGCGCTACGGGGTCGTCACCGCGGTGGTGGCCGACGTCGTGCGCGCGTACGTTGATCTGCGCGGCGCGCAACTTCAGCTCGGCATCCTCGAGGGCGCGCGCAACGTGCTGCAGGACTCGCTGCGCATCGTCAACACGCGTTACGAGCGCGGCATCACCAACGAACTCGACGTGACGCTCGCCGCCCGCGAGCTCGATCAGCTGCAGGCGCAGATCGCGCCGGCACAGGCGACCGTCAATGCAACCCGCGACACGCTCGCCGTATTGCTCGGCACCTACCCGGAGAGCCTGGACCAGGAATTGGCGCAGCCGGCACTCCTGCCGGCGCTGCCGGAGCGCGTCGACGCGGGCGTGCCGCTCGATCTGCTCAAGCGCCGCCCGGACATCCAACAGGCCGAACGCAGCCTCGCCGCCGCCACGGCGCGCGTCGGCGTCGCCACCGCCTCGCTCTTCCCCCAGGTGGCGCTGATTGGTTCGCTCGGCGCCCAGCAGGGCCAGATCGCCGGATCGAGCCAGACTTTCGGCAAGCACCTGTGGTCGTTCGGCCCGGGAGCGGTGTGGCCGCTCCTCGACTTCGGCGCCCTCGACGCGCAGGTCGACATCGCGGACCTCGCCGCCAAGCGCAGCCTGGTGGCTTATCGGCAGACCATCCTGCAGGCCGTGCAGGAGGTCGATACGGCCGTGGACGGCTTCAGCTCACAACAGAGTCGTGTACGGGTGCTCAACGAGGCGCTGGTTGCGGCCCAGCGAGCCGTGGACCTCGCCAATGCGCGCTACAACCGCGGCCTGACGGACTTCCTCAACGTGGTCGACGCCGAGCGGCAGTTGTACGTCATCGAGCAACAGAACGTGAGCGCGCAGACTACGGCGGCCGAACAGTTCGTCGAACTGTACCGCAGCCTTGGTGGCGGCTGGCAGGACTACCAGTCCGTTCCAGCCATTCGCCAACCGCAGCCGGCGGTGGTGGCGGCGTTCCGGCGGCTTCTCACCAGCGGGCGCGCCTCGCCACAACCCTGAGGGGGCGCGCCCCGCGCTATTTCTTCAAGTACTGGTGGACGATATCCACCAGTTCTTCGGCGGCCTCCGTGCGCGGGTCGTCCCGGCGCGCCTGCGGATCGATCATGTGCTCGCGGATGTGATCCTCGATGACCTCGGCGATGAAGCCGTCGAGCGCTCCGCGGCACGAGGTCGCCTGTTGCAACACCCCCGCGCACTCCTCGTCCGCATTCACCGCGCGCTCGATGGCCTCGATCTGACCGCGAATCCGGCGTAGTCGGACGAGGAGCTTGGACTTTTCCTTCGACACGTGGCCCATGGGTTTTGCGCGCTTGTCTGATAGTATGGGGGGGTATATTATAACCTGACTCGGAGGCGACGTCTTCCCGCGGAATGACGATCGCCGGCGTAACGGGAGCGTAAAGCACGCCATGGATCCTCACCCGGGTACATCGGCCGGCATGGTCGACGCGCGTTGCGCGTGTGCTCCGTCGCCGGACACGCTCGGACTCGGGAGGCTGTCTTGTTCACAGGTCGTATCGCCCGCCCCGCGGGAACGCCTCGGCGCCCGGGCCACGCAGCACGCGCGCACGGCATTGGCGCTGCGCGTGGGTGGGCGTGGCTGTGCCTCGGACTCATCGCCGCCATCGCTCACGCCGAGGATGTGGGTCCGGCGGCCGCCACCCCGGCGGGCGCCGATGATCGCTATGCGGTTCACGCCCAGTTCACGTTCGTGGACCAGGGCAGCAACGCCTTCACCGCGCCCTACCAGGGACCAAACAGCCTGTCGCCGCGGCAGAATCGCGAGACGGCCGACGCGACGCTTTACCTGGGCGCCCGCCTCTGGCCGGGCGCCGAAGGGTGGGTCGATGCCGAGGCCGACCAGGGGTTCGGGCTAGACGACACCCTCGGGGTGGCCGGATTCCCGAGCGGCGAGGCTTACAAGGTGGGCAAGAATCAGCCCTATCTTCGGCTGCCGCGCGCCTTCATCCGCCAGACCGTAGAGCTTGGCGGACCGGGCGAGAGCGTCGAGGGCGCCGCCAATCAGTTCGCCGGGACGCGCAGCGCGGATCGCTGGGTGTTCACAGTCGGCAAGTTCGGCGTGCCGGACGTGTTCGACGTCAATCAGTACGCGCACGACCCGCGCGGCGATTTCCTCAACTGGTCGGCGATCGACGCGGGCACCTTCGACTACGCCGCCGACGCATGGGGCTTCACCGTAGGCGCGAGCGCCGAGTGGTATCACGGTCCATGGACGCTGCGCGGCGGCTTCTTCGATCTGTCGAACGTGCCGAACAGCCCCGACCTCGAGCCGGGTTTTCACGAGTTCCAAGTAGTGGGCGAGGCGGAGAAGCGGCACGAGCTGTTCGGCCGGCCCGGAAAGTTGCTGGTGACCTTCTACCAGAGCTACGGACGGATGGGTCTGCTCACCGACGCCGTGCGGCTCGCACAGGCGATGAACGCGCCGGTGGACATCTCGGCGGTGCGGCGGTATCGGACCCGCGCCGGCGTGAGCACGAGCTTCGAGCAGCAGATCAGCGACGATCTCGGCGTATTCGCCCGCGCCGGCAAGGCCGGCGGCAACGTCGAGGCCTACGAGTTCACCGACATCGACCGCACGCTCGAACTCGGCGCCTCGCTCAAGGGCGCTCGCTGGGGCAGGAGCGGCGACACTGTCGGCGTGGCCGCGATGGGCAACGGCATATCGGCCACGCGGCAGCGCTATCTGAATGCCGGCGGGCTCGGCGTGCTGGTCGGCGACGGCCGGCTGCCGCATCCCGGCGCGGAGCGCATCATCGAGAGTTACTACTCGCTGGCGATCCTCCCGCAGGTGTTCGTGAGCGCCGATGTGCAGCGGATCTTCGATCCGGCCTACAACCGCGACCGCGGGCCGGTGTCAGTCACCGCCCTGCGCATTCACGCGCAGTTCTGATGCGGCGCCGGCGCGAGGCCGCTCACGGCCGGACGGCGAACCAGACGTTTGCGCCGAGACTTGCGCCGAGACACACCGCTACCACCACGATCGGCGGCGCCTTCCAGCGCGTGAGCAGCGCGAATCCAAACCCCGCGATGACGACGTCGGCCGGACCGCCAACCGACGTCGTCCAGACCGGGGCGTACAGCGCGGCCCCGAGCACGCCGACCACCGCGGCGTTGATCCCGACCAGTGCACCGCGTACGCCCGCGTGCGCGGCCCATCGCATCCACAGCGCCACCGCCGCGAGTGCGGCCAGGAGCCCGGGCAGAAAGATCGCCACGACGGCCACCGCGGCACCCCACGCCGGCGGCGTGACGAACACGTTGGCCGCGCCCAAGTACGCCGCCACGGTGAACAGCGGGCCGGGCACCGCTTGCGCCAATCCGTAACCGGCGAGAAAGGCGTCGTCCGAGAGCCAGCCCGACGGAACCAGCGCGCCGCGCAGCAGCGGCAACACCACGTGCCCGCCACCGAACACCAGTGCGCCCGCCCGATAGAACGTGCTCGCCAGGGCGAGTGCCCCGTGGGGCGACCGGTACGCGAGCACGGGCAACGTGACCAGCAGCGCGACGAAGCTCATGCCCGCGGCTCCCGCCACCGCCGTGCTCACCGGCGCCTGCGCAGCCGCGCTTACGCCGGGTCGGTGCCGGCACAGCGCCAGGCCCGCCAAGGCGCCGCACCCGATGCAGACGATCTGGGTGGCCGCGGCGGAGTACGCCAGTGCAGCGAGACCCGCCGCCACGGCGATGGCCGCCGTGACCCCGTCCCTGCACAGGCGTCGCGCCATGCTGACCACGGCCTGCGCCACCACCGCCACCGCCACGAGCTTCAAGCCGTGCAGAACCGCACCAGCCCAGGGTCCTTGCAGACGCGT
>DAIDHD010000004.1 GCA_027459765.1 Gammaproteobacteria bacterium | reverse complement strand
CCCTACGACGCGCCTTGATTTCGCCTGGTGTATGCTCGAGGCCTGAACGCCAGGACGGCGCGCCGCGAGGAGGAGCGCAATGGAGCTGTGCCGTATCTTCGGACTCCCGTGGAGGCAAGGAATCCGCGCGCTCGCCGCCCTCGCTCTGCTCTGCGCGACCATGCCGCTGGCATCGCCCGGGTTTGCCGCCGATGCGGGTGCCGAGGATGCGCCCGTCGCACTGCCCCAGATCACGGTGGAGGCGCAGCGTCAGGCCTTGAAGCGCACGCTCGACAGCTTCGTCAAACGCATCACCTACGCCGGCCCCAACACCACCTTGGATCCCCTGGCATTGTGGCGCACGCCCGTGTGCGTGCAGGCGGTCGGTCTGCGCGCCGATCTGCAATCCATGGTCGAGACGCGGCTTGCCGAGATCGTGCGGCTCGCGAAGGTCCCGGTGGCCGCCGCCCCGTGCCAGGCCAATTTCGTGATGGTGGTGACGCAGAACCCGGAGGCCATGCTCGACACCTGGTATCACCAGTTTCGGCACATCTTCACCGCGGAGCCGTTCGTGGTGCGCAAGTTCATCGCCAAGGCGCGCCCGGTGCGGGTGTGGTACGACCTCGCGTCGATGAGCTCCGACGGAGCGCCGGGGGACGCCGCCAACGCGCTGATCAGCACGTCGCTCGCACCCGCGGCGAGCGTGAGCGGGGCCGCGGCCTCGCGGATTCGATTCAACGTGGTGCCGGTCTTCCGCGCGGTCATCGCCATCGTCGACACGGATCAAGCCAAGGGTCTGACGTTGCGCCAGCTCACCGATTACGTTGGCATGGCCGGGCTGTCGAAGATCGACTTCGACGCGGATCTGGACGGCCTCGGATCGGCGCCGACGATATTGAAGCTGTTCGCTCCGGGCCACGGCGACGCCCTGCCCGGCCTCACGGAATGGGACACGGCCTACCTGCAGGCGCTCTACTCCACCCATCAGGACATAGCCGGTCAGCGCTTCGACATCGCCACCCAGATGCTGCACAGTCTTGCGCACTGATCGATTGCGCGCATCCGCCTGGCGGTAGATACTCGGACAATAATGGTTAACGGAAGGTGTTGATTGGTGCCGACGGCGGAGTCTGTTCGCGCCGGCGATCTTCTCGAGGGCATCGTGCGCGCTGCCGCGGCCGCCTTCGGTACCGGGGCCGGCGTGACCCTGCTCACGGCCAGCGGCGAGCACGCGCTTGCCGCCGTCTCCGTCCATCTACCCGACCTGGTCGGCGACGATCGTCCCGGCGCGCTCGCGGCCTGCGAGCACGGCATCTTCTGCATCGACGACTTGCGGGCGGATGGCCGCTTTGCCCGAATCCCCTGGCGTCTCGCGGACGGCCGCCCCATCGGCGGCTACGCGGCCATCGCCCTGCGCGACGGCGCGGGCCAGCCGGTCGCCACCCTCGCCATCATGGATGGCGAATCCCGCACGCTCGATGCGCGCGAGCGCACCCTGTTGGCGGCCTTCGGCGACTGCGCCCAGGCCGCGTGGCAGCGCGCCGCTCGCGAACAAGAGGGCGTGTGCCGCTTCGTGGACGAGGTCCTCTCTCCCGCCGCGCACGACATGCGTGGCGCTCTCATGAGCATAGGCGGCTTCTCCGATCTTCTGCTGCAGGAATCGTATGACGAGTCCCGGCGCCGTGAGCTGCTCGCCACGGTCAGCGACCAGGCCGGTCGGCTCAAGCGGGTGATCGACGACTTGACCGAACTCGCCGCGCTCGAGGCACACGGCCTGCGCGAGTGGCGGCCGCGCGCGACGCCGCTCGACACGCTGGTGGAATACGCGGTGGGCGAGGTGCGGCGCGAGCGTCCCACGCTGCGCGTCGACAAGCGCATCGAACCCCAATTGCCGCCCGCATTCATCGACGCCCTGCCGACGGCGCGCGCCCTCTCTCGGCTGTTCGACTGCGCGGCTACCTGGGCCGGCGACGCGACGATCGACGTCTCGCTGGCGCGAGATCCGGGCGGGCCGCAGGTGGCGCTCTCGCTCGCGATACCGCCGCGGCCGGGCCTCACGGCGACCATCGAACGCAGCTTCACGCCGTTTGCGCGCCGCGGCGCGCCCGCGGCCGATCCTGCGCGTCCGGCGGGGCTGTCGGCGGCACGCCGCATCGTCGAGTTGCAGGGTGGGCGGCTGGAGCTGCGCGGCGCGGCCGAGCGGCCGACGCTGGCGGCGTCCTTCCCCACGCCACCGTGAGAAGCAAGGCCGTCACGGCGCACGGCCGGTGACGGCTCCTCGCCCGCGGCGGGAATTTGCCTGTTGGTCGCGCCCGTCACGCTCGCTTCCCTCGGGTGCACCGGTCGAAGCAGAATCCCGTCCCGGTCGGCCGTAGCGCGAGGAACCATGCTTCTGCGACGCCTGCTCAAGATCCTGCACGAACTCGGTGCCGTCGGCACCCTCGGCGCCTACGCCATCTGTCTCGTCCTGGCAGTCACCGCGCCCAATCCCGACACGTCGCTCGCCGGGTACGCGGCGGTGCGCGCGAGCATCGCAGCGGTATCGAAGTGGATCCTGGTGCCCTCGCTGGCGGCGGTGACGGTGAGCGGCCTGCTCGCCATCGCGGCCACCCCAGGCTATCGGGACGCGGGTTGGGCGTGGGTCAAGGCGCTGCTCGGCATCAGCGTGTTCGAGGGCTCGCTCCTGACCGTGGTCGCCTCGGCGAAACAGACGGCGGCGCTGTCGGCCGCCGCCGCGGCCGGCACACAGGCCATCGATCCGGTGGCGCTCGCCGCACTGGTACGCACCGAGCGCGGCGGCCTGTGGCTCATGATCGCGGTGTCGCTCGCGAACGTGGTGCTCGCGGTGTGGCGGCCGCGGCTGACGCCGCGCCACCTTCCGGACTGACTTAGGCACACGGCGCCGCGAGGGCGCCTCAGACGCCCTCTACGAAGCGCAGGTCGCGCACCGCTCCGTCACCGAGGGCGGCCAGCGCTGCCTGATAGGCGGGACCATCGTGCACGGCGCGTGCACGCTCGATGCTGTCGAACTCGATCAGCACGGTGCGCTCGAGCTGTCCAGCCTCGAAGGCGGCAGCGGCCACCCCGCGCGCCAGGAATCGGCCGCCGCCGGCCTCGATCGCCGGGCCTGCCAGTTTGGCGTAGGCGGCGAGCTTGGCGGGGTCGTCGATCCGCCGGTAGAAGCAAATCCAGTATGCCTTGGACATCGGGTGCCATCCTCGGGAGGTGTGCCTAAGTACTTTCCGCGCTTGTGGCGCCGCATGGTACGGCTAGCATGGTCGGGCGACAACGGCGCACGTGCGCCGCGCATTCCAGATCGTCACCGTACGAGGATCCGTTCATGAACTCCACGCTCTCCCGCCGCGCGCTGGTCACCCGCGCGCTGCTCGCCGCCGCCTCACTGCCGTTGATCCAACTCGCCGCGAGGCCCGCCGCCGCGGCCGCCGCGCCGCTCGATCCGGCGGATCCGTCCGCCAAGGCGCTCGGCTACCAAGCGGACACGACCAAGGTCGACAACGCCGCCAATCCCTCGCACAAGGCCGAGCAGATGTGCGGCAATTGCGCCCAGTTCCAGGGCAAGGCGGGCGACGCCCAGGGCGGCTGCAATCTCTTCCCGGGCAAGAGCGTCTCGGGCAAGGGCTGGTGCAAGGTCTGGGCGAAGAAGCCCGGTACCTGAGGCGACCTACTCCCCACACGCGGCGCGCGGCCTCGAGCGGCTGCGCGCCGCGCTGCCATCAACCGGCGCGCAGCCGGTTCGCTTCCACCACCGTGATGGCCACCATGTTGACGATCCGGCGCACGGTGGCGGCGGGCGTCAAAATGTGCGCCGGCGCCGCACACCCGAGCAGCATGGGACCGATGGCGACGTTCTGACCGGCCGCAGCCTTGAGCAGGTTGTAGGCAATGTTGGCGCTGTCGAGATTCGGGCAGACCAGGAGGTTCGCGCTGCCCGAGAGCGCGCCATCGCTCACCGCCGTGCGCCGCATCGCCTCGTCGAGCGCACAGTCACCGTGCATCTCACCGTCCACTTCGAGCGTCGGCTGGCGCTCGCGCAACAGCGCCAGGAGGTCCCGCATCTTGCGCGCCGAGGGGGCATCGCTGCTGCCGAAGTTCGAGTGTGACAGCAAAGCCACCTTCGGGATGAGACCGAAGGCCTGCAGTTGTTCCGCGCCCAGCCGCACGATCTCCGCCAACTCCTCGGCGGTCGGATCGAGATTGACGTGGGTATCGACGATGAACACCTGGCGGCCCGGCAGGATCAAGCCGCTCATCGCGCCGTAGACGCACACCCCCGATCGCCGGCCGATGACCCGATCGATGTAGTGCAGGTGGCGCGCCGCGGTGCTGATGGTGCCGCAGATGAGGCCGTCGGCCTCGCCCTTGCGCAACAGCATCGCCGCGATCAGGGTGGTGCGGCGTCGCATCTCGAGCTTGGCGTACTGTTCCGTGACGCCCTGCCGCTGGGTCAGGCGGTGGAATTCCTGCCAGTACTCGCGAAAGCGCGGGTCCTGTTCCGGGTTGACCACGCTGAAGTGTTCGCCCTCGCGGATCCGCAAGCCGTAGCGCTTGATCGAGCGTTCGATCACCGCCGGCCGACCGACCAGAATGGGGCGGGCGAGCCGCTCGTCCACGGCGATCTGCACCGCGCGCAGCACCCGCTCGTCCTCGCCCTCGGCGAACACCACCCGACTTCGCGCCGGCTCGAGCTTGCGCGCGGCGGCGAAGATGGGCGCCATCAACGTGCCGCTGTGGTAGACGAATTGCTCCAGCCGCTGCACGTAGCCGTCCAGATCGGCGATCGGCCGGGTCGCGACCCCGCCGTCCATCGCCGCCTTCGCGACCGCCGGCGCGATCTTGACGATCAGGCGCGGATCGAAGGGCTTCGGAATGAGGTACTCCGGCCCGAAGGCCAGTTCCTCGATGCCGCCGTAGGCGGCGGCCACCACCTCGCTCTGCTCCTGGCGGGCGAGATCGGCGATGGCGTGCACGGTGGCGATCTCCATCTGCCGAGTGATGGTCGAGGCGCCGACGTCGAGAGCTCCCCGGAAGATGAACGGAAAGCACAGCACGTTGTTGACCTGGTTCGGGTAGTCGCTGCGGCCGGTGGCGATCACCGCATCGTCGCGAACCGCCCTCACCTCCTCCGGCAGGATCTCGGGGATCGGGTTGGCGAGCGCCAGAATCAACGGCCGCGCCGCCATGGCCGCCACCATCTCGGGCTTGAGCACGCCGCCGGCCGAAAGGCCGAGGAACACGTCGGCGCCGCCGATCACGTCGGCGAGCGAGCGTGCGGCGGTCGGTTGCGCGAAGCGCGCCTTCTCCGGATCCATGAGCTCCTGACGGCCCTCGTAGACCACGCCGGCCAGGTCGGTCAGCCAGACGTGCTCGCGCGGCAGCCCCAGGTCCAGCAACAGCTCGACGCAGGCGAGCGCGGCGGCGCCGGCGCCGCTCACCACCAGCTTCACGCTTTCGATGCGCTTGCCCACCACGTGCAGGCCGTTCAAGATCGCGGCGGCGACGATGATCGCAGTACCGTGCTGATCGTCGTGAAACACCGGAATCTTCATGCGCCGGCGCAGTTCGCGCTCCACCACGAAGCATTCCGGGGCCTTGATGTCCTCGAGATTGATGGCCCCAAAGGTCGGCTCGAGCGCCGCAATCGTATCGACGAGCTTGGCGGGATCGCGCTGGTCGATCTCGATGTCGAACACGTCGATGCCGGCGAATTTCTTGAACAGTACCGCCTTGCCCTCCATCACGGGCTTGGCGCCCAGCGGGCCGATCGCGCCCAGGCCGAGCACGGCGGTGCCGTTGCTGATCACGCCGACCAGATTGCCGCGCGCCGTGTAGCGGTACACCGCCAGCGGATCCTCGACAATGGCATTGCACGCCGCGGCCACGCCAGGCGAATACGCGAGGGCGAGGTCGCTCTGGTTGGAGAGTTGCTTGGTCGGCGCGACCGAGATCTTTCCCGGGGTCGGAAACTCGTGGTAGTCGAGCGCCGCGCGGGTGCGGTCGGGCTTGGGTTCGGAGGCGCTCATCGGACGGGCGCCCGCGCCGGCTCGTGCGCCAGCAGTGTCGCGGTCGGGTACATCTTGAGCGGGGGAATCTCCCCGCGAAGCAATTTCTGTTGCACGTCCACCCAGTACTCCACCGTCATCAGATCAGCGTTCAGCTCGCGAAAATAGCGGCGCGCGTGATCGTTTTGAAAACTCATGCCGTACTCCAGCTCCTCCGGAAGGAAGACCACCCCGTCCTCGAAGAACCAGGAGGGCACGTCCTCCTCGCCGGGCTCGCGGTCCCGATTGGTGCGGATCTTGACCTCCGTGAGCCGTTCCACCGCGTCGTAGTCGAACAGGAACACGCGTCCGTAGCGCCCCACCCCGTAATTGCGGCAATCCAGGTCCTTGTTGAAGATATTGGTCGCCGCATTGTTGCGGATGCAGTGCCCGAGCGCGGCAATGACCGCCCGGATCTCGCCTTCGTTCGCGCTTTCGAGATAGACCGGCAAAGGCGTGATTTTCAACTGCACGATGAGCGAGCGCAAGAACACGCCCTCCTGGTCCACGAGCACGCTCCCGCTCGCCTCGCGCCAGATCTCGTCGAGCAGCACCGGGTCGAACATCTCGCTGTCCAGACCCAGGTTGAAGTACATGACGTTGTCCAGCATGCTGCCCGCGCGGTTGATCTCGTGCACGGCGCGGTATTTCTCCAGGACCGCGGCCACGCCGGGAAAATCGCCCCACTTGTACGACGCGGTCGGCCGGTCGCGTATCACCTTCAGGTGATACGCACAGCCCTCGAACGTGAAGCCGAGCGCCACCGTGCCCGCGGCGCCCGGCGAACGGCGCAGTCGAGCCCCCGCACGCACCTGCGCGGTGATCTCCTCGAGGATCGCAACCTTGCCGATGTGGTTGTAGCCGATGGTCGAGTAGTGGTGGCCGAGCGGCCGCAACGGCATGAGGCTGTAGAGAAAGACGCAGGTCTGATAATAAAGACGCGTGGTGACGTGGAAATTCGCGAGCGTGGAGCTGAACAGATCGTGGATGTCCGCGACCTGGTGCAGGACCGCGTCGGCGTAGATCCCCTGCGGTCCGTTGAGCAGCGCCACTACGAACGGTACCAGGGTGTCGTCGGCGAGCACCCAGCGGCCGACGACGAAGGCGGCACGGTCGCGGAAGAAGCCCGCCTCGATCACGTCGAGAGCGACCGGCCCGGCTGCGCGCTGCCCGTACAGCACCCGGTCGAGCCGCTCGCGAATTCGCTCTACATCCTCATCCAGGTCTCGAAACGGCACGCTGAACTCCGGCACGCAGAGCGCCTCGCGCAGAATCGCCGTGCCCACGCGTCCACGCACCGGGATGCGCCGGTGCGCGGACGCCATGGATAACTTGCGCGATCTGCTCGGCGGCGGGAACGAGTAGGCCACCGGGCGCCAGGTCTCGTACGCGACGTTGCGCCGCAGGGAGTGGGCGAAACTGAACACGATGTCCGCCTCGTAGCGATCGACGATCGCGGCCACCAGGCGTCGCTCGATCGCCTCCCACGCGGAAATGTCGTGCGACAGGTCCGGATACGCCGCACGCAGCCTCGGTCCGTGCTCGGCGACGTAGCGGCTGTACAGACCCAGACGCTCCTCGCTGATGCGGATGGAGGCGTGCGGGTCGCGCAACTCGAAGGCGAGCTTGGCGCGATACGGGTACTCGCACAGCTGGCGGTAGAACTCGTCGAACACCGTGAGGATCGCATCGACCGCGGCGGCACAGCGTTCCTGCGCGACGGTCAGGGCCGCGAGGCGCGCGTAAGCCGCCCGGATCGGCGCCTCGTAGGCCTCGTGTTCATCGTGCGCGGCCGGCTGCCCTGGCGTGAGAGTAGACAAGGCGGCGGTCAACCGCTGTTGCGCAGCGCCGTAGCGATGGCGTTGATGGACAGATGGATGCCCTCGCGCACGCGCGAATCGTGCTCGCCGGCCCGATGGCGCTTCAGGAGTTCGACCTGCAGCATGTTGAGCGGCTCGATGTACGGCAGGCGCAGGCGGATCGAGGCCTCGAGGGACGGATGCTTCTCCAGGAGGCGCGTCTGGCCGGTGACCTCCAGCAGCTTGTCGCAGGTGTGCCGCCAGGCGTCGCGCAGCCGGCCGAAGAGCGCTTCGCGCAGCGCGGTGTCGGCGACCAGCGAGGCGTAGTGCGCGGCGATGTCCATGTCGGATTTCGAGAGCACCATTTCCAGGTTGTCGAGAGTGGCGCGGAAGAACGGCCACGCGTCGAGCATCTCGCGCAGCAGCCCCGCGTCGGCCGCACTCAGGGCCTCGCCCACGCCGTACCAGCCGGGCAGCATGACACGCGCCTGGGCCCAGCTGAACACCCAGGGAATCGCGCGCAGATCCTCGATGCGCTGTGAACTGGAGCGGGACGCCGGCCGCGACCCGATCTTCAGTTCCGCGATCTCCTGCAGCGGCGTCATCTGGCGGAAGAAGATCGCGAATCCGGCGGTCTCGTACACCAGCGAGCGGTAGGCCCGGAACGCCGCCGCCGAGAGGCTCTCCATCACCGCGCCGAAGCGGCGCCGATCCGAGTCCGGCAGCGACGCGTTCTCCAGCGACGCCAGGATGGTCGCCGCGGTGATCGCCTCCAGGTGGCGTGCGGCGCTCTCGCGCGTGCCGTACTTGGCGGCGATGATCTCGCCCTGTTCGGTGATGCGGATCCGTCCCTTGACGGTGGCCGGCGGCTGCGCGCGGATGGCGGCGAAGGAGGATCCGCCGCCGCGACCCACGGCGCCGCCGCGACCGTGGAAGACCTGCATGCGCGTGCCGCAGGCCTCGAACACGCCGGCGAGCGCCTCGGTGGCCTGATGCAGGCACCACACCGAGGTGAGGTAGCCGCCGTCCTTGTTGGAATCCGAGTAGCCGACCATCACTTCCTGGTGACCGTGGGCGGCGACGCTCGCCGCGGTTTCCGGCAGCGCGAGCCAGCTGCGCATGATGTCGGCCGAACGCGTCAGGTCGACGATGGTCTCGAACAGAGGCACCGCCATGATGGCGGCGCGAGCGCCGTCGCGCGGCCGATACAGGCCCGCCTCCTTCAACAGCACGTTCACCTCGAGGAGATCGGACACGCTCTCGCACTTCGAGACGATGTAGGTGGTGACGCTCGAGGATCCGTAGCGCCGGTGCGCCTGGGCGGCGGCGTGCAGGATGGCGAGCTCCGACCGGGTCTCCGCCGAGTATTGGGCGTAGGGGCTGGCGAGCAGGCGCTCCGTGGCGAGTTCACGGCGCAACAGCGCGACGCGCTCGCCCTCCTCCAGCGCGGCGTAGTCCGACGTGACGCCCGCCACCGTGAGCAGTTCCGCCACCACGCGCGCGTGCACGTCGGCGTTCTGGCGCAGGTCGAGGCGCGCGAGGTGGAAGCCGAAGGTCTCCACCGCGCGAATCAGCCGTCCGAGCGCGTTGCCGCCGCGAGGGCGAAGCTTGCTGTCGGTGGCGAGCGAGCGCTGCAGGGTCTCCAGATCGGCACGCAAGGCGGCGGCGTCGGGATAGGGCTCGGCCTGCACCAGCGGCGGCCGTGGCGCGGGGCGGCCGAACAGCTGCTGATAGGTGGCGGCGAGCCGCGCATAGATGCCGGTGATGGCGCGGCGGTAAGGTTCGTCGGCGCGTACGGGGCTGGTGTCGCCGCTTCGCTCGGCGAGCGCCTTGACCGCATCCGACACCGCCGCGAGTTCGATCGACACCGACAGTTCCGCGCCGAGCGCGTTGAGCTCGTCGAGATAGGCGCCCAGCGCCGCCTGCGAGGCGCGGCCGAGCGCCAGTTCGAGCGAATCGGCGGTGACGTGCGGGTTGCCGTCGCGGTCGCCGCCGATCCAGCTTCCGAGCGTGAGGAACGGCGCCGGCCGCCGGCCGAGGTCGCGCTCCCATCGCGCGTACAGCACCGGCAGGACGGGCAGGAAAACATCGCGCAAGTAGGCGAGCGCGATGTCCACCTCGTCCGCCACGTACAGACGCTGGCGGCGCAGCGCGCGGGTCTGCCAGAGAAGCGCGACCTCCCCCGCGATCGCCTCCTCGATGACCTCGCCGTCCAGCGTGTCGGTGAAGCCCGCGTCGCGCTGGCGCATCAGGATGGCGATGCGATTGCGGTGATCGAGCATGCTCTTGCGCATCACCTCGGTGGGGTGCGCCGTCAGCACGGGGGATATCAGCGCCGACTCGAGCATCGCCAGCACCCTGTCGGAGCCCATTCCCTGGGACTCGAGGTGGCGCAGCGCCTCCGCCAGCGTGCCCTGCTCGTCCGCGCCGGTGTCCTGGCGATCCTCGGCGAGGTTGGCGAGCATCGAGAACAGCATGAACGCGCGCACGAATCCAACGGTCTCGTCGAGTGTCAGGGCATCGAGCATGGCGTCGATGCCGCGCGGGTTCTCGACGCCGCGGTGCCGGTCCACCGAGGCGGCGCGAATGTCCTCGATGCGGCGAAAGAGCGCGTCGCCCCCGTAGGTGCGAATCACGTCGCCGAGGATCCGCCCGAGAAAGCGAACGTCGGCGTTCTGGGACAGCGGCGGTGCGGCCGGGGCGCGCGCGGTGCTGTTGGTCATGCTCTGCCTCCTCGTGCGCCGGCCGATGCGCACGGGCGGACACTTAAGCCTAACGTGAGCGGCGGCGCGACGCCAGATTCGGCCGCCGGCGCGCCGGGGCGCGGGTTTCGCCCGACGGCTTCACGGCCGCGCTCAACCTGCAATAGACTCGGGGGTGGCGGCGATATAACCACAGGTCCGGCGAACGCCGCGGGCCAAACTCTGGGGGGTAGATGTTCCATCAAGCACTCACGCCGGTGGCCGGCAATTTGTTCCTGTCCTTCCTCGTGGCCGCCGTGCCGATCGCGACGGTACTGGTGATGCTCGGCGTGCTGCGCCGTCCGGCCTGGCTCGCCTCCCTCGGCGGACTCGCCATCGGGCTGGTGATCGCGGTGGCGGTGTGGGGCCTGCCGGCGAGCATCGCCCTCGACAGCGTCGCCGCCGGTGCGGTGTTCGCCGCCTGGCCGGTGATGTGGATCGTCTTCAACGCGCTGCTGCTCTACAACGTCGCGGTGCTCTCCGGCCGGTTCGACGCCTTCCGCACCTGGATCTTCGAACACCTCCCCAACGACCGTCGGGTGGTGCTGGTGGTGGTCGGCTTCTGCTTCGGCTGTCTGCTCGAGGGCATCTCGGGATTCGGCACGCCGGTGGCGATCACCACGGCGCTGCTCCTGCTGGTGGGCTTCCCGGCGATCGAGGCGCTGACCTTCACGCTGATATTCAACACCGCGCCGGTGGCGTTCGGCGCGCTCGGCTCGCCCGTCACGGTACTCGGCCAGGTCACCGGACTGTCGCCGGTGACGCTGGGCGCAATGATCGGCCGCCAGTTGCCGTTCATCGCGCTGCTGCTGCCGTTCTACGTCATGGCGATCTACGGTGGCCGCAAATCCGTGCGCGCGCTCTGGCCGGTGCTGCTGGTGGCCGGCGGCAGCTTCGCCATCGCCCAGTTCGTGTCGTCCAATTTCATCGACTACGCGCTCACGGACGTGCTGTCCTCGATGGCCGGCCTGATCGTGACGGTGCTGTTCCTCAAGGTCTGGTCACCCGCGCCGGATCCCGCCTACGCGCTGCAGGCCCGCGCGGGCCGCGGTGAGGTGCCGGTGGCCCGCGAATCGGGCGAAGTGCCCGGCTGGCAGGGCTGGATCCCGTGGGTGATCGTCTCGGCCGTGGTGATCGCCTGGACCCACTACAAGGTGCCGACCGTCGGGCAGCAGGTGATCGAGTGGCCGGGCCTTCACAACCAGGTGTTCATCACCCTGTACAACAAGGTCTACGCCGCCAAGTACACCTTCCAGCCGCTCACCGGCGGCACCGGTATCCTGGTCTCGACCCTGATCACCTGTGCGGTGCTCGGCGTCGGTCCCGGGAAGTTCGTCGAAGCGCTGCGGCTGACCTGGGTGCAGAGCCGCCTGGCGATCTTCACGGTGATGCTGATCGTCGGCCTCGCCTACCTCATGAACTACTC
This sequence comes from Gammaproteobacteria bacterium, assembly GCA_027459765.1. GTDB lineage: Bacteria > Pseudomonadota > Gammaproteobacteria > Steroidobacterales > Steroidobacteraceae > Bog-1198. The sequence goes on along the minus strand of DAIDHD010000004.1, from coordinate 16,156 downwards.
CGGCATGACCTACACCCTGGGTCTCGCGGTCTCCTCCGTCGGGCTGTTTTTCCCGTTGGTGTCCGCGTTCCTCGGCTGGGTGGCGGTGTTCCTGTCGGGCAGCGATACCTCGGGCAATGCGCTGTTCGGCAATCTGCAGGTGGTCGCCGCCAATCAGCTCAACCTCAATCCGGTGCTGATCGCCGCCACCAACTCCTCGGGCGGCGTCATGGGCAAGATGATCTCGCCGCAGAACATCGCCACCGGCGTGTCGGTGACGAGTTTCAAGGGCCAGGAGGGCGAGATCCTGGCGCGTACCTTCAAGCACAGCATCATCCTGACGTTGATCCTGGGCGGGCTGGTGGTGCTGCAGCAGTACGTGGTGCCCTGGATGATCCCGAAGTAGCCACCCCGGCGCGGAGGCGGTCGACTCTCGAGTCGCTCGCCTCCGCCCCGGCGGACGCGGCTCACAGGGAATTCCCGGATAGGCCCCTAGCGCGCAAGGGCTTCGCGAATCTTGCTGGCGAGCTCGGCGCGCTGATAGGGCTTCTCGAGCAGCAGCACGCCCGGGTCGATGCGCCCCTGGTGCACGATGGCGTTCTCGGCGTACCCTGAGGAATACAGCACCTTCAGGCCCGGGCGCAGATTCGCGGCGAGGTCGGCGAGCTGACGCCCGCTGATGCCGCCCGGCATGACCACGTCGGTGAACAGCAGGTCCAGGTGCTCGTCGCCGCGCAGGACCACGAGCGCCTCGCGGCCGTTGGCCGCTTCGATGACCCGGTAGCCGAGGGTACGCAACTGATCGCGGGCATAGCGGCGCACCATGTCGTCGTCCTCGACCAGGAGAATGGTCTCGCTGCCGCGGGCGAGCGCGGACAGCGCGCCTGGCGCGATCCGCGCCGGCTCGACGGCGGGCTTGGGCACGGCCCGCGGCAGGTACATGTACACGCAGGTACCGCGTCCCACCTCGGACTCGATGCGGATGTGCCCGTCCGACTGGCGTACGAAGCCGTACACCATTGCGAGGCCGAGGCCGGTGCCCTTGCCCGTGGGCTTGGTCGTGAAGAACGGCTCGAACACGCGGCCGAGGTCGCGGGCGGCGATTCCGATGCCCGTGTCGGCCACCGTGATGCAGACGAACTCTCCTGGACGGGCGTCGAGGTGGCGGTCGGCGTAGTCGCGGTCGAGGATCACGTTCTCGGTGGCGATGCGCAGTTGCCCACCCGTGGGCATGGCATCGCGTGCGTTCAAGGCCAGATTGAGAAGCGCACTCTCCAGCTGGGCGGGGTCGATCAGCGCCGGCCACAGTCCTGGCTCGAGCGCGAGTTCCACCTCCACGTGCTCGCCCAGGGCGCGGCGCTGCAGTGAATCGAGACCGCCGACCAGCCTGTTCACGTCCACGTTCACCGGCCGCAGCGGCTGGCGGCGCGCGAACGCGAGCAGGCGCTGCGTCAGGTCCGCGCCACGCAGGGCCGCGTTGACGATCAGCTCGCCGAGCAGGCGCGCCTCGGAATCCGCGGGCGCGGCCTCGCTGAGCAGCTCGGCATTGCCAAGGATCACCGTCAGCAGATTGTTGAAGTCGTGCGCCACACCGCCGGTGAGCTGGCCGATGGCCTCGAGACGCTGCGACTGACGCAGCTGGTCCTCCAGGGCGCGCCGCTCGCTGACGTCGTCGATCACTCCGATCAGCTGTTGGGCTCGGCCTTCGTCGCCGCGCAACGCCGAGAGCGTCAGGCGTGCCCAGACGGCGCTGTGGTCGGGTCGCAGATAGCGTTGCTCGATGGTGACGCTCGCGGCCCCCGCCAGCACCTCGGTCACCGCCTTGACGTGCATCTCGCGGTCGTCGGGATGGGTGATGTCGACGCAGGTGAAGGTGGCGACCAGTTCCTGCTCGGTGCGGCCAATGATCTCGCAGAAGCGACGATTCGCCCGCAGAAAGCGCCGCTCCAGGGACAACATGCAGATTCCGAGCGGCGCATGTTCGTACATGGCGCGAAAGCGCTCCTCGCTCTCGCGCAGCTTGGCATCGGCGGCGCGCCTCACGGCGTCACGGTGGATGAACTCGCCGGCGAGCGACAGGTTGCCTGCGAGTTCCTCGAACACCCGCAGCTCCTCGGCGTCGAAGAAGCCCGGCACGTCCGCGTACAGCACCATGGCGCCGATCGGCTGCTCCTCAAAGCGCAACGGAAAGACCGCCAGGGAGCGAAAGCCGCGCTCCAGGGCCTGGGTCCGCCAGCGCAGGAAGATCGGGTCGTGCTCGACGTCGTTGCAGACCACGTTCCGGTTGTCGCGCACGGCGTGTCCGAAGGGTCCCGCCCCCTCGGGCCCGGATCCGACGGACACGGTGATCTCTTCGTGATAGCCCTGCAAGGCGCCCGCCTGCGCGGCGATACGCACCGGCAGCTCGGGCGACTCCACCAGCCCGATCCAGGCCGCGCGCATGCGTCCGGTCTGCACGGAGATGCGGCAGGCCTCCTGCAGCAGCGTGTCGCGCTGGCGGATCCGCAGCAGTACGGTGTTGACCTCGCTGAGCAGCGCGTAGATGCGGTTCAGGCGCAGCACGCGCTCCTCTGCGCGCTTGCGTTCGGTCACGTCCATGAACATACCGAAGCGGCGCCGGACTTCTCCGTCCGCTTCTCGAGTACCGTCGCCGCGCACCAGCATCCAGCTCACCGTACCGTCGGGCTTGCGGATCCGAAACTCGGTCTCCACGTCGAGGGCGCCCCCGGAGGCCATGACGCGCGAGTATCCAGCGGCGAGCCGCGGCCGGTCCTCCGGCAGCACGAAGTCGTAGAAGTGGCCGCGGGTCCCCTTGAACTCCTCGGGCCTGATGCCGAACAGCGCGCAGGCCTCGTCCGACCAGACCATGCGGTCGGTACGGATATCGAGGCTCCAGGAACCCATGCGCCCGATGCGCTGGGCGTTGGAGAGCAGCCCGGCCTGAGCGACCACGGCCCGCTCGGCGCGGTGACGCTCGGTGATGTCGAGGTGATACCCCTGCATCTCCAGCAGCCGACCGGACTCGTCCCAGCGCCCGAGCAAGCGTTCCACCACCAGGATGGAGGCGCCGGAGCGATGCGCGATCCAGCGTTCGTGCGTGACCGGCTCCTGCCCCGGCCGCAGCTCCGCGCCCAGCGCAGCTTGTTCGGCCGGGTCCCGAAACAGGGGCGGATTGGCGGCCACGCACGCGGCCGGCGTCTCGAATCCGTGCATGCGCGCGAAGCTCAGGTTGCAGAGCGTCAGTCGGCCGTTCGCGTCGTGCACGAAATTTCCCGTCAGGTCGCGGTCGAAGAGGCTGCGGTAGCGCGCCTCGCTCGCGCGCAGCGAGACGATCAGTTCGCGCTGGCGCAGCATGTCGCGTACGCGCGCGAGCAGTTCGTGCGGGGAGATCGGCCTGACGATGTAGCCGTCGGCGCCGGCGTCCTCACTCGCACCCGGCTGCAGGGTGCCGCTCCAGAGTGGGCTGACGAGGACCACGCTCACGTCGGCGGCGTCGGGGTCGGCGCGGATGCGCCGCAGTACCTCGGGGCCGGGCTGATCGGGCAGCACGACGTCGAGCAGTACCAGCGCCGGACGGTGCTCTGCGATCAGCCCCGCCACCTCGCCGCCCCGTCCCGCGACGAGGACTTCGTAGCCGCCCTGCTGAAGAACGCGCGCCATCTCTCGCGCGCCGGAAGGATCATCGTTGACGATGAGGATCTTCACGGGCGACAGCGCAGCCATCCGGGGCGGATTTCGCGGTGAAGCGTCATTCAAGGTGCCGCAAGAATATCCACAATCCCCCGCTCCATGGGTGATGTCGCTCACGACACCCGGCGTACTCCGTCGTTAGGGGAATCCCTCAATCGCACGCTCAATAGCCCAGTGCGCAACCGTCCTTGCGCGGATCTGAGGCGCCGACCAGCAGGCCGCGCTGGTGATCGACCCACACCGCCTGGGCGCCGCCGAGCGGTTCCTCCGGTTCGACCACCTCGTGTCCGAGCGCCGCGAGTTCACGTCGAACCGAAGACTCCACGCCCCGCTCCGCCTGCAGGCGGCCGTCACGCGGCATGACCCGGGCGCAGTCCACCGCCTCCTGCAGGTCCATGCCGAATTGCAGCAGGTTGGTGAGCAGCCAGGCCTGCCCCACCGGCTGATAGTGGCTGCCCATGACACCGAAGGACATCTCGGCCCGGCCGCCGCGGGTGAGCATGCCCGGGATGATGGTGTGCATCGGCCGCTTGCGTGGCGCGAGCGCATTGGGGTGCTCGGGCTGCAGGCTGAAGCTCAAGCCCCGGTTGTGCAACACGATACCGTCGTCGGGCGAGACGATGCCGGAGCCGAAGCTCTGGAAGATCGAGTTGATGAAGCTGCAGGCGTTGCCGTCGCGGTCGACCACGCTCACGTACACCGTGTCCTTGTGCCGCGGCAGCAGCGTTTCCCCCGGCAACGGCAGCCTCGGCAGCGCACGAGAATCGTCGATGAGCGCGCCGAGCGCGGCGAGATACTGCGCATCGAGGAGCCGCTCGACGGGCACGCTCGCCTGGCGCGGATCGGCGAGGAAGGCGTCGCGGTCGCGAAACACCAGGCGCGCCGCCTCGACGTGCCGGTGCAGGCGTCGGGCGCCGCGCGGATCGCCGGGATCGCCGAGGGTGGCGAGGATGCCGAGCATCATCAGCACCATCAGGCCGGAGCCGTTCGGCGGACACTCCCACACATCCACATCGCGCCAGCGGGAGCGGATGGGCGGCACAAATTCCACCGCGGTGCGCATCTCGGCGAAGTCCTGCTCGGTGTGCAAGCCGCCGCGCGCGCGCAGACAGGCGACGGTGCGGGCGGCGATCTCGCCTTCGTAGAAGGCACGCGCCCCCTGCGCGGCGATGCGCTCGAGCGTACGCGCGAGCGCGGGGAAGCGCAGCTTCGTACCGGCCGCCGGCGGTTCACCGCCGGGCAGCAACAGGTCCGCGCCCGCGCGGCGCAGCTTGCCGGCCTCGGCGGCCCAGTCGAATGCGACGCGCGGCGCGACCACGAAGCCCTCGCTCGCGGCGCGGATCGCCGGCACCAGAAGCTCGCCCAGCGACTTGCGTCCGTGCGCGGCAAGCAGGGCTTCCCAGGCCGCGACCGCGCCGGGCACCGTCACCGCGTGCGCGGATATCGGATCGATTTCCAAAAGGCCCTGGCTCGCGAGCGCCGCGGCGCTCGCCGCCGCCGGCGCGCGTCCCGACCCGTTCATGGCGAACACTTCGCCGCCCGCCGGCTTGTAGAGGCAGAAGCAGTCGCCGCCGATGCCCGTCGACTGCGGTTCGATCACGCCGAGCAGGGCCACCGCCGCGACGGCGGCGTCGAGGGCATTGCCGCCGGCGCGCAACACGTCGAGCGCGGTGAGCGTCGCGAGCGGCATCGAGGTAGCCGCCATCGCTTGGGTGGCGTACACGGGACTGCGGCCGGGCCGCTGGAAGTCACGCACGATCTGGTCTCCGGAACTTCAAGGATTGGATGCGAGGCTCGCCGCCGGCGGTACGCCGAGAATGCGCACCTCGCGCTGTGGATAGGGGATCTCGATGCCGCGGCGGCGAAACTCCTCGAGCACGGCGAGATTGATCTCGCCCACCACCGCGCCCAGATCGCCGACCTCGACCCAGGGTCTGATCGCGATCTGCACCGCCGAATCCGCGAGCGAGGACACCTGGATGACGGCCTTGGGCTCGGCGAGCACGCGCGCGTTGGCCGCCACCAGCGCGCGCACCCGTTCGAGAGCCGCGGGCAGGTCGGCGTGATAGGCGACGCCGACCAGGATCTCGGCCTGCCGGATACGTCCGTAGTTGTGCAGGATCTCGCCCACCACCTTGCGATTCGGCACCACGATTCGCGAACGGTCGGCGTGGCGCAGCACCGTGGAGAACAGCGAGATCGAGTCGACCTGTCCCTCCACGCCGACCACGGCTACGTACTCGCCGACGCGGTAGGGCTTGGTGAAAATGATGGTCAGACCGGCGACCACGTTGCTCAACACGCCTTGCATCGCGAGCGCGATGCCGGCGCCCGCGACGCCGAGGCCGGCGATCAGAGGCAAGAGCTCGATGCCGAGGTTCTGCAGCGCCATGATCGCGAACAGCACCAGCACCAGCGCGCGCGCCACCCGCGTGAGCAGCATTCGCACCGGCGGCTCCAGGTCGAAGCGATGCAGGCCGCGCAGCGCGGCGCGGCCGACCCAACCCGCGACGAACACGCCGACGGTCATGATGGCGATCGCCGCCACCAGCTTCGGCCCGAAGCGGATGGCCAGGTCGATCAGCGTGCCCCGGACCTGCGAGAACGTGTCCAATCCCTGTTCCATGCGCGCTCCTAGACTGGCGTTGACGGCGGCGAGGCGTGCCGGCGACCGCCGCAACCGCCCGCGCCCGCAGTCGGGCGCGACTCAGGCGCCGGCGGCGCCGGCGATGGCGTTCGCCTTCGCGAGCAGGGCCTCGGCCATGCGGATGCTGGCGATGTCGATCAATCGCCCATCGAGCGACACGGCGCCGCGCCCCTCGCGCGCGGCCTGGGCCATCGCCTCGACGATGCGGCGCGCCTTGCCGACCTCCGCGTCCGCGGGCGTGAACACCCGGTTGGCGAGCGCGATCTGCGAGGGGTGAATGGCCCACTTGCCTTCGTAGCCCAGCACCGCCGCGCGGTTCGCCGCCGCCACGTATCCGTCCGGATCCTTGAAGTCGCCGAACGGACCGTCGATGGGCCGCAGCCCGTAGGCCCGGCACGCCACCAGCATGCGAGTTTGCGCCGCGTGCCAGGGATCGGTCCAGTGGTAGTCGCGCCGGCCGTCGGGTCCGGGGTCCGTGAGCACCCCGGAATCGCGGTTGACGCCGCCGATCACGGTGGTGCGTGCGCGCGTCGAGGCGGCGTAGTCCGCCACCCCGAAACTCATCGCCTCGAGCCGGCGCGAGGACTGCGCGATGGCCTCGACGTTGGCCATGCCGAGCGCGGTCTCGATCAGCACTTCGAAGCCGATGCGCCTGGTGCGACGCTTGGCCGTCTCGATCTGGGTCACGAGCATGTCCACGGCGTACACGTCCTGCGGCACGCCCACCTTCGGGATCAGCAGCATGTCGAGCCGCGGACAGGCCTCGACGATGTCGACGACGTCGCGGTACATGTAGTGGGTATCGAGCCCGTTGATGCGCACCATCATCGTCTTGGCGCCCCAGTCGAGCTCGTTGAGCGCCTGCACGATGTTGGCGCGCGCACGCTCCTTGTCGTCCGGCGCCACCGCGTCCTCGCAGTCCAGGAAGACGACGTCGGCCGCCGACTGCGCCGCCTTGGGAAACAGCGCCGGGTCGGTTCCCGGCACGGCGAGTTCGGAGCGGTGCAGGCGCGGTGTCGCCTGTTCGATGGTGGTGAAGCTCATGGGGTGCTATTCCTCGTCAGCCGGTGGTCCCGAAGCCATTGGCGATGCAGTTGATGGACAGCAGCAGCGGCGCCTTGAATCGATCGCGCCCGGCGTCGTCGGCGGCGCCGCGATAGCGCTTCAGCATCTCGATCTGCAGTTCGTTGGCGCGCGCGATGCCCGGCAACTTGCGCTCCAGGCGCCGGCGCAGGCGCGGAAAGCGCTCGGCGAGCGCGCCGCCGCCGCTCACCTCGAGCAGCATGCGCACGGAGAGGCGGTACTCGCGCTCGATCATGCCGAAGATTTCCTCGCGCGCCGGTTCGTCCTCTACCAGCTCCGCGTAGCGCCGCGCGATGCCGAGGTCGACCTGAAGCAGCGTCTTCTCGGCCTCGTCGACGATCAGGCGGAACAGGCGGGAGTCCTCGAACATGCGCTTGAGCAGCGCCCGGCCGCGCTCGCCGCGCACCTCCATGAAGGCGTACAGGCCGCTTCCCACGCCGTACCAGCCGGGCAGCAGGTGGCGGTTCTGCGACCAGGCGAACACCCAGGGTATGGCGCGCAGGTCCCCGAGCGTCTTGGCGCCGAAGCGCCGCGCGGGCCGCGAGCCGATGTTGAGCAGCGCGAGCTCGTCGAGCGGGCTCGACGCCGTCAGGTAGGCGAGCAACCGGGGGTGCTGCGCGAGGAGGTTGTAGGCGGCATTGGCGGTGCCGGCGAGCGCCTCCATCGCCTCGTCGAACTCGGCCACCGGCAGCAGCGAACCCTCGCGCTCGGACTTGAGGGTGTGCTCGATGACGCTCGCCGCGAGCAGCTCGATCTGGTAGCCGGCGGTGCCGCGGTTGGCGTACTTCGCCGACACCACTTCGCCCTGTTCGGTGATGCGGAACTGGCCGCTGATGGAACCCGCGGGCTGCGCCGCGATGGCCCGGCCCGTGGGCGCCCCTCCCCGGCTCACCGAGCCGCCGCGGCCGTGGAAGAAGCTGATCGGCACGCCGATCTCCCGCCCGAGGCGGGTGAGCTTGAGTTGCGCCTTGTAGAGCTCCCAGTTCGAGGTGAGAAAGCCGCCATCCTTGTTCGAGTCCGAATAGCCGATCATCACCTCCTGCACGCCGCCGAGAGCGCGTACGCTGCGCCGGACCATGGGCACGGCCAACAACTCGCGCATCACCGCCGGCGCAGCGCGCAGGTCCTTGATGGTCTCGAACAGGGGCACGATCGGCAGGGTGCAGGTTTCCACCGCCGCGGTATCGGCGAACAGACGCGCACGCTTGGCGAGAAGGTACACGCCGAGCAGGTCGGCGACGCTGCGGGTCATGGACAGGATGAAGGCGCCGAAGGCCTCCCGATCGACCTCGCGCCGCAGCTCGCGCACCAGATCGAACATGCCGAGTGTCTGGGCGTCCTCCTGCGCCACGCTCACGGGGTCCGCGCTTGCGCCGTGGCCTTGCGCGGCCGACGGGCGCGCGAGCTCGGCGAGCAGCCAGGCCTTCCAGTCCGGCGAGTCGACCTGCGGCCGCACCCGCCCGGCATTCCCCTCCTCCCACAGCGCCTCGAGCGCCGCCGTGGTGCGGGTGCTGTTCTCCCGCAGGTCGAGCCGCACCGTGCTGAAGCGGAAGGTCTCCGCCTGCCAGCGCAACGGCCGCACCATGAGGCGCGCGATCTCCGGGGAGACGTCCGCTGCGAGCGTGTCCTCCAGGGCCCGAAGATCGCGCACGAACTCGTCGGCGTCGGCGTAGGCGTAGGCGCGTGTGCCGTCCGGCGCGTCGCCGCCGCCAGCGGTCGCGGCGATGCGCCGCGACAGGCAGACCAGGTACTGGCGCAGCGGCTCACCGGGGTTGCGTGCGGCGATGCCGTCGGCATCGCCCGAGCGCTCGAGCGCCGCGGCGAGCGCCGCGCCAAACGTCGCGTCGAGGCGTACCGAGCGCTGCGCCACCGAGAGGTGGCGCGTCAGATCGGCGAGCCGGCTGCCGTAGTACCCCAGGCTCGCGGCCCGGTTCTCGCGCAGGGTTCGCCGCGTCACCTCGTTGGTGACGAACGGATTGCCGTCGCGATCACCGCCGATCCAGGCGCCGAACTGGAAGAACGGCTTGATCGCGAACGAGTGCCGCGGATAGGCGGTCTGCAGCGCCTGGTCGAGGCGCTCGAGCAGTGCCGGCACCGACTCGAACAGCGTCTCGTTGAAGAAATGCAAGCCCCAGGCCACTTCCTGGGCCACGGTGGGCTTTTCCAGCCGCAGCTCACCCGTGAGCCAGAGGATCTCGATGTCGTTGCGCACGGCGGTGACGAGCTCCAGTCGCTCGCGCCGCGTCCAGCGCGGCGATTCGAGCTCCATGAGCCGGCGATAGATGGCGCGATGGCGCTCCAGCACCGTCACGCGCTTGGACTCGGTCGGGTGGGCGGTGATCACCGGCCGGATCTTCAGGCTCGCGAGCACGCTCGCGACGCGCTCGGGCGGCACCCCCTCGCGCGCGCAGTCGCCAAGAAGGTGGGCGAGCGTACCGCGCAACTCGGCATACCCGCGCGCCTTTTCGAGCTCGCGACGGCTGCGCATGGCGGCGTTCTGCTCGGCGATGGCGGCGAGCTGGAAGCCGATGCCCTGGGCTTGCAGGGCGCGCGCGCAGCTCTCGGGTCCGAGCCCGGTCGCGTCGGCCTCGCCGCGCAGCGCGGGAAGTATCTCCGGCTGGTGGCGCGCCACCACCTGCAGGAGCAGTCCTTGCAGCAGGCCGGAGAGCGTCGACTCGTACGCCTCGGCGTCGAGGTCGGGGGTGGCGAGTGCGTCGGCCGGATCGATCACGCCGTCTGCCGGCGACCGGGCAGCCGTGCGAGTACGCCCGCCACCGTGGCGCCGAGTTGCGAGGCGCTCGGCGCCACCGTGAGCCCGAACGAGCGCATGATCTCGGCCTTCTCCGCCGCGCTGTCGCCCGCGGTGGAGATGATGGCGCCGGCGTGTCCCATCCGCCGCCCCTTGGGCGCGGTGAGACCCGCGACGTAGCCGATCACGGGCTTGCTCATGTTCTCCTTGACCCACTGTGCCGCCTCGGCTTCCTGCGGACCGCCGATCTCGCCGATCATCACCACCGCCTCGGTCTGCGGGTCCTGTTCGAAGAGCTTCAGGTGGTCGAGGAAGGAGCTGCCGTTGATCGGATCTCCGCCGATGCCGACGCTCGTGCTCTGGCCGATGCCGAGCGCGTTCATCTGCGCCGCCGCCTCGTAGCCGAGGGTGCCGGAGCGCGAGACGATGCCGACGTTGCCGCGGCGGTAGATGTGTCCCGGCATGATGCCGAGCATGGCCTTGCCCGCGCTGATGATGCCCGCGCAATTGGGTCCGACGACGAGCGTGCGCCGCTCGCGCGGATAACGCAGGAGATAGCGCTTTACGCGCATCATGTCCTGCGCCGGGATGCCGTCGGTGATGATGCAGACGAGTTCCAGACCGGCGTCGGCGGCCTCCATCAGCGAGTCGGCCGCGAACGCCGGTGGCACGAACGCGATGCTGGCGGTGGCGCCGGTGGCGCGCACCGCGTCCTTGACGGTGTTGAACACGGGCCGCTCGAGGTGAGTCTGGCCGCCCTTGCCCGGCGTCACGCCGCCGACCACGCAGGTGCCGTAGGCGATCATCTCCCGGGCGTGGAAGCTCGCCTTGTCGCCCGTGAATCCCTGCACGATCACCCGCGTCTTCTCGTCGATCAATATGCTCATCGGACCGCTCCCGCACGCGCCGCCGCCACGGCCCGCTCGGCCGCGTCGGCGAGCGTGTCGGCGGCGATGATCGGCAAACCGCTGTCGGCGATGATGCGCCGCCCTTCCGCCTCGTTGGTGCCCGCGAGCCGCACCACCAAAGGCACGTCGATGCCGATTTCGTGCACCGCCTTGATCACGCCCTGGGCGACCCAGTCGCAGCGATTGATGCCCGCGAAGATGTTCACCAGCACCGTGCGCACGTTCTTGTCGGACAGCACGAGCTTGAACGCCTTGGCGATGCGCTCCGGCGAGGCGCCGCCGCCCACGTCGAGGAAGTTCGCGGGCTCGCCGCCGGCGTACTTGATCGTGTCCATGGTGGCCATCGCGAGCCCGGCGCCGTTGATGATGCAGCCGATGTCGCCCTCCAGCCCGACGTAGTTGAGGTTGTCCTGCGCCGCCTCGGCTTCGCGCGGGTCCTCCTGCGAGTGGTCGCGCATCTCAGAGACGTTGGGGTGGCGAAACAGCGCGTTGTCGTCGAAGGACATCTTGGCGTCGAGCGCGATGATGCGATCATCGCGCGTCACCACCAGCGGATTGATCTCGAGCATGCTGGCGTCGAGATCACGGAAGGCGCGGTAGCAGCCGAGGAAGGCGGTGACCGCGCGGCTGACCTGCTTGATGTTGAGTCCGAGCCCGAACGCGAGCTCACGCGCCTGGAAAGGCTGCAGGCCCACCGCGGGCTCCACCACGATCTGCAGGATGGCCTGCGGCGCCTCGCGGGCGATCTCCTCGATCTCCATGCCGCCGTGCGCCGAGGCGATGATCCGCACCCGCTCGGCCTTGCGGTCGAGGACGATGCCGAAGTACAGCTCGCGCTCGAATTTCTGCGCGACCTCGACGTACACGCGCTGCACGAGTTTGCCTTCCGGGCCGGTCTGGCCGGTGACCAAGCGCGTGCCGAGCAGGCCCTTGGCCGCCTCCTGCACCTCGTGGTAGGTCGTGCAGAGCTTGATTCCGCCGGCCTTGCCGCGCGCACCGGAGTGGATCTGAGCCTTCACGGCCCAGTGCCAGCCGCCGAGCTCGGAGGCGACGAAAGCCGCCTGATCGGCGCTGTAGGCGACCGCTCCCGGTTGAATGGGTACCCCGTAGCCCGCGAGCAGCTCCTTCGCCTGATACTCGTGGATGTCCATCGCGCGCCCCCTGATCGCGGCCGAGGATGGGGACTTAAGGTAATGAACCCAAGAAAACTATGCTAGCTTTTCCGAAGTACATAAGAAAAATTGATGAACTCGGCGCGAGCCCGCGAGGCCGCGCACGATTCCGGAAGATGCGCCGCGTCCGCGCCCCTAGAGTGTGCTCCGTGAGAACCCCCTGCGCGAGGTCCCTTGCCGATGAACCATGCCACCAATCGCACGCACCGCAGCGGCGAACGCGTCGACTGGGCACGGGTGGTGCTCGGCGCCTGCCGGCGGATCGAGGCCGAGCCCACTCCGCTCGCGCAGCTCGCCGCCGCGCTCGGAGTCGGCCGCGCCGAGCTGCAGCGCCAATTCTCGCGGCGTCTCGGCGTGAGCCCCAAGGCCTACGCCCAAGCCCTCGCCCTGCAGCGACTCGCGCGTGGCGCGGCGGCCGACCGAGGCGACGCGCGCAGCCGCGGCGCGCTGCACGAGTTGTTCGAGGCGGGGTTCGGCGCGGCCGCGACCGGCTATGCGGCGGCGCGGGCGCTCGGTACCACGCCTGGCCGCCTGCGGCAGGAGTTCTCCCTCGGCTGGTGGCTCGGGCTCACTGAACTTAAATGGATGCTGCTCGGGGCGACCGAACGCGGCGTGTGCTGGCTCGCCTTCGGCGATTCGCCGGCCGAATTGCACGCGCAGCTGCGCGCGGCATTCCCGCGCGCACGCCTGCGGCAGGACGAAGCGCGCCTGCGGGCGTGGTTCGAGCAGGTACGCGAGCACCTGCTCCTGCCGCGCGAGGCGCTGACGTTGCCGCTCGACGTGCGCGGCACGGCGTTCCAATCGCGGGTATGGCGGGCGCTACGCACCGTGCCGCTGGGCGAGACGGTCAGCTACGGAGGGCTGGCGGCGCAGCTCGGCGTGCCCCGCAGCGCCCGGGCGGTCGCCGCGGCGTGCGCGCGCAATCCGGCCGCGGTGGTCATCCCCTGTCACCGCGTCGTCGGAGCCGACGGCGCCCTGACCGGCTATCGCTGGGGGCTCGCTCGCAAGCGCCGCCTGCTGGATTACGAGACCGCCGCGGTCAGCGCGACACGAACGCGCGTTCGATGACGTAGTCGCCGGGCTCGCCGACGCCGGGAGAAATCGTGAATCCGCGCGCGTCGAGCACCGCGGCGAGGTCCTTGAGCATGGCCGGGCTGCCGCAGATCATGGCGCGATCGTGCGCGGGGTCGAGCGGCGGCAGCCCCGTTTCCGAGAACAGCTTGCCGTTCTCGATGAGCGTGGTGATGCGACCCTGGTAGCGGAAGCGCTCACGGGTGACGGTCGGGAAATAGATCAGTTGATTGCGCACCTGCTCGCCGAGGTACTCGTGGTGGGTGAGCTCCCACTCGATGTAATCCCGGTAGGCGAGCTCGCTGCGGTAGCGCACGCTGTGCACCAGCACGACCTTCTCGAAGCGCTCGTAGGTCTCCGGGTCCTTGATGATGCTCATGAAGGGCGCGAGGCCGGTCCCGGAGCCGAGCAGGTACAGGCGCTTGCCGGGCTTCAAGTCGTGCAGCAGGAGCGTTCCGGTGGGCTTGTGGCTCACCAGCACCTCGTCGCCGGGTTGGATGTGCTGCAGGCGCGAGGTCAGCGGACCATCGGGCACCTTGATGCTCAGGAATTCGAGGTGTTCCTCGTAGTTCGCGCTCGCGATGCTGTAGGCGCGCATCAACGGCTTGCCGTCGACCTTCAGGCCGAGCATCACGAAATGACCGTTCTCGAAGCGCAGCGCCGGATCGCGCGTGGTGGTGAAACTGAAGACCGTCTGGTTCCAGTGGTGAACCGAGAGAACTTTTTCCGTACCGATCGCCGCCATAACTGCCTACACGCCGCCACGGCAACGGGCCATGCGCGCACGCGGCCCCCGCCGGGGGCCGACGCCGCGCCGATGCGTCGCCGCAACGCACGTCCCTCGTCCTCAGATTTGCGTTGGTGAACCTTCTTGGAACGTCGCGGCCTGCCCTCGGGCCTTCAGCGGATCCCCATGAGGCCGCGTACCGATTCGATCAGCCGGTGCGGGTCGTAACCGACGCCGTCCTTGTAGACCGTCTCGACTTTTTCGACGTCCGCAATGGTGGCCGCCGGATTCCCCGCGACGAGGATCAGGTCAGCCGCCTTGCCGGGCGCAATGGTACCGAAATGTGCGTCTTCACCCAACCCGATGGCGCCGTTTTGCGTCGCAATGTGGATGGCCTCCTCCGGCGTGAAGCCCGCCTCCACCAGGAGTTCCACGTTGCGCTGGTCGCCAAAGCCCGGCAGCACGCCGCCGTAGCCCGTCGGATCACAGCCGGCCATCAGCAAGCCGCCCTGACGGACGAAGTCCCGTTCGAAGCGTTGCTCCATCTCGAACAATCGGCTCCACACCGAACCCTGCGCGTGCTCGGCCAGCGCCGCACGGGTGGTGGCATAGTCGCCCCACGACTCGGCGTGCAGGGACTCGCGCACCCGCCGCGCCTCGCTCATCGGCGGCCGGTTGGGCACGAAGGTCTCGAAGATCGCCAGCGTCGAGGTCACCGCCACGTGGTGTGCCACAAGATCGTGGATGAGCCCCTGAATCTCGGGACCTTCCACGTCCATCTTGGCGAGCGCCGTCTGTGGCGGCTGCTGACCCGGGCACTCCCCGGGCCGCTTGCCCGCGTAGAACTCGGTGTCGACGGCGAGCCCGTGCTCGAGATTGTCGATGCCCAACGCCGCCGCTTCGCGAAATCCCACCGCGCACAGGTGGCCGGTCACCTTCAGGTGGTGTGCATGCGCGGCGTCGATGGCGGCCTTGAGCTCGGCCGGCGTGATGTGCATGTAGGCCTTGAAGGAGGTCGCGCCCTCGGCGGCCCAGTAATCCACCGTCCGCGCCGCATCGGCGGGGCCCGTCAGGGTGTGCAGCTGCGGCCCGATCGCCGGCGCGCCCTCGAGATAGGGTCCCGTGACGAACAGCCGCGGCCCCGGTATGTCGCCGTGATCGATCGCCGCCTTGATCGACAGATCGGTGTAGGGCTCGAGGCTACCGGCGGTGCGCGCCGTGGTGACGCCACCCGCGAGATAGAGCCGCGGCGCGCTGTCGCCCATCTCCCCGTAGAGCGGCAACCGCCCTGCGGCCGCATCCGGCAGCGGGTAGAACAGGTGTTCGTGCATGCCGACGAAGCCCGGCATGAGGGTCTTGCCGGTGGCGTCGATCCGCTCGGCGTCGGCAGGCGGCGGCGGCGCCAAGGCGTTCGGCCCCACCCAGACGATGCGCCCGGCTTCGATCAACACCGCCTGATCCTCGCGAGCCGGGGAGCCGGTGCCGTCGATCACGCGCACGTGCATGATCGCGACGCTGGGAGCGGCGCTCTTCACGAACGGTTGCAGCCCCGCCCCGACCTCGGCGCGCGCCGTCAACGCCACACCGCCCAGCCAGGCCCACATCCAGACACCTTCACGCATCGCCACTCCCCTTGAATTTGCCGCCAGAGCGCATCCCCGGCCGGCGCAAGTTACTCAAGTAGCGGCCTGCGCGCCAGCGCGACACCGCCCGCCGCATCGACTCGCCCGCCGCCTCGACTCGCGCGCCGGGCGCCGTCCGGGCGCGTCTTTGGCGCGGCGGTCTCAGACGCGGCGTGTTTTATATAACGACGTGATATATTCCGCCCGCCGCGCGCTGCCGCCCGGCGCCATCCACGGAGATCACGCACCGATGCTGTCCAAGAAGGAATACGTGGCCCTGTCGACCTTCCGCCACAAGCTCGCCGGCTTCCTGCGCTTCAGCGAGCGTGCCGCGCGTCAGGCCGGGATCACGCCGAAGCAGTACCTGCTGCTGCTGCATCTACGCGGCTTCGCCGCCCGCGATTTCGCGACCGTCGGCGAACTGGCCGCCAAACTCGAATCCAGCCCGCACGGCACCGCGGCACTGATCGAACGCTGCGTCGCGCAGGGACTGGTGCGCAAGCGCCGC
>DAIDHD010000050.1 GCA_027459765.1 Gammaproteobacteria bacterium | reverse complement strand
GGGTGAGTTGCTCCTAGTACGAGAGGACCGGAGTGAACGCACCTCTGGTGTACCGGTTGTCACGCCAGTGGCACTGCCGGGTAGCTATGTGCGGACGGGATAACCGCTGAAAGCATCTAAGCGGGAAGCCCCCCCCAAGATAAGTTCTCCCTAGACCTTTAAGGTCTCTAAAGGGCCGTCGAAGACTACGACGTTGATAGGCTGGGTGTGTAAGCGCAGTAATGCGTTGAGCTAACCAGTACTAATTGCCCGTGAGGCTTGACCATATAACGCTCAAGCGATTTTGCGCATCCCTGCCGGGGTCCGTACCATCGCAAGGCGTGTTACTCGATCAATTGATCTTGTCTGCGACACGTCGAAACAAGTTGTCCGAATCCAGCGGCGGAGCGAGACATGACTCGCTCCGGTGCGACCGGTTTGCCTGGCGGCCATAGCGAGTGGGAACCACCCGATCCCATTTCGAACTCGGAAGTGAAAACGCTCTGCGCCGATGCTAGTGTCGACTTTGTCGATGCGAAAGTAGGTCACTGCCAGGCTCTTGAAAGCAAAAACCCCCGTCGGGAAACCGACGGGGGTTTTTTTTCGCCTGTGCTTGGGCTTAAGACGCGGCGCAACCGCCGATCAGGAGGCCGCGCCCATCCCGCGGCGGCGGTCCGCCCGCAGCCGCGGCAGCCACCACGCGTCCACGGCCGCCGCGAGGCCGCCGGCATCGAGTCCCGCTTGGCGCAGACAGCTTTCGCGCGAGCCGTGCTCGATGAATCGATCCGGAATGCCAAGCTGCAGCATCGGCATGGTCACTCCGTGCGCCGCGAGCGCCTCGGCGACCGCCGACCCGGCGCCGCCCTGCACGGCGTTCTCCTCGATGGTCACGAATGCCTCGTGGCCGGCGGCCAGATCCATGAGAAGCGCTTCGTCGAGCGGCTTCACAAAACGCATGTTCACCACCGTGGCGTCGAGCCGCTCGCCTATGGCGAGCGCCGACTCGAGCAGAGTGCCGAACGCCAGCAAGGCGAGTCCGCTGCCGCCGCGGCGACGCAGCTCCGCGCGCCCCACCGGAAGCGCGCGCATGTCCTTCTCGATCAAGACGCCCGGACCCGTGCCGCGCGGGTAACGCACCATCGACGGCGAGGACAGCGTGGTGCCCGTGTGCAGCATTTGCCGGCACTCGTTCTCGTCGCTCGGCGTCATGATCACCATGTTGGGGATGCAGCGTACGAACGACAGATCGTAGCTGCCCTGGTGGGTCGCGCCGTCGCTGCCGACCAGCCCGGCGCGATCGACTGCGAACACCACGGGCAGGTTCTGCAGCGCGACGTCGTGCACCAGCTGATCGTAGGCACGCTGCAGAAACGTCGAATAGATCGCCACGACGGGCTTGACGCCCTCGGTGGCGAGTCCAGCGGCGAACGTCACGGCGTGCTGCTCGGCGATCGCCACGTCGAAATAGCGCTGCGGGAACTTTTTTGAATACTCCACCAGGCCGGATCCTTCGCGCATCGCCGGCGTGATGCCGACGATGAGGGGGTCACGCTCGGCGGCGTCACACAGCCACTGCCCGAACACCTGCGAATACGTCGGACCGGTGCTCTTCTCCTTGAAGATGGTGCCGCTCTTCGGATCGAACGGCCCCGGTCCGTGCCACTTGATCGGATCCGCCTCCGCGGGCGCGTAACCCTTGCCCTTGCGCGTGACCACGTGCAGGAACTGCGGTCCGTCGAGCTGCCTCAGGTTCCTCAGCGTGCCGACCAGCGCCTTGAGGTCGTGTCCGTCGATCGGGCCGATGTAGTTGAAACCCATCTCCTCGAACAGGGTTCCCGGCAACACCATGCCTTTGATGTGCTCCTCGGAGCGGCGCGCCAGTTCCCACACCGTCGGCATCTGTCTGAGGACCTTCTTGCCGCGTTCGCGCAGGTGCGAATACATCCGTCCGGACAACGCGCGCGCCAGGTAGTTGGACAGTGCGCCCACGTTCTCCGAGATCGACATGTCGTTGTCGTTCAGGACGATGAGCACGTTGGCAGGCAGCGAGCCGGCGTGATTCAGGGCTTCGAACGCCATTCCAGCCGTCAGCGCGCCGTCGCCGATGACGGCCACCACGCGCCGCGATTCGCCGCGCTGCGCCGCCGCGATCGCCATCCCCAGGGCCGCGCTGATCGAGGTGCTCGAGTGACCGACCCCGAAGGTATCGTATTCGCTCTCCGAGCGAGCCGGGAAGGGCGCAAGGCCTCCCTCCTGTTTGATGGTGTGCAGCCGTTGCCGACGGCCGGTCAGCACCTTGTGCGGATAGGCCTGGTGACCCACGTCCCACACCAGCCGATCCGAGGGCGTGTCGAATACGTAGTGCAACGCAACCGTCAATTCGACCGTGCCCAGACCCGCGGCAAAATGCCCGCCGCGCGTGCTCACGCTCTTGATCAGGAAGCGGCGCAATTCGTCCGCTACGACGGGCAACTCTGTCGCAGGCAAGCGACGCAGGTCGGCTGGGCTGGCAAGCGTATCGAGCAGGGGAAACGTGTCGTAATTGGCGTCCATTTTTTCAAGTTTACCTCGTCCCGTAGACGGCCGCTGATCCTTCCAACCAAGGCTGTTGCGCGTTTGCGACGTGTTGCGAGGGCCCCGACGCGCGGCTATAGTGGCAGCGTTACAACCGAACGCCCGTTAACCGGTGGTCGACGGGGGTGGTTCACACCGCGGTCGACCCGTCCGTTCGGGTCGCTCATCCGATTCCCGAGATTCCGCGCGTGACAGATCCCGGCTCATCAGACATTCGTTACCAGGACGACGTGCTGCCGCACGTGTCGCGAACTTTCGCGCTGACCATCCCGCAGCTGCCGGTGGCCTTGCGCGCGTCCGTGACCAATGCCTATCTCCTGTGCCGGATCGCCGACACCATCGAAGACGAGCCCGCGTTGTCGCCGGCGGAGACGCTCGAGCAGCTGCAACTCTTCAAGGAACTCGTAGCGGCGGGCGGCGATCCGCAGCCCCTCGCGCGCGCGCTCACGGCGCGCCTGTCCGACCGCACGTTGCCGGCCGAGCGTGATCTGGTGGCGAACATGGACCGCGTGTTGCGCGTCACCGCGTCGCTCGGCGATGCCCAACGGGCCGCCATCCAGCGCTGCGTCGCGCTGATGTGCGACGGCATGCCGCGCTTTCAATCGTCGGCCTCGCTGCGCGGGCTGCCGCGCCTGGTCGACCTGGACGACTATTGCTACTACGTCGCCGGCGTGGTCGGTGAGATGCTGACCGAACTGTTCTGCGCGCACGACCCCGCGGTCGCGCGCAACGCGCCGCAGCTGCGCGCCCTCTCGACCTCCTTCGCCCAAGGTCTGCAGATGACCAACATCCTCAAGGACGTCTGGGAGGATCGCAGTCGCGGAGCCTGCTGGCTGCCGCGCGAGCTGTTCTCGCCGCGTGGTGTCGAGCTCGCCACCTTGCGCCCGGAGCCGTTCGACCCGCGCTTCGCCGACGGCATGCGCCAGCTGCTCGGCATCGCGAACGCGCACCTGCGCAATGCGCTCGACTACACCTTGTTCATCCCGCGTTCGGAACCCGGCATCCGCCGCTTCTGTCTGTGGGCCGTAGGCCTCGCGGTGCTCACCTTGCAGAAGATCCATCGACATCCGGCGTTCACTTCGGGCGCGCAAGTCAAGATTTCGCGCTCCGCGGTTCGCACCACGCGCAACCTCGTGAATGTCTGCATCGGCAGCGATCTCGCGCTGCGTGCCCTGTTCGGCTGGGCGGCGCGCGGTCTGCCGCTCGAGACGCTCGGTGATCTTAAGCGTCCGCACGCGCCCGCCACCGCCGCGGAGTCCGCGGACTCGTTCGCCCCGCGCCGTTCCTTCGGAGGTTCCGCATCTTGAATCGCTGCAATACCCGGCCCGCGGTGATCGCCGACGACGGCGCCGTGGCCGCTCCCGGCAACCCCTCGCACGGCCTGCGCCCGGTCGCCGAGTGCACGCCGCTGGACCAGGCGGTCGAGCGCGCCAGCGAGGCGCTGGCCGCCCGCCAGCACGCGAGCGGCTACTGGTTGTTCGAGTTGGAGGCGGACTGCACCATTCCGGCGGAGTACATCATGATGATGCACTTCCTGGACGAGATCGACGTCGACCTGCAGCGCAAGCTCGCCGTGTACCTGCGGGCGCAGCAGATGGCCGACGGCGGCTGGCCGCTCTACCACGGCGGCGTGTTCAACATCAGCTGCTCGGTGAAGTCCTACTACGCCCTCAAGCTCGCCGGCGACGATCCGGCGGCGCCGCACATGGTGCGCGCGCGCGAGGCCATCCTCGCCCGCGGCGGCGCGGCCAGGGCCAATGTGTTCACGCGCATCGCGCTCGCGCTGTTCGGCCAGATCCCCTGGCGCGGCGTGCCCTACATTCCCGTCGAGATCATGCTGCTGCCGAAGTGGTTCCCATTCCACCTCGACAAGGTCGCCTACTGGTCGCGGACGGTGATGGTGCCGCTGTTCATCCTCTGCACCCGCAAGCCGCGCGCGAAGAATCCTGGCAACGTCGACATCCGCGAGTTGTTCGTGAAGCCGCCGGAGCAGGAGCGCGGGTATTTCCGACACGTCATCGAGACGGGCGGCTGGCTCGGCCGGCTGTTCCTCGCGGCCGACCGCATGGGCCGCATGATCGATCCGCTGGTGCCCGCCTTCGTGCGTGAACGCGCCACGCGCCGCGCGGAGCAGTGGATGCTCGAGCGCCTCAACGGCGAGGATGGGCTCGGAGCGATCTTCCCCGCGATGGTGAACGCGCTCGAGGTCATGGTGATCCTCGGCTATCCCGCCGACGATCCGCGCCGTGTCACCGCCAAGCGCGCGCTCCAGAAGCTGCTGGTCGACCAGGGAGCGAGCGCCTACTGCCAACCGTGCGTGTCGCCGGTGTGGGACACGGCTCTCGCGAGTCTGGCGATGCAGGCCACCGGAACACCGGCCGCCCACGAGCACTCCGTGCGCGGCCTCGATTGGCTCGAGACCAAGCAGATCCTCGATCAGCCGGGCGACTGGCAGGTCAATCGGCCGGGCTTGAAGGGCGGCGGCTGGGCGTTCCAGTTCGCGAACGATCACTATCCGGATTTGGACGACACGGCCGCGGTCGTCTGGGCCATGCACCAGTCGCCGAACGCATCGCGCTACACCCAGTGCATGGACCGCGCACTCGACTGGCTCACGGGGATGCAGAGCGCGAATGGCGGCTTCGGCGCCTTCGACGCGGACAACACCCACTACTACCTCAACAAGATTCCCTTCGCCGATCACGGCGCGCTCCTCGATCCGCCGACCAGCGACGTCACGGGCCGCGTGGTACTGGTGCTCGCGAGCGTCGGCCGGCCGCAGGACCGGCCCGTGCTCGAGCGCGCGATCGCCTATCTGCGCGCGGAACAGGAGCCGAGCGGCGCCTGGTTCGGACGTTGGGGCACCAACTACATCTACGGCACCTGGTCGGTGCTGACCGCGCTCGCCCGCACCGGCATCGGCCACGAAGATCCCGCGGTGCGTCGCGCGGCCGCTTGGCTCAAGAGCATCCAGAATCCCGATGGTGGCTGGGGCGAGAGCAACGACACCTACGAACCGGGCGGCGACCGGCTGCCGCCCATGGCGAGCACGCCGTACCAGACGGCCTGGGCGCTGCTGGGGCTGATGGCCGCGGGTGAAGTCCGCTCGGACGCGGTTCGCCAAGGCATCGAACACCTGTTGCGGACGCAGCGTGAAGACGGCCTCTGGGCCGATCCGAGCTTCACCGCTCCGGGCTTCCCGCGCGTGTTCTATTTGAAATACCACGGCTACTCGGCGTTCTTTCCGCTCTGGGCGCTCGCCGCCTACCGCGGGCTCGTGCGGCGCAGTCAGCATCACTGATGCCCGGGGCGGGCGTGGTGGTGGCGCTTCCGGCGGAAGCGCGGGCGTTCGGCGAGACCCGCGCGGTCGGGATCCGGCGCGCTCTCGCGGGGGATCCGGTGCCGCTCGCCGACGGTGGATTGCTGGTCCTCGCGGGGATGGGTCCCGCGGCGGCCGAGCGCGCCGCCGGCCGTTTGGCCGCCGCCGGCGTCGCTGGACTCGTCAGCTTCGGACTCGCCGGTGGCCTCGACCCCGCCCTGCAGGCCGGCGACGTCGTGCTGCCGGGCGAGGTGATCGACACCGCGGGGACTCGATGGCCGACCGATACGGCCTGGCGTGCGGCGTTCGCGGCCACCCTGACGGGGCGGCAGCGCATCGAGGCCGGTGCGTTGCTGGCGTCGTCACGGCCCTTGGACTCCGCCGCCGACAAGCACACGGCGAGGCAGGCGTCCGGCGCGGTTGCCGTGGACATGGAGAGCGGCGCCATCGGGCTGGTCGCCATGCGGCGGCGGCTGCCGTTTCTGGTCGTGCGTGTGGTCGTCGACACCGCGCAGGACGCCCTGCCGGCGGCGGTCGCGGCCGCGAGCCGTGAGGGCCGTTTGCGGTTGGGTCGCCTGCTGCTCGGGATCGCCGCCGCGCCGCAAGACATCCTCGGTCTGATCCGGCTGGGCAACCGATTCCGTGCCGCCCGCAGCACGCTCGCGGCGCTGGCTCGCGTTGGCTTCGGTGAGCCCGGATCTGCCCCCTGGCCACCCGCGGAGGCCGCGTGAGAGCCCTGGTCACCGGAGCGACGGGATTCGTGGGCGCGGCGGTTGCACGCGCGTTGCTGACGGCCGGATGGCAGGTGCGCGTGCTGGCGCGCGCAGGCTCCGATCGACGCAATCTCGATGGGCTGACCGTCGAGGTGGCCGAAGGCGACCTGAACCGACCGGCGACGCTCGCGCCGGCGGCCGCCGACTGTGGCGCGCTATTCCACGTGGCCGCCGACTACCGGCTCGGGGCGCGCGTCCCGGACGAGCTGTACCGCACCAACGTCGAGGGTACGCGCCACGTGCTCGCCGCGGCCCGAACCGCGGGCGTCGGACGCGTGGTCTACACCAGTTCGGTCGCGACCGTCGGCATCCCCGCCGACGGCACGCCGGGTCGGGAGGACGGACCGGTGGCGCTCGCCGACATGATCGGCCACTACAAGCGCTCCAAGTTCCTCGCCGAGGCGGTGGCGCGCGAGGCGGCAGCGAGCGGCCAGGACGTGGTGATCGTGAACCCGTCGACACCGGTGGGGCCCGGCGACGTCAAGCCCACCCCCACCGGCCAGCTCATCCTCGACGCCGCCGCCGGGCGCATGCCGGCGTACGTCGACACCGGCCTCAACGTCGTGCACGTGGACGACGTAGCGCACGGCCACCTGCTCGCCTTCGAGCGCGGCCGGCGCGGCGAGCGCTACATCCTCGGCGGCGAGGACATGACCCTCGCGCAGATTCTCGCCGAGGTGGCGCGCCTCGCCGGCCGCCAGCCGCCGCGCGTGCGCCTGCCGTACGGCGCGGTGCTGCCGATCGCGTATCTCGCGGAAGGATACGCGCGCATATCCGGGCGCAGCACGCAGATCACGCTCGAGGGCGTGCGCATGGCGCGCAAGCGCATGTTCTTCTCCAGTCGGAAGGCGGTGGTCGAACTCGGCTATGCCTGGCGGCCGCCGACCGAGGCGTTCGCCGACGCGATCGGCTGGTTCCGCGAGCGCGGCCTGCTGGGTTAGCGCGGGGGGATTTAAGGGCCGTCGGGCACCCGCGGCGTCAGTGGCGACTACGGGCCTGTGCCAGGCTGCGCTTGCCCTCGACCCACTGCCAACCGATCAGGGCCGGCAGACCGAACAACAGTTCGCGCATGCGCTTAGCCAGGGACAGGGCGAGCG
>DAIDHD010000032.1 GCA_027459765.1 Gammaproteobacteria bacterium | reverse complement strand
GCGCCGGGCAGCCGCGTCTCCTCCACCAGCACCGTGCCGTCGCTTGGGAGCGGCCATTTTCCCAGCAATCGTCCCAGCCCCACGGGCCGGGTCCCCGCGATGACGCCGAGATCGCACCGCCCGGACCAGCGCCGCGGCGGCGGGTCGAGCAGCGCCTCGCGCGCCACCGGGCCGAGCGCCCGCGGCCCGAGCGGCAACCGCGCGAACCGATGCGCCGCGCGGCTGCCGCCCACGGGCGAACCGAGCAGCACCACGCGCCCCGCCGACGGCGGCGTGTAGCCCTCCTCGAACAGTCGCACGATCACCACGCCGCCCAGGCTGTGTCCGACCAAGTGCACGGTGTCCGCGACGATCGCGTCGAGGTAGCGGCCGAGCGCGCGCGCATGACTGCCGAGATCCGCCGTCATGGAGTCGTACGGGAAGACACACGAATCGGCGCCGAGCGCGCGCGACAGGCGCCGGCACAGCAGCAGCGACTCGGCGCCGCCGAGCCACAGCCCGTGCACGTACACGATCACGGCGCGGTGGTGGGTGGCGTCCACGGGGCGCGCTCCGTCAGCGGCGCAGGTACTCGATGACCTTGCGGTTCGAGCCGGAGGAGACGGTGGCCACGGCCTCGTCGGCCGACATCCAGCGGTACTGCACGTGCTCGGAGAGCGTCACGTCCACGCGCCGCGTGAGCTTCAACGCATACGCGTGTTCGAGATTGCGGGTCACGCCGGGCGCGTAGGTCTTGCCGAACGAGGCCAGTATCTCGTAGGTCTGCGTCCACTGCAGATTGCGCAGGAATCCCTGGGTGATGCCGGTCTCCTCGACGATCTCGCGCCGCGCGCAGTCGTCGGGCAACTCTCCCCACTCGAGACTCCCGGTCACCGACTGCCAGAAGCCCGGCGGCCGGCGACGCTCGAGCAACAGGAATTCCCCGCCCATCGTGTAGATCACGACGAGCACGGACTCCGGTCGGCGATAGACGGTCAACGCCTACTCGACCTTCGGCGCCGTGCGCACGCGAATGTGCAGCTCCTTGAGCTGCGCCTCGCTCACCTCGGTGGGCGCGTCCATGAGCGGATCGGCCGCGGTCTGCGTCTTCGGGAAGGCGATCACGTCGCGAATGCTCTCGGCCCCCGCCATCAGCATCGCGAGCCGATCGAGGCCAAAGGCGATGCCGCCGTGCGGCGGCGCGCCGAACTTGAGCGCGTCCAAGAGGAAGCCGAACTTCAGCCGCGCCTCCTCGGCCGAGATGCCGAGCAGGTCGAAAACCACCGACTGCAGCTGCTGGTCGTGGATACGCACCGAGCCGCCGCCGATCTCCGAGCCGTTGAGCACGAGGTCGTAGGCCTTGGCGAGCGCCGCGCCGGGATCGGCCGCGAGCGCCGCGTAGTCGAGGTTCTGCGGGCTCGTGAACGGGTGGTGCATGGCCACCCAGCGACGCGCGTCCGCGTCCCACTCGAACATCGGGAAGTCGACCACCCAGAGCGGCCGCCAACCCGGCGCCACCATCTTGAGGTCCTGACCCACCTTCAGGCGCAGCGCACCGAGCGCGTCGCTGACCACCTTGGCGGAATCCGCGCCGAAGAAGATCAGGTCGCCGTCGGCCGCGCCCGTGCGCTCCAGAATCCCCTGGATCGCGGCATCGGAGAGGAACTTGAGGATCGGCGACTGCAGACCATCACGGCCCTTGGCGCGCTCGTTGACCTTGACGTACGCGAGGCCCTTGGCGCCATAGCGCGCCACGAACGCGGTGTAGTCGTCGATCTCCTTGCGCGACAGCTTGCCGCCGCCCGGCACCGCGAGCGCGGTCACCCGGCCGTTCGGATCGGCGGCCGGCGCAGCGAACACCTTGAAGTCGCAGCCGCGCACCAGGTCGGCGACGTCCGTGAGCTCCAGCGGGATGCGCAGGTCCGGCTTGTCCGAGCCGAAGCGCCGCATGGCCTCCGCATAGGTCATGCGCGGCAGCGGATCCGGCAGGTCCACGCCCAGTACGTCCTTGAAGAGGTGGCGCACCAGGCCTTCCATCAGGCGCTGAATGTCGGCCTGATCGAGGAACGACGTCTCGATGTCCAGCTGCGTGAACTCGGGCTGCCGATCGGCGCGCAGATCCTCGTCGCGAAAGCAGCGCACGATCTGGTAGTAGCGGTCGAAGCCCGACATCATGAGGAGCTGCTTGTAGATCTGCGGCGATTGCGGCAGCGCGAAGAACTTGCCGGGGTGGGTGCGGCTCGGCACCAGGTAATCGCGCGCCCCCTCCGGCGTCGCCTTGGAGAGCATCGGCGTCTCGATGTCCACGAACCCGGCGTCGTCGAGATAGCGGCGCATCGCCCGCGTGATGCGATGACGCAGCAGGAGCCGCTCGCGCATCTCCTCGCGCCGCAGGTCGAGGTACCGGAAGCGCAGCCGAACCTCCTCGCTGACGTGTTCGTCGAGCTGGAACGGCAGCGGCTCGGAGCGGTTCAGGAGCGTCAACTCGTGGCAGAGCAGCTCCACCTGACCGGATTTCAGGTGTGGGTTTGCGGTGCCCGCCGGGCGCGGCCGCACCAGGCCCGTCACCTTCAGCACATACTCGTTGCGCACCCGCTCGGCGAGCGCGAACACCTCCGGCCGGTCCGGATCGAACACCACCTGCAGCAGCCCCGACCGGTCGGGCAGGTCGACGAAGATCACGCCGCCGTGATCGCGTCGCCGCTGCGCCCAGCCGGCGACGGTGACGACCTGGCCGCTCGCGGATTCGTTGACTTCGCCGCAGTAGTGGGTGCGCATGGTGGATTCCGAAAGGCTCGATGACGGGGAGCCGCGCACTTTACGGCCTATTCCGCGGGCCGGGCAACCCCCGCCGTCAGCGGCGCGACTTGGGCGAAGCCGCGGACTTGCGGACCGCCTTGCGCGTCGCCGGCCTGGCTCCGGCGGGCTTGCCGGCCGCCGGCTTGCGCGCGCCGGCCTTGACCTTGGCCACCGGCACGACCTTCTTGGCGCTCTCGGCCTTGCCCTCGCCCTTGGCAGGCTCGGCCTTCGCGTCGGACTTGGCGGCCTCCGCCGGCTTCTTGTCCCCCGCGGCGTCGGGTTCCGGTCGATCGGCGAGGTTGCGCTTCGGGTCCTTGTCGCCCTTGAAATCGGTCTCGTACCAGCCGCTGCCCTTCAGGCGGAACACCGGGGCCGACACCAGTCTCCTGAGGCGCGGCTTGCCGCAATCCGGGCACTTCTTGAGCGGCGCATCCGAAATCTTCTGCATGGCCTCCAGGTGATGGCCACATCCCTGACATTCGTATTCGTAGAAAGGCATGTCGTTCCTCGAGTTCTTCCCCTCAGTGCACCCGCGCCTTCTCGAACGCGAGCCCATCGCGCTTGACCGTCGCGATCACCCGGTCGCCGGCCGAGAAGTCGCCGCGCAGGATGGCCTGCGCCAGCGGATTCTCGATCTGCGCCTGGATAGCCCGCTTCAGCGGCCGAGCGCCGTAAACCGTGTCGAACCCCGCTTCGCCGATCCGGTCGGAGGCCGCCTCGTCGAGGCTGAGTTCGATGTCGCGCGATGCCAGCCGCTGCCGCAGGCGCTTCAGCTGGATCTCCACGATGGCCCGGATCTCGTTGCGGCCGAGCGGGTGGAACACCACGATCTCGTCCACCCGGTTGATGAACTCGGGCCGGAAGTGCTGCGACACCACGGAGAGTACCGCAGACTTCATCTTGGCGTAGTTCGCCTCGCCGGCGAGTTCCTGGATCGCCTGGCTGCCGAGGTTCGAGGTCATGATGATCACGGTGTTGCGAAAGTCCACCGTACGGCCCTGGCCGTCGGTCAGACGGCCGTCGTCGAGCACCTGCAACAGCACGTTGAACACGTCCGGGTGCGCCTTCTCGATCTCGTCGAG
>DAIDHD010000025.1 GCA_027459765.1 Gammaproteobacteria bacterium | reverse complement strand
ACGACAGCGCCGCCGCCACCGCCGACCCCGCGCTCGAGCCCGACGGATTGCGGTTGCGGTCATAGGCATTGCCCGTCTGCCCGCCCACCCCGCTCCAACCACTCTGCGAACGGGTCGAACGAAAATTCGCCCACTCGCTCAAGTTGGCTTTGCCCAAGATGATCGCGCCTGCGGCGCGCAGTCTCGCGACCAGCGGCGCATCCGCCGTCCGGCGCGACCCGGCGAGCGCGAGCGACCCCGCGGTGGTCGCCACCGGGTCCTTCGTCTCGATGTTGTCCTTCACGATCACGGGGACCCCGTGCAGCGGCCCGCGCAGCTTGCCGGCGCGGCGTTCCGCATCCAGGGTGCGCGCCACCGCCATAGCGTCCGGATTCACGGCCAGCACCGAGTGATGCGCCGGGCCGTGGTGATCGTAGCGGGCTATCCGCCATAAATAAGCGCTGGTGAGCTGCTCCGAGGTCACGCGCCCGGCCGCCAACTCCTGTTGCAGGGCCGCCACAGACCGCTCGGTGACGTCGAAGGAGCCCTCCGCCGACCCGCCGCCCTCGGCCGCTGCCACCGCGCCGCCCGCACCGCCGGCGGCGCTCCCGGCCACGGTCAATGCACCCGCACTTTTGATGAATCCCCTGCGATCCATGAGTTCTCCGTGTTCATCCCATGATCTCCCAGCTCCACGCCAGAGACTTGGCGCGGTCCGCAGCGCGGCTCGCACCGGGTTGGGTCGCTCGCGCGGACGTCGGTCCCGCGTGCGCAATTGGTTAGTCGGGTTAACCGTAATGCAGCGCGGGGCGAAAGTCATCACTGCGACACGCCGCCCGCATAATTACCGGTTCATTGTGATTTGTTAACCAGAATCTAATCGGTTTGAAGAATCGACCACGTGAAAGCACTGCAGCCGCTCGACGATGACACAAATCGGCCATCAGGCGCTCGTTCCGGTAGCATCGAGGAGGATCATCGATCGCCGCCTCATGTCTCATCGATGTGTTTGCGGCCGCACAAGCCCAAGAAGGGCGCAAACAAGGATACGGCCCAGGACGACCTACATCAGGAAGTAGTGGTCGCGGGTTCGCGCGCCCGGACCTCGATAGGCTCGCGCCCAAGGCCACCCTCGAGACCAAGGCCTTCGTACTGCGCGGTCAGAGCGGCATCGGCTAGGCGCTCTCTCATGTCCCATCGCCCGTCGTGCAATTGATCCTGACAAGTTAATCAACAAACAACAGTCCTTCCCTGCGCTCGCAGGCGTACAGGACAATTTCGCGGATACGACTACGCGGTACTTCCACAGTATGGTCGGCCGGAGCTGTCCACTGGAAGGGGACCTGCGCTTCTGAGCGGGATCGCGCCGACCCGCTGCCATCGAGTGGGCCGCCGCTTCACGGACCAGTATTCGTCATCTCGACGGGGCTTTCGGACCCAGCTTTTTGCGATGTGTCGTTGAATGCCGTCGCCAGCCGGCTCACGCCGGCTTCGCGGCGGGCGCGACGGGATTCGTGCCCGTTTCGGCGAGTCGTTGCCTCAGACACGTGGTGGCGTCCTCGACGGCGATGCGCAACCCCGCGAGCAATGGCGACAGTGCCTCGGTGCGACGCTCGCGTGCCGCCGCTTCGAGCTCCGCCGCCGCGTCACGCGCCGCGGAGGCGCGCAGGTTGGCGCTCGCGCCCTTGAGGACGTGTGCGAGACGTCGAACCTCCTCGGTCTCGCCGGTCTCCACGTGGTGCTGCAGATCGCGCAAAGTCGTCCGTGCGGATTCCGCGTAGAGGTCGGTCAATTCGCCCACGAAGGCGGCATCGCCGTCCACTCCCGCCACGAGCCGCTCCCAGTCGACCGGCGTGGATCTGCTGGTGTCGGCGGCGCCGGGCCGCGTGCCCGTCGTGGGTGCGTCCGTCGTGAGCGCGTCCGTCGTGGGCGTGCCATCGACGGGCGCCACGCCACGCTTGCCGAGGTAACGCACCAGCATGCGCTCGAGCTTGCGGCGGTCGAGCGGCTTGGTGAGGTAGTCGTCCATGCCGGCGCGCCGGCACTCCACCTCCGTGCCCTGCATGGCGTCGGCGGTGAGCGCCACGATCGGCACGCGCGAGTTCTCGGGCTCACGGCCACGGATCTCGCGCGCCGCCTGATAGCCGTCCATCACCGGCATCTGGCAATCCATGAGCACGAGGTCGTAGCGGCCTGACAGGCAGGCGTCGACCGCCTCGGCGCCGTTGCCGACCACGTCCACCTGTAGCCCGAGCTTGCCCAGCACGCCACGCGCGACCCGTTGATTGACCGCGTTGTCCTCGGCGAGGAGGACCCGCCGGCCGGCGAAATCCCCGCTACCCCGTTCCAGGATCACGATCGGGGCGGTGCGTTCGCGCCAACCCTGCGACTCGACCGCCAGCACCCGCTCCAGGGCATCGCGCAGTTCGCGGTGCGACACCGGCTTCAGGAGATACGCCGCGAAGCCCAGATCGGCGAATTCGCGCACGCCCTGCATGCCCTGCGCGGACGTGAGCAGCACGAGGCGCATGGCGCCGAAGCGGCCGTCGGCGACGATGCGTCGCCCCAATTCGAAGCCATCGCAGCCGGGCATCATGTAATCGAGGATCGCGACGTCGAAGGCGGGTGCCATCCCCGAGGCGGCCGCCGCAAGCGCGCGCAACGCCGCCGGGGCGCCGTCCACGCACAGCGTGGTCATGCCGAATTGCGCCAGTTGCAGCGCGAGCACCTTGCGGTTGGTGGCGTTGTCGTCGACGATCAGCGCGTGACGGTCGGCGAGCGGCACCGACGGCCGCGCCTGCGCGACGGCGGCGACCGGCGCCGCGCCGAAGCGGGCGGTGAACCAGAACGTGGAGCCTACGCCCTCGTGGCTCTCGACGCCCACCTCTCCCTGCATGAGTTCCACCAGTCGCCGCACGATCGACAAGCCCAGGCCGGTGCCGCCGAAGTGGCGCGTGGTGGATGCATCGATCTGGGTGAACGGTTGGAACAGCACGCCCAAGCGTTCGGCGGGAATGCCGATGCCGGTGTCCCGGACCTCGAAGCGCACCGTGCTGCCCTGCGCATCCTGTTCGACGACCCGTACGTCGATCGCCACCTCGCCGCTGGCGGTGAACTTGACCGCGTTGCTGCCGAGATTCAAAAGCACCTGGCGCAGCCGTCCCGGATCGCCGCGCACGCGCTCGGGCAACGCAGGATCCGCGCTCGCGATGAGTTCGAGATCCTTGGCGTGGGCCTGGATCGCGAGCAGGTGCGCCACGTCCTCCAGCGTGCCGCGCACGTCCATCTCGATGCATTCCAGATCGAGCTTGCCCGCCTCGATCTTGGAGAAATCCAGAATGTCGTTGATCACCGTCAGCAGCCCGTCGGCGCTGTCGCGGATGGTCTCGGTGTAGTCGCGCTGAGTGCGGTCGAGCGGCGTGTCGAGCAACAGCTCCGTCATGCCGATCACGCCGTTCATCGGCGTGCGGATCTCGTGGCTCATGTTGGCGAGGAACTGCGACTTCGCCTGCGCGGCGAGTTCGGCGCGCTCCTTCGCCTGGGTGAGTTCGACATTCGCGGCTTCGAGGTCGCGGGTGCGGCGCGCCACCTCCTCCTGAAGCTCCGCGGCCAGTCCGCGCAGTCTCCCCGTGCGCCGGCGGTACCACTCGCGCAGACTCCCCGCGGCGAGCAGCAGGCACAGCGCGACGAACCACCGCGTCTGGTAGAAGCGCGGTTCGAATTGCACCTTGAGGGTCGCGCCGGTGTCGTTCCACACACCGTCGTCATTGGCCGCAATCACTCGAAAGTCGTAGCTGCCCGGGGGAAGCTGGGTGTAATAGGCGGTGCGCCGGGTGCCGGCGTCGACCCACTCGCTGTCGAAACCGTCCAGCCGGTACTTGAAGTGCACCCGCTGCGGCACCAGCAGACTGGTGGCGGTGTACTGGAATTCCCAGTGCTGGCCGCCGGGGCGCACTCGCACGCCGTCGATGAGCGGGATGGACTCGCCGTCCACGGTGACCCGTTCGATGTGCACCGGCGGCGGGCGCTCGTTGCGGCGCAAGTGGGCCGGATCGACGCGCACCAGGCCACGCAGACTCGGGAACCAGAGCATGCCATCCGGCGTGCGGCAGCCGGGTGAGGTGTTGCCGCCCGCGAATTCCGCCGAACGCAGGCCATCGGCGAGCCCGTAGACAGTGAATGCCGGCGCATCGCCGCCGCGCGCGGCGGCATCGAGCGCCGCCCGTTCGACCGACATCAGGCCCTTGTTGGTGGAGAGCCAGAGCCGGTGGTCATCGTCCTCGAGGATGCCGAGGATGGTCTCGCGCGCCGGTCCCTTGAAGTGCGTCAGCGACACCAACCGGCCATCGCGCAGGCTGGCAAGGCCGTCGGTGGTGCCCAGCCAGACCACGCCACGCTCGTCCTCGTGCCACGAGATCACCCAGGCGCTCGGCAGGCCGTCTTCGGCACCCAGACGCTGCGTGCCGTGCTCGCCGATGATGAACAGCCCCCGCGTCTGGGTGGCCACCCAAAGGCGGCCGGAATGATCGCTGGTGATGAGGTGGACGGCGGAGCGGTCGGATCCGGGCAGCAGCGCCTGCATCGATACGATCGAGTCGCCGTCGATGCGATCGAGTCCGCCGTTGGTGCCGACCCAGATGCGGCCGCGCGCATCCTCGTACAGGGCGTTCACGGTGTCCCCGGAAAGCCCGCGCCGCCGGTCCAGGCGCTGCACCTCGGCACCACTCAACCGGTACAGTCCGGATCCCTCGGTGCCGACCCACAGCGTGCCGTGCGCGTCCTCGACCACCGCGCGCACCCGCACGCCCGCCTGACCGCCCACCTGCGCCAGGTGTTCGAATCGGCTCTGCACGTAGCGGCTGAGACCGCCGTCGGAGCCCACCCAGAGGCCGCCCTCGCGACGCGGTACCAGGGTCCAGGTGAGTTCGCCCTGCAACCCCTCGGGCGCACCCGCCACCACGAATTTTCCGTCGCGCAAGCGCAGCAAGCCGAGTCCGTAGCTGCCCACCCACAGGCTGCCCTCGTCGTCCTCGATCACCGCGCGCAGATCGCTGGTGCCGAAGAGCGAGCCGTCGAGCCGGTCGAATTGCCCGGCGTGCAACCGGCCTAGACCCCCGCGGTCGGTCGCGACCCAGAGGTTGCCGTCCCGATCGCGGGTGATGGCACGTACCGCCTGTGCCGCACGCCCGGCGGCAAGCGCCTCGGCCCAGCCATCGGCGGTCCGCTGCCAGAGCGCGCCGGACGCCGTACCGACCCACAGCTCACCGTCGCCCGCCGCGTAGAGCGCCGTCACGGCACCACCGCTCCAGTGTTCGGCGGGCGCGAACCGCCGGCCGTCATAACGCTCGAGTCCCTCGCTGGTACCCACCCACAGGGTGCGCGCCGCATCCTCGGCAAGCGCCGCGACCCCGTGCACCTCCAGGCCCTCGGCCGCGCCGAGGGCGCGAGCCTGACCGGCTTGCACCAGCACCAGCCCGGAATCGGTACCCACCCAGAGCCGACCGTCGTGGCCGACGGCGAACGCCTGCACTTCGGTGTGAGCGGGCAGATCGGCGCGCACGAAGGGAGCGAACCGGCCGCGCTCGTAGAGCGCAAGTCCCGTGCGGGTGCCGATCCACAGGCGCCCGGCGGCGTCGACGATGAGCGCGGTGATGTCCTTGCTCGGCAGCGCCGGTTCGTTGTCGCTGTCGAACACCACGAAGCGCGCGCCATCGAAGCGTGCGAGACCTTCCTGGGTCCCCGCCCACAGATACCCGTCGGGAGTGCGGGCGACCGCCTGCACCGTACCCTGCGGCAAGCCGTCGGCCGTCTGCCAGTTCTCGCTGACGTACTGGGTCGGGCGCAGCGTCGGATCGAGCGCGCGGGCGGGTGTCGCCGTCAGTGCGGCAATGGCCACGACGGCGAGCAGTCTCCCGGCGCGCAACTCGGTCAGTGGACGAATCGACACGAAGAACCTTTTCGAGGACGTCAATCGGCTGCTGCGGCTCTTGACGAGGACGGCTCCCACCGGGCAAGCCGTCGTCCGGCCGGCCGACATGGCCCGCCTCGAAGACTATCGGCCGGTCAGCCGTGCTTCTGAAGGCTTGGCAACGCCCCCGAAGGTGATACCGTTCACGACATCGTCAGTGAGGAGACCGCGAGCATGGATCGATCTTCGGTGAAACGGGCTGTGCAACTCCGGGCGCTCGGGCTCGCACTGCTGGTGGCCGGGCTCATGGCGGCCGCGCCGCGGGTGCACGGCGCCGATCTGGATCAGGAGTGGCAAGGCGCGGCGTTGCACGCCTCCCTGGCCGCCAGTTCGACCAGCCTCGATGACGTGCACATGCACGTGCATCACTCCATCAATTGCCTGGTCGGTCCGAAGGGAGCCGGTTTCGACCCGTCGCAGGCCAACCCCTGCGCGTCGCTCGGCAACGGCGTGCTGGTGGACGGCGCCGCCTCGCCGAAGCTCAAGGCGGCGCAGCAAGCGCTGGCCGCCGGCAAGCAGGCGCTCGCGGCCACCACCCTCGAGGCGGCGCGCGCGGCGGCGGCTCGCATGCAGGCGAGCCTGAAGTAGCGCTGCGGCGTGGATCTCGACGCCGTCGGAATCGCCGCGGCAATCCGCGCACGCCGGCTGTCCTGTGTCGAGGTGATGACCGCGCACCTCGACCGGATCGCGCGCCTGAACCCGCGCTTCAATGCCATCGTCGCGCTGGGCGATCGCGACGCGCTGCTCAACGAGGCGCGTGACGCGGATGCGGCGCTCGCGCGCGGCGCGGCTGCCGGCGCCTTGCACGGCCTGCCGTTCGCGGTGAAGGACTTGCAGGCGCTGCGCGGCTACCCCATGACCATGGGCTCGCCGCTGCTGGCGGGCTTTCGACCCGCGGCGGACTCGCTCATGGTGGCGCGACTGCGCGCCGCCGGCGTGATTTTCGTCGGCAAGACCAACACGCCGGAGTTCGGCCTGGGGTCGCACACCGACAACCGCGTCTACGGCGCCACCCGCAATGCCTACGACCCCGCGCTCTCGGCCGGCGGCAGCAGCGGTGGCGCTGCCGTTGCGGTGGCGCTCGGCATGCTGCCGCTCGCCGACGGCTCGGACTACGGCGGCAGCCTGCGCAATCCGGCGGGGTGGAACGGCATCTTCGGCCTGCGGCCGAGCATCGGCCGCGTGCCCATGGACGCGACCGATGGCTGGTTGCCGTCGATGAGCGTGCTCGGCCCGATGGCGCGCAGCGTTCGCGACCTGGCGGTGCTGATGGCCGTGCAATCGGGCTACGATCCGCGCGCGCCGCTGTCGATCCCCGGCGACGGCTCCGCATTCCTCGGCTCGCTCGACCGCGACCTCGCCGGCCTGCGACTCGCCTGGGGCGGCGACTTGCACGGCCACACGCCCTGCGAGCCGGGCGTGCTCGCGGTGTGCGAGCGCGCACTGCGCGCCCTCGAGGCTCACGGCTGTCACGTCGAAGCCGCGGCGCCGGACTTCGATTACCCCGCACTCTGGCAGGCCGCGCAACGCCTGCGCGCCTGGCAGCTCGGGGCGCTGCTCCTGCCCTACTACCGCAATCCGGCCACCCGCGCCGTGCTGGGCGCCAAGGCGTGTTTCGAGGTCGAGACCGGCCTCGCGCTCTCCGCCTACGACGTCGCTGCGGCCTCGGCGGTGCGCGGCGAGTGGGCCGAGTGCGTCCGCCGCTTCTTGGAGCGCTACGACGCACTGGTGCTGCCCACGGCCCAGGTCTTCCCCTTCCCCGTGGGCGACGACTATCCGGATGCGATCGCCGGTAGACCGATGCGTACCTATCACGAGTGGATGCAGGCGGCGCTGCTCGTGACCTTTTCAGGCTGCCCGGCGCTCGCCGCGCCGGCCGGTTTCGATGCCGCCGGGCGCCCCATGGGGGTGCAATTCGTGGTTCCCAACCGCGGCGAACTCGACGCCTTGCGGATCGCCTCCGCCTACGAACGGGCCGTGCTGCCCGACCTGCATCGCCCGCCGCTCGCCGCGTGAGTCCTCGAGTGACGCTGCGCTGGCGGAGCAAGGGTGGCGGTGATAGCTTTCACGGAAAAACACCATTGGGGGTGAATCTCATCATGCGCAGGAATCTTAAACGGCCAATCGCGGTCGCGGCCGGGCTGACGCTCGGCTCATTGGCGGCATTCGCGAGCATGGCGGCCGAGCGCCCGGCGGTTGACGGCGCGATGGTCAATCGGCTGATCGACGCGGAGTTCAATCACGGCCAGGTCGTCGAGACCGTCGAGTACCTGGCGGACCGCATCGGTGGACGCATGACCAATTCTCCCGCGATGCGCGAGGCGGAGCGCTGGACTCAGGCGCAGTTCAAGGGCTGGGGCCTCAAGAACGTGCACCTGGAGGGATTCGATTTCGGCCGCGGCTGGTGGATCGAATCCGCGCACGCGCGCATGGTGGCGCCGCGACCGCTCGAATTGCGCTCCATCCCGATCGCATGGACGCCGGCCACGGACGGACCTCTGACCGCTGCCATCGTGGTCGCGCCGATGAAGACGGAAAAGGACTTCGCGCAGTGGCGCGGCAAGCTCGCGGGCAAGATCGTGCTGACCTCCTGGCCCGCGCCGCCGAAGGACGAGACCGAGGTTCCCTTCCAGCGCCTGAGCGAGAGCGACATATCCAAGCTGAACCGCTTCCAGCCACCGACCTTCGATCCGGACGCCGACAAGCGCCGCCTGGAGCGGTTTCTGTTCGGCTTCAAGCTCGACGCCTTCCTCGCCTCGGAGGGCGCGCTCGCGTCGGTGCGCATGTCGCGCATCGACGGACACCTGATACACGGCGAAGGCTACGCCTACCAGCGCGGCCGCACGCCGAAGCTGCCCGCCATCGAACTGGCCGCCGAGGACTACCGCAAGCTCGCGCGGCTCGCCAAGTCGGGCGAGGTGCGCCTTGAAATCGACAATCGGGTGCACTTCGAGGACTCGGACCCCAAGGCCTACAACGTGTTCGCGGAGATCCCGGGCCGGGACGCGAAGGCGGGCTTCGTGATGGCGGGCGCGCACCTCGACAGCTGGGTGGCCGCGGACGGCGCGGCCGACAACGGAGCGGGCTCGGCGGTGGTGATGGAGGCGGCGCGCCTGCTCGCCAGCCTGCACCTGCAAACCAAACGCACCATCCGCTTCGCGCTCTGGTCGGGCGAGGAACAGGGCCTGCTCGGGTCGGCCGCCTACGTGCAGACGCACCTGGCGCGGCGTCCCGAATCGACCGACCCGGACCTCAAAGCCTTGGGCCCGTACTTCGCCACGCAGAACGCCTATCCGGTGACGGAGCTGCCCGAGGCCGCGCAACTCGCCGGCTACTTCAACATCGACAACGGTTCCGGCAGGATCCGCGGCATCTACGCCGAGGGCAACTTCGGCGCGGCGCCGATTCTGCGCGAGTGGCTGGCGCCGCTTGCAAGCCTCGGCGCGAGCAGCGTGGTCACCGAACCGACCTACGGCACGGATCACGTACTCATGGAGCGCGTCGGCCTGCCCGGCTTCCAGTTCATTCAGGACCCCCTGGACTACGAATCGCGCGTGCACCACACCGACGTCGACACCTTCGATCACCTGCGCAGCGAGGATCTGCGCCAGGCCGTGGTGGTACTCGCCGCGATGCTGCTCGATGCGGCCGATGCCGCCGAGCCGTTGCCCGTCAAGCCGGTACCGACCCCGCCGCGGGTGACCGATCCCTTCGCCTATCCGGACCCGGCGGCACCATGACCCGCGTCCAAGCGCCCCGGCAGTCCGGCACCGTGGCCGGTTGGCGTGGTCGCAGCGCCGCCTTGCTGGCGGGACTCACACTGGGCGGGCTCGCGCTGGCCGGTGTCACGCCCACGGGCAGCGTCCCGGACGGCACTGCGGCCGCCGATTCGGCGGCGAGCGTCCCGGGACCGGAGGCCTCGACTTCTCCCGGCCCCTTTCCTTCCACCTACCGCGTGCCGGCGACGCCGCCACTGCTGATACGCGGCGGCACCGTACTCACCGGCACGGGGGAACGGCTGGACGATGCCGACGTACTCATCGTCGAGGGGCGCGTGCGCGCCGTCGGGACCCACCTCGCCGCGCCGCCCGAGGCGCGCGTGGTCGACGCGCATGGGCGTTGGGTGACCCCCGGGATCATCGACATCCACTCCCACCTCGGCGTCTACGCGAGTCCGGCGACGAGAGGCACCGACGACGGCAACGAGGCCACCAGTCCGGTGACGGCCAACGTCTGGGCCGAACACTCGGTGTGGCCGCAGGATCCCGGCTTCGAGACCGCCCTCGAGGGCGGCGTCACGACGCTGCAGATCCTGCCCGGATCGGCCAATCTGATCGGCGGCCGCTCGGTGGTGCTCAAGAACGTGGCGTCGACCACCGTCCAGGGCATGAAATTCCCGGACGCTCCCTACGGCCTGAAGATGGCCTGCGGTGAGAATCCGAAGCGCGTCTACGGGAGTCGTCATCAGGCGCCCTCGACCCGCATGGGCGACGTCGCCGGCTACCGCCAGGCATTCGCCGACGCCCAGGACTATCAGCGGCAGTGGGACAAGTACCGGCGCGAGTTCGCCGAATACCAGGCCAAGCTCGCACGGCGGGCGCACGGCGGAAGCGGCGCACACGCCGGTACCGCCGCACGCGCGGGCGAGGACAAGCCACTGACCCCGCCGACGCCGCCGAAGCGCGATCTCAAACTCGAGACCCTGGCCGAGGTGCTCGCCGGGCAGATCCGCGTACAGATGCACTGTTATCGGGCCGACGAGATGGCCATCATGCTGGACGTCGCCGACGAATTCGGATTCAAGATCGCCGCCTTCCACCACGCCGTCGAGGCCTACAAGATTGCCGACCGCCTCGCCGAGCGCGGCGTCTGTGCGGCCATGTGGGCCGATTGGTGGGGCTTCAAGATGGAGGCGTTCGACGGCATCCAGGAGAACCTGCCGATGGTCGATCGCCCGGCGAACGGCTGTGCCATCGTGCACTCGGACTCCGAAGACGGGATCCAACGCTTGAATCAGGAGGCGGCGAAGGCCATCGCGCACGGCGAGCGCGCCGGCTTGTCGGTACCACCCGAAAGAGCGATCCGCTGGCTGACCCTGAATCCGGCCAAGGCGCTCGGCCTCGAAGATCGCGTCGGATCGCTCGAGCCCGGCAAGGGGGGTGACGTCGTGGTCTGGAGCGCCAATCCTTTCAGCGTCTACGCGCTCGCCGATCAGGTTTACATCGACGGCGCGCTACGCTTCGATCGCGCACACCCCGCCGCGCGTCCGCGCTCGGATTTCCTGCTTGGCCAACCCGGCACCCAATCCGCGCCGGACTCGGAGAAGGCGCCATGACCAGACCATTTACCTGGTGTGTGCTGGCGGCGGCGCTGTGGGTTGCCGCCGGCGCGCGCGCCGAGGACGTGCTGATTCGCGGTGCCACGGTGTACACGGAGAGTCGCCAGGGCACGCTCGGGCACGGTGACGTGCTGCTGCACGATGGCTCTGTCGCCGCGATCGGCGTCGCGCTCGCAGCGCCCGCGGGCACCACGGTGATCGAGGCGCATGGGCGTCCGCTCACACCGGGCCTGTTCGGCGGCATGAGCGGCGTCGGCCTCGAGGACGTGGCGGCGGAACCGCAGGCGAACGACACCACCCTCGACGCGCAGTCGCCCGCCTGGAACGAGCAGTGGCGACCGGAGCTCGACATCACCCTCGCCTACAACCCGCGCTCGGACTTCGTGCCCATCACCCGTCTCGAAGGCGTGACGTGGACCATGCTGGCCCCCGGGGTCGGCGACACCATCGTCGGCGGCCAGGGCGCCGCGGTCAGCCTTGACGGGCGCTTCGACGCGGTCCTGCCGGACAGTCACTTCCTGCTGCTCGACATGGGCGGGGACGGCGCGCGCCGCGCCGGCGGCACGCGCGCCGCGGAATTCATGCTGCTCGACCAGGCAATCGCCGAGGCACACGGCGTGGCGGCCGGGGCGGGCGCCCTGCTGCATCCGGCCGGCCGCGACGTGCTGGCACGTTATCTCAAGGGTGGCCACGTGGTGTTCAGGGTGCAGCGCGCCGCGGACATTCTCGCGGTGCTGTCATTCGCCCGGCGCAACGGCATGAACCCGGTGATCTGGGGCGGGGCCGAGGCGTGGGTGGTGGGTCGGGAACTCGCGCAGGCGCACGTGCCGGTGGTGCTCAATCCGCTCGAGGACCTGCCCAAGAGCTTCGATCGCCTGGGAGCCACGCTCGACAATGCAGCGCGGCTCGCACGCAGCGGCGTGTTGATCGCATTTTCCAGCGACAATACCGAGTTCGCGCGCACCGCGCGCCAGCTGGCCGGCAACGCCGTCGCACACGGTCTTCCCTGGGAGGCCGCACTCGCCGCCCTCACCGCCAATCCAGCCGACGTATTCGGCGTGGGTGCCACCCGCGGACGCATCGAGATCGGCCGCCGTGCCGATCTCGTGCTGTGGAGCGGTGATCCGCTGGAGCTGGCCTCGTTGCCGGATCGGGTCTGGGCCAACGGCCGCGACGTGCCGCTGCGCTCGCGGCAGACGGAACTGCGAGATCGTTATCTCAAGCGGCTCGCCGCCGGGGAAGCCCGCTAGCCGAATCCCCACGGCACGCCCCGGGGCCGGGGCGGAACTTGAAAGAAGGGACCGACGCGCCTCTCTGTCGAGACAGGAAAGACGACGCAAGGAAGCCGCGCCTACTCCATGGCTCCTTTTCCTTGGTCCCATAGTGTAAGAGTGGTCGGGTGGAAATTCGGCTACCCAAAAATATCGATCACCCGATCGAGCCGCCCCGGGCGTCCGCTGGTTGGATGCGCGATACCTCAGGCTACGCCAACGGCATCCGTCGGGGCTATTCCAGTCGGTCAGGAGATTCCGGTAGCGACTTTCGCCACTGGGCACTCATATAAGGTAGACCAGAGTTGCGGCTGACGTGGCCGCCTGAATTGCGCTCGCCGGGAACCGCTGCTCACGACGCCATGGCCGAACCAAAGCCGTCCCTGTGGGAGCGATTGTTCGCCGAGCACCGCTCTGCGCTGCAGGCTTTTTTTTCGCGCCGCCTGAAGCAGAAGAGTGATGCGGCCGATCTGGTGCAGGAGGTGTACCTGCGGCTGTTGCGGGTCAAGGATGCGGACGCCATCCGCAACCCGGAGGGCTATCTCTACACCGTGGCGAGCAACCTCGTGGTCGAACACGCGGTGCTCGCAAGCCGACAGGGTGTCTCGGTCGACCTGGACGAGGCCTTCGGCGAGGAAGAATTGGCGCGTGCGAGCGGGTTCGAGGAGTTGTTCGACCTCGATACACGCGTGGCGCGACTGAACGAGGTGCTCGCGCAACTGCCGCCAAAGGCGCGTGCGGTGGTGCACCTCAAGTACGAACACGGTTTGAGCTATCAGGAGATTGCCGAGCGCCTGGGCGTCTCGACGCACATGGTGCAGAAGTATCTGGGAACCGCGCTCGCGCACTGTCGCAAGCGCATGTCAAGGATGAGGTGAGACCCATGAATGCACAGGATGCCCGCGTTCGCGCCGAGATCAGCCGTATCGCCGCGAACTGGTTCGCCGCCCACCGCACACGCAAGCTCGACGATTCGGAGCGGGCCGAATTCCTGGCCTGGCTCAAGGCCTCGCCGCTGCACGTGGAGGAATATCTCGGCGTGGCTGCCATCGAACGCACGCTCGCGGCCGCCTGCCGCGAGTCGACGAGGAGTGCCGAGGACTGGGTGCGGCACGCGCGCAGCGCGGACCATGAAACCGTAACATCCCTCGACACTCACGCCGCGATGGTGGAGCCGACCCAGGAACTCGGGCGGGCGTCTGCCGAGGCGCCGGCCGCGGTCGCGGTGCACCGCGGACGTCGCGCGGCGCTGCGCTGGGCGGTGGCGGCTTCCGTCACCGGTCTCGCCGTGGTCCTGGTCCGCGGACAATGGCACGCGGCGGCTCCACCCATCGTCACCACGGTGAGTACGTTGCGCGGCGAACAGCGCACCCTAACGCTCGCCGACGGCTCGACGTTGCGGGCCAATACGGACACCACCGCCACCGTACGAATTTCACCCACGGAGCGCGTGGTCGACCTGCAGCGCGGCGAGGTATCGCTCGAGGTGGCGCACGACACCCGTCGGCCACTGCACGTGCGTGCCGGGTCCACCGACGCCGTCGCCGTTGGTACGGCATTCGACGTCTACCACCACGCCGATTCGACCGCGGTTACCGTCATGAAGGGTCAGGTGCTGGTGGCGGTCAGTCGGCGGGATGCCGTCGATCCGGGCGCCGAACCGCCCCGGGAGGCAACGCCACACTCCTTGCGAATCAATCCCGGCCAGCGGGTAACCGTGGTGGGCGGGGTTTTGCCGCCACTGGCGGAGGTCGTGGACCTGCGTGAGGCCACCGCCTGGCTCGAGGGAAAGATCGTGTTCGAGCGCAAGCCGCTCGGGGCCGTGGCCGAGGAGTTCAACCGCTACAACGAGATCCAGTTCAGCATCGCCGATCCGGCGGTCCGTGCCATGACCATCAGCGGCTCCTTCGCGAGCACCGACCCGGATTCCTTCGCCGCCTTTCTGGAATCCCTCGACGGTGTGACCGTGCGCCGCGCTGGGGACCGGATCGTCGTGTCGCGTGCCCGATCGAGCCTGCCGACCGGCGTACGCCGCTCCTGAAGCGGCAGCTCGATTCCCCGAGCGAACCTGCAAAGAGGACAGGGACGTCCGACTGGCAGACCTTTGTGCCATGCGGCAAAGCCGACTGGCGGACGCGCTATTCCCTCGCCGCACGCGCACAGGTAAAGTCCCGGCGCTAATTCGAACAATACCAATTCGCTGACGATACCAATCGCGAGGGGATATGGTCTGGCTAGGGCGTCTAACCAGACTCTCGACCGGCATTTTGTCGATGACTCTTGGGGCGGCGTCGATCGCCGCCTCCGAGGCTCCGCACGAGCGCACGCTGGCGGCGGCCATCCCGGCTGCTGCGCTGGCGGATGCGCTCGCGGCCTATTCCAGCGCGACCCATCTGCAACTCGTGTACGTGT
The DNA here is from genome assembly GCA_027459765.1 of Gammaproteobacteria bacterium. Taxonomy (GTDB): domain Bacteria; phylum Pseudomonadota; class Gammaproteobacteria; order Steroidobacterales; family Steroidobacteraceae; genus Bog-1198. The sequence continues at coordinate 45,155 of DAIDHD010000025.1, read as the reverse complement.
CGCAGCTCGCGCTCGGCAAGAGCTCGCGAGGGGTGCCGGCCGGCCTCGCGGCCGACGCGGCGCTCGCACAGTTGCTGCAAGGGACCGGCCTCGAATTCCGGTTCTTGAACGATCGCACGGTGAAGCTCTACGAACCGCCCGTGCCACAGGCGCGGGCGAGCGCGCCGACGGCCGCGACCGATGAGTCCGAGTCCCCGGCGTCCACGGCCCTCGAGGACGTCGTGGTCACCGCCAACAAGCGCCAGGAAATCCTGAGCTCGGTGCCCATGAGCATCACGGTGATCCCAGCCGAGGCGCTGGAACCCTACGGCAACGCCGGCATCGGCGGCGTGGCCGCGCTCACCACGGGCATCGAATACGACTTCAGCTCGCAGTACGGCCCGGGGCTGCTCTCCAATTTCTTCATCCGCGGCATCAACGCCAACAAGGGCGACGCCACGACGGGGGTGTACGTCGACGACGTGCCGCTGCAGACGCCGCACACGGTATTCGGCAACCCGTATCCGGTGACCTTCGACACCACGCGGGTGGAAGTCCTGCGCGGACCGCAGGGCGTGCTGTTCGGGCGCGGCGCGGAAGGCGGCGCCATCCGCTTCGTGACCAACGAGCCGAGCACGACCACGGTCAGCGAGCTCTACCACGCCGAGGTGTCGAGCATCGACGGCGGCGGCACCAATACCGAGATGGGCGCCGCCATCGGCGGTCCGCTCGTCGACGGGGTGCTCGGCGCACGCGCCAGCGCCTGGTACCGCGCCGATGGCGGCTACATCAACCGGGTCGACCCGCTGAATGGCGCACTCGTCGATCCGAACGCCAATCGGCAATCGAGCCGCGCCTTTCGTCTCGCCTTCGCGTACGAGCCCAACGACGCCTGGCGCATCGAACCGACCGTCAGTCGCCAGATTCTGTCGCTGCACGATTCGCCTGCGTTCTTCGCCGCACCCGACTTCCTGCCGGCCGAACTCGACAACGGCAAACTCTTGCGCCAGCCGGAGTACGACGGGTTGACCGTCGGATCGCTGAACGTCACGGGGCGACTGGGAGCGACGAAGCTGACCTCGATCAGCGCCTACTGGGACCGGGCCACCAGCGCCACGGTGGATCAGACTAACGCCGCAGGAATCGCGTTCTTCGGTGGCTTCGGCAATCCGCTGGGACCGGGATTCCCCACGGCCTACGACCAGGCCGTGCCGTCCGTCCTCACCCTGCACGAGATCCAGCTCTCCCAAGAGCTGCGCCTCGCCTCGGCGGACGACTCGGCGCCGTTCCGCTGGCTCGTCGGCACCTTCTTTTCACGTCTCGCCGAGGACTCGACCGAGAACACGTATCTGATCACCATGCCGCAGAACCCCGGCATCCTGCAGAGCGACGACAACGGCAACACCGAACGTTCGCTGTTCGGGCAGATCAACGCCGCCATCGATCCGCGCTTCAGTGTGGGATTGGGCGTGCGTCTCGGCTGGTTCGTCGGCTTCGGGGCATCGCACGCCACGGGCTTCGCCAATGGACCCACGCGTTCCGCCGAGAGTCATCACTACGAGTTCCTGCCGCCCGCACCGCGCATCGATCTGTCGTACCAGCCCGACGGCTACAAGCTGTTCTATGTCGTGGTGGCGAAGGGGCTGCGCGCCGGCGGCGGCGGCTACTCCGGACAAGTACCGACCTGTCAGGGGACGGCAGACCCCACTTCCTTCGCGCCGGACTCGGTGTGGAGCTACGAGCTCGGCACCAAAGATGACTTGTTCGACCAGCGTCTACGGCTCGACGCGAGCGTATTCGACATCCACTGGCACGGAATTCAGGAGAGGGTCCAGGATGCCTGCGCCAATGCATTCACGGCCAACGCCGGCGACGTGGTCAGCAAGGGCGTGGACCTGCAGATCGACGCCCTGCCGATCGATCGGCTCAACCTGACGCTCACCGTCGGCTACCTCGACGTGCGCTATGCGCGCACGTTGAGCTTGAGCAACGGCGAGACCATCGTCGACGCCGGCACCGTCGTGGGCGGTGTACCGTCGGTGCCGCCCCCCTGGACCGCCACGGCAGCCGCGCGTTACACGTGGCCCGTCTCCGGCGAGACGCGCGCCTTCGTGCGCGCGGAGGAGATATTGCACAGTCACAACCCCGGGCCGTTCACCGAACTGGATCCGCACAGTTCGGGCTACACGCCGGGGCTGGTCGCGGACCCCGCGACCTACCTGTTCAACCTGCAGAGCGGCGTCGAACGCGGCGGCTGGAACGTACGCCTGTTCGTGAACAATCTCTTCAACGCGCGCCCGCAATTGCAGCGCTATGGCGACGAAACTCAATCGCTGCCCATCTATGCCTACACGCTCGTGCCGCGGACCGTCGGCATCATGGGTACCTGGTCGTACTGACGGCATCGAACCCGGTGACGGGGACGGCACTTGCCGTCCCCGTACGCACTCTCGATACCGCTCAGCGCTTTAGATAGTGGTCGAACCACCCCACCAGGCGCGACGTCGAGTCGATCTGGTCTGCGCGCTTGAAGAAGACGTGTCCCTCGTCGGGGTAGACCACGAATTCCGTGGGCACGCCGAGCCGGCGCAGCGCGTTCCAGTACTCGTAGGACTGGGTGATCGGCACCTCGGCGTCACGATCTCCGCCGAGCAGCAAGGTCGGCGTGCGCACGTTCTTGATGTAGGTCATCGGCGAGCTGCGTTCGTACACTTTCGGATCGTCGTACACCGAGGCGCCGAAGTACGGCAACATCCAGGTGTCGATGTTGTTGGTGCCGTAGTAGCTCAACCAGTCGGAGAGACCGGCGCCGGCCACCGCGGCCTTGAAGCGCTGGGTCTGGGTGATCGCCCACATCGTCATGTAGCCGCCGTAGCTCCAGCCGGTGATGCCGACGCGATCGCCGTCGATCGGTGCGGTCTTGAGCACGGCGTCAACGCCGCTCATGACGTCGCGCAAGTCGCCGAAGCCGAAGTCCTTGACGTTGGCGCGGGTGAACGCCTCGCCCTGGCCGTAGCTGCCGCGGGGATTCGGCTTGAAGACGAAATATCCGTGCCGCGCCAGCGCGGCGTCGAAGGATTCCAGCAGGCTCGGGAACACCGGGTAGTGGGCGAACGCCGGCCCGCCGTGCACCTCCACCACCATCGGATAGCGCTTGCCCGGCTCGATGGTGGGCGGCGCCACCAGCATGCCCTGCACGTCGAACGAGTCGCTCTTCCAGCGCACGTTGGTGGCAGGGCCGGTGAGACGCGCAACGTGGGCGTTGGCGTGCGTGATCGGCTTCCAGTGTCCCGGCGGGCCGGTCTCGATCTCCGGCGGCTGGGTGTACGACTGACGAATGACTGCGGAGAACTTGCCGTCCTTGGATAGCGATACACCGACATCGCCCGGCGCGAACCCCATCACGGTGTTGGCCCAGATCATCTGCGGCGCGCGCCACAATTCGCGTTGCTTGCCGCTGTCGGCATCGATGACGGCGAGCACCTCCTCCCCGGCGGCGAACTCCGTGGCGACCACCTGGGTGCGCGAACCGTTCCAGGTGAAGGTGTGCAGCGAAGCCGCGAGGCCCGGCGTGACGTTCCGGGAGGCGCCGCCGGCCGCGGCGATCACGTACAAGTCGCCGCCCGTGATGGTCTCGTCGCTCATGATGCCGCCGATGTAGGCGATGCGGGTGCCGTCACCCGAGAAGCGCGGCGCGGCGATCTGCCACTTCGGCCTCTCGAGCACGGTCACGGCGCCGCTGGCGGCGTCCATCACGTCGAGCTCGGCGAGCCACCAGTTGTCATCGCCCGATCCGTGCGCCGCCGAGATCGCGAATCGCCGCCCGTCCGGCGACCAATCGTACTCGTACACGTTGAGATCTTCGGGACCCAGGAGCCGCGGCTCGCCGCCGCCCGCGGGGATCACCGCCAGGCGCTGTTCGAAGACGCTCGAGGAGAGCACGCCGGCGTCGCGCGCCAGCGGATTGAGCGGTCCGGGCAGCCGGGGCGCGCCCTTCGAGTACAGGAACGCGATCCGGCCGCCGTCGGGCGACCAGCGCGGCGTATCGAGCGGCCCGTGCGCCTGGGTCAGCGTGCGCACGCCGCCGCCCCGGAGGTCGGCCACGGCGATCTGCGCCTGTTCCGAGGCGTCCGTGGTGACGAAGGCGATGTGCGATCCGTCCGGCGACCAGGCCGCGCCGTGCTCGTCACACACCGTACCGGGACAGGCGGTCAATCGAGTCGGATGCGAACCGTCCTTGGCGTCCACGATCCACAGCGCCGACACGTCGACGTCGGCGCCGCCGCGCTTGCCCGTGACCACGCTGCCGTAGATGACATGCCGCCCGTCGGGCGACAGCGCCACCTCGCTGAACGGGTGCACCGCGCTTAAGGTGTCGAGGAGCGCCGTGTCGCTGGACGACGGCGCCTGCGCCGCGGCGGCGACTCCACACCCCAAGGACAGACTCAAAGCCAGGACGCCCCGTACGGGGCCGATGGACGGAAACGGCACGTTAGCTGATCTCCCAGTGTTGACGGCGCAGCGCGATCGCCGCGGCACCCGAAAGGTGCGCGGACGTCGCCCGATCGTTCGAGTTCCCACTATATACGACCCCGGCGGGGTCGCCCCGCCGGGGCACGGCGCGGCGGTTGCTCGACGGCCCGGGGGGCTAATAAACTAACGGCCGAAGCGGGTGTAGTTCAATGGTAGAACTGTAGCTTCCCAAGCTACTAACGTGGGTTCGATTCCCATCACCCGCTCCACCTCTCATCCCGTCGCCCCGAAGGTCTGACGGTAGCGCCGACCTATTGCCGTCGAGGCTCGACGGCTACTCCAATGCTTGCTGCTACCGTATTGAGTCGCTTGTCCAAGGTCCAAATTCGGCACCGGTCAATGGTTGCGGCAGCGAGCAGGTGAGCGTCGACATAACCCACGCCCCGGCCGTAGAGCTTTTGCGCGCGGATGAATGTCATGACTTCGTCGTGTTCAGCGACGGTTACCGAGTGCAGTTTGTTCCAGAAGCTGCAGCGTTGCTTCTCGGTTCGAGAAGTTGCCGCAGGCGAGTTCGCCCACGACGAACGGATGTATCAGCACGTCGCGGCGTCGAAGACGCGCGCCGAGATCCGGCAGGTCCCCTCGAAAGTAGTCGATCCAGACCGAGGTGTCCGCAAGAATCATGTGGCCGCAGCGGAGCGCCTCCTCGGGACCGGTTGAAGCTTGGGTTGTGTGCCGCCAAGTTTGGCGAGCCGCAGGGCGCTTTCACGTTCGATGAGCGCCTTGAGCCCTTCACGTAATACGGTCGAGCGATCAAGACCACCCATCATTTTGGTCGCTTTGGCGAGCAAGTCATCGTCCAAGGTCACGGTGGTGCGCATTACAGCACTCCATTGTGAGGCACTAATAATAGCATCGCTTGATGCTGACAATGATGCGTCAAAGCGACGTGAATGCCTGGATTCGAATGACAACCACAACGCACCCTTCGACCGGCTGACCCAGTCAGCGGGGCCGGCACTGGTTGACGTTGGCTGGCATCGAGCCGCTGTTCACACAAGAATCATCCGCAGCGCTCGGCGAATCTCGCAATGCATTGATTTGCATCGAGTGGTCGGCGCCCCGCGACAATTTCGATTCCCACGCCCCGCGCCACTTCTCAGCCCGTGCGGGCCGAGTTCGCGCGCATGCGCATCGCGGCTTCAGTCTGCGAGCCCCATGACGAATGCCAAGGTCGCGTTCAGCCGCGCGACGTCACTGGCTGCCAAAGAACCTATGCGACGCCCGATCCTGTCGCGCCGAATGGTCACGGGCTTGTCGGCCATGATCTGAGATCGAGCACGAAGGCCGTTCCGCGGCGATGGCTCCACGGTCACCCGAAAATCGGGGGCTTCGACGATCTCCGAGGTCATCTGACAGACGACGACGGACGCGTGCGCTGCCGGTAGCGCATCGGTTTGGACGATCACGGCCGGGCGCGGCTTGCCGTAGTCACCCGAGGCGGCGACGGTGATGACGTCGCCGCGTTTCATCGCGAGTCGAATTCCGATACCGATTCGATCCAGCGCATCGCATCAAGTTCATCGTCGCTGTCGAGAGCGGCCACTTGGCGCGAGATCCGACGTCGCACCGACGCGGATCGTGCATCCGCAGTGACCAGGCGCAACTCCTTGAGGCCCTGCGCCCGCCGACGCTCTCGCATCGCCTTCATGCGTTGTGCAGCATCCACCATCTCGGCTTTCTCCGTAACGCGTGACACCGTAACGCGTTACACTCTCGATTTCAATGCCAATTTGCACCGTGTTCGCGCGGCCTCTTGCGAACGCGGCATCGGTACTCGAATCGGCGCCCGTTGCCAATCCGGGTATCCTTGGCGAGGATCGCATACGGCATGGACGCGGAGGCGGGGCGTGGCTGAATACGACGGGCAGCGTGCGGCTGGAAGTCATATCATCGAGAGGCGCGACGAACTGCAGTCTGTCGACATCTCCATGAAGCCCCGGCGTCGAGTTCATTCCGCGTCCTTTGCGGCTCATCACCCCTGGGATCGCCGCTTCCTTCTCGCCAACGTCGCCTTGATCTCGGTGTCGATGGTCGCCGGTTTCGGGCCGAAGATATTGCATCACGTGGCGACCCGGGCACCGCCGTATCCGGTGATCGTGCATGTGCACGCGGTTGCCTTCTCGGCTTGGTTGGTGCTGCTGGCTACGCAAATCGGGTTGGTCGGAGTCGGTCGACGCGACCTTCATCGCCGTCTCGGCGTCGCTGGAACGGTGCTCGCGGGCGCCATGGTCGTGCTCGGCGTGGCCGTGTCGCTCGTGGTCGGCCGGCGGGACCTACACGGACCCGATCCGGATCCGGCGTTCTTGTTCATACGCCTGGCCGACATGCTGTCCTTCGGTGTGCTGGCTACTGCGGCCATCCTCGCGCGTCGGCGGCCGGCAATGCATAAACGCCTGATCCTGTTGGCGACCCTGCAGATCAGCGACGCCGGCTTCGGGCGGTGGTTCGAGCCCTGGACCGGCACCTGGTTCAACGCGGGCTTTTGGCCGACCATGGGGGCGATCTACCTCGGCAACGACGTCTTGGTGCTGTGTCTGGGCCTCTACGATCTGGCCACGCGCAAGCGACTCAATCCGATATTCCTGCGCGGAGCCGCCTGCGTCTTCGGGTCGCAGATGTTGGGTGTGTGGCTGTACCGCTGCGCCTCGTTGAAGCCGTTGGCGCTCGGATTGCTCGGCGGATGAGCACTCGCTCACTGTCTTTCATCTCGCCGGAGCGATTGCGGTCTCGCTCGCACGAATACAAAATCGAGCACAGGGGGAGAGACGTCGATGAAGAACGAGCACGCCCGCTTGGCGGCGCGGCGCCTTGGGAGCTTAATCCGAACATCCGCGCTTTGCGCCTGCGCCCTTATCGTTTTTGGAAGCGCACGGGCCGGCGAACCGAGCTCCAAACCCGGTCGGTCGCATGACCTCGCGCGCGAGCTCGGCGCACTCGAAGAACGCTCCTACGCCGCCTGGCAGGCGGGCGACGCGACGTTCTGGGACGCGATTCTGGCTGACGAGTTCGTGGGGTGGGGCCCGGCCGGCCGGCTCGACAAGCGCACGGCCGCCGCCGCTCTGCGGGGTACCGACTGCCGGATCCTCCACTATCGCCTTCAAGACGAGCAGGCCACCGAACTGACGCCGACGGTCGAGCTCTTGACGCACCGAACGGAGGTGGACGGCACGTGTCACGGAAAGCCGGTGGCGCCTGCCTCTTACACCGCCACAATCTACGTGCGCCGAGCTGGACACTGGAGAATCGCCTACCGTGCCCAGTCGGCCATCGTCGATCCCGTGAAGGCGGTCAAGCCCGCCGGCGGTGACCTGTGGAACGGCGGCGCTGCGCGAAACGACGTAGCGACGCGGACGCTGCTCGCGCGCGAGCAGGCGGTCGTGACCGCGTGGAAGGATCACGACGCAGCCAGGATGGCAGCGCTCTTCGGTCCGCAGCTCCAATTCGTCGACATCTTCGGCGATCACATCGCCAATCGCGCCGCAGCGCTCAAGGCATGGTCGGGCGAAGGCTGCGAGGTGAAAAGTTTTGAACTCAGCGGGGCCAAGGCGACGATGTTGGCTCCCGATATCGGCGTGCTGACGTATCTCGGCGTCTTCGACGGTACGTGCTTCGGGCAGGCGTTGTGGCCCATCTGGGCGACGGCCTTCTATGTCAAGCATGGCGACGCTTGGCTGTGGAGCTCCGGCATCAACGTCCTCGCCGGCGCGCCTTGAGCGGAGCGAGACCCCGCTCCGCCCGACTTGATCCGCAAGACCGTCGCGACGGCGCACGCGATCACGCTCAATCCGGGAAATTCAAGCTCCGCTCGATCTCGCGGAAGCGCGCTTCCGCTCGCAGCGGATCCAGCAGCGGATCCGTCTTCAACAGGCTGAGCCCCGGATCCTGCAGCTTGAGCGCAGTCTCCAACCATCCGATCGCCTTGGAGGTATCGCCCCGCTGCGAGTGGATCTCGGCGTACTGGTAGGCAAGCCCCTCGCCGCGCTTGGCGGTCAGGCGCTCGAGCATCGCGTCGGCTTCCGCACGGCGGCCGAGCTTGTCGTACACCATGGCGAGGCAGATCTGGCTCACCTCGACGTCGGGCTTGCTCTCGCAGGAGGCGCGTGCCGCCGCGTAGTCGTGCAATTCGTAGTAAGCAAATCCGCGCAGCGCGTAGGTCAAGGCGTCGTCCGGGTCGACGGCCAAGCCGTCGGTCAGCGCGGCCACGGCTTGCTCATAGCGGCGTGCACGGTACAGCGCGAGTCCAAGGAAGCGGTGACTGCTGGCGCTCAGCGGATCGAGGAGCGCGGACTTGCGTGCGGCGGCGATGGCGGCGTCGGCGTGCCCCATGGCGCTCGCGAGGCGGCTGTAGGGCCGCAATACGTCGGCGTCGCCCGGGGCCAGCGCCACCGCGCGCTCGAGCTCGGTATTGGCGCCGCGAAAGTCGAGCGTGTACTCCAGGAACGTCGCCAGGGCGGCGTGGCCCTCGGCCAGGTCCGGGGCGAGCGCAATCGCCTTGCGCGCATCCGTCTCGACGTGCTCGAACGCCAGATGGCGCTCGGGCGCCGTCGAGGCAAATTTCTCGACTTCCACGTAGGCGAGGGACCGGCGGGCATAGGCGAGCGCAAAGCCCGGATCGCGATCGATCGCGGCGCTGAAGGCATCGACCGCGGCACGGTAGCCGCTTTCGTCCTTGGCGGTGCGCCGCAGATTCCAGCCCCGAAGGTAGGCGTCGAAGGCGGCCGGATCGCGAGTACCGCCGAGCTCCACCTTCCCGTTCACGTCGCCGAGGAGCGTGACCTTGAGAGCGCCCGCCACGGCGTTGGCGATCTCGGACTGCAAGGTCAGCACGTCGCCGAAATCCCGGTCGTACGTCTGCGACCAGAGATTGAATCCCGTGACCGCGTTGATCAGCTCCGCACTGACCCGCACCGTGTGGCCGGAGCGGCGCACGCTGCCCTCCAGGATGGCGCCGACGTTCAGCTCACGGGCGATGGTCGCGGTATTGAGGCTCTGGCTCCTGAAGGCGAACGATGAGGTGCGCGCCGCGACCTGCAGTTCGTTGATACGCGCCAGATCGTTCAGGAGCTCTTCGGAAAGACCGTCGGAAAAATAGTCCTGTGCCTTGTCACCGCTCATGTTCACGAACGGCAGCACGGCGACGGAGTGCGGTGGCGGTACGAATGCCGGTGGCCCCGATGCGGTATGCCGGTTGACGACGACGAGATAACCGAGGCCCGCGGCGGCGGCGGCGACCCAGAGTGGCCACCGGCGCATGGGCCGGCTCGCGACGGATCGACCCGACGAGGACGCCCGCGTCACGGGTCCCGCGGCCGCGCGCGTCCCGGCTTCCGAAATCGCCTCTGCCGGATTCAGGAGTCGTCGAAGGCGCTCCACGAACGCCTCAGACACCTCGCCGCCCGGCAGGCGCGTCCACTGTACGTCGCGGAAGCGGTCCGGCACGTCCGCCTGCGCCTGACCGGTATCGTCGATGACGACCGGCACCAGGAAGGGAACGCGCTCGGACATGTCGTGGGTCCGGTCCACGGCGAGTTTCCACTCGCGCCGAAAGTACCCTTCCGGCCGCGCGTCGGTGCGCGCGGAAATCACCGGCACGAACAGGCGACAGCGCCGGATCTGCTCGCGGATGGACCGATCCCAGGCATCCCCACCGCGCAGCTCGCTCTGGTCGAACCAGACCTCGATACCGGCGGCCCGCAGCGAGTCGCAGATGCGCCGGGCGGCCGGCGAGTCCTCGGAGGCGTAGCTCAGGAACACGGCGCCGCCGGGTGCCTGTCCGGCGGCGATCTCGTTTGCGCTATCGATGGAAGGCTCCCGACCCGAAACGCCGTCCTCAAGTCTCGACGAAGCGCGCGTCGACCGGTGCGTCGTAACCGACGGCCAGGCGGTTGGTCTCGTTGGCGAGACCGACGATCGCCAGGAGCTCGGCGAACTGCGCCTCGGTCATGCCCTTGGCCCGGGCGCCCGCGGTGTGCGAGGCGATGCAGTAGCGGCAGTTGTTGGTGACGCTGACCGCAACGTAGATCAGTTCCTTGGTGAGCGGATCGAGCGCACCGGGGCCCATGACCTGCTTGACGTTGCTCCAGATGCGTTCGAGCGTGGCGGGATCCCGGGCGAGATGTTTCCAGAAATTGTTGATCCAGTCGGTACCCCGGGTCGCCATGATGTCGTCGTAGACCGCGCGCACCCGCGGCGTCGCATCGGCGTATTCGACGGGCTTGTTGCTCATTGAACCTCCGGCACTCACGGCAGGATGGCGATGACGCGGGCGGGGAACCCCGACCCGTGCTCGGGCTTCGGGAAGCTGACCATCACCAGCGCACCGGCTTCCGGCACCTGGTCGAGATTCGCCAAGAGCTCGATCTGATAGTGGTTGGTTCCCAGGACGTACGACTCGAGGGAGTAGTCGTCCTTGGTGGTGGCGAGACCGGGATCCGTGTCCGTGGTTTCGTGACCCGACGCCGCGATCCGGCGGTCCTCGTACAGGAGCTTCAGCACCGGCAGGCTCCAGCCCGGGTAGTGCGCGACACCGGCGCCGTCGCGATTCTGCATGGCGTCGTCGTCGGGCCAGCGCTTCGACCAGTCGGTGCGCATGGCCACGAAGGCATGCGCGGGGATGCGCCCGTGGCGCCTCTCCCAGGACTGCACGTCGGCGACGGTGAGCACGTAATCCGGATTGCGCGCGACCTGGTCGTGCACGTCGATCACCACCAGCGGCAACAGCATGTCCTTCGGATCGATTTGATCGACGGTCTTCAACCCCTCGTGAAAATGCGCCGGAGGATCGACGTGCGTGCCCCACTGGCCGACGTGGCAGTACTCCTCGACGTGAAAGCCGGCCTTGTCGATCGTATAGAGCGTGCGGACCTTCATCTCCCCGAAGCCCTTCCAGTGCGGCGTCTGCGGCCCGAAGGAGTGCGTCAGATCGACGAATCGCTTGGTGGCGAGGATCGCGTACACGTCGTTGAGACTCGGCGCGCTCGATGGCGCCGCGCCGCGGGCCAAGCCACCCGAGAGGGAGCCGAGTACCGCAACGGCGAGCAGCGCCCAATTGACGGGGCGGCAGGCCCCGGCGTCGTGGTTCATGGCCGTCAGCCTCAGCGCGCGCCGAAGTCGTACAGGTATTCGACGTACGACATGACGGCGTCGTCGAGGCCCGCGACCTTGGGGTTGCTGCTCTCGATCACGTAGTACTCGTCCGGTGCGTGCGCGCCCGAGCCGTGACCGAGCCCGAAGTGTCCCGCCGGCAGGCGCAGCGGATCGCCGGTGAACAGGTACCCGGGCCAGGAGCCGCCGAGACGGGGGTTCAAGCTCGGCTCGATGCCGTGCCGTCGATACACCGCCTCGCTCACCCGAATCATGCGCGAATTCTCGTCGGTCGTGGTCGGATCGTAACCGCCGGTGACGTGCACCTCGATGTCCGCAAAGCCGTGCTTCGCGAGGTGCGCCTTGAGTTTGCGCTGCGCGCCTTCGAAGGTCTGGTTCGGCACCAGCCGGAAATCCATCTTGGCCACCGCCCGTCCGGGCAGGATGGTTTTGCCGCCCTGGCCGGTGTAACCCGCCACCAGGCCTTCGATGTTGGCCGTGGGCTCGCCCGCCAGCCGCTCCAGGGCCTCGGGATAGCTCACGTTGCGCACCCAGTGCTTCACGCCGAGCGACTTCATCATAGTCGCCTCGTGGCTGTGCGCGACGCGCTCCGCGATGAGCATCTTCTGGTGCGCGTTCAACGGCACCACGTCGTCATACCAGCCCTCGATGGCCGGATCGTTGCCGTCGGCCGAAACGAGGGTGTTGAGCGCCTGCACGAGCCGCCAGGCGGGACTGTCGAGCGCGGCCTTGAGGCTCGAGTGCACGTCTTTCGCGGGGCCGAAGCCGGAGTCCGCGCCACTCGCGACCAGTTCGAGCTCCATCACGCCCTTGGCGCCCAGATTGATGTCCACGCCCCCGTCCGGATCCTGTGCGGCGAAGGGCATGAACACCCCCTCGCAGCGCTTCAGTGCCGCGAGCACGTCCGGGCGGCGCACCACGTCGGCGAAGTGCGGCGAGGCGATTTCCTCCTCCCCCTCCGCCACCAGCACGAGATTCACCGGCAGCTTGCGCCCGGACGCCCGGATGGCGTGCAGCGCCGCGAGGAACGTCGCCTCGGGACCTTTCTGGTTGACGGCGCCGCGACCGACGACGACCTTGCCGAAGCCGGGCTTGTCGACCAACGCGGCCTCGAATGGCGGCGAGGACCACTCCGCCGGGTTCACCTGCTTCACGTCGTACATGAAATACAGGCCGAGGGTGCGCTTGGCGCCCGCATCGAGGGTGGCGAAAATGCCGGGGTGGCCCCGCGTCGGCACCTGCTCGACGTGCTGAAAGCCGGCGTCGCGCAGCAGCGCTTCGGTGAAGGTGCAGGCCTCGGTGATGTGCGAGTTCTCCGCCGCGATGCCCGGCACCCGAATCCAGTCCTGCAGGCGCTTGACGTTGGCGGCGTGCTGGGCCGATACCTGCGCCCGGATCGCCTTCAAATCGCTCGCCGCGGAAGCGCGGCTCCAGCGCGGCTCGGCGGCCATCACGCCCGTCGCCAGCAAGAGTTTCAGCGCCGTGCGGCGCTCCGTCGACACCCGAACGCGACCCGTCGTACGCATGGCATCCCCTCCCTTTTAGAGAGGGATGCTAGCAGAGACCGGGTCAGACGAGCTTCAGATCCGCGGGCTCGACGCGGGCAAAGACGTGCGTGCACTGCGTCGGGGACAATCCCCAGAGCCGCCGGAACATCCCGCCGAGAACGGCGCGGTAGTCGTTGAGCACCGGGTAGTCGCGGTCCTGCAGGAGGGTGTCGCGCGCCACCCGTCGCTGCTCGCCGCGCACGGCACCGCCGGCCACCGCCCCGCCGAGCACCCAATAGACGGTACCGTGGCCGTGATCCGTGCCCCGATTGCCGTTCTCGCGGAAGGTGCGTCCGAATTCCGACACCACCACCACCACGGTGTCGCGCCAGGCGTCTCCGAGCGTGCGTGCGAACACATCGAGGCCCTGGCCCAGGCTCTTGAGGTGGGTCGCAAGCGTCCCCTCCGCCCCGCCCTCGCCGACGTGCGTGTCCCAGCCACCGACGTCGACGAAGCCGAGGCGATACTTGTCGCGCATGAGTACCCCCATGCGCTCCGCCTCCAGCTCGAAGCCGCGCGCGGGCACTGCATTGCGACCGGAGCGGTTCATCTCATCGCTCATGTCCTGCGCCACCTCGTGGCGCAGCTCCAGGCCCTCGCGCACCATCGGCTCGAGCGACCGACCTGCGTACAGGTCCGCCAGAATGTGCGCTTGGCGCTCGTCGAACGGCGAGCGGCCGACGTGCGCCAGGGACAGGTTGGGCACGCTCCGCACGCCCTGGAAGGCGAGCGGCAGTGCCTGGGTGAAGGCGATGGGCACCGCCTCGGCGCCCGGCGACACGACCTCGAGCAGTCGACCGAGGAAGCCGGAGCGGTAGTCGCGGCTGCCGCCGAGCGGTTGCCCGAGTTCGATGCTGTCCTGGGTCTCGAAGTGGCTGCGGGAGAGGTCCTCGGTTCCCGCGAACGGCACGAAGGCGGCCTCGCCGCGCCCGTACATCGCGCCGATGGTGTCGCGCACGGCCGGGGCGAGCGCCCAATCCGCGTCGAGCGCCAGCGCGCCCGTGGTCGAGGCCGGGTCCGGCCGCGCAATGGCGAGATTGGGGCGCGCCTCGTAGTAGTAGTTGCTGGCATAGGGCACCAGCAGATTCGCCGCGTCGTAGCCACCGCGCAGGAATACCAGCAGGAAGCGCGGGCCGCCCGCCGGCGCCGCGTACAACCGGCCGGCGGCGCCCGTGAACGCGGCGCCGGCGAGGAGTCGGACGAGTTCCCGTCGATTCATGGTACGCACCCCGAAATCAAAAGTAATTCCAGTCCGGCGAGGCCAACAAGAAAGTGTTCCACTCGACCTGCGTCGCCGCCTTGGCGAGCGCCGCGCGCGTAGCCTGCGCGAGCCAGGGATCCAGCACCGCGTAATAGACCGGCGAGGCGAGCTGTGGAAGTCCGCCGCCGGCAACACCCACGGTTCCGCCGGCAACACCCGCGGTGCCGCCGGCAACACCCGGCGGCCCGCCGTCCGGCGCGAACAGGGCGGCGTTGCCGGCCCCCAGGTTGCGCGCGATCTCGAAGCGCCGGCTCAACTGTCCGGCGCTCGCCCAGCCGCTCTCGGTGAGCGCATAGCCATCCGGCGTCTGGTGGCTGTACGAGCCTTCGCCGAGCGCGTTCAGCCAGTTGATCAACGGGCGCGGGTTCTGCACTGTCCGCCCGTCGTAGGCGAGGCGTACGCTCGAGACCAGAAAGCGCGTCGGATCCTTGTACTTCTTGCCGGCCGCCGCATCGAGCTCGGGCGCAGTGAACAGAACCCGCAGCACCGCTGCGATGTCGCCATCGGTGCGCGCGAACGTCTCGGCCATGCGCGCCACGAGCGCCGGCGGCGGATCGTCGGCGACGAAGTACACCGCGAGCTTGTGCGCGATGAAGCGCGCGCAGGCCGGCGAGGCCGTGATGAGGCGCACGGCGCGCTCGACCTCGTCGAAGCCGGAGCCCGGGATGGTGACGCCGAGCAGGCGCTTCTCGCCGAAGTCGTGCCGCGCCGGGTTGAACTCGAAGGCCCCGCGGCGCACGAGGAGGCGCTGCCACTCCGGCCGCACGCGCCGCGCGGGACCCGTGTCGACGCCGACGCCGGTGAGGATGCGCGCGAGATTCTGCACGTCGGCCTGCGAGTAGCCGGCGTCGACACCGAGAGTGTGCAGTTCCATGAGCTCACGGGCGTAGTTCTCGTTCAAGTGCCCGACGGCGTTACGGGCATTGTCGAGATACTCGAGCATGGCCGGGTGCTCGAGCGTCGCCAGCACGAGTTCGTGGAAGTGCCCGAGCGCGTGCGGACGGATTGCACGCTCCTCGTAGTCGCCCACCAGCCAGCGTACCGCGGTCTTGCCCTGAAACACGCTGAAGTGGTTCATCCAGAACCACACCATCTCCTCCTGCAGCTGCGCAGGAGAGTAAAGCTCGCGCAGTACGCGCCGCTCCGACGCCTGGTACGCGAAGCGATTGCCATCCTCGGCGAGCGCGCGTCGCGCCTGCATCCGTTCCGGACCCGCAGGCAGCTCGCGGATCGCGCGATTGCGCTCCTGCACCCGCGCGAGCAGTTCGCCCGGATCGGCGTGCTGTACCTCGAGCGCGTCGATCTGGGCCTGCACGGGATCCGGCAAGTGCTCGCCGGCGGGATCGAGCTGGCGCTCGAGGAAGGCGCGCCGCCCGTCTGCCCGGAATTCGGCGAGCGTGGCCGCGTCGGCGCCGTAGGTGATCCGCGCCAGCCAGGCGGCATCGGCACGGCGGAGCGGCGCCGTCGCCACGGCGGAGCCGCCGCCCGTCGGCGCGCCGCGCGCATGCGGCCCCGCGCATCCAGCGGATGCGACGACCGCGCCGACCAGCAGGCAGGCGAACCCATGAACCGAGAACTTCGCGTCCATGGGACGTCAGAACGCGGGCGCCGTGCCCGCGGTTGACCGAACCCCGCGGGATCAGGGTGACGCGGTCTTGCCCTGATCGGCCGGGGCCGAGCCGCCCGCGGTGCCATCGACGGATGGCGACTTGTCGTACGTCGGCAGATCCGCCTCCAGCCCGACGGTGGCCAGCACCCCGTCGGCCTTTTGCAGCACTTCGCGGGCGTAGTCCCAGTGGATGGCCACGGTCTGGTCGCCGACGGCCGCCTGCAGCAACTGCGAGAACTCCTCGAGGTTCGGCTCGACGCTCTGCCCCTGCGCATCCACCGGCGGATGCGCCTCGAGCAGCAACTCGCCGTCGACCCAGGCGACCTTGATCGGTTGGTTGATCAGGCGCACCGGAGTGCCCACCGGCACCAGCGGGAACAGCGCCTCGACGTCTTCCGGATACATGCGCACGCAGCCGTGCGTCACCGGCATCCCGACCGCGATCGGATTGTTGGTGCCGTGGATCAGATAGGTCCCGCGGCCCACCGCGAGCCGCAGCGCATAGGCGCCGAGCGGATTCTTCGGTCCCGGCGGCACGCTGGCCGGCAGGGGGTCGCCGTTGCGCTGGTGCTCCTCGCGCACTCCCTCCGGCGGATACCAGGTCGGGTTCTTTTGCTTGGAGATGACGTGCGTTTCGCCGAGCGGCGTACGCCAATCCATCTTGCCGATGCTCACCGGATAGGTGATGACCTCGCGCGGCGCGCCGCGCTTCGGCTTTGGAAAGTAGTACAGCCGGTGTTCCGGGAGATTGACGACGATCCCGACGCGCGGTCCGGGCGGAATGATGTGGCGGCCGGGGACGACGATGCGCTTGCCGGCGCCGGGCAGCCACGGATCCACGCCCGGATTGACCCGGATCAGTTCCTCCGAGCCGAGGCTGTACTTGCGGGCAAGATCGTACAGCGTGTCCTCGTAGACGGTCGTGATGACCTGATCCTCGCCGACGACCTGCTGGTCCTCGCTCGAGAGCACGTACGTGGTGGCGCCGCACGGGGCCGCGACCGCCGCGGACAGGCAGAGCCCGAGGGCCCAGGACATTCTTCGTCGACGCGCGCTCACGCCCGATTTCCTCGCTATGGAGTCGAAAGTGGAGGGTATCATGCGCGCTCCCGCGGCGGCGGCGGCGCGGACCGGTCTTAACCAGAATTCACGGGAAACATCCATGTCGAGCACGGCTTCGGGAGCACGCTGCGTCGCGCTCGCCCTGACCGCGGCCGTGACCGCGGCGGTCACGGCGCGCGCCGCCGCCGCCGCCACCGACGCCGACGCGCCGGCGGCGGCGCTCGAGGAAATCGTGGTCACCGCGCAGAAGCGCGAACAGAATCCCCAGGAAGTCGGCATTTCGCTCTCGGTCTTGAGTGGCGAGGACCTGCGGCAACTCGGCGCGGTGACCGCCACCGACATCACCCGGTCGATGCCGGCGGTGGTCCTCACGCAGCCGAACGGCCCATCCTCGTTCAGCCTGAGCATCCGCGGCGTCACGCAGAACGACTTCGCCGATCACCAGGAGAGCCCCGCCGCGGTATACGTCGACGACGTCTACGTGAGCCAGATGGCGGGACTCGCCTTCTCGCTGTTCGACATGGATCGGGTGGAGGTGCTGCGCGGACCCCAGGGCACGCTCTTCGGTCGCAACGCAACTGGCGGCCTCGCCAATTTCGTCACGCGGCGGCCTACTTCCGAGGACGGCGGGTACCTCGAGGTGACCACCGGCGAACGCGGCCTGCTGCGCCTGGAGGGTGCCGTCAACGGCGCGTTGAGCGATTCGCTGGACGGTCGCCTGTCTTTCGAATCCAATCGCTACGACCCGCTGTTCCACAATCTCGCCGGCGGCGCGCCGAACGGGGAGAACGGGCACGACTGGGCGCTGCGCGGTCAGTTGCTCGCGACGCTGCCGGGCGAGGCTCAGCTGCTGCTCGCGGCGCGCGCCGGACGCGAGGACGTGCACGCCGGATCCTGGGAGGAATATCCCACGCGCTCCGCGGGCAACGGGCTCGACGTCTTCGTCGGCCCGGGCGAGAACCCCTACGGCACCTGCAACGGTTGTAACGCCACCGGGCTGCCCGCGAGCGGCCCGTTCGTCACCCGCGACAATGCCGCCGGCTACGCACGCCTGGAAACCGGCGGCGTCACGGCCAAGTACGTCCAACCGTTCGACGGCGCGACGCTCACCGTGATCGCCGATCACTCGCGCCTGATCAAGCACTACCAGGAGGACTCGGACGCCTCGCCGTACACGCTGTTTCAGTTCTTCAACGGCTCGAGCGTCGGCCAGGATTCCCTCGAAGCGCGGCTCGCCGGCCGCTCCGGGGCGCTCGAGTGGACGGCGGGGCTGTACGGTCTCGGCATCGACGGACACTACTACGAAGGCTGGCAGGGACCAGCCTACTTCAGCGCGCAGCAGTTCGTGAGCGCCGGCAACCCCAACGACGGCTACGGGATTCCGGGACCGTGGCCCTACGGCAACTACGCCACCGACTGGACCAGCGGCGGCGTGCCGGGTCCGGACGGCGGCGTACCGGCGACCGTGTCGCCCTACACCCTGCGCACACGCTCCTACGCCGCCTTCGGTCAGGTCGAATATCGCCTCACGGAACTGGTGGGCCTCGTGCTCGGCGGCCGTTACACCCGCGATGACAAGGATTACGGTTACGCGTGGGTTCCCTACGAGTACTTCCCCGGCAACCCTGCGGCGCCCACGGTGGGCCTTTCGCCGCCCGCGGGACTGCCGCTGACGACTCCCTATCACGGCACCCGCGGCGACGATCTGTGGAGCGGCAAGGCACAGTTGGACTTGCATCTCACGAGCGACGTGCTCGCCTACGCGAGCTACAACCGTGGAGTGAAGGGCGGTGGATTCAATGCGCCCCTGTTCGCGTTCACCATCAACGATCCGGGCACGCTCTCTTTCAAGCCGGAGACGCTCACCTCGACCGAGGTGGGGCTGAAATCCGAGTTCCTGGACCACACGCTGCGGCTGAACGCGGCCGCGTACTACTACGACTATCGCAACTATCAGGCGCTGATCTACACCCTCGGGCTGGAACAACTGATCGTCAACGCCAACGCCACCCATCGCGGCGGCGAGGCCGAGCTCGACTGGGCGCCGGCGCCGCGCTGGCGCCTCGGCGCCGGAATTGCCTACGTGGACGCGCTGGTCAAGGACGTGCCGGCGCGCTGCTGCACGGCGTCGGGCGCACCGGTGTACGGCGACTACGTGCCCGGCAACGCACCGCGCTGGAGCGGCAACCTCTCCCTGCGCTACACCTTGCCCGCATTCGGCGGAAGCCTCGCGCTGCAGGCCGACGGCAACGTGCTGTCGAGATTCTGGTTCAACGTCTCCGATCTGCCGGTGGTGGAGCAGAAGCCGTACGGCATAGCCAATCTGCGCGCAGACTGGTCGTCGCCATCGGATCGCATCGAGGTCGGGGCGTCGGTGGAGAACCTCGCCGACACGCACTACGGCGTGATGGCGTTCGACAACACCGCCATCAACGGCATGGAGCAGCTCTACCCCGGCCTGCCGCGCTGGTGGAAGATCCGCCTGCGATACCGCTTCTGACGGGCGCCGCCTGGCGGCTTGCGTTCAGCGGCGCAGGTAGTCGTCGCCGCCGCTGAGCCAGTCCTGCCGCGGCGGATTGAACACGTCCACGTCGAGCGTGTCCTCCAGCGCGAGCGCGCGGTGCGGCAGATTCGACGGGATGACCAACACCTCGCCGGCACGCACGATGAGCTCGCGCTCGTCGGCCTCGCCGAGCCAGAACTTGAGGGCGCCCTCGAGGATGTAGGTGATCTGTTCGTTTTCGTGGGCGTGACGCGGCACGTCGTCGCCCTTCTTGAAGTACACGTGCGCGATCATCATGCGCTCGCCGGTGATCAGGCGGCGCGAGATGGTGCCCTTGAGCGGCTCGGCCTTGACGTCGCTCCAGCGGTGGTGAGTGGCGCGCTCCGCGGCGGAACGCGAATCGAGTTTGGCATTCATGTCGGCGAATCTCCGGTGGCCGTGGACCCTGGCGCCCCCGTGGGGAGCGGCGGCCGGCAAATCGCCGGCCGCCGCGCTCCATTCTAGCCTCGAAGATCAGTCCTGGCCGTTCTGGTTGCCCTGATCGCCCTGATCGCCGTACTCGTCGGCGAGAGCCCGGAGCAGGTGCGCGACGTCGGGCACGCCGAGACCGGTGGCCTGATCGTAGCCCTGATGCGCACTGTAGCCCCAGTTGTCGCCGGCGGTGATGTCGCGCAGCGGCGCATTGCGCCCCTCGTAGGCATCGCCGCTACGTGCCAGCCGGTACAGCGCGAAGTTCATCAAGCCGACGCGGCCGTGCAGCGCCTGATCGAACAGCGCCGTGACACCGTTGAACTGCGGCGCGGCAAAGCTCGTGCCACCGAAGAACGTTGCCACTCCCGGCCCGGTCACGCTCGACGTGTAGTAGATGACGTAACCGGTCTCCGGATCCGAGTTCAGCGACAGGTCGGGCACGTTGCGGCCGTGGAAGCCGGCCGGCAAGGTCGTGATCAACGCCGGAGGTGACTGGGTGAAGTCGAGCAGCGTCTGGCCGCTGGCCGTGTTCTGAATGCCGCGTATCCCCTCCTGGTAGAACGGACGAGGCACGAACGAGCTCACCCCGCCGCCACCGCCGACCGAGTAGATGCCGCAGCTCACCGGATCGAAACCGAGCTGCGTGCAGAGTGGGATCAGATAATCCCAGCCCCAGGCCTGCTCGGCGGCGATGTTGACGGAGAAGCCGTTGTTGAAGGTCTGCGTACCCGGCAGCGTGGTACCGCCCATCGCGGTCATCCAGCGCTGTGCGGCCGGATCGTCCACCGACAGCACCTGCGAACCCGCGGGCGGCGGGTAGGCGGGCACCCCGAGGTCGCGGACCTCATCGTAGGCACCGGAGTCGCCGGCCGCGGCGTACATGCTCTGGCCCTGCAGGGCGGCCTGCAGGAACAGATCGTCGAACGCCTGCAGCGAGCTCACGTTGCGTCCCGTGACCGGATCGACCACCGGACCGCCGACGGCGAGCGTGTCGAAGAACTCCCACTCGCCCCAGCTCACCGAGATGGTGTCGGCCTGATTGGCGTCGATGGCCGCCGCGAAGGCGTCGATGAAGCCCTGCGAGGTGTTCGGCGCCTCGTAGACCGCGATGTTCGCCCCCGGCGCGATGCCGCCCGATTGCTCGACGTCGAGCGTGGTCTCGTCCGAGCCGGACTTGTCGCTCGGCGGACCCGAGCCGCCATCGACCTGGATCTCGGTGATGCGCTTGGGAGAGACCTTGAGTCCGAGCGAATTCCAGTAGGTGAACGCGTCGCTCGGCGTGAACGAGGCCAGCGTCACGATGCCGATGGTGCTGCCGCGGCCGCTGAGTCCGCGCGCATACAGCGGATTGACATCGTAGTACTGTGCGAAGTCCTGCACCGTCAGCAACCCCGGCGGGTTGGTGGTGCCGGAACTCTGCGGCGAGGTCACCGACTTCAGGCTCGCGAGCGCCGTACGCGCGCCCGAGCGGATCACGTGCGGCCGATAGCGCGGCCGCGAGTCGAGCCCCACCACGCCCTGCACCGCGTCAGCGATCGCGGTCGGCAGCGTGGGCGATCCCGCGGGCGCATGGAAGCGCGCCGCCGCGTGGTCCGCCGTCGCCGGCACCTCGTATTCGTGCAACGGCACGCCGAACTCGGCCTCGACCTGGTTGGCGTTGCCGCTCACCACGAGTTGCGTGGAGGTGGTCTGCGTGACCGAGAACCCGGCGCTGCGGAAGTGCTGCATCACCCGCGCCACCGTGTCGGCGGTCGGCGCGAATTGCGCCTTGAAGTCGCCGCTGCGCAGGAACTGGTGGAATTGCGGACTTCCCGGCGTGTACAGCGACGCAAGCGTCGCCTCCGCCGCCGCGGTATTTCGCAACTTGAGCGCCACCGTGAAGGCGACGTGATTGCCGTCCGCCGTATTGGCGGCGGGGCCCAGATCGACCGCAGCGCCCGTCGGCGCCGCGGTGGCCGCCGTTGCGGCACCCAATACCATGAGGCCGGCGAGCGCCGCCCGGCCGGATAACTTCGCGTGCATGAACATCCCCTCTTGCGGACCAAAGACCATTACGGCCGGAAGCCCGGAGTCCGTACCGGGCGAGCCGCGTTCCATGTCGTCAGGTAGAGCCAGCCAACTCGACTGCGCGCCTCACGGGCGGTGCGGACCCCTTCGTCCGAGCGCTCGCTGCGGTGCGAAATCGCGTTCGAGTATACGATGGAGCAGACACGTCACAAGTTCCGGTCGAGGGAATATTCCGCGCCGTGAATGGTCACAGTGATGACATAACGAGCGGACAGCGAGGAGCCTTCGGTGAAACACGCAGCACGCATGGCGATTTTGGCGGTCCTGACGACCTTGGTGGGCTGCCCGCTGACGACGAAATACACCGTCGGCGGCTATCTCACCGGCTTGCGCGGCGCCGGTCTCGTGCTGCAGGTCAACGGCGGCAACGATCTCGCCCTGGTCTCGAACGGCGCCTTCGTGTTCGGCCGCGGCGTGAACGACGGCAGCGCCTACACCGTGACCGTGAAGACGCAGCCCGGCAATCCGGCGCAAACCTGTTCGGTGCGCAACGGCGCCGGCAGCATCAATCGCGCGAGCGTCGCCAATGTCATCGTCAGCTGCACCCAGGCGGCGCGCTTCGTGTACGTGGCGAATTCGCTCGAGAACACCATTACCGGGTTCGCAGTCGACTCCGCCAACGGCGCGTTGCTGCCGCTCGCGGGAGCGCCGTTCGCCGACACGGGCACCACGCCCGCGGGCGTGACCATCGATGCAAACGGGAATTTCCTCTACGTCGCGAACGCGGGCTCGAACGACGTCTCGGTGTACGCGCTCGACTTCTTCACCGGCACGCCCATTGCGACGGGGCTGCCGCTCGCGGCGGGAGTCTCGCCGGTGGCCGTGGCCATCGATCCGACCAATCGCTTCCTCTACGTCGCGGATTCCGGCGACGGCACCGTGTACGGGTACGCGCTCGACGGCACGACCGGCGGCGGCACGGCGATTCCCGGCTCGCCCTTCCTGGTCGGCAACCAGCCCTCGGCGCTCGCGGTCGATCCCAGCGGCAACTTCCTCTACGTCACCAACTTCCTCGACGGCACGGTGGTCTCGGCCTACATCGATCCGATCAGCGGCACGCTCGCCGCCGTGGCGGGCTCGCCCTTCGGCACCGGCAAGGGCCCCGCCGCGCTCGCCGTCGATCCCACGAGTTCGTACCTGTACGTGGCCAACTCCGTGGCCGGCAGCGTCTCGAGCTACGCCGTCAACGAGACCGCCGGGGCGCTGGCGCCCACCACGGGCTCGCCGCTCGCCACGGGCGCGTCCCCGGCGGCGCTCGCCGTCGATCCGACCGGCCGCTATCTCTACGCCGCCAACACCCCCGCCGCGAACCAGATCGGCGTGTACTACCTGACACCCACCAACGGCGCGCTCGGCGCGGCATCGACGGCCACCGCGGGCGCGGCGCCGACCGGCCTCGCCATCGATCCGGCGGGCACCTATCTGTACGTCGCGGACTCCGGCGCGAGCGCGGTGTCCATGTATTCCATCGACGCCGCCAGCGGCGCGCTCACCCAGGTCAAGGGCTCGCCGTTCCTCTCCGGGCTCGGCGCGCGCGCACTCGCCGTCTACTGAGGTCGCCGCCCGTCACGCACGCCGATCCATTAGAATCGCGACCCTTCCCCGTCACACCCCCGAGGACTCCCCGCCGATGAGCATCAGCGACGTCAACGCCGGCAAGCGCGTACCGCACGAGTTCAACGTGATCATCGAAATTCCGATGAACGCCGATCCGATCAAGTACGAGATCGACAAGGAGACGGGAGCGCTGTTCGTCGACCGCTTCATGATGACGGCGATGCACTATCCCGCCAACTACGGCTACGTGCCGCACACGCTCGGCGAGGACGGCGATCCGGTGGATGTGCTGGTACACGCGCCGTTCCCGCTGCTGCCCGGCGTGGTGGTTCGCTGCCGCGCCCTCGGCGTGCTGCAGATGCAGGACGAGTCCGGCGGCGATGCCAAGCTGCTCGCCGTGCCCGCGGACGGCATCTGCCCGCATTTCGTGCACTGGAAGACCATCGACGACGTGCCCGAGGTACGCCTGAAGCAGATCCAGCATTTCTTCGAGCACTACAAGGATCTGGAGGCGGGCAAGTGGGTCAAGGTGGTCGGCTGGTCGGGCGTCGAGGCCGCACACAAGGAGTTGGTCGAGGGCGTGCGGCGCTACGAGGCCGCGACGGCGCGCGGCTGAGGACGCCGCGCGCCGCGACCCCGGTCAGCCCGAGCGATGACGGTGCGCCGACAGCGCCGCCAGGCGCTCGCTGTCGACCTGACGCACGGCACCCGCGATGGCGTCGCGTCGGCAGCGCTCGACACGGTCGATGACCGCGAGGTTGCGCCCCACGGTGGTCGGGCACACCGCCACCGCCGCGGCGACGATGCGCGAGTACAACGCGCGCACTCCGGTCTCCGTGTCGAGGCTGGCGCGATCGAATTTCAGGTGCACCGTGGGCAGATCCTGCGCCGTGATCTCGACCTGCGGGGGAGACTCGGCCCGGGCGGCGACGGCGCCCAGCGCGCCGCAGGCGAGCAGCGCGACCGGGATGGGGAAACGGCGATTGCGAATCATGGCGAAACCTCCGGATGGCAATGGGTCTACGGCGCCATGAGACGCCCCCTCGGCCCCGCCGGTCTGTAGCGCGCGCACGCGTTCGTCCCCGCCGCCGACGCATTCGTCCCGCAACCCCTCGAGCGATCGCACCGCGCGCGCCGATTGCGCTAGGCTCGCCGCCATGAGCACGCCTTCCGGCATCCTCGCCACGTCGCCCGCCGCGGAGCGCGGCGGAGCGCTCCGCGCACGCCAACTGATCGTCCTCACCGGCCTGTTCTGGGCCTACGTCACGCTGTCCAACGTGCTCTACGCCTACAGCATGCGCACCGGACTCGCGCGACTCACCGACATGCCCTTGTTCGCGCCCTGGGACGTCCGCGTGTTACAGCACGCCATCCTGCTGCCCTTCCTGCTCGTCTCGTATTGGGCCTCGCTGCGGATTCGGTGGCGACCGTGGTGGTCGACCTGGCCACTGCAGGTGCTGCTCGGCGTTGCCTTCGCCGCGGTCGCGTATCCGGCCATGGTCGCGGCGGAACTGCTGCGCGGCGACATGCACCTGCACGACGCGGTCGCGGCGCACGGCGGGCTCGGCCCCTGGAGCGAGCCCCTGTGGAGGTCGCTGTGGGTGGCGAGCTGGATCACCTTCCTGCCCGCTTATGGGTTCGGTCTCGCGCTGGTCAGCGGCCTGTCCCTGTACGTGCGCTACCGGGACAGTGAAGTGCGGATTGCGAACCTCGAGCACGCCTGGAGCACGGCACGGCTCGCCGCCCTGCGCATGCAACTGTCGCCGCACACCCTGTTCAACCTGCTGCACACCATCCGCGGCGAGATCGAGTGGGACCCCAAGGCGGCGCAGTCGATGCTGGTGCAGTTCTCCGACCTGCTGCGTCGCCTGCTCAGCGCGGGCGGACGCGAGTTCGTCTCCCTGTCCGAGGAACTGAAATTCACGGCCGCCTATCTAGAACTACAGCAACGTCGCTTCCCCGACCGCCTGTCCCTGCGGCTGCCGTCACCGCAAGAGGCGCCGGCACTGTGGGTACCGAGCCTGATCCTGCAACCGCTGGTCGAGAACGCCGTAGTACACGGGCTCGCCGGACACGCCAAACCCGTGACCGTGGAGGTCGAGGCCGGAATCGCGGACGGTCGGCTGACGCTCACCGTCGTCAACGACCTCGCCGCGATCCGACCCCAGGCGGCGCCGGGCATCGGGCTCGTGAACGTGCGCGAGCGGCTCGCGGTGCTGTTCCCCGGCCGCGCCTCGCTGGTCACCGGACTCGTCGGCGGGCGTTGGCACACCCAGATCGCGCTGCCCGCGCTGCGCGAGGCGCCGGAATCGCGCCCCGCACCCGCGGCCACGGGACGCGCCGCGTGACGCTGCCGGTGGTGATCGTCGACGACGAGCTGGCGGGGCGGCGCACGCTGCGCGAGATGTGCGCACGGGAGGCCGATCTCGAGGTGATCGGCGAATACGGGGATCCGGCCGAGGCCCTGCAGGCGATCCGCGCCCGTCCGCCGCAGATCCTGTTCCTCGACGTGCAGATGGAGCCGTTGACGGGACTGGATATCGCCCGCTCGCTCGAGCCGGCGCACCTGCCGGCGATCGTGTTCGTCACCGCCTACGACGACTACGCGCTGCAGGCCTTCGAGGTTTGCGCCGTCGACTACCTGCTCAAGCCCTTCGATCAGGAGCGCTTCCAGCGCACGCTCGAGCGCATCCGCTCGCGCCACGCGCCGGCGCTCGCGGACCGGCACGCCGTGCTCGAGCGCCTGCTCGCGCAACTGGACCGCGGCGAGCGGCCGGCGCAGGAGCGGCCGCGCCTGCTGGCCGAATTCGACGGCCACCTGCACGTCCTCGACGCCGAGCGGATCGAGATGGTGGAGGCCGATCGCAACTACGTGCGCATCCGCGTCGGCCGCGACACCTACCACGCGCGCAGCACGCTCGCGCAGGCCGAGCAGGCGCTGCGGCACCAGCGCATGCTCAAGGTGAGCCGTTCCTGCCTGGTGAACGTGGAGCACGTGCGGGAAGTGAGCCGCACGCCGCGCGGCGACTACATCCTCGTGCTGCGCGGAGGGGCCACGGTCACGAGCAGCGAGGGGCATCGCGGACGGGTGCGCGACTACTTCGCCGCCCTGCGGCTCGGCGTTCCCTGAACGCCGAGCCCGGCCCGCCGCGCGTTCGCTACAGCAGCTCTTCCGGCGCGAAGGGCTTCACCAGGTGCAACAGAAAGCGCTGCCAGCGCGTGGTCTGCGGATCGATGGTCCACGGCCCCCCGGACGCCCCGTCGGCGCTCGACCAGACGATCCGGTCGTCGGGCTCCGCCAGCGACAGGTGAAAGGCGCCCTCGGCGTTGACGTCGTTGAACAGGCTCGTGACCTGGCGCGCGATCTCCGGGTCACGGATCACGAGGCCCACCTCGCTGTTGATGTGGCGCGAACGCGCGTCCATGTTCATCGAGCCGATGAACACCGTGCTGTCGTCGATGACCAGCGCCTTGGCGTGCAGACTGGCATTCGATCCGCGGAAGGGGTGGAAGCGCGGCCGCTTCTGGCCCAGCCTCGGCCGCACCTCCGACAGCTCGACGCCGAGCTTCAGGAGGTCCTTGCGATAACGCGCGTAGCCGTTGTGTACCAGCGGCGAATCGGTGGAGGCGAGTGAGTTGGTGAGTATGCGGATCTTCACGCCGCGCTCACGGAGTTCGCGCATCAGCGCGATGCCTTCCTCGCCCGGCACGAAGTACGCCGAGATGATGAGGAGGTCGTGCCGCGCGGAGCGCATCAGTTCGCTGATGCTGTCCGCGATGGTGGCCTCCTCCCCCGGTTCGGCGTCGGTGGAGATCTTGGCCGGCTGGTCGGCGAGCACCGTTGCCGGCACCCAGTCGAGATCCAGCCGCTGCGCATCGATGTCCTGCGCCAGCCAGTTGGCGCCCGGCGCCGGCGCCCGCTCGGGAAGATCGGAGGCGCGCGATTCGTCGCTCGAGCGGCCCGCGATGGCGGCGATCGGATAGGCGTACTTGCTGTTCCAGAAGGCGTCGAACGAGGCCGACAGCTTCGGCACCACGGCCCCGGCCGCGACCACGTCGAGGTCGATGAAGTTGCTGTATTTGTCGCGCACGAAGTACTGGTCGCCGAGATTGCGGCCGCCGATGATGGCGATCGAGTCGTCCGCGACGAACAGCTTGTTGTGCATGCGGTGGTTTATGCGCGGAATGTCGTAGGCGACGAACAGAAAGCGGGTCCAGTAGGCGTGACGCCCGCCCGGAAACGGATTGAAGAGGCGCACCTCGATGTTGCCGTGGCGGGCCAGGCGCAGGAAGCGCTGATCCTCTCCGGCCGTGTTGAGGTCGTCGACCAGCAGACGCACCCGTACGCCACGGTCTGCGGCCCGCCGCAGGTGCTGCATCAACAGCCGCGTCGAGTCGTCCTGGTGGACGATGTAGTACTGCAGGTCCAAGGTCCGCTCGGCGCGGTCCGCGAGCGCGATCAGGCTTTCGAACGCTTCGTCGCCCGACGCGAGCAGACGCACGCCGGAGAGCGGTCGGCCCGCGGCCGCCTGTTCGACGAGCCGGCCGAGCGTGGTGTTTTGCGGATCCTTCAAGGCTTCGCTCGAATATTTGGGCACGTGGTGGGGAAGTACCGCACAGCCGCCGAGCGCCACCACGACCAACATCCACACCCGCGCGGCCCACCCACGCGCGGGTTGCGGCGACGCCCGCACGGCAGTGGCGACGCCGGTCAGTGCCGGCATTGATCCACGGGCTGTCCGGCGAGCGCCGCGAGTCGGCTCGTCAGGTCGACCATCGAGGCCGGCGCCGCGCCCGCCGCCAGCACGACCAGAGGCACCACCAGCGCGAGCGCGATCCACTCCCCGCGCGTCAGCGGCTTGCCGCGCGCCGCGTAGCGCAACGCCTTGGGCAGCACCAGCGCGCCGATCACGGTGCACCCGGCGGTCACCAGCAGCACCCACAGCGTCGCCCACTCGACGGGAGCCCCGGCGCGCCAGGCGCGGCCGTAATGCGCGAGGTCGCAGCGATACAGCACCGCGAAGCCGCCGAGCCACGCCAGCGGCACCACGCTCGCGACGACGGCGACGACGACCTTGGCTGAAACGCGCATGCCCGGATCATATCAGGCACACTTGGCGCCCATGCAGGCACCCCGCCGCATCAAGAGTTACGTGCTGCGCGCCGGCCGGGTCACGGCGGCGCAGGAACGCGCGCTCGAAACCCTGTGGCCCGTGTACGGACTCGACACGGGCGATGCTCCGCTCGACCTCGACGCCGCCTTCGGCCGCAGCGCGCCGCACTGTCTGGAGATCGGCTTCGGCACCGGCGAGGTGCTGGTCGGCCTGGCGGCGGCCCGTCCGCAGGTGGACCACCTCGGCGTGGAGGTGCACCGCGCCGGCGTCGGCAGGGCGCTGCTGCTCGCCGAGGCGGCGGGTGTGCGCAATCTGCGCATCGTCAGCCGCGATGCCGTCGAGGTGCTGGAACGCTGCATCCCGGAAGCCTCGCTCGACGAGGTGCTGATCTTCTTCCCCGATCCGTGGCACAAGAAGCGCCACCACAAGCGCCGCCTGATCGAACCTGGTTTCGTCGCTTTGCTCGCCGCGCGCATGCGCAACCGTGCAGTGCTGCGGCTCGCCACCGACTGGCAGGATTATGCCGAGCAGATGCTCGCGGTGTGCAATGCGGCGGCGGAACTGCGCTCACTCAGCGCCGATCGAACGTTCGTGGAACGGCCGGCGTTCCGGCCGCCGACCCGGTTCGAACGCCGCGGCGAGCGCCTCGGCCACTCGGTCTGGGACCTCGCCTACGAGCGCGTGCCACGGGAGTAGCGCCGGCGCGGCGCGCGGCGGCGAGGCGCGCTAGAAGAAGCTCCCGCGAATGCCGTCGACCACGTACTGCACGGCGAGCGCCGCGAGCACCACGCCCGACAGCCGGTTCATGACGTTCGCGCCGGTGACCCCGATCACCGACATCAGCCGCGGCGCCGCCAGCATCGCCGTGAGGCACACCACCATCACCAGGGCCACCACGGCGATGAATCCCGCGAACAACACCGGGTGCGGCCCGACCTCGCCGCTCTCCAGGAGGATGGTGGCGAGAGCGCCCGGGCCGGCGATGAAAGGAAAGGCGAGCGGAAAGACGGAGATGTCCTCGCGCTGGCGGGATTCGGCCTCCTCGGGATCGGTGGAGCGGGTGCCGGAGTGGCGCGCGAACACCATCTCCAGCGCCATCAGGAACAGCAGCGAACCGCCTGCGATCCGGAAGGCGCTCAGGCTGATGCCCATGACGGCGAGGAAGCGCGAACCGCCGAGCGCGAACAGCACGCAGATCCCGAACGCGATCACGGCCGCCTTGAACGCCATGCGCCGCTGGTGGCGGCGGCTCGCGCCCTCGGTCAAGCCCGCGAACAACGGGATCAGAGAGACCGGCTCGACCACGACGAAGAAGACCACGAAGAATTTGACGAGCGAATCGGTCATGCGCAGGTGAGGTTTCGGCGAGCGCGGATGTTGCTTCGCGCAATTTATTGTGGTTGCACCGTCCCCCCGATGGGAGTGCAATGGGGGACACCGAGAGCATAACAGACGGAGACGGCGATGAACGTGATCAAGCCGGTCGTAGGTCAGTGGTACCGGGACGGTGCCGACGAGCTCTTCGAAGTCGTGGCGATCGACGATCACGACGAAACCATCGAGATCCAATATTTCGACGGCACCGTCGCCGAGATGGACTTCGATTCCTGGAACGAGAACCTGGTGGAGCGGCTGCTGGAGAGCGCCGCGCCTCCCGAGGACTGGTCGGGCGCGGCCGACGTGGAGGCGGAAGACCTGGACTGGGACGCCGACGACGCCGTGCTCGCCGACTGGTCGCGCCCGGAATCCCGGCCACTGCGCTAGCCGCGGCCGCCGCCCTGGGCGTCAGGCGCCTTTCGCGGCTTCGCGGGCCGCCAGATCGCGGATCGGTTCGCGCAGGACCACGAGCAGCGCGAGTCCCGGCGCGGCGGTGAGAAAGGTCACCACGAAGAACTTCGCCCAGCCCACGCTGGCGACCACCTCGCCGGCCACGGCGCCCATCACCACACGCGGCACGGACGCGAGCGCCGACAGCAACGCGTACTGGGTGGCACTGAAGCTCACGCTGCACAGGGACACGAGGAACCCGACGAACGCGGCCTGGCCCATGCCGCCGACCAGCGTGTCGACCGAGGTGGCCAGCACCATCAGCCAGAGCTTCTTGCCGGCGAGCGCGAGCCACATGTACATGAGATTCGTGAACGCCTGGCCGACGCCGAACACCAGCAGCGAGCGGAACATGCCCCAGCGCAGGTACAACCAGCCGCCGAGCGCCACGCCGATCATGGTGGAGACCGTCATGTTGACCTTGCCGCCGATGCTCAACTCGGCGAGCGTGAATCCCATGCCCTTGATCATGAAGGCGCTGTACAGGCTCAACGCGAACGCATCGCCGACTTTGTACAGCAACAGCAGGGCGAGGAAGCCCCAGGCGCCCGGCCGCGCGAGCAAATCCCTCCAGGGGTGCATCACGGCATCGGCGAGCGTGCGCGGCGGGCGCCCCGGGACGGCAGGTTCGGGCGCACGCAAGGTCGCAAGGGTGGTCGCCGCCATCAACACCGCCGTGATGCCGTAGGCCACGCGCCAGCCGAGTCGTGCCGCGATCAGCACCGTGACCGCGCTCGCGAACATGGCCGCCGAGCGGTACCCGAAGGTGGTGGCGGCGGCGGCGAGACCGCGCTCGCTCGCGGGGATGACGTCGACGCGGTACGCGTCCACCACGATGTCCTGCGACGCCGAGAGGAATGCGACCAGCAACGCGAGCGCGCCGGTCACGTACGGGGCCCGATCGGGCGCGCTCCAGCCGATGGTGCCGATCCCCACGGCGAGCGCCGCCTGGTAGATGAGGATCCAGCCGCGCCGCCGGCCCAGGAGCGGCGGCATGTAGCGATCCAGCACCGGCGCCCACAGGAATTTGAGCAGATACGGCAGACCCACCAGCGAGAAGATGCCGATGGTCTTGATGTCGACCTGCACCGAGGCGAGCCAGGCCTGCAGCGTCGCGCCGGTGAGGTTCAGGGGCAGCCCGGATCCGAAGCCGAGCAGCAGAATGGCGGTCATGCGCGGATCGCGCAGCGCCTGCCACAAGGTCGGCCGGTTCTCGGCGGTCAACGGCCGGTGCCTTGGGTGCTCGCGCGCGGGTGCATGCGGCGGGGATGATAGCAGCCCGTCGGCATACGCGGGCCATGCGGGCGCACGCGGACCTTGCGGGCGTGCACGGGCCTTGCGAGACTGCCGGGCCGATGAGCGACCACTACCGCGACGAATTCATCGAGCTGTGCGTACGCCGGGGCGTGCTCAAGTTCGGCTCCTTCGTACTCAAGTCGGGCCGCGAGAGCCCCTACTTCTTCAATGCCGGCGCCTTCAACTCCGGCGCGGCCATCGCGGCCGTCGGTCGCGCATATGCTGCGGCGCTCGCCGAGGCGGGCATCGGCTTCGACATGCTCTTCGGTCCGGCCTACAAGGGAATACCGCTGGTCACCGCGACGGCCGCCGCGCTCGCGGAGCGGCACGGCCTCGACCTGCCGTTCGCCTTCAACCGCAAGGAGGCCAAGGATCACGGCGAGGGCGGCCTGATCGTGGGGGCGCCGCTCGCGGGGCGGGTGCTGATCGTGGACGACGTCATCACCGCGGGGACCGCGATCGGCGAGTCGATCGAGATCATCACCGCCGCCGGCGCCACCCCCGCCGGCGTGCTGCTCGCGCTCGACCGCCAGGAGCGCGGCCCGGAAGGCGGTGCCTCGGCCGTTCAGGAAATCCGTCGCCGCCACGGCATGCCGGTGGTGGCGGTGCTCTCGCTGGCCGACCTCATGGAACACATGCGCCGCGCCGGCCGGCCCGACGAGGTGGCGCGCATGCAGGCGTACCGGGAGCGGTACGGCGTGGCACCGTGACTCCGCCGGGTGCTGGCAAACCGGGCCTGCGCATCGCAGAATGATCGGGTGCCGCCCTTCCGGAGAGCCCCGTTGAAGCACCTCGTCGCGACCGCCTGCGTCGGCTTGCTGTTGGCCGTCTCGACGAGCCAGGGCGCGGCGCCCGAGCGCAAGCTCTACAAATGGGTGGACAACCAGGGCGTGACGCACTACGGCGACCGGATTCCGCCGGAATACGCGTCGCAGGAACAGCACATCATGAACGCCCAGGGCGTCGAGATCGATCGCCTCGAGGCCCAGAAGACCCCCGAGCAGTTGGCGGCCGAGGAACAGAAGCGGCGCGAGCAGACCGAGCGGGAGAGCCGCGACAAGAACCTGCTCTCCACCTACAGCTCGGTGCAGGAGATCGAGCGCTTGCGCGACCAGCGCCTGGCGCTGCTCGCGGACCAGATTCGCGTGACCGCCCAGTTCCTCGAGAACCTCGACGCGCGCATGAAGAAGCTGCGTGCGACCAGTGCGGGATTCAAGCCCTACAGCGCCGATCCGCACGCGCCGCCGATGTCCGACCAGGTGGCGGAGGACCTCGTGCGCGTCGCGATCGACATGCGCACGCAGGAGGAAAACCTGCATGAGAAACAGAGCGAGGAGGCGACCACCCGCAAGCAGTTCGAGAGCGACATCGCACGCTTCAAGGAACTGAAGGGCATCCATTGACCTTGAAGACGCGCATCGTCCTCGGCGTGACCGGCGGCATCGCCGCGTACAAGAGTCCTGACCTGGTACGCCGCCTGGTCGAGCGCGGCGCCGACGTGCAGGTGGTGATGACCGCGAACGCACGCCGCTTCGTGGCGCCGCTCACCTTCCAGGCGGTCTCCGGCCGCCCGGTGCGTACCGACCTCTGGGACGAGAACGCCGAGGCCGCCATGGGCCACATCGAACTCGCCCGCTGGGCACAGGCCGTGCTGGTGGCGCCCGCGAGCGCCGATTTCATCGCACGGCTCGCCGCCGGCCGCGCCGACGATCTGCTCGCCACGCTCTGTCTGGCGACGGAAGCGCCGATCGCGATCGCACCGGCGATGAATCGCGTCATGTGGGCGAGCGCCGCGACGCGTGCCAACGTCGACGCGCTGATCGCGCGCGGTGTGCGCGTGCTCGGCCCGGGCAGCGGCGGGCAGGCCTGCGGCGAGCACGGACCGGGGCGCATGTGGGAGCCCGCCGAGCTGGCGACGAGCCTGCTCGAGCCACCGGCGAACGCCGGTCTGCTCACGGGACGCCACGTGCTGCTCACCGCGGGGCCGACGCGCGAGCGGCTCGATCCGGTGCGGTATCTGACGAATCGCAGCTCCGGCAAGATGGGCTTCGCGGTGGCCGCGGCGGCGCGCGAGGCCGGCGCGCACGTGACCCTGGTCACCGGACCCGTGAGCCTGCCGACCCCCGCCGGCGTGACCCGCATCGACGTCGAGAGCGCTCGCGACATGTACGCGGCCGTGCATCGCCACGTCACGGAGTGCGACGTATTCATCGCCGCCGCGGCGGTCGCCGACTTCCAGGCGCCGAACATCGCCAAGCAAAAGATCAAGAAGCAGGGTGGCGGCGGCCTCACCCTGCAGCTCGAGCCCGCGCCCGACATCGTGCGTTCGGTCGCGGAGATGGCCCGGCGTCCGTTCGTGGTCGGCTTCGCCGCCGAGACCGAGAACGTCGAGGACAACGCACGCGCCAAGCTCAAGCGCAAGAAGCTCGACTTGATTGCCGCCAATCAGGTCGGCGACGGACTCGGCTTCGACTGTGACGACAACGCGCTCACGGTGCTCTGGCCCGGCGGGCAGGTGCAGATCGGCCGCGGCCACAAGCTCGAAGTGGCGCGCGCGCTGGTCGCCTTGATCGCGGACCGGCTGCCACCGCCGGACGGCGCGCCGCGCCGCGGCGGACGCAACCGGCGAGCGCCCGCGGCGGATACCCGGCAACGAGTCCGGCCGCGCCGGCCCCGGCGTTGACCGCGATGCCGCAGCGCATCCGCATCAAGATCCTCGACGAGCGCCTGGGCCGCGACTTCCCGCTGCCCACCTACGCCACCGACGGCGCCGCGGGCATGGACCTGCGGGCCTGCATCGATGCGCCGCTCCACCTGCTGCCGGGCGCGGCGGCGCTGCTGCCCACGGGACTCGCCATGCACCTTCAGGATCCGGGCGTCGCGGCGATGCTGCTGCCCCGCTCCGGGCTCGGCGTGAAGCACGGCATCGTGCTCGGCAACCTGGTCGGCCTGATCGACTCGGACTACCAGGGACCGCTGCTGGTGTCGTGCTGGAATCGCGGTTCGGTCGCCTACACCATCGAACCCGGCGAGCGCATCGCCCAGATGGTGATCGTGCCGGTCATCCGCGCCGAACTCGAGTGCGTGCCGTCGTTCGACACCAGCGCGCGCGGCGAAGGCGGCTTCGGCAGTTCCGGACGCCATTGACGCCCAATCTCGGCACTTCGGGCCGATATCAGGATGGCGTTGGCATGGCTCTCGGGACGATCCTTGACGCCGTGACGATCCGAGACTGGCCGAGCGAGGAACGACCGCGCGAGAAGCTGCTCACGAGGGGGGCCGCGACGCTCTCGGACGCCGAACTGCTCGCCATTCTGTGGCGCTCCGGCACCCGCGGCCGCTCGGCGGTCGACGTGGCACGCCAGGCACTCGCCGGCTACGGCTCGCTGCGCAAGCTGCTGGCGGCGGACGCCGAGGCTTTCTGCGCGGTGCCGGGCCTCGGGCCGGCACGCTTCGCCGAACTGCAGGCGGCGATGGAACTGTCGCGCCGCCAGCTCGGCGAGACCCTGCGTGCCGGACCCACGCTCGCGAGTCCGCGTGCCACGCGCGACTACCTGAGCGCCCGCCTGCGCGATCTGGAGCACGAGGTGTTCTGTTGCCTGTTTCTAGACACCCGGCACCGTCTGATCCAGTTCGAGGAGCTGTTCCGCGGCACGCTCGACGGCGCCAGCGTGCACCCGCGCGAGGTCGTCAAGCTCGCCCTCAAGCGCAACTGCGCGGCGGTGATCGTCGCGCACAACCACCCGTCGGGAATCGCCGAACCGAGCCGCGCCGACGAGGTGATCACGCAACGGGTGAAGGAGGCGCTCGCGCTGGTCGACATCCGCCTGCTCGATCACATCATCGTCGGCGACGGCACCAGCGTCTCGCTCGCCGAACGGGGGCTCGTGTAGTGGAGGCATTTCTCGTTTCGCTCTCCACCGTGGCGATCGCCGAGATGGGCGATCGTACCCAGCTGCTCGCCCTGGTGCTGGCGGCGCACTACCGCCGGCCCTGGCCGATCATCGCCGGGATGTTGTGCGCGACGCTGTTGAACCACGGCGTGGCCGGGTTCCTCGGCGCCCACCTCGCGCACTATCTGACGCCGGCGCGGCTCGACGCCGCGATCGGCGCGAGCATGATCGCCATGTCGCTGTGGATGCTGAAGCCCGATCAGCTCGACGCGACCGCGAGCGAGCCGCGACGGGCAAGCGCATTCCTCGCCACGTTCGTCGCATTCTTCGTGGCGGAGATCGGCGACAAGACTCAGATCGCCACCGTGGCGCTGGGCGCCGCCTATCCCAATCTCGTGATGGTGGTGGGCGGCACCACGCTCGGCATGCTGGCGGCCAACGTCCCGGTGGTATTCCTGGGCCACGCCTTTGCGCAGCGCCTGCCCCTGAAAGTCATCCATGTGGGCGCCAGCGTCCTGTTTTTGGGTCTGGGCGCCCTCTTTATATGGCGCGCGGCCGGGCACGGCCTCTGACCTTCCGCGGAGCACGCGCCCTCGTGCTGCGTCGCAACCAAAAGTTGCCGCGCATCGGCAGATCGGGTATAAAGCGCGGCTCTGCCGTGGAAGCCACGGCAACCCTTGAATTTCAACTTCTTCGCAAGGTCAACGCCATGTCGCGAGTCTGCCAGGTCACGGGCAAGGGCCCGAAAACGGGTAACACCGTGTCGCACGCCAACAATCGCAAGCGGCGTCGTTTCCTGCCGAATCTGCACACCCACCGCTTCTGGCTGGAGAGCGAGAAGCGCTATGTGACCCTGCGCGTCACCACCCGCGGGTTGCGCACCATCGAGAAGCGCGGTGTCGATGTGGTGGTCGCCGAACTGCGCGCGCAGGGCGAGAAGGTCTGAAGGAAGAAGCATCATGCGCGACAAGATAAAGCTCGTCTCCTCGGCCGGCACCGGCCACTACTACACCACCACCAAGAACAAGCGTCTGCATCCGGACAAGCTCGAGACCAAGAAATTCGATCCCGTCGTGCGCAAGCACGTCGTGTACAAGGAATCGAAGATCAAGTGACGCCCGTCGGGGGAGTGTGACGCCACGGCGCGCACTCTAGATGACCCCCGTTAGCGGGCCCCCGAGGGCGGCCCGATGCCCGAATTACCTGAGGTCGAAACCACCCGCCGCGGCATCGAGCCGGCCGTCGTCGGCCGGCGGGTACGCGCGGTTCGCATCCGTGAGCGGCGCCTGCGGTGGCCGCTCGACCCAGATCTTGAACGCGCGCTGACCGGCGCTCTGATCGACCGCGTCGAGCGCCGCGCCAAGTACCTCATCCTGCGCACCGACGGTGGCACGCTCATCGTGCATCTCGGCATGTCGGGGAGCCTGCGCGTCCTCGATGCGGCAACGCCGCCACGGCCGCACGATCACTGGGATCTCGTCCTCGACGACGGGCGCGCGCTGCGCTACCACGACCCGCGCCGATTCGGGAGCGCGCACTTCACCCGCGAAGACCCCTTGGCGCATCCGCTGCTCGCGGGGCTCGCGCCCGAGCCGCTCGGCGCCGCCTTCGACGGCGAGTACCTCTACGCCGCGACGCGCGGCCGGCGCGTCGCGTGCAAGGCGCTGATCATGAATTCACACGTCGTGGTCGGGGTCGGCAACATCTACGCCAGCGAAGCGCTGTTTCGCGCCCGCCTCTCCCCGGGCCGCGCCGCCGGACGCCTCACCAGAGCGCAGGCCGCGGCCCTGGTCGGCGCAATCAAAGAAGTGCTCGCGGAGGCGATCGAGATCGGCGGCACCACGCTGCGCGACTACGTGCACGCGGACGGCGCGCCCGGCTACTTCCGCCAGCGGCTGTTCGTCTACGAGCGCGCCGGCGAACCCTGCCGCCTCTGCGGCACGACCATCAGGCAGCGCGTGCAGGGTCAGCGCGCGACCTACTGGTGTCCCGCCTGCCAGTCTCAGTAGACGAGGCCGACGCCCTCGCCGCGCGGATCTGAAGCGGACTGGACGGTGCCGGTGGCGTAGTCCCAGGTCACCACCTGCATGTTGCCCCAGCGCCGCGAGCCCTCCTTCAGCACGTGGCCCATGGCGCCGAGGGTCGTGAGTTCCTGCGGACTGAAGGCCCCCGGTTCATAGGTGACCACGTCCGGCAGATACTGGTGGTGGTAGCGCGGGTCGGCGACGATCTCGGCGGCGCTGTCGCCGGCGAGGTAGTCGAGCGTGCCGAGGATCACCATGCTGATGATGGTGCTGCCGCCCGGAGAGCCGATGATCATCATCCCCTTCGGCGTCTCGACGAAGGTCGGCGTCATGCTGGAGAGAGGCCGCTTGCCCGGCGCGACGGCGTTGGCGTCGTTGCCGACCAGTCCGAACGCGTTCGGCGTGCCTTCCTTGATGGAGAAATCGTCCATGGTGTCGTTGAGCAGCACGCCGGTGCCGGCGGCCATGTACGCCGATCCCATCCACAGGTTGATCGACAGCGTGGCGGCGACCCGGTTGCCCTGTGCGTCGAGCACCGAGAAGTGGGTGGTGTCCATGCCCACCGGCGGGGATTCGACGCCCGGCAGCATGTCGCTCGGCATGGCCTTGTCCAGGCGGATGCTGGTGCGCTGGCCGGCCGCGTACACCGGATCCGTCAACAGCCGCACCGGCACCTTCACGAAATCCGGATCGCCCAGGTAGATCGCGCGATCGCGAAACGCGCGCCGCATCGCCTCGATCACCAGATGCTTGCGGGTGGCGCCGTCGAGCGTCGCGAGGTCGTAGCCGGACAGGATGTTGAGCGTGTCGAGCAGTGCGACGCCGCCGGAGGACGGCGGCGCCGCCGACACGATGCGCGTGCCACGATAATGGCCCACCAGCGGCGCACGCTCCAACACGCGATAGTCCGCCAGGTCCTTCGCCGTCCATATGCCGCCGCCCGCGCGCGCGCCCTCGACCAGGGCCGCCGCGACCGGGCCGTGATAGAACCCCGCGGCGCCGTGGCGGGCGATGGCCTCGAGCGTCGCCGCGAGGTCGGGCTGGCGAATGATCGCGCCGATCGCCGGCACCTCGCCGTCGGGCGTCAGAAACACCTTGGCGGCCGCCGGCGAGCGCAGCAACGCCTCGCGCTTGGCGCTGATGCCGGCCTGCAGACGCGCGTAGAGCGGAAAGCCGTCGCGCGCGAGCTTGATGGCCGGCGCGAGCGAGCGTTCCAGCGGCAGCTTGCCGTAGCGGCGCGCCAGGTATTCGAACGCGGCCGGTTCGCCGGGGATGCCCGCCGCCAGCGCGCCGAGCGTCGAGGCGCCGGGGGTCGGTCGGCCATCGGCCCCCAGATACATGTCGCGCGTCGCGGCCGCCGGGGCCTTCTCGCGTGCGTCGACCATGGTCTCCAATCCGTCGGACTCGCGGTGCAAGAGGTAGAAGCCGCCGCCACCGAGTCCCGAACTGCTCGGCTCGACCACCGCCAGCGCGGCCGAGATGGCCACCGCGGCGTCGAAGGCATTGCCGCCGGCGTCCAGGGCCGCCTTGCCGGCGGCCGTGGCGAGCGGGTGGGCGCTCGCGATGGCCGCGCGGTGCGCCGGCCGTGCCGCGGGGCCTCGCGGCGCGTGCTCAACGCCATGCGGCGCGTGCGCGGCGGATACGCTGGTTGCCGCCTGAGCCGCGGCTTCGCCGGCGGCGAGCGCCACGGTGGCGTGGGCCGTCATGCGCGCAGCGAGCACGGCGCACGCGAGCGCCGCCGCCCAGTGCCGCGCAGCGAAAGACTTCCTCATGTTCATCCCTTTCGGTGGCGTTTGAGTTCCTCCTCGACGATGGGATGCACGAACTCGGACACGTTGCCGCCGAGCACCGCGATCTCGCGCACCAGGGTCGAGGAGATGAAGGTGTACTGTTCCTGCGGCGTCATGAACACCGACTCGATTTCCGGGGAGAGGTGCCGGCTCATGTTGGCGAGCTGGAATTCGAACTCGAAGTCCGACACCGCGCGCAGGCCCCGGACGATGACCGAAACCCCCTGCTGGCGCGCGAAGTCCACGGTGAGGCCGGCGTAGCCCATCACGTCCACGTTCGGCACGTCGTCGAGCACCCGTCGCGCCATCTCGACGCGCTGCTCGAGGGTGAACATCGGCGCCTTGTTCGGGTTCGCCGCGATGGCCACGACCACCCGGTCGAAGATGCTCGCCGCACGGCGCACGAGGTCGGAGTGCCCGTTGGTGATCGGATCGAAGGTTCCGGGGTAGACCGCTTGTTTTTTGCTCATGAGGAGGAACGGCTGGAAAAGCGCGCCAGATGATACCCCACCTCGCCGGCGGACTTCGATTTGACGAGCTCTAATCCGGCCGGCAGGGCCGGAGGGCCGGCCGCGCGTTCGAGTTCCAGGTACACGAACCCGCCGGGGCGCACCCGCCCGTCGGCCAGGTGCGGGAGCACGGCGTCGATCAGCGCGCGTCCGAAGGGTGGATCGAGGAACACGCCGTCGAAGGGAGCGCTGCGCTCGGCCAGGAAGTCGAGCGCGGCGCGGTTGACGACGCGGCCGCGCTCCCCGGCGCCGAAGCGCCCGAGGGCCGCGCTGATCGCGCGGGCGGCCTCCGGCGCCGCCTCCACGAACACCACCTCAGCGGCACCGCGCGACAGCGCCTCCAGGCCGAGTGCGCCGGAGCCGGCGAACAGATCCAGGCAGCGCGTGCCGGCGATCTCGAATTGCAGCCAGTTGAACAGGGTCTCGCGCACCCGGTCGGGCGTCGGCCGCAGCCCCGGGACGGCGGGAAAGTCCACTCGGCGCCCGCGCCAGGCGCCGCCGACGATGCGCACCGATTGCCGGCCGGATGAAATCACCGCCGCATCATACCCTGCTAAGCTTTGCGCCCTCGACGACCGGGCGGAGTGCCCCTCGAAGCAGTTTGAGACCAGTTGCCACCGACATGACGAACGATGCCGCGGAATCCGGCGTGCGCGGGTTCTTCAAGAAGCTGCGCGCGAAGCTGAACCAGGGCCCGTCCTGGCTCACGGCGGACATCGCGCAGTTGCTGCCCGGACGAAGGATCGATGCCGCGATCCTCGACGATCTGGAGACGCGGCTGATCACCGCCGACGTCGGCATGGCGGCGACCACGCGCATCCTCGACGACCTGCGCAAGCGGGTGGCGCGCAACGAACTCGCCGACGCCGATGCGCTGGTCGGCGCGCTGCGCGCCGCGATGCTGGAGATCCTCGCCCCGGTGGCCCGGCCGCTCGACATCGATCCGCGCCACAAGCCGTTCGTGATCCTGGTGGTGGGCATCAACGGCGCCGGCAAGACCACCACCATCGGCAAACTGGCGCACCGGCTGCGCAGCGAGGGGCGCTCGGTCATGCTCGCCGCCGGCGACACCTTCCGCGCCGCCGCCCGCGAGCAGCTGACGATCTGGGCCGAGCGCAACGACGTGCCCATCGTCGGGCAGGCCTCCGGCGCCGAACCGGCGGCGGTGGTGTTCGACGCCCTGCAGTCGGCACGCGCGCGCGGCACCGACGTGCTGATCGCCGATACCGCCGGCCGGCTGCACACCCAGGCGCATCTGATGGAGGAGCTCAAGAAGGTCAAGCGTGTGCTGCAACGCGCCGATCCGAGCGCGCCCCACGAGGTGCTCCTGGTGCTCGACGGCACCATCGGCCAGAACGCGGTGGCGCAGGCCGAGGAATTTCACAAGGGACTCGGCGTGACCGGGCTCGTGCTCACCAAGTTGGACGGCACGGCCAAGGGTGGCGTGGTGCTGGCGATCGCACAGCGGCTCGGACTGCCGTTGCGCTTCGTAGGCATCGGCGAGCAGATCGACGATTTCGGGGTGTTCGACGCGGGCGAGTTCGTGGACGCGATGCTGCGAACCGGGGGCGACGGCGGACGGCGATGATCCGCTTCGACCAGGTCCACAAGCGCTACCCCAACGGCCGGCAGGCGCTCGGCGGGGTGTCCTTCGACATCGCGGCCGGTGAGCTCGTATTCCTGACCGGCCACTCCGGCGCCGGCAAGAGCAGCATCCTCAAGCTGATCGCTCTGATCGAACGACCGAGCCGCGGCGCCGTGCTCATCGACGCGCGCAACACCGCGACCATCCCCGCGCGCGGCATTCCCCGGTTCCGCCGCGATCTGGGCGTGGTGTTCCAGGACCACAAGCTGCTCGCCGACCGACCGGTCGCCGACAACGTCGCGCTGCCGTTGGTCATCGCCGGCGTGCCCCGCCGCGAGATCGACAAGCGGGTGCGCGCCGCACTCGACCAGGTGGGTCTGCTCGGCAAGGAGCGCAGCGCCCCTCTCGAACTGTCCACCGGCGAACAGCAGCGCGTCGGCATCGCGCGCGCCGTGGTGGCGAAGCCGAAGCTGCTGATCGCCGACGAGCCGACCGGCAACCTGGACCCGGAGCTGGCGCTGGAGATCATGCGTCTTTTCAAGCGCTTCAACGAGGTGGGAGTGACGGTGGTGATCGCCACCCACGATCACCATCTGCTGGAGAGGTTCGCGGCGCGGCGCATCGTGCTCGAGGACGGCCGGCTCGTCGAGGACCACCCGCCCGCGGGGGCCGCCGCGTGAGCCGTCTCGCGGCCCGGTTGTCGCGACACGCCCAGACGCTGGTGGGCTCGCTCGGGCATCTGGCGCGTCACCCGGTGGGATCGGCCATGACCATGGCGGTGATCGGCGCCGCGCTGGCGCTGCCGCTCCTGTTCCAGGTGGCGCTGCTGAATGCGAACGCGGTAGCGGCGCAGTGGAATCGCGCCTTCGACCTGTCCGTGTATCTCGACAAGAAGGCCGGCGCGGGCCGGGTCCAGGTACTCGCCCGCGAGATCGGCGCCCGGCCCGACGTGGCGGCGGTGCGCGTGATCACCGCGGAGGAGGCATTGGCCGAATTCCGCCGCACTTCCGGCTTCGGCAAGGCGCTCGATGCGCTCACCGACAATCCGCTGCCCGATACCCTGGTGGTCACGCCGAGTCTCGCCAGCAGCACGCCCGAGGGCACGGCGGCCCTCGAGACCGCGCTGACGGCCCTGCCGGGCGTCGAATCGGTGCAGCTCGACACGGCGTGGGTGCAGCGTCTGATCGGGATCCTGCACGTGCTCGAACGCGTGGCGCTGCTGACCGGCGCATTGCTCGGCACCGCGGTGGTCCTCGTGGTCGGCAACACCATCCGCCTGGACGTCCTCAACCGGCGCGCCGAGATCGAAGTGATGAAGCTGGTCGGCGCCACCGACGGCTTCGCGCGCCGGCCGTTCCTGTACGGTGGCGTGTGGTACGGGCTCGGCGGCGGCCTGATCGCGCTGGCCGTGGTGGCCTTGGCGACGGGATTGCTCGCGGGCCCGGTGGAGCGGTTGGCGATGGCCTACGGCAGCCCGTTCCGCCTGCACGGGCTCGGGTGGCGCCTGTCCCTCGCCACCCTGGCCGGCGCGGTCTTTGCCGGCGGCATCGGCGCCTGGGTGGCAGCGACCGTTCACATTCGCGCCATCGAGCCCTAGGGGCTAGTCCAATCTCGGACGGATGCGCGTAATTCATTGATTTAATGGACTATTAAAGTCCCCTGGAAATTGAACGATAGCCCCCTTTAGCACTCTAATTCGGCGAGTGCTATATTGATTGGGCAAGCAGCGA
Source organism: Gammaproteobacteria bacterium (assembly GCA_027459765.1). Classification (GTDB taxonomy): domain Bacteria; phylum Pseudomonadota; class Gammaproteobacteria; order Steroidobacterales; family Steroidobacteraceae; genus Bog-1198. The sequence continues at coordinate 1,691 of DAIDHD010000025.1, read as the reverse complement.
GGTCGTTCAATGACTGCCTTAGTCGCCAAGCAAACCGGGTTGGTATTCGCGGGTCCCGTCGGGAGCCTCGATGCCTACATCGACCGGGTGTCGCAGATCCCGGTGCTCTCCAAGGAACAAGAGATCGAGCTCGCGCAGGCGTTCCGCGCCAATGGCGATCTCGACGCCGCTCGCCAGCTGGTGCTGTCGCACCTGCGTTTCGTGGTGCACATTGCGCGCGGCTACCTCGGCTACGGATTGCCCATGGGCGATCTGGTGCAGGAGGGCAACGTCGGCCTCATGAAAGCCGTGAAGCGTTTCGACCCGGGCGTCGGCGTACGGCTGGTGTCCTTCGCGGTGCACTGGATTCGCGCCGAGATCCACGAATACGTGCTGCGCAACTGGCGTCTGGTGAAGGTCGCGACCACCAAGTCCCAGCGCAAGCTGTTCTTCAACCTGCGCCGGATGAAGAAGAACCTGGCCTGGCTGTCCGAGGAGGAAACCCGCGCGGTAGCGCGCGACCTCGGGGTGGATGCAAGCGACGTGCGCGAGATGGAACAGCGCCTGGCGGCGCGCGACCTGTCCTTCGATCCAGTTCCTGAGACCGACGACGAGGAATCCTACTCGCCGGCCTCGTACCTGCCCGCGAGTGATGCCGATCCGGCCGCCGAGGTGGAGCGCGAGGAGTGGGAGGAGGATTCGAGCGAGCGCTTGAGCGTGGCGCTCGCCAAGCTCGACGAGCGCAGCCGCAACATTCTCAAGCGCCGCTGGATGAGCGAGGAGAAGGCGACCCTGCACGAACTCGCGGCGGAATACGGCATCTCGGCCGAGCGGGTGCGCCAGGTCGAGACTCACGCCATCGGCAAGCTCAAGGCGCTGATGGCGCCTGCAGCCTGAGACGCTCGTAGGCCACCGCTTCGCGGAACGCGAGCGCGTGCAGTTCGGCGGTGCGCGCCTTGGTGGGCGCGTAGCCGCCGGCGAGCACGATCGCGAGCGCAACCCCGGCGTCGCGTACCGCCGTGATCACCCGCCGATCGCGCGCGGCGACGCCCGAGTCGCTGAGCGCGAACCTCCCGTAGCGATCGCCCGCCGCAACGTCCACGCCCGCCACGTAGAACACCAGGTCGGCCCGGGCAGCCGCCAGGGCCGTCGCGAGGTGCTGGTCGAGGGCAGCGAGGTACTCGGCGTCGCCCGTGCCGTCGGGCAGCGCCACGTCGAGGTCGGAGCGCATCTTTGCGAGTGGGTAGTTGCGCTCGCCGTGCATCGAGAAGGTGAAGACCGCCGGATCGTCGGCGAAGATCGCTGCGGTGCCATTTCCCTGGTGAACGTCCAGATCGACGATGAGTGCGCGACCGATGACGCCATCGGCACGCAGGCGGGCGATCGCCACCGCGACGTCGTTCAGCACGCAGAAGCCCTCGCCGTGATCGGCGAAGGCGTGGTGCGTTCCGCCGGCGAGATTGGCGGCCATGCCCGCCCGCAGAGCGCAGCGCGCGGCCAGCAGCGTACCCCCGGCGGCGAGCCGCGAGCGCAGCCACAGGGACGGCGACCAGGGCAGGCCGAGCCGCCGCTGCTCCGCGGCACTGAGTCCGCCGTCGGCGAGCTTGGCGAGGTACTCGCGGGTGTGCACCAGCGCGAGGGTCTCGAGGTCGATGGGTTCGGGTTCGAGCAGATCGCCGGGCGCGATCAATCCTTCCGCGAGTAACCGCTCC
>DAIDHD010000010.1 GCA_027459765.1 Gammaproteobacteria bacterium | reverse complement strand
GCGGCCACGAATTCCGCGAACAGGGCCGGGTCCTCGAGCCGGCCCGCGAGCCGGCCGTTCGCCTGGCGCGTCACGAAGCCGGCGCAGCGACTCGCTATGTTGACGAGCTTGCCGACGATGTCGGCGTTCACGCGCGTGGTGAACTCCTCCAGGTTCAGATCGATGTCGTCGATCCCCGCGCCGAGCTTCGCGGCGAAGTAGTAGCGCAGCGGCTCAGGGGGGAAGGACTCCAGGTAGCGGCGGGCCGTGATGAACGTGCCGCGCGACTTGGACATCTTCTGGCCGTTGATGGTGACGAAGCCGTGGGCGTGCACGGCGGTCGGGCGGCGCAGGCCGGCCGCCTGCAGCACCGCGGGCCAGAACAGGGTGTGGAAGTACAGGATGTCCTTGCCGATGAAGTGATGCAGTTCGGCGCGCGAATCGGCGGCGAAGAAGTCCTCGAAGCGCACGCCGCTCGCGGCGCAGAACTCCGCGAAGCTACCGAGGTAGCCGATGGGCGCGTCGAACCATACGTAGAAGTACTTGCCGGGCGCGCCCGGGATCTGGAAGCCGAAGTAGGGCGCATCGCGAGAGATGTCCCAGTCCTTCAGGCCCTGCGAGAACCACTCGTCGAGCTTGCGCGCCACGCTGTCCTGGACTGCGCCGCTGCGCACCCAGGCGGCCAGGGCCTCGCCGAAGGCGCTCAGGCGGAAGAAGTAGTGCTCCGATTCCCGCCACACGGGCCTGGTGCCGCTCACCGCCGACACGGGGTCCTTCAAGTCCGCCGGCGTATAGGTCGAGCCGCAGTTCTCGCACGAGTCGCCGTACTGGTCGGCCGCCCCGCACACGGGACAGCCCCCCTTGACGTAGCGGTCCGGCAGGAACATTCCGGCCTTCTCGTCGTAGGCCTGGCGAACCTGGCGGCGTTCGATGCACCCGGCCGCGTCGACCGCGGCATACATGCGTTCGCACTGGACCCGCGTCGCGTCCGAGTGCGTGGAGCCGAAATTGTCCATGCCGATCAGCATGTCGGCGAGGTCGCGCCGGTGATCGGCGTGCACGGCGGCGATCAGCCGTTCCGGTTCGACGCCCTCCGCCTGTGCCTTGAGCATGATGGGCGTTCCGTGGGTGTCGTCGGCACACACGTAGTGGCACTCGTGCCCGCGCAGCCGCTGGAAGCGAACCCAGACGTCGGTCTGGATGGTCTCGAGCACGTGGCCGAGGTGCAGGGGCCCGTTCGCGTACGGCAGGGCGCTGGTGACGAGGATTCGGCGGCGATTGGTCATGCCGAATTATGCCATGCGCGGCGCGGGCGGCGCGCAGACGCCAGGCTACTCGCGATACTGTTCGAAGCGGCTCTTGTTGATCGCCTTGCGGTAGGCGTCCTTGCCGGTGATGAGACGCTGTTCGAGCAGCTGCTGGATGGCGGTGTCCATCAGCCGCATGCCGGTCGCCGAGCCGCTCTGCATGGCGTTCTCCAGCTGGTCGAGCTTGCCCTGGCGAATGAGGTTGGCGACGGCGGGCGTATTGACCAGGATCTCGAGCGCCGCAACCCGGCCCTTCTTGTCCGCCCTGGGGATGAGCTGTTGCGAGACCACGCCGCGCAGGCTGGTGGACAGCATGGTACGCACGTGCGGCTGCTTGTCGGCGGGGAAGGCGTTGACGAGCCGGTCCACCGTGGCCGCGGCGCCGTTGGTGTGCAAGGTCCCCATCACGAGGATGCCCATCTCGGCCGCGGTGACCGCGATGCTCATCGTCTCCAGGTCGCGCAACTCGCCGACCAGGATCACGTCCGGGTCCTCGCGCAGCGCCGACTGCAGCGCGGAGGCGAACGACGCCGCGTGCACGCCGATCTCGCGCTGGCTGATCAGGCAGTTCTTGCGCTGGTGCACGAACTCGATCGGATCCTCGATGGTGAGGATGTGTCCCTTCTCGCGGGTGTTGATGTCGTCGATCAGGGCGGCGAGCGTGGTGGACTTGCCGGATCCGGTCTTGCCGGTGACGAGGATGAGACCGTTGTTCACCCGGCAGAGGTTCTTCACCGAATCCGGCAGCTGCAGTTCCTCGGCGGTGCGCGCCTTGGAGGGAATGGCGCGGAAAACCCCGCCCATGCCGTTGAGTTGGCGCATCACGTTCACCCGGAAACGGGCGGCGCCGGGCAGACTGTAGGCGAAGTCGGTGCCGTCCTTGGCCTCGAAGCGCTCGACCGAGAGCTTCGGCATGATCTCGTACAGCGCCGCCTTGACCGCGTCGGCCGCGAGCGGCTCGGCCGCCAGCGGCTTCAGTTCGCCGTACTGGCGGATGCGCGGCAGATCGCCCGCGATGAAGTGCAGGTCGGAGCCGTCACGCTCGAGGACCTGCCTGAGATAGGTGTCGATGGCGGGCACGGCGCGCGAATACCCGAGAATCAGCCGCCGGCCGGTTCGGCGAGCGCGACGCCGGTGAGGTCGGGTACGAAGCGCTGGAACTGCCGCTTGTCGGTCGCGTAGCCGTAGGCCTGCTCGGGGTCGATCTCCTTGGCCGCGATCGCCGTCAACAGCGCCTGGTCGAGCAACTGCATGCCGTATTCCTTGCCCATCTGCAGCTGGCTCGGGATCTGGTGCGTCTGGTCGGTCATGATGAGCTTGCCGATGGCCTTGTTGACCACCATGATCTCGCAGATGGCGCGCCGCGAGCGCAGGTCGGGCGTCTTGACCAGCACCTGCGTGACCACGGCGATCAGGCTCGCGGCGAGGAACGTCTTGGTCTGTTCGCGCTCCTCGGTGGGCAGGGCGTCGATGATGCGGTCGATGGTCTTGGTCGCGCTGGTCGTGTGCAGCGTGCCGAGCACCAGGTGACCGGTCTCGGCGGCGGTCATGGCCATCGAGATCGTCTCCGCGTCGCGCATCTCGCCGACCAGGATGACGTCGGGGTCCTCGCGCATCGCGGCCCGGACGCCCTCCGCGAACGTCGGCAGGTGGGTGCCGAGTTCGCGCTGGATCACCTGGCTCGACTTGCTGCGATGGACGAACTCGACCGGGTCCTCCAGGCTGATGATGTTGAGCGCGCGCGAACTGTTGAGGTAGTCGATCATCGCCGCGAGCGTGGTGGACTTGCCGGTGCCGGTCGAGCCGGTGACCAGGATCATGCCCTGGTGATGGTCGCAGAGCTTCTTGACCACCGGTGGCAGCTTCAGCTGCTCGAGGCTCGGAATCTGCGTCGGGATCGCGCGGAACGCCGCGCCGATGCCCGTCTCCTTGCGAAAGACGTTGACGCGAAAGCGCCCGCCGTCCGCCGAAACGTAGGAGAAGTCGATGTCGTTGCCGTCGCGGAAGTGCTTGAGCTGCGATTGGGTCATGATCTCGGTGAGGTAGCTCTCGAGCTCGGTCTCGCCGAGATCGCGGAACTTCACCGGCATCAGGTCCCCGTACATGCGCAGCATCGGCGGCACTCCCACCGCCAGGTGCAGATCCGAGCAGCCCTGTGCCACCCCGAGTTTCAGGAACGCGTCTACTCTGGCCATGTCACAAGGCTAACGCCAACCGGCGGAATTTTCGAGTTTTCAGCGCCTTGCGCGCGGCGAACCGTGATCTGCGTCCGGCTATTGCCCGCCCGCGGGCCTAGAGGAACGGCTCGAGCGCCAGGCGCAGCTCGTCCATGCTCTGGATGCGCTTCGCCTTGTCGATCGCCATGCACTTCGTGACGATCTCGTTCAGGGCGGGCGGCAGCGCCTTGTTGATCTCGATGGGGGGGCGCGCCTTGCCCTGCACGTGCTGATACATGACCGACATGTGATCGCCGCGCGTGTAGGGGGGCACGCCGCAGAACATCTCGTAGAGGATCACACCGAGGCTGTAGATGTCGGCGCGCTCGTCCACCTTCTTGCCGAGGATCTGCTCGGGCGCCATGTATTTCGGCGAGCCGATCACGTAGCCCGTCTTGGTGAGCTGGGTGTCGCCCTGGCTGTGCGCCGCCGCCACGCCGAAGTCCACGATCTTCAGCAACCCGGCGTCGTCGATCAGCAGGTTCGCGGGCTTCAGGTCGCGGTGCACGATGCCGGCCTGGTGCGCGACCGCCATGCCGGTGGCGATGTCGATGCCGAACTTGACGGCCCGCTTCAGGGGCATGGGCTTCTCGTTGACGATCTCGCTGCCGAGCGTGTGCGAGGGGAAGTACTCCATCGAGATGGCGTAGTTGCCGCGGATGTAGAGGAAGTCGTAGATGCGGATCACGTTCTTGTGGGTGATCTTGCGGCTGTAGCGCAGCTCGTGCACGAAGCGCTTCATCATCTCCTCGTCCGAGGCCACGTTCGGGTTGAGGAACTTGAGGATGAGCCGCTCCTCGACGACCGTGTCCTCCATGAGGAGCACCGTACCGAACGCGCCCTTGCCGATGCGCTCGACGTACTTGTAGCGCCCCTCGATCACGTCGCCGGACTTCAGGGTGGCGATGTCGAGTTTCGCGCTCTGGGCCTCGTGCTCCTTGACGACGCTGGCGAGCTCTTCGTTGTCTATCAGCAGCGTCTGCGCCGCCTCCTGCAGCTTCTCGGCGCGCCGGTTCGCGGCGAGTTGCTGGGTCGAGAAGCGGTTGTCGAGGTCCTGCAGCGCCCGGTTGATGGCCTGGTTGATGGTGCCCTCGCCCGGGGCGGACACCGATTGCAGGCGCACGCGGATGGTGTCCGCGCGCCGCTCGTCGGCCAGCTTGCCGAGCGCCGCGACCGCCTCCAGGCGGATGTCCTTCTCGTCGCGGGCGAGCAGCGGCAGCAGCAACTCGACGTGCCGGCCGTCGCCGAGCTTGCCGACCGCGCGGATCACCGTGGGCAGGGACTTGGCGGCTCCGGTCTGCAGCATCTCCAGGACGCGCGGCAGCGCCTTGGTGCTGCCGATCTCGGCCAGGGCGTCCACCGCGCGCTCGCTCACCCACCAGTCCGGATCGCGCGTCGCCTCCACCAGTTGCGCCACGGCGCGCTCGTCCTTGGTCTGGTTGAGTATCTCGATCGCCGCGCGGCGGATGTCCTGGTTCTTGTCCTTGACCAGCGTGAGCACGGCTTCCACCACCCGCGGCCCGCCGATCCGCCCGAGCGCGTCGGCCGCGCGCGTGCGCACCCACCAGTCGCTGTCGGCGATCACCTCGAGGAGGTACTTGACGGAGGCGGCGGTGCCCACCGCGTTGAGGACTTCGACCGCGGCCCGGCGCGCGTATTCGTTCTCGTCCTTGAGCACGTCGATGAGGTGCTTGACCGTGTCCGGGTCGTTGGCCTTGATGACGGCGTCGACGGCCTTGTTCTGCACGTCGATCTCCGGATCCCGCAACAGCGAGCAGAGCAGCGCCACGTCGAACGGCCCGTCCATGCGCGCGAGCGCCGCGAGTGCCGCCGAGCGCACCAGTTTGTTGGGGTCCTTGAGCTGCTTTTGCAGCGCCGCGGCCACCGCCGGCAGATTGAAGCGCGCCAGCACGTTGATGATGTGCAGCCGCGCGCCCACGTCCTTGCCCTCGAGGCGCGCGATCAGGGCGTCCACCGAGGACTCGTCCGCCAGTTCGGCGATCACCTTGAACAGACTGGCGCGCTCGTTCGGCTCCTGGGCATAGGCGACGCTCAGCAGGTCGCGCACACTGAAGCGCTGCTTCTGCGCGGCGATCACCTCGATGATGGCCTGCTTCGGCAGGTCGGGCTTGCCGAGCGCCTCGATGAGCGCGTTGGGGGGATAGTTGCGGCTGGAGGAGAGCGCCCAGGCGATGCCGGACATGGCGCGGCCGCTTGCCTCCGCCATGAGCTTGAACACCACGGTCAGCGACTTGGCGTCGATGAGCTTCGACAGCACTTCGACGTAGGCGACCGTCTCACGCTTCTCGGCCGAGGCGAGCGCATCGACGATCGGCGCGATCGCGTCCTGGCCGAGCGAGGCGAGTTTCGTCAGGGCCTTCTGCGCTGCGGGGCTCGCGGGATTGCCGCTGGCCTTGATCTCGGCGATCAGCCGGTCGGCACGGTAGTTCGCGAATAGACTCATTCAGTGCCTTGACGATCCCTCGGACACCCGTCGCCAGAAACTCGAACTCCGCGCAACCGATCCCGCCGCGGCACGGCGGTGAACCCGCGTCGCGGCCGGCAGGATTGCAGCCGCTCCCCAGGTTGGAATTATGCCACAGCGGCCGCGCCGTAGGCAGGCTGCGCTATACTCCTCACCCCCTATGAATCCAGTCCTCATCGACGAGGCGGCGCTGCGTGCCGACCTCGACAATTACGTCGAGCCCAACCTCGGCCGCACCTTGGGTGCCGTCAAGGCGGTGCGCGAGGTCGTGATCGGCGACGGCCAGGTGCGGGTGCGCCTCGCCCTCGGGTTTCCGTGCGCCGATTACCGGCCCGTGCTCGAGGCGGCGCTCGCGGAGCACCTGCGCAAATCCTTGGGCTCCACGCCGCTCGTGCTCGAACTCGGCGCGGAGATCCTGTCCCACGCGGTGCAGCGCACCCTGCGGCCTCTGCCCAACGTCAAGAACGTCGTCGCGGTGGCTTCCGGCAAGGGTGGTGTCGGCAAGTCCACCACGGCGGTGAATCTGGCGCTCGCCTGGAGTGCGCAGGGCGCGCGAGTCGGGCTGCTGGATGCCGACGTCTACGGGCCCAGCCAGCCGCTCATGACCGGGCTCGCCGGGGCGAAGCCGACCAGCCCGGACGGCAAGCACCTCGAGCCGCTGCGCGCCCACGGCATCGAGGTGATGTCCATCGGCTTCATGGTCGACGCGGAACAGCCGATGGCCTGGCGCGGGCCCATGGCCACGCAGGCCCTCACGCAACTGATCGGCGACACGCGCTGGGGCGAACTCGATTACCTGGTGGTCGACATGCCCCCGGGCACCGGCGACATCCAGCTCACGCTCGCGCAGCGCGTCCCGGTGAGCGGTGCCGTGATCGTCACCACGCCCCAGGACATCGCCCTGCTCGACGCCCGCAAGGGCTTGAAGATGTTCGAGAAGGTCGAGGTTCCGGTGCTCGGCGTGGTGGAGAACATGAGCGTCCACGTGTGCAGCAGCTGCGGACACGTGGAGCACCTGTTCGGCAGCGGCGGCGGCGCACGCATGGCCGCGCAATACGGCGTCGAGCTGCTGGGTGAACTGCCCCTCGACATCCGCATCCGGGAGGACGCCGACGGCGGGCGGCCGACCGTGGTGGCCGAGCCGGACGGACCGCGCGCGCGCGCTTATTTCGACATGGCGCGCCGCACCGCAGCGCGCCTCGCGACGCTCAACCGGGACTACAGCCGCGCCTTCCCGAAGATCACGGTCGAAGCGACCTGAACATGAGCATCAAGAGCGACCGCTGGATACGCCGCATGGCGCAGCAACGCGGCATGATCGAGCCGTTCTCGCCCGATCAGGTGCGCAGCGTCGACGGGCAGAGGATCGTCTCCTACGGGACGTCGAGCTACGGCTACGACGTGCGCTGCGCCGAGGAGTTCAAGATCTTCACCAACATCAATTCCACCATCGTCGATCCGAAGGGCTTCGACGAGAAGTCGTTCGTCGACTTCCACGGCCCGGTGTGCATCATTCCGCCGAACTCCTTCGCGCTCGCGCGCACGGTGGAGTACTTTCGCATTCCGCGCAGCGTGCTCACCGTGTGCCTCGGCAAGTCGACCTACGCGCGTTGCGGGATCATCGTCAACGTGACGCCGCTCGAGCCGGAGTGGGAGGGACACGTGACGCTCGAGTTCTCGAACACCACGCCGTTGCCGGCCAGGATCTACGCCAACGAGGGCGTCGCCCAGATGCTCTTCTTCGAATCGGACGAGGTCTGCGAGACCTCGTATCGCGACCGGGGCGGGAAGTACCAGGGCCAGCGCGGCGTGACGTTGCCCAAGACCTGAGTCGCGCGCCCCCTCACGGGGAGAGGCTGCGGATGCGCAGCGCGAATTCGAGCTTGCCGTCGCGGGTCCGCTCGGCCTGCACCGGCGCATAGCCGAGCGACGGAGCGAACCACATGCGCAGCAGCCGGTTGCTGCCGGGCCGCCGGCTGGTGACCACCATGGTGTCGAGGGTGCCGATCGAGGTCCGCAATCGCGCCGGTGGCTCGAGCGCGTAGACGAAGTCCTTCACCGCGTCCTTCTCCACGATGTTGAAGATCCGTTCCTCGCCCGGGGCCCATCGGCCGGATTGAAGCTCCAACATCAGCTCCGTCTGGATCGACAGCAGATCCTGGGTGCCCGCCGGCAGCGTCAGGTCGACGGGCTTGCCCTCGGATTGGCCGCGTGCCTTGCCCGTGCCGTTCCACTCGAAATCCACGCTCACGCTCGAGGCGCCCTCGTGCGCGCGATAGCGCTGCGGCCGAATGTGCCCCGAGTGCACGGCGAACCAGCTCTCCTGGACCACGTCGTCACTGTAGAACAGCCTGAAGATGCCGCGTGCCGTGATCGTCCAGGTGTAGACGTAGCGCCCCGCGTCGCCGTCGCGCTTCAATTCCAGGTCGCTGGTGCCGACGTTGATCGTCTTCCAGTCGGCGGAGTAGTGCGCGCTGAAGGGCGCGAGCGCCGGTTCCTCGGACCCGGCCGCGGCGACCGCGTGCGCGGCGCCGAGGACGGCGAACAGCAGCGCCGGAATCACGCGCACGGGCGCAGGTCCTCGTACTGCAGCGGCGCGTCGAGCGGCGCGCCGTCGAACCAGGCGCGGCCGGCGTGCTGACGCAGCCGGCCCTCGCAGAACCAGCGCACGGCGAGCGGGTAGATGCGGTGCTCGCAGGCGAGCACGCGCGCGGCGAGCCGCGCTTCGTCGTCATCCGCGCGTACCGGCACGCGCGCCTGCAGCACCGCCGGACCGCCGTCGAGCGTCTCCGTGACGAAGTGCACGGTGGCGCCGTGCTCGCGGTCGCCGGCGGCGAGCGCGCGCGCGTGGGTGCGCAATCCCGGATACCTGGGCAGCAGCGACGGATGGATGTTGAGCATCCGCCCCGCGAAGCGCTCGATGAAAGGCGCGCTCAGGATGCGCATGAATCCAGCCATGGCGATCAGCGCGGGCTGCTCGCGCTCGATGCGCTCGGCGAGTTCGCGGTCGAAGTCGGCGCGCTCGCGGCCCGCGGCCACCAGGGCTTCGGCGGGCACGCCCAGGCGGCGCGCCGCTTCCAGCCCGGGCGCGGACGCCTTGTCGGAGAACACCCGTGCCACCCGAAAGCGCAGCGCCGGATCGCGGCTCGCCTCGATCAGCGCCTGCATGTTGCTGCCGCGCCCCGAGATGAGCACGACGACGGCGAGCGGTTGCGCCCGTCCGTCTGCCGCCGCGGCGCCCGGATCGCTCACGAGATCACGACGCCCCGCGAGCCGCTGCGGATCTCGCCGATGACCAGCGCCTCCTGTCCGGCGGCGCGCAGCACCTCGATGGCGCGTCCGGCGTTGGCCGCGGCGACCTGCACCGTCATGCCGATCCCGCAGTTGAAGACGCGGTGCATCTCGGTGTCCGTGACCCGGCCGCGCGATTGCAGCCACTCGAACAGCGGGCCGCGCCGCCACGACTTCGGGTCGAGCACCGCCTCCAGGCCGTCGGGCAGGACTCGCGGCAGATTGTCCACGAGGCCTCCGCCCGTGATGTGCGCCATGCCGTGCACCGGCAGGGCGGCGAGCAGCGCGAGCAGCGGCTTGACGTATATGCGCGTGGGTTCGAGCAGGCGCTCGATCAGCGGCACGCCCTCGAGGGGCGCGTCGAGGGGTTCTCCGCTCACCTCGACGATCTTGCGTATCAGGGAGAAGCCGTTGGAGTGCGGCCCGGAGGAGGGCAGGCCGAGGATCACGTCCCCGGCGCCGGTGCGCGAACCGTCGATGATGGCGTCGCGCTCGACGATGCCGACGCAGAAGCCGGCGAGGTCGTAGTCCGCGCCGTGATACATGCCCGGCATCTCGGCCGTCTCGCCGCCGACCAGCGCGCAGCCGGCGCGCACGCACCCCTCGACGATGCCAGCGACCACGCGTTCGCCGACGCCCACGTCGAGCTTGCCGGTGGCGTAGTAGTCGAGGAAGAACAGCGGTTCGGCGCCTTGCACCACCACGTCGTTCGCGCACATGGCGACGAGGTCGATGCCGATGCCGTCGTGGCGCCCCGAGTCGATCGCGAGCCGGAGCTTGGTGCCGACGCCGTCGGTGCCCGAGACGAGCACCGGCCGCCGGTAGCGGTCCAGCGGCACTTCGACCAGCGCCCCGAATCCGCCGAGTCCGCCGAGCACCTCGCGGCGCATCGAGCGCGCGACCTTCGGCTTGATGCGTTCGACCAACTCGTCCCCGGCGTCTATGTCGACGCCGGAGTCGCGGTAAGTGACGGGCGCTCCGGTATTCATGCGGGTTCCTTGGGAAGGGGGCGATGCGACGCCAAGATCGCGGCGGCGCGGCGAATTTGCCGCCTGTGGTATTTTACACGATGCCATTCGGCGGCTATTGACGATCGCACCATGACAGCATTCGGCGGCATTCGCCCCGGGGCGGCGGCCCTCGGGTTCGCGCTCGGTCTCGTGTTCCTGGCGGCCGCCGGGCCGTGCGGCGCGCTCACCCGGACCGACGTCTACGAGGCGTCCGCACCCCTTGCGGACCGCTCGGAGGCGGCGCAGAACGCCGCCTTCGAGGCGGCCCTGCGCACGGTGCTGGTGCGGGTCACGGGGCGGCGCAGTATCGAGGAGGACGCAGCGCTCGGGCCGCTGCTCGCGAGCGCGCGTCGCTACGTGCAGCAGTACCAGGCCCGTCCCGACGGCACGCTCGCCGTGACCTTCGATGGCCCCGCCCTGGAGCGCTGGCTGGTCCAGAACGGCGAACCGGTCTGGGGCGTGGACCGGCCGCTCACCGCGGTGTGGCTAACCCTGCCGAGCGGCGCGGTGGTCACTGCCGACGACCCCTCCGAGCTCAAGGCCGCGGTCGACGCCGCGGCCAGCGCGCGCGGCATCCCGCTGCTCTGGCCCAGCGCACAGGACGTGCAGCGCCTGCACCCCGACGCCGCGGGCGCGGCCGCGGGCACCGCGCTCGGCGAGCTGGCGCGCAGCCTCGATGCCGACGCGGTTCTCGCCGGACGCGCGTCCGGCGGCGGCGCGACTGCCGCGGTGCGCTGGACGTTCGTGTACGGTGACCGGGCCAGTGACTTCGCGGGCGCGGTCGAGGGCGTCAACCGGGCCGCCGATGCCTATGCCGCCGTATTCGCGGCGAGCGGCGCGCTCGCGCCCGTGGACATCGAGGTGGCCGGCATCGGCAACCTCACCGATTTCGCCGGCGTGGAGAGCTACCTGCGCTCGCTCGCGGCCGTGTCGCAGGTCGCCCTGACGGGTTTCACGGGTGACACGGCCCGCTTCTCGGTCAGCGCCCGCGGCGGCGCGGATTCGCTGGCGCGCGCGTTGCGCCTCAGTGGACGGTTTCTGCCCGCATCCGGCGGCACCGAGGACGGCGTGCAGCGCTACAGTCTGCGGCGGTGAGCCCGTGCGCGGACTGCGGCACCTGCCCAACCTCATCAGCACGCTGCGCATCTTCCTGGCGGTTCCGATCGCGTGGGAGCTCGCGCACCGCCGTTTCGCCGCGACGCTCGCCCTGTTCGCGGTGGCGGCGGTGTCCGACGGCCTCGACGGCTGGCTCGCCAAGCGTTTCGGCTGGCGCAGCGCCCTCGGCGCGGTGCTCGATCCGGCCGCCGACAAACTCATGCTCGCGACCACGTTTGCGACGCTCGCGTGGCTCGGCCTCGCGCCGCTGTGGCTGGTGGTCGCGGTGATCGCCCGCGACGCCGTGCTGGTGCTGGGCTCGGCCGCGTACCGCGTTCACGTCGGGCCGTTCTCGGTGCGCCCCTCGCGGGTGAGCAAGTTCAACACCTTCTGCCAGATCTCGTTCGTGCTCGCCGCCGTCGGCTGCGCGCAGTACGGCTGGCCCGCCGCCGCGCTCACCGCCATCGGCGCGCTGACCTTCGTCACCGTGGTGCTGAGCGGCATCGACTACGTGCTCGCCTACGGCGAGCTCGCGATGCGCGCCTCCCAGGAGGCGCGTGCGACCGGCGCCGGCTCGGTCCGGCGGCCATGAGGCAATTGCCGCTCGGCGTGCGCCTGCGGGCGGACGCGCTCTTCGACAGCTACGCGCCGGGACCGAACGGCGAGGCGCTCGCGGCGCTGCGCGGCGAAGGCCGCGCGCCGCTCTGGCTCTGGGGGGCGCAGGGCACCGGCAAGACGCATCTGCTGCAGGCCGCCTGCGCGGCACGCGGCGCCGGCGCGGCCTACTTTCCGCTCGACCGGGCGGCTGCGCTGCCGCCGGACGCGTTGCAGGGATTCGAGGGGTCGGCGCTCGTGTGCCTCGACGACGCCGACCAGGTCGCGGGCGATCCGGACTGGGAGCGGGCGCTTTTCCGGCTGTTCAACGAGGCCGCGGAACACGGCACGCGTCTGGTGTTCGCGGCGCGCGCCGCTCCCCGTGCCGTCGACTGGCGCCTGCCGGATCTCGCCTCGCGCGCCACCGCCTGCGTGGTCTATCAAGTGCGCGAACTCGACGACGCGGACCGCGCCGCCGCGCTCAAGCTGCACGCAGCGCGCCGCGGCCTGGATCTGCCGGCGGAGACGGCCGATTACCTGTTGCGGCGGCTGCCGCGGGACCTGAAGTCGCTGATCGCGGTGCTCGACGCGCTCGACGAGGCCTCGCTCAGCGCGCAGCGCCGGCTCACGGTGCCCTTCATTCGGGAGATCTTGGAGCGCTGCGCAGATAGAGCACCATAGCGCAGAACCAGCCGAACACGAGCAGCAGGCTCACCGAGGCCGGCCAGCGCGCCCGCGGGTTGGCGAGCAGCTCGGTGATGGTGAACATGACATAAGGCACCGTGAACAGCGTGGCCCAGGCGTAGGTGCGGCGCCGGCCCCGCAGCAGGCCCGGCAGCGGCGCAAGCAGCGGCAACACGGCGAGGCCGCACAGCACCCACGGGTAGCCGACCGCGGTGAACGACAACAGGCCGGCGCAAAGCGCCAGCCAGAGCGCGAGCGTGGCGCGGCGCGCCGCCGCTGCGACGTTCACCGCGCCGCCCGCAGCGCGAGCGCGAGGCGCGCGACGCGTGCGCCGAGCGCCATGGCCAATATGCGTTCGTGCTCGGTCAGTTCGCCGGCGGCCCCCGCACCCGCCACGTGACTCGCGCCGTAGGGCGTACCGCCGCTGCGGGTCTCGGTGAGCGCCGGCTCGGTGTAGGGCAGGCCGGCCAGCACCATGCCGTGGTGGAGCAGAGGAATCATCATCGACAGCAGCGTCGCCTCCTGGCCGCCGTGCTGGGTCTGCGTGGAGGTGAACACCGCGGCCGGCTTGTCCTTGAGCGCGCCGGTCATCCACAGCGCGCTGGTGCCGTCGAGAAAGTACTTGAGCGGCGCCGCCATGGCGCCGAAGCGCGTCGGACTGCCGAGCACCAGTCCGCCACAGTCGATCAGATCCTGATGCGTCGCGAACGGCGGGCCGTCATCGGGCACGGCCGGGTCGAGCGGCGTGGTGGTGGCCGTGACCGGTGGCACCGTGCGCAAACGTGAGCGCGCGCCGGGCGTCGCATCGACGCCGCGGCACACCTGCCGGGCGAGCGCCGCCGTCGACCCTTGGCGGGAATAATACAAGACGAGTACGTCGATCATCGGTGTCCGTAGCGGGAGTGGAGGAGAGTGCGCGCCGTTCGTGCCGCGCGCGCAACGAATTATTCGCGGCGCGCGGGCAGATGTAAAACGGCGCGTGGTTTGACGGCCCCGGTGGCTGTTGCTACTGTCCCGGCCCGACATGCTTCGCATCTGCGTCATGCTGTTCGGCATCGTTCTGCTGCTCGGCTGCGGCAACGCTCCCGTGCAGGAGATGAGCGACGCGCGGCAAGCCATCGCCGCTGCCCGCAACGCCGGCGTCACGGCCACCAACTCGCCCGACCTGTACGCGGCCCAGGCCGCGATCGAACGCGCCGAACTTCACCTGCAGGCCCAGGAATACACTCGCGCGCGGCTGGCCGCGTTGCAGGCCAAGCGCCACGCCACGGCCGCGCTCACCGGGGTTCAGCGCGGCACGCCCGGCGCCGCCGGCGTGCCGTCGCCCGCCAGCGCCGCGCCGCCGCGCTAGGAGCGGTCGTGAGCGTCGACGCGGCCGCCCCCGTCAGCCGCCGATTTCGCGTCACCGGTCGCGTACAGGGCGTCTACTTCCGCCACGGCACGCGCATCGAGGCGGAGCGGCTCGGCGTCAAAGGGTTCGTGCGCAACCTGTCCGATGGCTCGGTGGAGGTGCTGGCAGCCGGCGCCGCTGAGGCGGTCGAGGCGCTGCGGGCGTGGCTCGGCCACGGACCTCCCCGCGCCCGCGTGGCGGCCGTGACCGAACTGCCTCCCGGCGCCGAAGGCCCGCCGCCGTCGGGCTTCGAGATCCGCTGATCGTTCAGAAGCGCCAGACCCGCTGCCAGTGCTGCATCACCAGCGCGGGGTAGCCGTCGCGGCCGACGCTGCCGTTGTAGCGCGCCAGCGCCCGGCGCCAGTCGTGGTGCTCTACCCGCAGGTAGTAGCGCAGGATCTCGCAGCCCATGCGAATGTTGGGCGCGACGCGCACCAGCTGATTCTCCACTCCGAGCTGGCGCGGCCAGAAGGGCATCACCTGCATGAGCCCGACGGCGCCGCTCGAGGAGACCGCCCAGGGGTCGAAGCGGCTCTCCACTTCGATCAGCGCCAGCACGAGGTCGGGCGGCAGCGGCAGCGCCGGATCGCGCTTCGCCTCGCAATAGACGTGCTCGAGGATGTCGACGCGGGTCGCGTGATCGGCGACGAACCGCGTCAGCCGCGGCTCCATGGTCTTGTACCAGACCTCGCGGTCGTACTTGTCGGCGAAGCAGTCCGGCCGGCCCATGAGCCGCTGCAGCAGGTCCTTGAGCTCCGGATCGCGCTGCGGGGCCGCGGCGCCCTGGGCGAGTGCGGTCGCGGCGCCCAACAGCACCCAGAGCGCGACGGCAGGAACCGCGGGAAAACCGCTTCGCAATGCCGACGCCCCCTTCAGGCCGTGGAACGCGACCTCACGAACGCCACCGCCTCGTCGCGGCCGATCTCGGTTGCCGCGCTGTCGCGCCGGTGCCGGTACTCGACGCGACCGGCCTTCAAGGAGCGTTCGCCGATGACGATCCGGTGCGGAATGCCGATGAGTTCCGAGTCGGCGAACTTCACGCCCGGTCGCGCGTCGCGGTCGTCGAGCAGAACGTCGAAGCCGGCGGCCGCGAACTGTGCGTAGAGCGCCTCCGCGGCGGCGCGCACCTCGGCCGACTTCTCCGCGTTGAGCGGCACCAGCACCACCTGGAAGGGCGCGATGGCGTCCGGCCAGCAGATGCCGTTGGCGTCGTGGTTCTGTTCGATCGCCGCCGCCACCACGCGGGTCACGCCGATGCCGTAGCAGCCCATGAAGGGCACGATTTCCTTGCCTTGCTCGTCGAGCACCGTGGCGCGCATCGCTTCGCTGTACAGGCGCCCGAGCTGGAAGATGTGGCCGACCTCGATGCCGCGCGCGATGTCGAGCGTGCCGCGTCCGCTCGGGCTCGGATCCCCCTTCTGCACGTTGCGCACGTCGACGGTCCGCGGCTCGGGCAGATCGCGGCCCCAGTTCGCACCGGTGTAGTGCACGTCGTGGACGTTGGCGCCGCAGACGAAATCCGCGAGGTGGGCGGCGCCGTGGTCGACGTACAGCGGCACCTCGAGGCCGATCGGCCCGATCGAACCGGGTTCGCAGCCGGTGGCCGCGCGCACGTTGGCGGCGCTCGCCATGCGCAGCGGGGAGGCCACGCCCGGCAGTTTCTGGGCCTTGACCGCGTTCAACTCGTGATCGCCGCGCAGGACGATCGCCACCACGCCGCCGTCGGCCCCGTCGACCAGCAGCGTCTTGACGCACCGGGCCGCGGGCACGCCGAGGAAGGCGGCGAGTTCGGCGATGGTGTGCGCGCCCGGCGTGTCGACGCGCAGCAGCGGCGCGCCCGGCGCGGGTCGGGGTGTCGCCGGCGCGAGCGCCGGGGCGAGCTCCACGTTCGCGGCGTAGTCGTCCGCGTCCGAGAAGGCGATGGCGTCCTCGCCGGATTCCGCCAGCACGTGGAATTCCTGCGACGCGTTGCCGCCGATGCTGCCGGCGTCGGCCTGCACGGCGCGGAACTTCAGGCCGAGGCGCGTGAAGATGCGCGTGTAGGCGTCGTACATGGCGCGGTAGCCCTCGCGCAGACTCGCCTCGTCGGCGTGGAAGGAATAGGCGTCCTTCATCAGGAACTCGCGCGCACGCATCACGCCGAAGCGCGGCCGGATCTCGTCGCGGAACTTGATCTGGATCTGATAGAAATTGACCGGCAGCTGGCGGTAGCTGCGCAGCTCACGGCGCGCGAGGTCGGTGATGACTTCTTCGTGGGTCGGTCCGTACGCGAAGTCCCGGTCGTGACGGTCCTTGAGGCGCAGCAGCTCCGGCCCGTACTTGCTCCAGCGTCCCGACTCCTTCCACAGCTCGGCGGGCTGGATGGTGGGCATAACCAATTCGAGCGCACCCGCGCGGTCCATCTCCTCGCGCACGACCCGCTCCACCTTGCGCAGCGTTCGCAGGCCGAGCGGCAGCCACGTGTACAGGCCCGCCGCCAGGCGGCGGATCATGCCGGCACGCAGCATCAGCTGGTGGCTGACTACTTCCGCGTCGGCCGGGACTTCCTTCAGGGTCGATATGGGGTATTGGGATAGGCGCATGACCGCGTATCTTACATCAGGCCCCTGCTATCATTCGGGGCATGAGCGCCCCGGAAAATGAGTCGGCGCGCCCTCGGGGCGTGTACTGGTTGCCCAACCTGCTCACCACGGGCGCGCTGTTCTCGGGTTTCTACGCCGCCGTCGCGGCCATCGACCAGAAGTTCGAGCTCGCCGGCGTCGCCGTGTTCATCGCCATGCTGTTCGACGGCCTGGACGGGCGCGTGGCGCGCTGGACCCACACCGAGAGCGCGTTCGGCAAGGAATACGACAGCCTGTCCGACATGGTCTCCTTCGGCATCGCCCCGGCCATCGTCACCTACCAGTGGGGGGTGGCGCGCATCTCCGAGTATGGTCCGCTGTGGCGCCGGATCGGCTGGCTGGTGTGCTTCTTCTACGCCGCCGCGGCGGCTCTGCGGCTGGCGCGATTCAACTCCCGTGCCGCCACCCAGGACAAGAGCTACTTCGAGGGACTGCCGAGTCCGTCGGCCGCCGCCGTCGTGGCCGCGCTGGTTTGGCTCGCCAGCGACCGGGTGCAGGTGGGCCTGCCCGGACTCCTGCTCGCCTTCCTGGTCACCGCGTCGGTGGGAGCGCTGATGATCAGTCGCTTCCCCTTCTACAGCTTCAAGCAGGTGGACACCAGCGCGCGGGTGCGCTTTCGCTACATCCTGCTGGTGCCACTTGGCTTTCTGCTGCTCTTCCTGCATCCGCCGGCGGCCCTGCTGCTGCTGTTCGGCTGCTATGCGGCGTCGGCGCCGGTGATCTGGGCATATCGCAAGCTGCGCAAGCGTGCGCGTCCCCCGGCCGCGCCGCCGGGCGCAGCGCCGCCCGCCGTACCCCCGGAACTGCCCGCGGCGCCGCCGCCGTCCGCATGAGCGGCTCGCGGCGTAACGAGTATCTCGCCGCCCTGGGGATCGACACCTGGGTGCGGCGGCGACTGCCCGCGGCCGCGCCGGCCATGCCCGCGCCGGCCACGTCCGCGCCGATGGTCGTCGCCGCGGCGCAGCCTGCCGCGATGGCCGCGGGCGGCCTGGAGGATCTCGATTTTCCCGCGCTGCGCGAGCGCGTCGCCGCGTGCACGGCCTGCGGCTTGGCCAAGACGCGTACGCAGACCGTCTTCGGTGTCGGCAATCCGAGCGCCGAGTGGCTGGTCGTGGGCGAGGCCCCGGGAGCCGAGGAGGACGCGCGCGGCGAGCCCTTCGTCGGCCGCGCGGGACAGTTGCTGAACTCGATGCTGCGCGCGATCGGGCTCGATCGTCAGAGCGTCTACATCGCCAACGTGCTCAAGTGCCGCCCGCCCGGCAATCGCGATCCCGCCGTCGCGGAGGTCGATTGCTGTCTGCCATATCTGGAGCGGCAGATCGCGCTGATCCGGCCCCGGATCATGCTCGCCGTCGGACGCATCGCCGCCCAGAACCTGCTGAAGACCCAGGCGCCGCTCGCGCGCCTGCGCGGGCAGGTACATGGCTTTGGCGCCGCGCGGGTGCCTCTGGTTGCCACCTATCACCCCGCCTACCTGTTGCGCACCCCCGGCGACAAGCGCAAGGCGTGGGAGGACTTGAAGTTCGCCCGCGAGGTATTCGGCCGTGGCTGAGGCGGGCAAGTGGCTAGCGTGACGCGCGAGTGGAGCCCCGCGCCGGCGCAGATCCGGCCGATGCACGAGCTGGACGTGCCGTCGGTCGTGGCTATCGAGCGCCTCGCGTACCAGTTCCCGTGGAGCGAGGGCGTTTTCCGCGACTGTCTGCGGGTCGGGTACGTCTGCCGCGTCGTCGAAGTCGACGGCGAAACCGCCGGCTACGCCATCATGTCGATGGGGGCGGGCGAGGCGCACGTGTTGAACCTGTGCGTGCATCCCGACCATCGTGACCGCGGGCTCGCCCGCGGTCTGCTCAACTACCTGATCGAGCGCGCGCGCGCCGCCGGTATGCGCGAAGCCTTCCTCGAGGTCAGACCCTCGAATCTCGTCGCGATACGGCTCTACCACTCGCTCTTTTTCGAGCAGGTGGGGGTCCGCCGCGCCTATTATCAAGCCGTCGGCGGCCGCGAGGACGCACTGGTCCTGCGCCGCCTCCTGAACCAAGACCCCCAATGAACGCCCCAGACGACGCCATCGCGCGCGAGATCGCGCGCCGCCGCACCTTTGCCATCATTTCCCACCCGGACGCGGGCAAGACCACGCTCACCGAGAAGCTCCTGCTGTTCGGCGGCGCGATCCAGATGGCCGGCACCGTCAAGGGCCGCAAGGCCACGCGCCACGCCACCTCGGACTGGATGCGCCTCGAGCAGCAGCGCGGCATCTCGGTCACCTCCTCGGTGATGCAGTTCCCCTTCGAGGGGCGCATCGTCAACCTGCTCGACACGCCCGGTCACGAGGACTTCTCGGAGGACACCTACCGCACCCTCACCGCGGTCGACTCGGCGCTGATGGTGATCGACTGCGCCAAGGGCGTCGAGGAGCGCACGATCAAATTGATGGAGGTGTGCCGTCTGCGCGACACGCCCATCATGACCTTCGTCAACAAGCTCGACCGCGAGGGCCGGACGCCGATCGAGCTGCTCGACGAAATCGAGCGGGTGCTGAAGATCGAGTGCGCGCCCGTCATCTGGCCCATCGGCATGGGCCGTGACCTGCTCGGCGTGTATCACCTGCTGGAGGACCGCATCTACGTCTACGTGGCCGAGGAGCGCGGCCGGGCGGGCAGCCACGCCGTGATCGACGGTCTCGCCGGCGACGAGGCGCGCGAGTTCCTCGGCGACCGGCACGAGCGCTTCCTCGAAGAGGTGGAACTCGTGCGCGGCGCGAGCCCCGCGTTCGATCTGGCGCGCTATCGAGCCGGACGGCAAACGCCGGTGTTTTTCGGCTCCGCCGTCAACAATTTCGGCGTGCGCGAACTGCTGCGCGCCTTCGTCGAGCACGCACCGCCGCCGCTGCCGCGGCCGACGGTGCAACGGCCGGTCGAGGCGTCCGAAGCGAAGCTCACGGGATTCGTGTTCAAGATCCAGGCCAACATGGATCCGGCGCACCGTGACCGGATCGCCTTCATGCGTCTGTGTTCCGGGCGCTACGCGCGCGGCATGCGCCTGAAGCACGTGCGGCTCGGCAAGGAAGTGCGCATCGCCGACGCGCTCACCTTCCTCGCGGCCGACCGCAGCCAGGCCGAGGAGGCGTACGCAGGCGACATCATCGGCCTGCACAACCACGGCACGATCAACATCGGCGACACCTTCACCGAGGGCGAGAACCTCACCTTCACGGGCATCCCGAACTTCGCGCCGGAGATCTTCAGGCGCGCCGTGCTCAAGGATCCGCTGCGCATGAAGGCGCTGCAGAAGGGGCTCTCGCAGCTTTGCGAGGAGGGCGCCACGCAGCTGTTCAAGCCGTTGCGCAACAACGACCTGATCCTCGGGGCCATCGGCCAGCTGCAATTCGAGGTGGTGGCGTTCCGCCTGCAGGACGAGTACGGCGTGCAGTGCGCGTTCGAGCCGATCAACGTCGCCTCGGCGCGCTGGGTTCGGCTCGCCGACGAGCAGCGGCTGGCCGAGTTCCGCTCCAAGGCGTACGACAATCTGGCGCTCGACCACGCCGGCGAACTGGTCTACCTCGCGCCCACGCGTGTCAATCTGGAGCTGACGACGGAGCGCTGGCCGGAGATCGACTTTCGCGAGACGCGCGAGAACCTCGCGGCCTGAAGCGGCGCAGCGCCGCGGCGAACTTCGGCAACGCGTCGGCGGGTGCGGACGCTTCGTAGCGCAGCCGCGAGTACAGTCTGCACAACGCGCCGAATTGCGGTGCGAGATCCGGTCGAACGGCCGCGACCCGTGCGGCCCACGCCTCCGCTCCTTCGTGCGGCAGGCGGGGCTGGCCAGCGGCGGACATGCGCCGTTCCAGGCGCGCATACAGTCGCGACAGCCGGTCGCGCGTCGCGGGGGCTGATTCGCGTCGGCCGGCCCACGCGAGCGCGAGCCCGGCGAGCGCGAGGCTCGCGCCCAAGGCGATGGCGAGCCTTTCGGCCGAGGGCCCCGGCACGTGCAGCCAGTCGAGCAGGCCCTCCTGAGCCTCGGCGTCGAAACCGAGCACGCGGTCGTGCCAGAGTTCGCGCAGCGCGTCGAAGCGCAACCGCCAGTCCGCGAATCGCGGGGTGCTCACGTTCCAGCGCACGTCGAGCGCGCTGGTCGCGTCGCTTGCCGGGTGACCGCTCTGATCGATGCGCTGAGGCGCGACGGCGGCGGTCGGATCCTGGCGCAGCCAGCCGCGTCCCGCAATCCACACTTCGACCCAAGCGTGCGCGTCGCTCTGCCGCAGGATCCAGTAGTCGGAGAACGGATTGCGAACTCCGCCCTGATAGCCGGTGACCACCCGCGCCGGGATGCCGACCGCCCGCATCATGGTCGCGAACGCCGAGGCGTAGTGCCCGCAGAAGCCGCGGCGGGTGTCGAAGAGGAACTCGTCCACCGCGTCGCGGCCGAGCGGCGGGGGATCGAGCGTGTAGTAGAAGGGTTCGCGCCGGATCATGTCGAGCACGGCGGAGGCGTAGTCGAGGTCGTCCGGGTGCGCGCTGCGCAGCGTGCGCGCGAACTCGAGCGTGCGCGGGTTGCGGCCCGGCGGCAGCGCCGTGTCGCGCCGTCGGCTGCGGGCATCGAGGTCGGCGCGCGGGCGGGTACGCGGATAGGAGGTGGCGCGCAGGTCGACGGCGCGGTCGATGACGCCCGATCGCAGCAGCATGCCGTCCTCCGTCAGGAGGGTGTTCGCCAGGCTCCACGTCACCGGCGTGTCCAGGGCGTACACCCACCGCCGCTCGCTCGGCTCCAGGCTCGCCCGATAGCGGTAGCCGGTGCCGAGCGGCAGCGGTGGTTCGGCCGAGCGCTGCGCGGCCGGCGCCGCGCCGCGCCGCCAGGTACGGCCGTCGAAGTCGTGCAGCACCGGACCGCGCCAGTAGCGGTCCTGGGGCGGAGGCGCGGGTCCGTCGAACCGGACTCGCAGCGCCACGTCCTCGGAAAGCGCCAGATCGGTGATGTCCCCCGGGCTCATGCTGTCGCCGAGTCCGGAGGCCGATCCGCGCGTCTCGCTGGGCACGTGCCAGAGCGGTGCGGACAGACGCGGGAAGAACAACCACAGCAGCAGCGCGATGGGCAGGGCCTGCAGCAGCAGGCGGGCCGCGAGCCGCAGATCCTGGCGTGCCGTCACGAGCGGTGCGGGCGCGAGTCTCAGCAGCGTGGCGGTCGCGATCCAGCACACGCCGATCAGATATCCGAGCAGCCAGAAGGAATCGCCCGCGAGCAGCGCCGCCAGGCAGAGAAAGCTCACGATCAGGGTCACCACCCGCACGTCGCGAACCGTCTCGGTTTCCAAGAGCTTCAGTCCCGCCGCGAGCGCGAGCAGCGAGGTGCCGGCGGTCAGGCCGTTGAAGGTGCGCAACTGCAGGAACAGAGCGACCAGCGCCGTCAGGGTGAGCACTCCGCGCAGACTGCGCGGCAGCGGGGTGCCACCGCGCAGCGCGAGGGTGAGCCGCCCCGCTGCCGTGAGCGCGATCAGCGCGAGCACCCAGACGGGAATCCGCCCCGCGCTCGGCAGCAGTGCGAGCGCAACGCAGCCGATGGCCCAGGCGAGTTCGGTGGCGCTCGCGCGCCGCGGCGGCGGAGGGCGCAGCGCCGCGGCCTGACTTCGACTCATCGCGGCTCCCGCAGGCCGTGGCGCGCCAGCGCCCGCAGGCAGGCGCGCCGCTGTGCCGCGCCGTGCGCCGGCGGAATCTCGGTGTGCGGCAGCCGCAATCCGTAACGCTGGCCGGTACGCTCCGCCTCCTGCACCCAGCGCGCGAGTTGCGCGAGACGCGCCTCGCCCGGCAGCGGCTCGAGATCGAACCACGACAGCCACTGCGGCCGCCCCGCGAGCCCCGTGTAACGCTTGGCGGCCGGCTCGCCGCCGCGCGCGAGCGTCTTCCAAGCCACGTGCTTGAGCGGGGTCCCCGGAACGTAGGCGCCCAAGCCGGCGAATTCCTCCTCGCCGCGCTGCGTGCCGGCGCCGAGTTCACCGTTCGGGGCGGCGGTGCGTGGCAGCGGGCGCGCGCCGCGCGGCGCCGGCGCGACGTACACGGTGAGCGGCGCCTGCAGGTACGTCCAGGCGGTGAACCAGCCGAAGGGATGATCGCTGCGCAGTTCGAACTGGTCCGCCGTCAGCACGCCGCGTCGGGCGGTCGGAATGCGCAGCACCGCCCGGTTTGTCGAACGCGGCTCGACGTCGCAGCGCACCTCGCCGAGGTCGCCCGCGCGCACCACGATCGCCGCGCGGCGCGAACCGGCTTGGTTCGCGAGCACTACGCCGACGAGCGCGTCGCTGCCCGCGCTCGCGTCGGCATCGCCCGGCGCGTCGAAGCACAAACCGAGGAGGTTGCGGTGGCAGTGGTGCATGGCCACCAGCGCGAGCGCGACCAGCAGGAACGCGAATCCGAGGGCGAGATTGCTGCCGTAGTTGAGCCCCGCCACGCACATGGCGACGAGCATGGCCGCGAGCACCAGCCCGTGCCGCGTCGGCAGGATGTAGATGCGGCGACGCTCGATCCGCGCGGGCAGCGCGTCGCGGCCGTGGCGGCGCGCCGCCCAGGTGCGCACGCGCTCGCCGATCGCCCGCGCGATGCGGCTCAAGGGACCGGGACCGCCTCGAGCAATCGCGCCGCCAGCGCCGTCCCGTCCTCGCGCGGCGCGATGCGGTGCGCGGCCACCGCGGGGAACACCGCCTGCACGTGCTCGGGCGTGACCGCATCGCGGCCGGCGAGCAGCGCCCAGGCGCGTGCAGCCCGCAGAAGCCCGATGCCTGCGCGCGGCGACAGCCCGGCGACGGCGTCGTCGCTGCGCGTGCGCGCCAGCAGCGCCTGCACGTAATCGAGCAGCGCGGGAGCCACGTGTACGCGCTGTACCCGCCGTTGCAGTTCGCGCAGCGCCTCCGTGTCGAGCAGCGGCGGCAGCGCACCCGTAAGCTCGCGACGATCGACGCCGTTGAGAAGCTCGCGCTCGGCGGCGGGCGGCGGCAATCCGAGTTCGACGCGCATGAGGAAGCGGTCGAGCTGCGACTCCGGCAGCGGGAAGGTGCCGACCTGGTCGTGCGGATTCTGCGTGGCGATGACGAAGAACGGCTCCGGCAGCGCGAGCGTGTGGCCGTCGACGGTGACCTGCCGTTCCTCCATGGCCTCGAGCAGCGCGCTCTGCGCCTTCGGCGACGCGCGGTTGATCTCGTCGGCGAGCACGACCTGCGCGAAGATGGGGCCGCGCTGGAAGCGGAACTTGCCCGTGTCGCGGTCGTAGATGGACACCCCGAGCACGTCGCCGGGCAGAAGGTCGCTGGTGAATTGGATCCGCTGGCAGGACAGGCCCAGCGACCTCGCGAGCGCGTGCGCCAGCGTGGTCTTGCCCACCCCGGGTACGTCCTCGATCAACAGGTGCCCGCCCGCGAGCAGACAGGACAGGCACAGGCGGATCTGGTCGTCCTTGCCGAGAATCACGCGGTCGAGCTGGGCCCGCACCGCGTCGATGCCGTGCGGTGACGCCTTCATCCGCCGCCGAGCATGGCGCGCACGCGCGCCGATTGTGCGGTGAGCTGGCCGATTTCCAGCGTGAGTTCGGCGACGCGATGCCGATCCTTCGCCACCACGTCCGCGGGCGCGTTGCGGGCGAAGTCGGCGTTGCCGAGCTTGGCCTCGAGCTTCTCGAGGTCGCCCTGCGCCTTGCGCTGGCGGCGCTCGAGGCGCTCGATCTCCGCGGCCGGATCGATCAGCCCGGCCATGGGCACCAGGATCTCCATGGCGCCGAGCAGCGCCACCGCCGATATCGGCGCCGGTTCACCCGGCGTCAGCGGGCGCGCCTCGCCGATGCCCGCCAGGCGCACCAGGTAGGCGCGGTGACGGGCGAAGCGATCGAGGTCTTCGGAGGCGGCGTTCTGCAGCAGCACGTCGAGCTTGCGGCTCGGCGCGATGTCCATCTCGCCGCGGATCTGGCGCACGCCGAGGATGAAGTTCATCACCCAGGTCATCTCGGCTTCGGCCACCGCATCGACCGGCACCGAGGCGGGAGTCGGGTAGGGGGCGTGCATCACCGTGGAGCCGCCCGCTCCCGCGAGCGGCGCCGCGCGCAGCCAGATCTCCTCGCTGATGAACGGCGCCAGCGGGTGCAACGCGCGCAGCAGCGTCTCCAGGACCCGCAGCAGCGTCAGTCGGGTGCCGCGCTTCTGCGCCTCGGTGGCCTCCTCGGATTGCAGCACCGCCTTGGACAACTCCAGGTACCAGTCGCAGAACTCGTGCCAGGTGAACTCGTACAGCGCCGCGCACACCGCGTCGATGCGGTAGTCGGCGAATCCCTGCGCGATCTTCTGCAGGGCGCGCGCCAGGCGTGTCTCGATCCAGCGGTCGGCGAGACTGCGTTCGGCGCCCTCGGCGGTCAGCGGCTGGCCCTCGACGTTCATGAGCACGTAGCGCGCGGCGTTCCACAGCTTGTTGCAGAAGTTGCGATAGTTCTCCACGCGCGACATGTCGAAGCGCAGATCCCGGCTCTGCGTGGCGAGCGAGGCGAAGCACAGTCGCAGCGCATCGGTGCCGTAGGCCGCGATGCCCTGCGGAAACTGCTTGCGGGTCGCCTTCTCGATGACGGGCTTCATCTGCGGCTGCATCAGTCCCGTCGTGCGCTTGGCGAGCAGGTCCGCAAGGCCGATGCCGTCCACCACGTCGAGCGGATCGATCACGTTGCCCTTGGACTTCGACATCTTCTGGCCGTCGTGATCGCGGATCAGGCCGTGAACGTACACCTCGCGGAATGGAACCTCGCCGGTGAACTTCAGCCCCATCATGATCATCCGCGCGACCCAGAAGAAGATGATGTCGAAGCCGGTGACCAGCACGCTGGTCGGGTAGTACTTGGCGAGCGCGGGGGTCGCCTGTGGCCAACCCTGGGTGGAGAAGGGCCAGAGGGCCGAGGAGAACCAGGTGTCGAGAACGTCCTCGTCCTGGCGCAACGGCACCGCGGGATCGATGCCGTGGAGCGCGCGCGCCTCGGACTCGCTGCGTGCGACGTAGTAGCGGCCCTGCGGGTCGTACCAGGCGGGAATACGGTGGCCCCACCACAGCTGGCGGCTGATGCACCAGTCCTTGATGTTGCGCATCCACTCGTAATAGACGGCCGTCCACTGGTCGGGCACGAAGCGGATGCGGCCATCCTCGACGGCGCGGATCGCGGGCGTGGCGAGCGGTTGTATGCGCACGAACCATTGATCGGTGAGCAGCGGTTCGAGCACCGCATTGCTGCGGTCGCCGCGCGGCACCATGGACTTGTGGGCGTCGACCCGCTCGAGGAGCCCGCGCGCGGTGAGGTCCTCGATCACGCGCTGCCGGGCCACCGCGCGGTCGAGTCCGCGATACGGAGCCGGCACGGCGTCGTTCAACGCCGCATCCGGCGTCATCACGTTGAGCAGCGCGAGCCCGTGGCGTTGCCCGACTTCGTAGTCGTTGAAATCGTGCGCCGGCGTGATCTTCACGCAACCCGAGCCGAAGGCCGGATCGACGTAGGTGTCGGCGATGACCGGAATCCGGCGCTCGGCGAGCGGCAGGACCAACTCGCGGCCCACCAGATGCCGGTAGCGTTCGTCGTCCGGGTGCACCGCCACCGCGGCGTCTCCGAACAACGTTTCCGGGCGCGTGGTGGCCACCACGAGGTGACCCGAGCCGTCGGCGAGGGGATAGCGCAGGTGCCAGAGGCTGCCCGATTCCTCCTGCGCGGCGACTTCGAGGTCCGACAGCGCCGTCTTCAGCACCGGGTCCCAGTTGACGAGTCGCTTGCCGCGGTAGATCAGCCCCTCGTCGTGCAGCCGCACGAACACCTCGGTGACCGCCTCGGACAGGCCCGCATCCATGGTGAAGCGGTCTCGAGTCCAGTCGACCGAGGCGCCGAGACGCCGCAACTGGCGCGCGATCGTGCCGCCGGACTGCTCCTTCCACGCCCACACCCGGCGCACGAATTCCTCGCGACCGAGTTCCAGCCGGCTGCTGCCGGCGGCGTTGAGCTGGCGCTCGACCACCATCTGGGTGGCGATGCCGGCGTGGTCGGTGCCCGGTTGCCAGAGGGTGTCGAAGCCGCTCATCCGGTGGTAGCGGATGAGCGCGTCCATGATGGTGTCCTGGAACGCGTGCCCCATGTGCAGCGTGCCGGTCACGTTCGGCGGCGGAATCACGATCGAGTACGCGGGCCCCGCGCCCGAGGGGGCGAAGCAACCGCTGGATTCCCACTGGGCGTACAGCCGGGATTCTATGTCGGCGGGAGAGAAGGCTTTGTCCATGGCGCGCCGATTATAGCGGCAACGCCGGGCCACGCCCGGTGTACGCGTCGCGCGCGGCTAGCTCGAGCGGCCGCCGCCGATCTGCTCGCGCAGGGCGCGATCCACCATTTCCGGCAGTTCGGCGCGGAGCCTGTCGAGTACCCGCTCGAACAGCGTCGCCTCGATGTCGCGCACCGCCTGGTGCAGCAGCGAGTCGGCGAGATTCAGGGTCTCGGTGACGATGGCCGCGTGCAGGGTCTTGACGTCCACGGTGGTCGCAGCGGCGGGCTCGTCGACCGCCTCGGTGAGCACGGGAATGTCGCGCGGATCGGTTGGATTGGTCATCGGGCGACGCTCACTGCTCGCCCGTCTCGTCGAGCTGATGCGTGTGCGGAGCGAGCGCGCGCTCCCGGTAGGCCTTGAAGCGCTCGCGGCCGCGCCGCCTGCGTTCGCCGTCGGCGTCGATCACTTCGGCTATGCGCGCGAAGCGCTCCAGGCCGTCCGGCAGGCGGTCGCTCAGGTTCACGAGCAGATCCGCGCTCTCGACGCCGCCGAGCTCGCAGGCCACGTGTACCGGCGTCGAGGCGTCAGGCGGCGCCTCGGGGCCGCACAGGCGATGCGGCACGAAGGAACGGTCGTTGAATGTCCACAGCAACTCGTCCACGGCCTGCGCGCGCGCCTCATCGGCGCACCACACGAGCACCCGCATGTCCTTGAGGTACGCCTTTTCCGCGAGCCGGCAGGCGAATGCGTCGCGTTGCCCGTCGGTTGCGCTGCCCAGCACGTAGAAGTCGACACGCTCCGTCATGCCGCGTGGGCGCGCTTGATCAGGAAGTCGACCAGCAGGGGAACGGGGCGGCCGGTGCTGCCCTTCTGCGCGCCACTCAGCCACGCGGTGCCGGCGACGTCGAGGTGGGCCCACTTCAAGTCCTTGGCGAACTTCCACAGGAAGGAGGCCGCCGTGCAGGCTCCGCCCTCGCGGCCACCGACGTTGGCGAAATCGGCGAAGTTGCTCTTCAGTTGGTCGGCGTACTCCTCGCCCACCGGCAGGCGCCAGGCGCGGTCGTCCGCGCGCACGCCCGCGGTCTCCAGTTCGTGGGCGAGACCTTCGTCGTTGCTCATGAGGCCCGAGAAATGGTTGCCCAAGGCGATGATGCAGGCGCCGGTGAGCGTCGCCACGTCCACCACCGCCGCCGGCTTGAAGCGGCGGCTGTAGGTGATCGCGTCGCACAGGATCAGGCGGCCCTCGGCGTCGGTGTTGAGGATTTCGACCGTCTGGCCGGACAGCGTGGTGACGATGTCGGCGGGCTTGACCGCCTTGCCGCTCGGCATGTTCTCGCAGGTCGGCACAATGGCGACGACGTTGATCGGCAGCGCGAGTTCGGCCACCGCGCGCAGCGCACCGAGCACCGCTGCGGCGCCGCCCATGTCGAACTTCATCTCGTCCATGCCCGGCGGGTCCTTCAGGGAGATTCCGCCGGCATCGAAGGTGATGCCCTTGCCGACGAGACAGATGGGCGCCGAGTTCTTGCGCCCGCCGCGGTACTCGCAGACGATCAACCGCGGCGGCTGCTCCGACCCCTGGGTCACCGCCAGGAAGGCGCCCATCTTCAGCGCCTTGATGGCGGCGTGGTCCAGCACCTTGGTCTTGATGCTCGGCCACTCCTTGGCGAGACGCTGAGCGCGGTTGCCGAGGTAGGTCGGGGTGCACACGTTCGGCGGCAGGTTCCCGAGGTCGCGCGTGAGCGCCATGCCGCTCGCGATGGCCTGGCCGAAGCGCAGTCCGTCGGCCACCGCCTTCGCGCCGCGCGCGTCGTCGGCGGCCACGCTGACGAGGTCGAGTGCGGGCGGCTTCGGTGCAGCCGCCGATTTGAGGTCGGGAATGCGGTAGAAGTGGCTGCTGAAGACCTCCGCAATCGCGCGGGCGCGGTGCAGCAAGTCGACCTCCTCGACCTCCTCGAGCGCGAGGTAGAGGACGGCATCCGCGGCGCCGGTTTTGGCGAGTGCCGCCGCGGCCGCCTGCAGCGCCTTGCGATAGGGCTTGCGGCCGAAGCGTGCGCGGGCGCCGAGCCCGACCAGCAACACGCGCGCGGCGGCGCCGCCGCGCAGGTGCGGCAGCACCAGGGTATCGCCGAGCTTGCCGGAGAAGTCTCCCGACGCGTGCAGCTTCGACAGCACGCCGCCGATCTGCGCCTCCACGTGGCGAGCGCCGATGCCGAGATCGCCGTTCTCGTACACGCCGACCACCGCGCAGGCCGAACCGTGGCGCGCCTTGGGATCGGTTATTGCCTTGAATTCCATGTCATCGAGCTCCGTTATTGTGCTTGTCGACGATTCGGGTCGGGGGTATTTACGGGCGCTGCCGCCCATCACCGTAGTTTACTAGATAATCCCCGCGGCTCTAAGCTCGCCACATGAAGTGGACGGTACAGCGATACGTGCTGCGCGAAGTTGCGCAGACCTGGCTGGCGGTGACCGGGGTGCTGGTGGCGATATTGCTGTCGAACCAGCTCTCGCGCGTGCTCGGCCAGGCGGCCGACTACCGCTACGGGCGGCACGTGGTGTTCGAGCTGATCGCGCTTGGGGCGGTCATGAACCTGTCGATCATCGTGCCGGTCGGGCTGCTGCTCGCCGTGGTCTTGAGTCTGGGAAGGCTCTACCACGACAGTGAGATGGCCGCTCTCAAGGCCTGCGGCGTGGGCACTGCGCGCCTGCTGCCGCCGCTGCTCGGCTTCGCGGTGCTCATCGCCATCGGACTCGGCTGGCTGACCTTCTTCCAGGTTCCGCGCGCCGACCAGCAGTCCCAGGCATTGCGCCGCGCCGCCATGAAGGAGGCGCAGTTCGGCCAGCTCGATGCCGGGCGCTTCCGCTCCTTCTCCCGCGGCGATGCGGTGTTCTACGCCGAGCGCGTCGATGCCAACGGCGTCCTGCACAACGTGTTCCTGCAGCGTGGTGCGGCGGGGCGCGTCGAGGTCGCGGTGGCCGAGTCCGCCACTTACTCGAGCGCCGCGGCCGACGGCACCCACCTCGTCACTCTGTACAACGGCCGCCGCTACGAGGGAATTCCCGGCCACGCCGACTTCCGGGTGATCGAGTTTCGCGAGCACGGCATTCCGATCGCCACTCCCGGCGATGCCGCCGGCCCGGTCGATCCGGACACCAAGCCGACCCGCGAACTGCTCGGATCGGCGGCGCCGGCCGACGTCGCGCAGCTGCAATACCGCGCATCGACGCCCATCATGGCGCTGGTGCTCACGGTCATCGCGGTGCCGCTCAGCCGGCTGCGGCCGCGCCAGGGACGCTACGCGCGGGTGGGGTTCGCGGTGCTGGCGTACTTCGTGTACTCGAACCTTCTGTCCGCCACCAAGGTGTGGCTGGAGAAGGGCAGCGTCCCGCCCCTCATCGGCGAGTGGTGGGTGCATCTGGTGGCGCTCGCCTTCGGCGCCTATCTTCTGATGCGCGAGGCCCGCGGCACGTGAATCTGCTCGACCGATACCTCTATCGCACCGTGCTCGTCTATGCGGGGCTCGCCATGATGGTGTTGCTCACGCTCGGCGCGCTGTTCCTGTTCATCGGCCAGCAAGGCGACATCGGCGTCGGCAACTACCGGGCGGCGGATGCGTTCCTGTACGTGCTCCTGAACCTGCCGCAGCAGGCCACGGACCTCTTGCCCATCGGCGCCATGATCGGTGCCCTGATGGGCCTCGGCAATCTCGCCGCGGGCAGCGAACTCGTGGTCACGCGCGCTTCGGGCGTGTCCGTGTGGCGCATGGCCTGGCCGGTCGGGCTCGCGGGACTGACGCTCGCACTCGGCATGTTCGGGGTGGGCGAGTATCTGGCGCCGCCGCTCGCGCAGCTCGCGCGGCACGAGAAGACCGCCAGCAAGTACGCCGACGTGAGCTTTGCCGGCAGCAGCAGCGCCTGGCTCAAGGACGGCAACCTGATCCTGCGGCTGCAGACGGGCGAGGTCGGTCAGGCCTTCGGCGGCGTCTGGCTGTTCACGCTCGACGGCGCCGATCGGCTCGCGTCCATCCGCCGTGCCGATCGGGTGTCGGTGGCCGACCCCGGACAGTGGCGCCTGCAGGGCGTCGCCACCACGCGCTTCGACGCGGATCGGGTCAGCGCCGACGTGGCGGACAGCGCCACCATGAACTCGGCGGTGAATCCCAAATTCCTGGAACTCGCGGGCAGCGAGCCGGAGATGCTGACGCTGCGCGGCCTCGGCTCCTACATCGACCACCTGCGCCGCAACAGCCTGGGCACCGCTCCCTACGAGATCGGCTACTGGTCGCGCATCGCCCGGCTCGTGGGCGTGGTGATCGTCACCTTGCTCGCCCTGCCGTTCGTGTTCGGACCGCTGCGCAGCACCGGGGCGGGAACGCGCACGGTGTTCGGCATCCTGCTCGGCGTGGTGTTCTTCGTGATCACCGGCACCATCGAGAAGGGAGGACAGTGGTTCGGGCTGAATCCCGCGTTGATCGGCTGGTTGCCGACGGCCGTGATCGGGCTCGGCACCGTCGTCGCCATCTCAAGAACGCGCTAACACCACCACGCGCGTCCCCGAAAGCCGGTCGTGCAGCGCCAGGCCGTCACGGTCGACGTACAGCCACAGTACGCCGAGCGCCAGCGGCGGCCACGCCAGCCAGCCGCAGGCGAAGCGCAGCACCGCCCGCGCGGCCGTCAGGCGTCCGCCGCGGGCATCGAGCGCGCGCAGACGCCAGGCGCGCATTCCCAGGGTCTGGCCGCTGCGCATCCAGTTGATCACGTAGTAGGCGCCGATCACGGCCACGAGGCCGGCGCGATACAGATACACCCAGGCGCCGGCGTTCTCGGCGAGCACCGCGCGTCCGTGCGTCAGCGGCAACACCGCGAAGGTGTAGATCATGAGCAGCCCGGCGAGCAGCAGGGCGTCGTAGATCAGCGCCGCGAACCGGCGCCCGAAACGGGCGCCGGCATGCAAGCCTACCGTGGCGATGAGTTCGCTCCGGGAGCGTGTGCGAGCGACGAGGTCTTGCCGTGCGCGGCGTGCCCAGCGGTGGTGGCGGCAGGCTTCGAGGCCACCGGCGAGCTCTTCGGCACCAGCAACTCCTCCAGCGGCCGGAAGATCGCCTGATAGCGATAGGCGGCCAGCTCGTACGCCCGGCCCTGCGCGCGCGCATTGAGCGCCGCGTCCTTGGTGGCGCCGATCGTCACCCAGTGCTTGTCACCGGCGCTCGCGCCGGTGAGTGTGAGCACGTTCCCGTCCGACAACGTCACCGTGACCACCGTGGCCTTGCCGAAGTCCACCGTGCTCGCCGCAGCGACGTCCTCCACGGTCAGGCCGCCGAGGAAGGAGGGCGAGGGCGCGAGTGCCGCGGCGTCGAGGGCCTTGCGGCCGGCGGGCACGCCCGCGAGCGTGAAGGTCGCGTCCTTGGCCGAAGCGCGCGTCAGCGTGTAGCCGCCGCCCTCGGCGGGCTTGACCTCGATGCGCTGCACGTTGGCGAGCGGCACGTCGGTGAGGCGTGAATCGATCCAGAAGCGCGGCTCGACGTCGATGGAGATCGACGGCGCCACCAGCTCGCTGCGCGCCTGGGAGTCCAGACGCACGAAGCTGCCGAGCGCCGCCGCCTTGCCCACGATGAGTTCGTGGCGGCCGTCGGCGGCGGTCCAGGCGAGGCCGGTGCCGGAGGCGCCGGGCTTGCTCGGGTCTTCCACGCCGATGGCGGGATAGTTCGCCGGATCCGAGGTCTTCTCCTCGACGATGCGCGTGTCGCCCAGCGCCAGCAGCAGCTTGCGCAGCTTGCTGACGTCGGCCGGATAGTCGTTGCGCTGTCGCACCACCCAACCGTCGCCGATCTTCTTGAGGGTGACGCTCGGCGCGGCGCCGCCCTTGATCACGTCCAGTTCGTCGAGCGAGGCAAGCTCGCCGTCCAGACCGGGCAGAAGCGCCTTGCCGCTCTCGTCACGGCCGTGATCGCGCCGGCTGCCGATGAACAGGGCGCCGCCGACGGCCACCACCGCCACCACCGCGAGGGCGGTCAGACCGCGCGCCTTCACGCGGCCTCCTTGGTGGGCGCCTGACGCCGGCGACGGGACGCCAGCACCAGGAAACCCGCCACCGCGACGCCGAGCGGCACCAGACCGATGTTCAGCGCCTTCAGCCAGGTTTCGGTCCGCTCGATCTCCACGTCGAGGCCGCGCTGCGTCTCGCGCAGATCCTTGCGGATCCGCGCCTTCTCCGCCGTGAAGCGCTTGAGTTCCTCTTCCTGTTCCACCGACAGCGACAACGAGTTCTGATCATTGCGCTTGGCCTGCAGATCGGCGAGCTTGGCCTCGGTCTTCTGCAGTTGTCCCTGCAATTCGAGCACCTTGGCGCGCAGCCGATCGTCGGCGCGGCGGCGCAAGGCCTCGATGCGTTCGAATGGACGCGAGAAGGTGGCCCGGCCGCGAATGCCGATCAGGGCGCTCGATCCGGCCAGATTGTCGACCAGATTGGCGACGAAGTCGCCGTTGCTGGCGAACGCCTGGGCGAAGCGCTGTCCCAACAACTCACGGGTCTGCACCCACATGTAGTCCATCAGCATGTCGGTGTCGGCGACCACCACGACGTTGATCGGCGCGCGCGACTTGGCGAGGTGCGGAGCGGGTGACGCGGGCTTTGCCGCCGACACGGCGTTCTGGTCGCCGCCGTTCTTCGCGGCGTCATCCTTGGCGGCCGCGTCGTCGGCCGGCGCGCCCTGCGGATAGGCGGACTCCGCCGGCCCCGTCACACGCGCCGCGATCGCGTACCGCACGCCGGTCGGCTTGAAGCCGTCGCGCAGGCTCGAGGGATCGGTGAGCCCGGTGAAGCGCGCCGCCGGCAGCGGAGCCGCGTCGGTCGAGGACTGCAGCAGCGCCTCGAAGCGGGTGGTGGCTCCCTTGCGCGGCGCGAGGAAGCCGGCGGTCGCGACGTTGATGACGTCGAGCGAGCCGGTGGCCACGTCCTTCGGCGCCATGTCGGCCTTGTGCAGCCCGAGGATGCCGATGTGGCGCACCGGTGCGGCCTGCATGCTGGTGCGTACCTCGAGACCGAGGTCGAGATCACCCACGACCTGCGACGGGTCGTAGTCGATGCCCCAGGCGTGCAGCAGCGGCTCGAGGTCGGAGGCGTGGCTCGCGCCCGCGGCGGCCATGGGATTGGTCGGGTCCGCACCGCTGGTATCGCCGCCCGCGTCCGGATCGACGAACAGCAGTACCCGGCCGCCGCGCATCACGAATTGATCGATGGCGTACAGCGTCTTCGGCGGCAACTTCTTCGGGTGCACGATCCAGAGCACGTCCACGTCCGAATCGACGTGGTCGAAGCCCGGGGTGAGCGTGCGCACCGTGAACAGCTGTTGAATCTGCGTCAGCACCGGCCAGGGTTCGCCCATCTGGCCGGTCATGGGGTTGAACTGGCCCTCCATGCCCAGCGAGCTGACCAGGCCGACCACCGGCTTCTTCGGCGTGCCGAGCTCGTGGATGAGCTTGGCGACGTCGTATTCCAGGAACTCCTCCCGGTCGGCCTGGAAGCTCGGGATCACGGAGCGTCCGTCGGTCGAGTTGGTGCCGGCGAGGCCGAAGTAGAGCGAATCGCCGCCGCCGGTCTGCAGGGCCTGCAGCCCGAGCTCGGCCGCGCGGTCCTCGTCGTCGGAGAACGGTTGCGGGTCGATCACGCGCAGCCGGACCTTGCCGCCGGAGCGGGCCGCGACCTCCTCCAGGAACTCGCGCACGCGCGTCGCGTACGGCAGCAGCAGCGGCGACTGCTTCGAGGCCGCTTCGCGCGAGAAGTAGAAGTACAGGTTCACCGGCTCCTTCAACTCCGCCACCACCTCGCGGGTGCCCGCGGACAGCGTGAAGAGCTTGTTCTGGGTGAGGTCGAGACGCACGCCGCGCAGGGTCGCGTTCGACAGCATCACGATGCCGAGGAAGAACACGGCGAGAGCGGCGAGCCCGCCGACGCCGAACCCGGTCTTTTGCCAACGTGTCGCGTTCACCTATTCCGCCTTCTTCATGTCGAGGACGAGCGCCGTCGCCGCCAGCCAGCAACCGATGAGCGCCGCGAAATACACCAGATCCTTCAGGTCGATGACGCCCTTGGAGATCGCGTCGAAGTGCGTCAGGAAGCTCAGCGAGGCCACCGCGTCGACGAACGGCTGCGGCAGGATGCCGCGCACGAAATCCAGCACCACGGGAAAGCCCGCCAGGAGAAAGCCGAAGCCGACCAGCGCCGCGGTCACGAACGCCACCACCTGGTTGCGGGTGGCCGCCGACAGGCAGGTGCCGATGGCCAGGAAGCCGCCGGCGAGCAGCAGGCTGCCGACGTAGCCGGCGAGGATCGCGCCGTTGTCGGGATGGCCGAGGTAATTCACGGTGATCCACACCGGGAAGGTGAGCGCGAGCGCGACGCCCGCGAACGCCCAGGCGGCGAGGAACTTGCCGAGCACCGCCTGCCACGTGGTGAGCGGCAGCGTCATCAGCAGTTCGATGCTGCCGCTGTTGCGTTCCTCCGCCCACAGGCGCATGGAGATCGCCGGGATGAGCACGAGGTAGAGCCAGGGGTGCCAGCGGAAGAACGGCTGCAGGTCGGCCTGCCCGCGTTCGAAGAAGCCGCCGACCTGGAACGTGAACACGGCGGCCAGCACCAGGAAGATCACGATGAACACATAGGCGAGCGGCGTGGCGAAATAGCCGCGCAGCTCGCGTCGGAACACGGCCCACATCGGGTTCACGGGGTGTTGTCTCCTCGGGCGGGGGCGCCGGCGCTCGCCGGCGATTGCGTCAGCGTGCGGAACACTTCGTCGAGGCGCCCGGCCTCGAGGTGCAGTTCCGGCACGTCCCAGTCGTTGGCGGCGATCAGGCCGCTCACCGCCGGCAGCACGGCGCCGCCGCTGCGCGGTATCGCGGTGAGCCGCAGGCCGCGATCGTCGGCCTCGACGGCGGCCA
Organism: Gammaproteobacteria bacterium; assembly: GCA_027459765.1. Taxonomy (GTDB): domain Bacteria; phylum Pseudomonadota; class Gammaproteobacteria; order Steroidobacterales; family Steroidobacteraceae; genus Bog-1198. The sequence continues at coordinate 21,422 of DAIDHD010000010.1, read as the reverse complement.
CTTCGCGAAGGCCGCCGAGCGCCGTGCGCGCGGCCGCGAACTGCTCGGGCCGGTCGAAGCGCAGCGTGACGGCGTGGTGGTAGCGCGAGCGCGCCTCGAGCGCCACCGGAGTCTCGTCGGCGACGATGCGGCCGCTCGCGATGATGATGGCGCGGGTGCAGACCTCGTGCACCTCCTCGAGGATGTGGGTCGAGACGATGACGAGCTTGTCCTTCGACAACTCGTTGATGAGCCGCCGGACCTCGTGCTTCTGGTTCGGGTCGAGTCCGTCGGTCGGTTCGTCGAGAATCAGAACCTGAGGATCGTGCAGAAGGGCCTGGGCCAGGCCGACGCGCCGCCGGTAGCCCTTGGAGAGGGTCTCGATCACCTGGTTCGCAACCCGCTCGAGCGCGAGCCGCTCGATCACGAACCGGCGCCGCTCTGCCCGCCGCGCGCCGGCGAGACCGCGCACGTCGGCGACGAAGTCGAGGAATTCGGCCACCGTCATCTCGCCGTAGCTCGGTGCGCCCTCGGGCAGGTACCCGACGCACGCCTTGGCGGCGACCGGGTCGTGCTCGATGTCGTGGCCGCACACGGATACGCGCCCCGCGCTGGGCGCGAGGAAGCCGGCGATCATGCGCATCGTGGTGGACTTGCCGGCGCCGTTGGCGCCGAGGAAGCCGAGCACCTCGCCCGGCGCCACACTGAACGACAGATCGTCGACGGCGAGGACGTCGCCGTAGCGTTTACTCAGGTTCTGGGTCTTGATCATGGGCGCCTTGGGATGCACTCCCTGCCAGTGATTCGTTTCGCCGCCTTAGGATCAACGCCGAGCGCCGAAGGTTCCGCCCGAAGTCTCCTTCCGGCGTTCGACACGCGACGTCGCCCGGCCCCGGGGGCGGTCGTCGAGCCGCCCGCGAGTCCGCCGGGGCGCGAATTTTCAACCAGGAAGCGTCGGGATGGAAGCCCGCCGGCCGCGATCCATGCCCCGTCAGGGCTGCTTCGCCTGCCGCTCGATCTGGGGCTTGTTCTCTTTGAGGATGCGGCGCACGTCCGCCAGCGGCGGCCGGTCGGCGATTCGCGCCACCAGTTCGGCGAGCTCGTGCCACTTGCGTCCCCACTGCAACAGGCGGACGGCGTCGGCGATCACCTGCTCGCGCACTCCGGCCGGCAGCGGGGTGTCGGCGCGCGTCCGGCCCGCCGCCACGGCCTTGCGTTCGACGCGCGCCACCGTGCCGGCGGGCTCGAGCGGCGGGCGCGGCGGCGACGGAAACCTCGGCATCTCGCGCGTGATCGACGTGGTGCCGGTACGCTCGCGCGCGGCGGCGCCCGCCGCCGCGGGAGGATCGGCAGCGACGGGCTCGAAGTCGGGCCGCGGCATCTCGCGGGTGGCCGAGCCGACCGCGTCGGGCGCCGGCGCTGCAACCGGCGCCGCCGGTTCGTCAGGCGCCGCGGGCTGCGGGGGTTCCGCCAGCGGAATGAAGCGTTCGATGTGCTGCGAACCAACCAGGTTGGCGAGGAAGATGGTGAGCTCGAGCGCGTCCGCGAAGCGCTCGTCGCCCGCGGCGATGCGCTCGTCCAGGAGCTTGCGCAACTCGAGCGTCTTCTGGCGCGCCACCTCGATGACCCAGCGCGTCGGACGCTCGTGCTCGGGCCACTCCTGCGCCCGCGCGTAAGCGGCATCGTCGAGCGTGGCATAGCGCGCGTGCAGTTCGAGGCTGGTGAGCCACTTGCTCAATAGATCCAGCAGGCGTTGATCGGCCGGGGTCGGCATGGGTTCGGCGCTCCTGGCAGGCACCCTAAACGAACGACTCGGGGTTGGCTAGCGCCGCCCGGCGCCCCTCGCTCGCCGTCTCCGCGTCGTGGGGTGCGCGGTACTTCCCGGCGTGGGCACGCTAGACTTCCGCCATGTGCGGAATTGCTGGCATCGTTGGACCGCGAGCCGACGTCGCGCTCGCGGCGGCGATGGCGGAGCGTCTGCGCCACCGTGGTCCCGACGGCGAGGGGGTGTGGAGCGCGCCCGGCGTGGTCCTGGTGCACCGTCGGCTGTCGATCCTCGATCTGAGCGAGGGGGGGCACCAGCCCATGGTGCACGGCTCGTCGGTGCTGACCTACAACGGCGAGCTCTACAATCACCCGGCGCTGCGGACCGAGCTGCCCGGCCCCTGGCGCTCGACGGGCGACACGGAGGTGCTGCTGCGCCTGCTGGCCCGCGACGGGGTGGCATGCCTGCCGCGCCTCGCCGGCATGTTCGCATTCGCGTGCTGGGACACGGAGCGGCGCAGCCTGCTGCTGGTCCGCGACCGGCTCGGCATCAAGCCGCTCTACTACCGGGTGCTGCCCGACGGCATCGCCTTCGCCTCGGAGCTGAAGGCGCTGTTGCCGCTCGGCGGCTGCGAGGTCGACCCGAGCGCGGTGCGCGATTATCTGTTCCACGGCTACGTGCCCGCGCCCAAGAGCATTTATCGCGACGTGTACAAGCTGCCGGCCGGTCACTGGCTGAGCTTCGAGGACGGGAGGATCCAGGTCGAGCGCTACTGGGAGCCGAGCGCCGCGATCGTGCCGTGCAGCGCCGCCGAGAGCCGCGAGCAGCTCGACTCGCTGCTGCGTGAGGTGGTGCCGGCGCACACGCTCTCGGACGTGCCGGTCGGAGTATTCCTGAGCGGCGGACTCGACTCCGCGCTCACCACCTACTACCTGAAGGCCCCGCACACCTTCAGCCTCGGCTTCGACGAACGCGATCGCTCGGAGCTCGACGCCGCCCGTTCGGTCGCCCGGCACCTCGGCACGATGCACACCGACATGGTCGCCCGCAGCACCGATTTCGCGAATGCGCTCGACGTGCTGCCGAGCCTGTTCGACGAACCGTTTGGCGACAGCGCGGCGTGGTCCAACCTGCTGATCGCCGAATTCGCGCGCCGCGAGGTGACCGTGGCGCTGAGCGGCGAGGGCGGCGACGAGGTGTTCTGCGGCTATCCGCGCTACTGGGCGGGCGTCGGCGAGCGGTCGACCCCCTGGAATCGCTGGCTCGCCGCAAGTCTGCCGCCGCTGTCGCGGTTCGCGGATTCCATGCAACGCCGCGCCGCGATCGGACTGCCGGCGTTCGCGGCCGCTCTCGGCGGTTCGACCGCACGTCAGGTCGACGCGCTGCTCGCCGACGAGTGGCGCGAGGACGGCTACGACTACGCCTGGTTCTACCGGCGCCACTGGCGCGAGGACCTGTCGCCGCTCGCGCGGCTGCGCTGGCTCGACATCCACACGGCGCTCGCGGAAGGGCTGCTCACCAAGGTCGACCGGACCAGCATGGCGCATTCACTCGAGGTGCGTCCGCCCCTGCTAGATCACCGCGTCGTGGAGTTCATGTTGGGCGTGGATCCGGCACACCTCGTCGACCGCAGCCGCGGCCGTGGCAAGGTGCTGGTGCGCGAACTGATGGCGCCGCGGCTGCCGGCGGGACACCTCGATCGTCCCAAGTCGGGCTTTGGCCTGCCGGTGCACCGCTGGATCACGCGCAACGCGCATCTGGTCGACGAGGCCTCGCGGCGGCTGATGGCGCGCGGAGTGCTGCGCAGGCCGGTGACGGCCGAATTCAGGCGCGCCTGGCAGATACTCATCCTCGATCGCTGGTTCACCGCCTTTGGCTGACGCACATCCCCGCATCCTGTTCGTGCCGGTGTCGGGCCGCTTCGGCATGGGCGAATACGCGCGTGCGACGAGCATCGCGGGCGCCGCCGCGGCGCGCTGGTCGCCGGCCTCGGTGCACTTCGTCGTGAGCCGCGAGGCCCCGTACGCCGCGTCGGTACCGTTCGCCGCCACCGTGCTCAAGGGTTCGCCGACCCGCCACTCGGACGCGGTCATCGACTTGATGCGACGCTGGCGGCCGCACGTCGTGGTCTTCGACAACGCGGGCCGGACCGTTCAATTGCGGGCCGCACGCGCGCTCGGTGCCCGGGTGGTGTTCGTGAGCGCGCGGCGCCGGCAGCGGCGCCGCGCCTTCCGGCTGCGCTGGATGCGTCTGCTCGACGAACACTGGCTGGCGTACCCGGAGTTCCTGACCGGTCCGCTCGGACCGATCGAGCGTCTCAAGCTCGCCTGGATGGGTCGCCCGATCGTGCGTCGCCTGGACGTGATCCTGGCGCGTCCCGACGCCGATGCGGCGGCCGCGGTGCGCGCGCGCGCGGGCGTGGCCGCGCAGGGCTACACGCTGGTGGTGCCCGGCGGCGGCACGGGCCACCCGCGGGCGCTGGACGCCGCCGCACGCTTCTACGACGCCGCGTGTGCACTTGCGCGCGGCGGCGAGTCGGTGGTGTTCGTCGGCGGGGCGCCCGGGCAAGGCGGGGCGCCCGAACAAGGCGGGACGCCCGGGCACGGCGGCCGCGCGTCGCACGCGCCGATCCTGCTCGAGCGCCTGCCGCAGGCGGAACTCGCGGCCCTCATGAGCGGAGCGCGTCTGGTGATCGCGAACGGCGGCGGCACGCTGTTGCAGGCGATCGCGATGGGGCGCGCCTGTATCGGCGTGCCGATCGCCGGCGACCAGCCCGCGCGCGTGCGCGGTTGCGCTCGGGCGGGGGTCGCGCTGGCGGCGCAACTCGATACCGCCGACATGCTCGCCAAGGCGCACCTGCTGCTGGACGATGAGTCGCGGCTCGCGGCTCTCGCCGCGCGCGCGGCGGCTCTGGCCCTCGCCGACGGGATTGCGGTCGCGTCGCAGGCGCTCGAAGGGCTGGTGGCGAGCGTCGCCCCGGCCGCAACCGCCGCGCTCGACGGGTGACGCCGTGCCCAATGCGCTGCTGCTCGGCTATGACCCTGACCAGCCTTCGTTCCGTCACCGCATGCGCAGTCTCGTGCCTGCGCTCGAGGCGGCGGGCTGGCGGGTCCGCATAGAGCGCTTCCCGCGCGGCCGCTATCTCTGGCGCACGCTCGAGCGGCGGGACGTGCTGCGCTGGGCGGACGTCGCGGTCCTGCACCAGATCAAGCTCGCCGGCCCCGAGGCGCGGCTGTTCTCCGCCTTCGCCCGCCACGGAGTATTCGACGTCGACGACGCCATCTACGTGCGCAAGCCGCGCCGCCTCGGCGAGCCGCCGGACACCTCGTTCTGGCGGCGGCGCAAGTTCGCCGCCACCTGCGCGAACGTCGACGCGGTCGCCGCCGGCAACGAGGTGCTCGCCACGGTGGCGCGCGCCACCGCGCACGCGGTGGAGATATTGCCGACGTCGGTGGACGTCGCGGCCTACCAGGCCGCCGTGCCGCGGCCGGGGGGCGCGCCCACGGTGGTCTGGATCGGCAGTCCGGAGAACCTCGTGTACCTGGAGATGATCCGCCCGGCGCTCGCGAGGCTCACTCAGCGTCATCCGCGGCTCGTGCTCAAGGTGATCTGCTCGCGCTTCCCGGACTGGCCGGAAGTCGCCGTGCAACGGGTACCCTGGAGCGCCGCCACGGAGGCAGCCGAACTCGCGGCGGCGGACGTCGGCGTCATGCCGCTCACCGACGACGAGTGGAGCCGCGGCAAGTGCGCCTTCAAATTGCTGCAGTACATGGCGGCGTCATTGCCCTGCGTGGCATCCCCCGTCGGTGCCAACACCGAGGCGGTACTCGACGGCGAAACCGGATATCACGCCCGCGATGACCGGGAATGGGAAGCGGCGCTCGCGCGGCTGATCGAGTCGCCGCAGCTCGCGGCGCGATTCGGCGCCGCCGGACGCGAGCGCGTCGAGCGTTACTTCTCCATGCAGGTCTACCGCGCCCGCTATCTCGCGCTTCTCACGCGGCTCGCCGCGGGCTGAGCCCGAGGCAGCCCCGAGTCCTTGCGGCCGTGCGCCGGTGCGCCAGGGCGCGGAAGCCGGTATCCTTCGCGCGATGTCCGCGTCGCACGTCTATCAGATCCTCAATCACTACACGCCGCGCCACGCTCTCGACCCCGGCTTCGAGGTGCTCGACAATTCCGCCAACGAGCGCCCGGATTGGTACGAGTACTGGCCGATCCGCAATTTCCTGCGCAATGCGGCGCTCGACGAACGGGCCTTCTACGGCTTCCTGTCGCCGAAATTCCGCTTGAAGACCAACCTCGGAGCCGAGGACGTGCGGCGAGTGCTCGCCGCCGCCGCCGCGACGACCGACGTGGTGCTCATGAGTCCGAGCATCCACAACAGCGCCTATTACCTGAACGTGTTCGAACACGGCGAGGCCGAGCACCCGGGCCTGATGGGCACCGCACAGCGCCTGTTCGAGCGTCTGGGTTACCGCGGTGACTTGCGCGAACTGGTGTCGGACTCGCGCAACACGGTGCACTCGAACTACTTCATCGCGCGGCCGCGATTCTGGCGCGCGTGGCTGGAGGTGAACGAGCGCATGTTCGAGATCGCCGAGGATCCGAACGATCCGCTCGGCCGGGAGCTGCGCACGCCGACCACCTATCGCGGCAAGCGCGAAGTGCACATGAAGATCTTCGTGATGGAGCGGGTCGCCACCTGGCTGCTGCTCACCGATCCGACGCTGCACGCCGAAGTGCGTGACCCGTTCGTCGCGCGCTCGCGGGTCTACAAGCTGCCCACGGCGCTGGTCTGCGACGCGCTCAAGATCGCCTACGCCACCCAGCGCCGTGCGCAGTACAGGGACGTGTTCCTGCTGGTGCGCGGACTGCGCAAGTTCCTGAACCTCCAGATCCGTCTGGGCGGGCCGCTCGGCGGCGCTCGCGTGCGCAGCTGCCTGCGGGCGCTGGCCGATCACTGGCAGGGCGCGGGCACGCCGCCGCGGGCGCCATGACGAGCACCGATGAGGGTATGCGCGCGTTCTGGCGCGGCCGGCGGGTGCTGCTCACGGGGCACACGGGATTCAAGGGCGCGTGGCTCGCGCTCTGGCTGCGCGAACTCGGTGCCGAAGTCACGGGCTACGCGCTCGCGCCACGCACCGGGCACAACGCCTGGGAGTCGCTGCGCATGCCGGTGCGCTCGATCATCGCCGACGTGCGCGACGGCGCACGCCTGCGCGCCGCACTCGCCGAGACGGCGCCCCAGATCGTGCTGCACCTCGCGGCGCAGGCGCTGGTGCGCGAGTCATATCGCGACCCGCTGGAGACCTTCGGCACCAACGTGATGGGCACCGCCACCCTGCTCGAGGCCTGCCGCGATCTTCCGGGGCTGCAGGCGCTACTGGTGGTCACCAGCGACAAGGTGTACGAGAATCGGGAGGAGGGTCGCCCATTCGAGGAGTCCGACCGGCTCGGCGGCCGCGATCCCTACAGCAACAGCAAGGCGTGTGCCGAACTGGTGACGCAGTGTTTCCGGGACAGCTTCTTCGCGGGCCGGGCGTCCGTGGCGACCGCGCGGGCCGGCAACGTGATCGGCGGCGGCGATTGGTCCACCGACCGCGTGGTGCCCGACTGCGTGCGGGCGCTGGCGGCGGGTCGGCCGGTGGTGCTGCGCTATCCGCAGGCGGTGCGGCCCTGGCAGCACGTGCTCGAGCCGCTCGGCGGCTATCTCGCCCTCGCGCAGGCGCTGGTCGACACGCCGGCCGCGGCGCCGCGGGCGATGAATTTCGGCCCCGATCCGGCGGCCTTCCGCACCGTGAGCGAACTCGTACAGACGTTCAGCGCCGCATTCGGCGGCAGGCCCGGCTGGGTCGCCGACGGCGCGGCGCATCCGCCGGAGGCGCGGGCGCTCACCCTGGCCTCCACGCTCGCGAAAGAAGCGCTCGGGTGGCGGCCGCGATTGAGCTTTGAAGAATCCATCGATTGGACCGCGGCTTGGTATCGGGCGCACGCGGCGGGAGACGACATGGCTGAATTCACCGCACGACAGATCGCCGCCTATCGCGCACGCGCCGGAGCTCGGCCGTGAAGTGCGTCATCCTCGCCGGCGGCAAGGGCACGCGCATCGCCGAGGAATCGGCCACTCGACCGAAACCGATGGTGGAGATCGGCTCGCGTCCGATCCTCTGGCACATCATGAAGCTGTACGCGGCCTGCGGCGTCGACGAATTCATCGTCTGCCTCGGCTACAAGGGCTACATGGTCAAGGAGTATTTCGCGAATTATTTCCTTCACCAGGCCGACGTCACCTTCGACATGGCGGGCAACCGGGTCGAGTACCACGACGTGCGCAGCGAGCCGTGGAAGGTGACGCTGGTCGACACCGGCGAGGAAACCATGACCGGCGGACGGTTGCTGCAGGTCGGCAAGTTCCTCAATCCGCACGAGACGTTCTGCATGACCTACGGCGACGGGCTCGCCGACATCGACATCCGCGCCGAGATCGACTTTCACCGCGCGAGCGGCTGCAAGGCGACGCTTGCCTGCGTGCGGCCGCCGGCGCGCTTCGGCCGGGTCACGGTCGAGGGCGGGCGTGCGATCTCGTTCGAAGAGAAGCCGCAGACGGAGGGCGGACTCATCAACGGCGGTTTCTTCGTGCTGGAGCCCTCGGTTCTCGAACTCATCGAGGGCACGCACACGGTGTGGGAGAACGAGCCGCTCGAGACGCTCGCGACCACCGGCCAACTCGCCGCCTGGGTGCACCGCGGCTTCTGGCAGCCCATGGACACGCTCCGCGACAAGCAGCACCTCAACGCGTTGTGGGAGAGCGGCGCGGCGCCCTGGCGGCGCTGGGTGCGCTGACCTCCGCGAGGCGGGTGATGAAATTCACCGAGACCCCGCTGCGCGGCGCCTTCCTGGTGGATCTCGAGCCGGTGCAGGACGACCGCGGCTTCTTCGCCCGCAGCTACTGCGCGGCGGAGTTCGCCGCGCACGGCTTGGCGGAGCACATGCCGCAGGCCAACGTGTCGTTCAATGCGCGGCGCGGGACGCTGCGGGGCCTGCACTTTCAGGCGGCGCCGCACGCAGAAGACAAGCTCGTGCGCTGCACCGCCGGTGCGGTTTACGACGTGATCGTCGATCTGCGGCCCGGTTCGGCCACCCGTGGCGGCTGGTTCGGCGTGGAATTGAGCGCGCTCAACCGGCGCGCTCTCTATGTGCCGAAGGGATTCGCGCACGGCTTCATCACGCTCGTCGACTCGAGCGAGCTTCTGTACCTCATGTCGGTGCCGCACGCGCCGGGATTCGGGCGCGGCGTGCGCTGGAACGACCCGACCATCGGCGTGCGCTGGCCACTCGAACCCGTGGTGATCTCGGCCAACGACGCCGGGCTGCCGTTGCTCGATTCCGGCGCGACGGGCGATCGCGCGTGACCGGTCGCGTGCTCGTGACCGGTGCCGGCGGATTCATCGGCCGTTGGAGCGTGCGGCCGCTGCTCGAGCGCGGGTTCGAGGTGCACGCGGTGCTGCGGCCGGGGAGCGTCGCGCCGGTCGAGGTCCAAGGTGCGCACCTGCTGCACGCGGACCTCCTGGAGCCGTCGACGGCCGCCTCGCTGGTCGCGGCGGTCCGTCCCTCGCACTGGCTGCACTTCGCCTGGATCGCCACCCCGGGGATCTACTGGCACAGCCCCGATAATGCGCGCTGGCTCGAGGCGAGCCTGCGGCTGCTCGACGCCTTTCGCGCCGCGGGCGGCAGGCGCGTGGTCATGTCGGGCTCCTGTGCGGAATACGATTGGAGCCGGGTCGGCGAGTGCGACGAGCGGACCAGCCCGCTCGCCGACCCGGGCCGGGCACCGCCCTACGTCAGCGGCAAGCTTGCGTTGCAGCGCGCGCTCGCCGAGGCCGGCGAGCGGCACGGACTCAGCACGGCGTGGGGTCGCATATTCTTCCAATACGGCCCCTTCGAGCCGCCCGAACGGCTGGTGGCATCGGTCATCCGGCGATTGCTGGCCGGTGAGGATGCGCCGGTGACGCACGGGACCCAGGTGCGCAGCTTCCTGCACGTCGCCGACGTGGGGGATGCGTTCGCCGCATTGCTCGGATCGCAGCTCGAGGGACCCGTCAATGTCGGCTCGGCCGAGCGGACCACGCTGGCTGCCCTGTTGCGCCAGATCGAGACGCGGATCGGCGGACCGGGGCGGCTGCGTCTCGGGGCGCGCGAGGCACCGCCCGGGGAACCCACGCTGCTGGTGCCGCTCACCCGCCGTCTGGATGAAGAACTCGGCTGGCGACCGCGATACACGCTCGCCACCGGGCTCGCACAGACCATCGAGTGGTGGCGCGAGGCGACGGCGGTTGCCGGGCAGGGCCGATTGACATGAACTCGCCGGCGCGTGCGCAGGCCCGCGCGCCCACCCAACATCGAAGGAGCTCGCGATGAATTCTCTACCTGGATGGCATCCGCTGATGGTGCACTTCCCGGTGGCCCTGGTGGTCGCCGCCGCCCTGGCGTTCACGGCGGCGCGACTGCTGCGCGAACCGCGTGCGGCCGCGGCGCTCGCGATCGTCGGCACCTGGAACCTCGGCGCCGGCGCCGTCATGGCCATGCTGGCGGCCGGTACAGGGCTCGCCGCCACGGTGGGTCTCGACGTCGGCGAGGCGGCGCGACACGCCATCTCGGTGCACGTCGCCTGGGCGGCGATGAGCCTGCTCGCCACCGCCTTGCTCGCGGTGTGGCGCGGCGCCGGCGCGGCCGCCGACGCACGCCCGAATGGCACCTTCCTCGCGCTCGTGTGGCTCGCCGCCGCGGTGGTGCTCGGCACCGGCATTCGCGGCGCGATCAACGTGTACGGCTACGGCATCGGCGTCAAGCCGCACGCAGTTCTGCAGAGCGAGAGCGGTGCGCGCGGCGCGGGATCCGCGCAGTGACAAAAAAGCCGCTCCCTCGTTCCCGAGGGAGCGGCGCAGGGGGCCTCGTGGCCCGCTCGAGGGATGATCACTGGGTGGGCAGCGTGCCCGTGAAGTAGTTGATGACGTACGCCTTGATGGTGCCGTCGGCCTGGGGTACTCCGTACACCCGGACCGGCGTACCCACCGCGAGTCCGCTCGTCAGGGTCGCCAGCCCGGTTGCCGTGGTGACATCCACCGGGCTGACCGAGACCACACCGTTGGTACGGTCGACCTGATACACGAGCGTAGCGGAACCGCTCGCCGTGCCGACATCGACCGTACCCGCCGCGGCACCGCCGGGAATCGTCATGGTGAAGCTGCCGTTGGCGAAGCCGGTCGCCACGTTGCCGAGCGGCAGGCGCGACGGCTCCAGGATGGTCAGCTTGGCGGCCCAGGCGTTGGGCGCCGCCGGATCGTTCCAGGCCGAGTAGGTGGCTCCACGCGCGCTCACCGCGCCAACCGTGCCGCCGAAGTTCACGCTGCCGCCGGTGGCGGAGTCGAAGTCGGCCACCGCGTTGGCGCCGGAATCGAGCAGCGTCGGGTAGGCGAAGTTCCACCACTTGTAACCGGTGATCGCATTGCCGGACGCATCCGTGCCGTTCGGCGTAGTGGCGGCGATGTAGTCGAGCGTGTGCACGTAGTCGTCGCCGGCGGTTGCGAACGTGCGGGTGTAGGTGAAGCCGGTGGAATTGGCCGCCGAGATCTGGCCGCCATAGATGGCGTTCTCGATGTCGACGCTCTGGGCAACCAGGGGGTTCGCGAGCGGATCGACGACGCTGGCGTGCACCTTGAATCCCCGCGCCAGATTGCCGGCCGTCAGGAATGCGGTGCCCGTGCCGATCGGAGTCGCGTCGGCGGAGCCGTTTTGCGGCTGGCGGAAGAAGAACTGCGTGTTCTGATCCACGGTCAACGGCACGCCCTGGCCATTCTCGTCGGCGACCGTGATCACGCTGTTGGCGGCATCGACGTGCAGCACGTGCCCTTCCGGGCTCACCCAAACGGTCGGGAAGGAACTGCTCGCCCAGACGCGCACCGCCACCAGCGTACCGTCATCCTGGTAGCGCGCGGCGATGCGCACCTGCTTGCCGACGAGGGAAGTCTCGGCGGAGAAGTCCTTGATGACCGTGTGGGTCTTCGCGTCGAGGTCGTAGAACAGCGTGCCGTTGGTCGCATCCGCCAGCACCGTGAGTGACTGCGACGTCGCCACGGGGGTCTCCGGATTGGCGGCCGGCTCGGTTGGGAATTCGCGGGTGAGGGTGATGGACGAAGAGTCGCCAGCGACCGCCGTCACGTCGCCGTAGAGCTCGCGCAACACGAGGCGCGAGAGATGGCGCAGCGGGTGATGCTGGACCGGGCCGTCGAAATTGACCGCCCAGAGCACCGATCCCGAGCCCGGCGGCACGTGGCCGATCAGGAAGGCCGGGTGCGACAGGTCGAATTCCAGGTCGAGCGCATTGCTCTGGCCGGCCGTCACCACCAGCGGCGAGACGAAATTGACGTTCACCGGCACGGTGAGGTTCGGCGCCGCGCCCTGGGTGTGCTGAACCTGGATCTGCGAGCTGGGGATGGTCGTGCCGGGCGCGGCGGCGAAGCCGGCTTCGGGGTTGGGCGACACCGTGAGCAGAATGTCGCTCGGGTTGCCGCTGACAGTGAGTACGGCGCCGGTGTAGGTGCCGACCGGGACGGCGACGTTGCCGAGAATCTCCGCGATCTGGTCGAGTTGCGCGAGGTTGACGGTCGGCGCCGGCGTCGAGGCGGTGTAGACCGTGACGTTGGCCCCGCCACCCTGCGGAACCAGCGCGATCGACAGCACCTTGACGCCGATCGTGGCCCAGTCCTCGGTGGAGGCATCGCTCAGCAGCACGGCGACGTTGGCCGTGGCGGGCGGCGTCGTCGTGAGCGAACTGGACCCGCCGGACCCGCCGCCGCCACACGCGGCGACGAGCGCGCTGGTCGCGCCCATCAGGACAAATCGCGAGTTTCGAATCTTCATAAGAAATACTCCTTTAATTTCGAAATTCTGGCCGTCAGTTGTGCCATTCGCGGCGAGCGCTCCATCCCGCGCCTGGTTTGAGCGCAACAACGAACCGTGCGCGAGGGGGTTGACACGGGCACGTCAGACTCTTTCGAGTGTCGCCGCCACGCGACGCCCGCGATCTGACGAGAACTTCATCCTCCGGGGCCGGCCGGGCCGTCCGGTGCATCCGGTGCGCCGCGTATACTTCGCGGCCTCGCCGTGGGGAACTCGCTGTTGCGCCGCGAGGTCCTTGGCGGGGAGTTTCACGTGACGCGATGCGGCTGGGCGCGGGGGCGCACACGCCGGCGCGGGTGGTGTCGAGATGGGTATGAGCAAATGGACCAGGCTGGTCGGGGCGGCTGCGATGGCGGCGCTGTGCGTCACGAGAGTGGTGCGTGCCGATCCGGCGCCGTTCGACCTCGCGGGCCCGATTCTCGAGGTCAAGGTCACTCGCGGCACCGTGTCGCTGCCCATCGCCGAGGTGCCGAATCTCGCCGCGGGCGACCATCTCTGGGTGCGAGCCGATTTGCCGGCCTCCCAGTCCGCCCCCTATCTCTTGGTGGTGGCCTTCCTGCGCGGCTCGACCAATCCGCCGCCGCCGTCCTGGTTTCAGAAGTGCGACACCAGCGAGCGCAAGTGCGCGGACGCTGGTCTCAGCGTGATCGTGCCGGACGATGCGCGTCAGGTCTTGCTGTTCCTCGCGCCGCGCACCGGCGGGGATTTCAAGACGCTGGTCAACGCCGTGCGCGGGCGCCCCGGCGCGTTCGTGCGCGCCTCGCAGGATCTGAATCAGGCGACCCTCGACCGCGGCCGGCTGGAACGCTACCTGGCGGCGGTGCGGGCGCTCAATGACGCCGATCCCCGGCGCTTGAAGGATGCGGCGCCGCTCCTTGCCCGCAGCCTCGCCATCAAGGTCGACGAAAAGTGCCTCACCCGGCTACCGGAATTGCAGGCGCCGTGCCTCATGGACGCACAGAATTCGTTGATCCTGGACGACGGCCACAGCACGTCCATCGTGCAGGCACTGACCTCGGGAGCCGCGGGCGACCTGGCCATGGAGGCGAGTTACACGCCGCAACTCAGCTACGGCTACTACAGCCCGTACATCGCCTCGATCTTCGACATCGCGCGCATCCTGGACTCGTTCCACACGGCGAAGTACCAGTATCTGCCGGCGCTCGGCCGGCCGGAGGGGGATCGCCTGCGGCTCACGCTCAACACGCCGCCCTCGTTCTATGATCCGAAATCGGTGCTGGTGACGGCACTGCCGGCGGTCGAACAGGCGCAATTGCCGCCCCTGCACGCCGTCGACCCGCAGGGCCTGTACTGTACCCGCAAGAGCGCGCTGGTGCTGCCGGTGGAAGGTGCGCCGCTGGTGTTCTCGACCCGCTACGCCCACGACATGGCGTTGCGCGTGACGCGGGCCGACGGCGTCGACGTCGATCTGCCCGCCACGGCCAACGCGGAGCAGGGCGGGTTCGTGATCGATACCTCGGCGTTCGAGCCGGCGGCGGCGGGCGGGCGCATACGCGCCTCGCTGCACGGCTACTGGGGCTTCGACCGTTACGAGGGGCCCGCCTTCGAACTGGTGAACTCGCATCCGCAGTCCTGGCGGCTCGCGAGCGGCGATTCAGGCGCGCTGATCGTGGGGCGCGAGGACGTGGTGCACCTGACGGCCGCGGAGGTGAGCTGCGTCGACGGCTTCATGCTGCGCGATCCCGCGGGCAAGGAATTGAAGGTCGATTGGAAGCCCGTGCACCCGGACGAAGTGGAGCTCAAACTGCCCCTGCAGCAGGCGGCTCCGGGTGCGCTCACGCTCCTGGTGTCGGAATCCGGCCAGCACGAGCCGCAGGCCATTGCGCTGACCGCGTTCACCGAGGCCGCGCATCTCGACGCGCTCGACCTGCACGCCGGCGACGATCACGGCGAGCTGCGCGGCAGCCGGCTCGACGAGGTGGCGAGCGTGAGCGTGAAGGGAATCGCGTTCACTCCGGGCGTGCTCGAAGCCAGTCAGGGAACGGATCGGCTCGAACTGTCGGCCCAGGATCCGCAGGTCGCGCGCGTGTTTCGGTCCGGCGAGAGCGTCACCGTCAAGGTGACTCTCAAGGACGGACGCAGCTTGAGCCTGCGCGCCGCGATCGGTGCGCCCCGCCCGCGGGTATCCCTGCTCGCGGCAAACGTGCAGCCCTCGGCGGCGAACCTCGCGACCAAGATCGACCTGCTGGACTCGGGACTCCTGCCGCAGGGGGCGACCTTGACGTTCTCGGTGCGCGCCGAGCAGCCGGCGAGTTTTGGCGGCGATCTGGCCATCGAAGTGGCGACCGCGGACGGATCCTTCTCGGCGCGGCTGGACAGCGCCAATGGCGGGTTGCTGCTCGAGAATGCGGCGGTGGCGGTGGCGACGCTCGATCCGGCACGGGCCTTCGGGCAGGGCGCCTTCGGCGCGCTGCGGTTTCGCGCGGTGACCGCGCACGCCGCGGGCGACTGGCAGCCGCTGACCACGCTGGTGCGACTGCCGGCGGTAACCCAGATCAGTTGTCCGGCGACGCCCCAGCTCGCGTGCAAGTTGTCGGGCGAGAGACTGTTCCTCATCGACGCCGTGGCGCCGGATCGAGCTTTCACGCAGTTGACCCAGATTCCCGATGGATTTCCCGGGAACGCACTTCCGGTTCCGCATCCGGTCGACGGACGGCTGTTCGTCCGGCTCCGCGATGCGCCGGCGAGCGTGATCGCCGCGACGCCTACTCTCGTGCAATTGCCGCCTAGCGCCGACGAATTATCGCGAGCGGAGGCGCGCCGCGCCGGCGACACCGGTGCCGCGGCGTCGGCTGTGCAGCCGGCGCCACCGAACTCGGCGGCGGCGACGATTACAAGCGCTGCGCCGAACCCGGGCGCGGGGGCGCCCAGCTCGCAGCCCACCCCGCCATCGCCGCAGTCGCCATCACCGGCGGCGGTGTCCCCGCCGGCAAGCGAGGCGATGCCCGCGTCCGCGCCAGCACCTTCACCTGCGCCTGTACCTGCACCTGCAGCCGAACCTGCGCCGGCCTCCGCGGCCGCGGCGGGTGCCACGCCACCGCCGCGCTAGGGGCAACGCAGGCGCCGCGAAAGCGAATCAGTCGACGTAGCCGCGCCGCAGACCTATGCCGTGGCGCTTGAGCTTGCGGTAGAGGGTGTTGCGGCTGATACCGAGCTGTGCAGCCACCTTGCTGAGATTGCCTTCGTGGCGGCGGATCGCGGCGAGCATCACGTCACGTTCCGCCGCACGTAGACTCTCGACCGCGGCTGGCGTCGCAGCCGGCATCGAGGCGAGATTGTCCCGGCCGGGATCGGCATTCGTGCTCCGGGTACCCGCGATCACTTCATCCGGCAGGTCGGCGAGCCGCAAGCGTGCGCCCTCGGCGATGGCAATGGCGGCGCGCAGTACATTGCGCAGCTGGCGCAGGTTTCCGGGCCAGGCGTAGTCGACGAGGTGTCGCATGGCGTCCTCGTCCACGGTGATGCGGCCCGGGCCGCCCGCTTCGCGATCCAGGCACGCGCGGACCACGTCGGCCTTGTCCGCGCGCGCCGCGAGGGGCGGCAGCTCCAGCGTGATGCCGTTGAGCCGGTAGTAGAGGTCCTCCCGAAAGCTGCCGCGCGCGATCAGGTCCGACAGGTCGCGGTGAGATGCGGACATCACTCGCAAGTCCACCCGCACCGCGCGGTCACCGCCGAGCGGTATGACCTCGCGCTCCTCGAGCACGCGTAGCAGTCGCGTCTGCAGTGCGAGCGGCATGTCGCCGATCTCGTCCAGAAAGAGCGTACCGCCCGACGACTGCACGATACGGCCCTTCATGCCCTCCCTGCGCGCACCGGTGAATGCGCCGGCGACGTAGCCGAACAGTTCGCTCTCGATGAGCGATTCGGGGATGGAGGCGCAATTGACCGCCACGAAAGGTTGCGCGGCGCGGCGGCTCTCTTGATGCAGGGCCTTGGCGAAGGCCTCCTTGCCGCTGCCGGTCGGGCCGTGCAGGATGATGGGGATGTCGCGGTCCACGAGACGGCGCGCACGGTGAGCGCAGGAGAGCATCTGCGGATCGTCGCCGGCGAGTTCCTGAAGACCCAGAGCCGCCGGGAATTCGCCGCCAACGGCTGCAGGACGCGCGCGCGCCGCGATGCGAGTGGATTCGACGATGCGCGTGGAGGCGTTACCCGCGCCGCTCGAGGAGCGTGTGCCGGGTAGCGAGGTCGCCGCGAGGCTCGCGAAGTAGCGGCGCCCGTCGCGGTTGTCGCGAATCTCCCAGATGGCGCGTCGCGTGCCGCCGCCCGGCGCCATCAATTCGTCCAGGCGGGCGTCGAACACGTCGCACAGCGAGCGGCCGAGGAGTTCCTCGCGATGCAGTCCGAGCAGCTTCAGGCTCGTGCCGTCGGCCGCGCAGATGACTCCGCGCTCGTTGACCACCAGAGCCCCGTCGTGCAGCAGGTCGACGAACTCCGGTCGATAGTGAAAGCGCAGCACCGTCTGGCGCTCGTGACGCCGCAGGAAGTAGCACTTCTCGATGAGGCGCGCCGAGGTGTTGACCAGCGCCACCGTGTGTTTCTGCGCCTCGCGGGTTCCCGCCGCGACCACGCTCGAGGCGTCGAGCACGGCGATCAGGCGTCCGGCTGGATCGTGAATCGGTGCGGCCGAGCAGGTGAGTGCGACGTGCTGCGCGCGGAAGTGATCGTTCTGATGGATGGTGACCGGCCGCGACTCCGCTGCGCACGTGCCGATGCCGTTGGTGCCCTCGCAGCGCTCGCTCCAGTCCGCGCCGACGATCAGGCCGGCGCGACCGAACATGCCCTGCAACGCCGGATCGGCGCGCTCGCAGAGAATCACCCCCTCTGTGTTGGCGAGCAGGAGCGCGTAGCCAGAGCCGGAAATCTGCTCGTAAAGAGAGTCCATCTCGGCGCGCGCGATCTCGACGAGCTCATCGTCCTGCGCCTGCAGGTCCTTGAGGCGGCGCTGGTCGAGCACGGTGGGCGCGCGTGGCCCGGCGGGGTCGAGCTTGTAGTCCTCGAGACAGCGGCGCCACGAGGTGTCGATCAGGGGCGGCCCGGCCGCCGCGCTCGAATCCGCGCCGGTCACGGCACGCACGACCTGGTCCGCGTGCGCTCCTGCGTTCGTTGCTCGCATCGCCAGCCCCCCAAAGACCGGGCCGCTCGGCCTGCGCGGCGCCGCTGCGGTACGGTGACAGTTGTCACTTTATGGAACAGATGCCACGCCGGCAAGGCGAATCGGTGACCGCCGGGTGATCGAGAGCCGGTCGCGTGCCGCCGGCGTGCGCCACGCGCGTGCCCGGACCGTCGGGGAACTAACTGGCACGGGTCTTGCTCACATGAAAGTCGAAGGGCTGGATCAGGGTGGCGGCATGCCACTCGGGCCGTAGCTCGCTCGGTCTGCCAAGGGCTACGCCCGGCGCCAGGCCGGCGCAATTTCTTTCGAGAAGAAACAGGAGAGCTCAATGAACGCATCCGTCAATCCCACATTCTCGGCTGGTATCGGTGAAAGCAAGTCGCTGGCGGCGCACCTGGCGAAAATAGAGCGCAAGATCGCACTGCGCGGCCGCTACGAGAATTTCATCGGCGGCAAATGGGTCGCTCCGCTCAAGGGCGGCTACTTCGACAACGTCTCGCCGACCACGGGCCAGGTCATCTGCCACATCGCGCGCTCGCAGGCCGCCGACGTCGAACTCGCGCTCGATGCCGCCCACGCGGCGGCGCCGGCCTGGGGCAAGACCCCGGTGGCGCAGCGCGCCCAGGTGCTGCTGCGGATCGCCGACCGCATGGAGCAATACCTCCCGTTCCTCGCCGCCGTCGAGACCTACGACAACGGCAAACCGATCCGCGAGACCAATCTCGCCGACCTGCCGCTCGCGGTCGATCACTTCCGCTACTTCGCGGGCTGCGTGCGCGCTCAGGAGGGCAGCCTCGCGGAGCTCGACGACGACACGGTCGCCTACCACTTTCACGAGCCGCTCGGCGTCGTCGGTCAGATCATTCCCTGGAACTTCCCGCTGCTGATGGCGGTGTGGAAGCTTGCCCCGGCGCTCGCCGCCGGCAATGCCGTGGTCTTGAAGCCGGCCGAGCAGACGCCGCTCTCCATCCTGGTGTTCATGGAACTGATCGCCGACATCCTGCCGCCCGGCGTGGTGAACGTGGTGAACGGCTTCGGACTCGAGGCCGGCAAGCCGCTCGCGTCGAGCCCGCGCATCGCCAAGATCGCCTTCACCGGCGAGACCACCACGGGCCGTCTGATCATGCAGTATGCGTCGGAGAACATCATTCCGGTCACCCTCGAACTCGGCGGCAAGTCGCCGAACATCTTCTTCGAGGACGTGATGCGCGAGAACGACGACTTCGTCGACAAGGCGCTCGAGGGGTTCGCTATGTTCGCCCTCAACCAGGGCGAGGTGTGCACCTGCCCGTCGCGCGCGCTCGTGCAGAAGTCGATCTACGACCGTTTCATGGAGAAGGCCGTCAAGCGGGTGGCCGCGATCAAGCAGGGCGACCCGTACGACATGTCGACGCAGATCGGGGCGCAGGCCTCGAACGACCAGTACGAGAAGATCCTGTCCTACATCGCGATCGGCCGTGCGGAGGGCGCCAAGGTGCTCACCGGCGGCGAGCCGAACAAGCTGCCGGGCGAGATGGCGAGCGGCTATTACATCAAGCCGACCATTCTCGAGGGCAACAACAAGATGCGGGTGTTCCAGGAGGAGATCTTCGGGCCGGTGGTGTCGGTCACCACGTTCAACACGCCGGAGGAGGCGCTGGAGATCGCCAACGACACGCTCTACGGCCTCGGCGCCGGTGTGTGGAGCCGCGACATCAACACGGCGTACCGCTTCGGCCGCGGCATCAAGGCGGGACGGGTGTGGACCAACTGCTACCACGCGTATCCGGCGCACGCGGCCTTCGGCGGCTACAAGCGCTCCGGCATCGGCCGCGAAACCCACAAGATGATGCTCGACCACTACCAGCAGACCAAGAACATGCTGGTGAGCTACTCGCAGAAGGCGCTCGGGTTCTTCTGACGTGCTGAAAGTCGTGGCCGACAACACGTCGCAGTCCCGGGTGGGAGTCACCCCGGCCGCTCGAGCCCTGATCGAGCGGCTGAAGAAGGAGCATGGGCCGCTGATGTTCCATCAGTCGGGAGGCTGTTGTGACGGCAGCGCGCCCATGTGCTTTCAGGTGGGCGAGTTCAAACTCGGCAGCGCCGACGTGAAGGTCGGCGAGATCGCGGGTTGCGAGTTCTGGATGGACCGCGAGCAGTTCAAGCTTTGGGAGCACACGCGTTGGACCGTCGACGTGGTGCCAGGGCGTGGAGCGAGCTTCTCCATAGAGGCGCCGCTCAACATGCGATTCCTGATCCGCTCGGAGCTGTGCGCCGTGGATCCGCCGGCGTGAAGTGACCGTATCGTCTGCCGCCCGGGCGCTCTCGTGGCGCACCGGGCGGCAGACCTTCGGCCGGGCTCGTCAGAAGAAGTTGTAGGTCAGGCCGATACTGTACAGATAGGGGTTTGCGCCGGCCGTGGCGAAGCGCTCGAACTCCGCGCGGCCCGCCAGCGGACCGAGCTTCAGCTGAACCCCGACGCCGCCGGCAAAGCCGGTGTCGTGCGCATAGAAGCCGCCACTCTGGCACAGATCCACGCCGCAGAAGCGCTCGTTCACGCGGGTGTCGAGGCGCGCGACTCCACCCTTCAGGAACACGTCGACCACCGGGATGGGCAGGTACAGCACGCCGAAGCCGGCGGCACCCTTGGTGGACACGTCTGCGCTCAAGAGGCCCGGCCCGCCGTAGGTCTGGGAGGGATGCCCGAGATCCAGGTACTCGATCTCGGCGCCGAACAGCGACACGGGACGAACGCCGGCGATGAGCTTGTAGGCGGTGTGGTGCGCGCCGAAGTGATCGAGCGAGCCCGGGTCGGGAATCACGCCGCTGGTATTCGCGGCGACGTGCGCGTCGCCCACGGCCGCGCCGGCGTAGACGCCGAGCAGATCGACGGCGCGCGCCGGCGGCGAGGCGAGCGCGATCAAGGACGCCGCGGCCACGCCGCCCAGCCAGGCTGCGGGCGGGATCCGAAGTCGATTGTCGTGGGCCTGCATAGCTGAAACCTCCGTGCTGCTGGAAAGAATGGCGCGCGAAGCGGGGGTGGCCGCTCGAGGCGCCTGCACTTAGACGCCCGGGGTGGGCGGGCGTTCGGACATTGCACGAGTTTCACGTGCGTGACGCCAGGGGATGAAGCTGTCGGCAATAACCGACGAGCGACTTACGCCCGTAGCTCGGCTCGGTAGAGTTCCGTAACACGCAAATGAGCCGCCTCTGCGATGATGGCGGGACTGCATGACGCGGCGTTCGCCATCAACGGAGGCGCGAATCGCGGTGAATCGGCTCGGAAAGTGGATCCGGCATCGAGCGGGTGCGGACTCAGCGCCTGCGGCCGCCGGTGCCGTCCAGGGACCCTCGGCCGCACTGCTGGACCTCTCTCGGCTGTCGCCGACCGAGGTGCTTGCGAGACTCGACACTACGGGGGCCGGCCTCGACGCGGCGCTTGCTGATGCGCGCCGCGCGCAGGTCGGGCCGAACCGGGTCGCGCACGAGCAGACCGAAGCCCTGTGGTTGCAGGTTCTGCGTCGGCTCATCAACCCGCTCAACGTGCTGCTGCTCGCACTGGCCGGCGCGTCTCTCGCCATGGGGGAGCGAAATTCCGCCGTG
>DAIDHD010000078.1 GCA_027459765.1 Gammaproteobacteria bacterium | reverse complement strand
CGCCGCCTGCGGCTCGGGCACGCGCAGCGTGAGCACGCCCGCGACCACGAAGCTCACGCCGCCGATGGCGAGCGCGTACAGCGGCGCACCGCCGAACAGCCCTTTGAGCAACAGTCCGAGCAGGCCCGCCGCGAGCACCTGCGGGATGACGATGAAGAAGTTGAACAGGCCCATGTACAGGCCCATCTTGCCGGCGGGCACGCTGTCGGAGAGCAGCGCGTAGGGCAGGGAGAGAATCGACGCCCAGGCAAGTCCGACCCCGGCCATGGACACGAGCAGCCAGTCTGGATTGCGGATCACCAGGAAGGAGAGCAGCGATAGGCCGCCGATCCAGACGTTGATGAGATGGCTCAAGCGCAGTCCCAGGCGTCGCGCCAGCACCGGGATGAGCGCCGCGGCGAGGGCGGCGCAGCCGTTGTAGGTGGCGAACAGCACGCCGACCCAGTTGGCGCCGCGGTTGAAGGCATCGGAGTTCGGGTCCGAGGCGCCGTAGAACACCTGCGCCACCGCCGCGGTGGTGTAGATCCACATCGCGAACAGCCCCAGCCAGGAGAAGAACTGTACCGGCGCCAGCCGGCGCATGGTCTGCGGCATGGCCTCGATGTCGCGCATCACCGCGTGGAAGGTGCCGGCGCGGCGCGCCCGTCCGTGGGCGTACAGCGCCGTGCCCCACGCCGCGACGCCGGCGCACAAGAGATAGATCTGGCGGTCGAGCGCGAGCGCGTGGGTGGCCACCGCCGCCGCGGCGGCGGCCGCGAGCCAGGCGAGTCCGCGGCGGCGCGCCAGCGGATGTCCGGCAGGCAGCGCCTGCGGCGCGGCCGCGGTGTCCGTTTCGGGTGTTGCATCGGCGAAGCGCGCCAGCGCGTCGGGCGAGTACTCGCGCGTGCGCAGCACCGTCCACGCCACCGCCGCAAGCAGCACCACCGCGCCGATGTCGAACGCCTGACGCACCGTGGCGGGTACGCGCGCGCCGCTGGCCGGGTCGGCGCCGTGATTGCTGACGCCGAGGTGCGCGAGCAGCCAGGGCAGCAGGCTCGCCACCACCGCGCCGAGGCCGATGAAGAAGCTCTGCATGGCGTAGCCGGCCGGCCGTTGCGCCGGCGCGAGCTGGTCGCCGACGAAGGCGCGGAACGGCTCCATCGAGACGTTGATCGAGGCATCCAGCATCCACAGCAGCAGCGCCGCGACCCACAACGTCGGTGCGCGCGGCATCAGCCACAGCGCCGCGGCGGCGAGCACGGCGCCGGCGACGAAGTAGGGCTTGCGCCGTCCGAGTCGCGTCCAGGTGCGGTCCGAGACGTAGCCGATGATGGGTTGCACCACCAGCCCGGTGAGCGGCGCGGCGATCCACATCACCGGGATCTCGTCGAGTTTCGCACCGAGCGTCTGGAAGATGCGGCTCACGTTCGCGTTCTGCAGCGCGAACGCGAACTGCAGGCCGAGGAAGCCGAAGCACATGTTCCAGATCTGCGCGAACGACTGCGCCGGCTTCACCGGCGCCGCCGCCGCGGCAGGTGCCGTCGCGGCCGGCGACACCGTCGTGGCCGGCACGCTCACGGCAGCACCTCGATGCGCGCGCCGGCGATGTCGGCGCGGTTCACGGCGCCCTCGCGCCCGCCCTCGCCGGCGGTGTAGTGCTCGAACACGCTCAAGTAGGACATGTTGAACCCGTCGCTGACCGTCACCTCGCAAGGTGCGCCCTCGCGGGCGCGGAACACGAAGTCCGTCGACAGGGCCCAGGCGGTGGATTCCGCGTTGTGGGGCATCACCAGCGTGCCCACGGCCGGCGCCGGCTCGCCCGCGCAGTGCGCCTCGACCTGCTTGACCGCCGCGGTGACGCCGGTGTTGATCGGGCCGTGGTGGTTCGCAAAGCGCAGCCGCAGCCGCTGCAGGCCCGCCGCCGGTGCGCGAAACCGGATCGTCAGGCGATCCTCCGGCGCACCCCAATCGGCGAGGTGCGGCAAGCCCTCGTGGGTGTCGATGCTCGCCGCGGGTGTCGCGCGCACCGCCGGCGTTCCCACCGCCAACTCGAGCGCGCCGCCCGGCGCCGCCGCGCACTCGGTACGGCTGGGCGAGGACTCCAGGCCGTGCGGCCGACGGACGCTCACCGAGTAGCAGGCGAGACCGGCGGGCGGGGCGTCGTCTCGATACACCTGTGCGCCGAGGCCGCTCGCGACCCGTGCTCCGTTGCGGAAGATCTCGGCCGAGGCGGCCGGCTCCGCCGAGTGGAAGCGCAGCACGACGCCGTGCGCGTCGCGCGTCACCGCGACGAGTTCGGGAGCCGGCGGCGCGTACAGCAGGTCGCGATCCTCGTCGGCGAGCAGGCGTACGGTGTCGTCGCTGGCCGATCGTGCCGCCAGGCGCACGTCGATCCGGTGCGTGCGCGTGCCCGCGAGCGCGCGCAGATCGATGGGCCCGCCCACGCGGTGGCCGTCGACGCTCACCGCTGCCGATTGCAGCCAGCCCGACGCGGGCCACGCCGCCGGCAGGTGCAGCACCACGTCGACGGCGCGGCCCTCGAAGCGCATCCCCTCGAGCGTGAGCGAGGCGCCGGCGGCGAACCACTCGTGCGCGAACCGCGCCGGCAGGCGCGGCGCGACCCGCAGGCGCTGATCCTCGAGCCCGAGGCCCCACAGGCTGTGTGCCACCATGCCGACGAAGCCGGCCACCGACCAGAGCTGGCGTGGCGAGTCGATCACCGGACCCGTGCGCGGTCCGTCCTCGAAGCGCGGCGACAGGGTGGTGAACTCGAAGTTCTCCATGTTGGAGAGCGACAGCCCGGCGCCGCGCAGCAGCGCGTCGGCGAAGCGCCCGGCGAGCTCGGCATTGCCCGCGCGGCGCGCCGCGGCGAGCGCATAGGCGGTGACGAACGGCCACTGCGCCCGGTTGTGGTAGACGGCCACGTCGGTGCGCTCCGGCCATACCACCGGTGCGCCGGCGGCGACCAACGGGTAGTGCGCGAGCACGGTGCGTGCCCGCGCCGCGCTTGCCACGCCGTGCAGAATCGCGAGCGATTCGCCGAGCAGGTCGTACACGGGAGCGGGCACGGCGTTGGGCGCCGGCGTGAGGTAGCTCGCGTACAGCTGCGCGTCCGCGCGCCAGAAGCGCTCGTCGATGCGCCGCTTCAGCGCCAGCGCCCAGGCGCGATAGCGCGCCGCCGCCGCGGCGTCGCGACCGGCGGCGAGACGCGCCGCGCGCTCGAGCGCGGCGGCCTCCAGCACGTTGGTGGACAGCGCGTAACCGCCGGCGATCGCGAGCACGTCCTCGCGCGTCCAGGCGGGGTAGGTCTGCTCGCGCCAGTCGAGGAACGAAGTCTCGCCGCGGTACAGACCCTGCGACGGATCGAAGGCCAGGCGCCGGTCCTGTTCCAGGGTGTCGCGCGCGATGGCGTACAGGTGTGCGGCGAGCGCCGCACGGGCCGGCGCCTCCACCTGCTCGAGCGCGTCGGTGGCGGCGAGCACCCACACGACGCGGTCGGTGCTCACCGGCCAGCTCCCGCCGCTGCCGGTGTCCTGCGCCACCAGCGTCAACGGCCGGTCGAATCCGCTCAAGAGTTCGGTGCGCACGCCGGAAGTCTTGAAGAGCAGCGAGTTGAGCGCGCGGCGCGGATCGAGCACGTCGAGCCCCAGGTCGGTCGCGTAGGACACGTCGCGGGTCCACACGTAGTGCCAGCGCTCCCCGGTCTCGTAGCAACGGCACGGCATGGGCTTGCCGTCGTCGAAGGCGGCGTCGCGGATCTCCTCGACCGCGTCGAGGCTCGCCTCGGACACGGCGAGCGCGAATAGCGCGTCGAGGAGCGTGCTGCCGGTGCGCAGCCGCGGCGCGCCGCGCGGCTCGATCAGGGTGCGATCGCTGAAGCCCGAGGGACGGTGCACGGTGAGGTGGTAGCGTCGCCGCCCGTCCTCCTCGTCGTTCGCCGTGGCGCCGACCGTGGCGCCGCGCCAGGCGAGCGCGCTGGCGCCGGTCACGGCGTCCGCTGGCGCCGCGACCGCCGTGCGCGCCGCGAACCCGCCGGCGCCGAGGGCGAGCGTGACGGCGAACGCCGCGATGGGCAGGCGCGGCCCCGTCATGTCAGTGCAGCATCCGCGGTTGCACCTCGAGCGTGCCGCCGGCGTCGGGACGCGCGAGGCCGACCTGCGGCGTGTCGCCCGACACGATGCGCAGGGGCGTGCCGTTCCAGGTGGCGGTGGCCGAACGCGCGGACCAGCCGTGCAGGATCACGCGCACGCGGCGATACCACGAGGTGTATGCGCCGTCGGCGGGCTCGAACGTGACCCGCCAACCGCGCCCCGCGGGAGCGCAGGTGACGCGCTGGCGGCGGTACTCACCGCGCTGGTAGCCGAGGCTGTGGCCGTCGTCGTCGTAGAGCAGCCCCCGGCAATCGGGACCCACGTACACTTCGAGGTCGAGCGCTCCGGTGGGCACCTGCGCCGTGCTCTCGACCAGCGGCTGACGCGGCAGCACGGTGCCGGCGCGCACGAATACCGGCAGCCGTTCGAGCGCCGGGGTCAGTTCCAGCGCGCGGCCGCGGGCCGCGCCGCCGCCGCTCGCTTCCGGGTCGCGGGTCGCCTGGGCGTCGCCGGCCACCCGCGCGCCGCTCCAGTAGTCGTACCAGTCACCCGCCGGCAGGCACACCCGGTAGCGTCCGGGGGATTCGAGGTCGGGCGGCGGCGCCACCAGCAGCGCGGAGCCCACCAGGAAGGCGGTGGACGCGTCGCAGGGCGCGGCGAGCGCGTCCGGGTAGTCGTAGAACACCGGCCGCACCAGCGGATGGCCGAGCCGCGACTGCACGTCCGCGAGCGCGTACCAGTAGGGCAGCAGGCGGTAGCGGGCCTCGATGAAGCGCCGGCGGATGGCGGTCTGTCGCGGTCCGTCCACCCACGGCTCCTTGCGCGCGCTGCCCTTGGCGGCGTGGTCACGGAAGATCGGCAGAAACGCGCCGACTTCGATCCAGCGCGTCAACAGCGCGGGGCTCGGGTCGCCGATGAAGCCGCCGACGTCCGCGCCGGCATAGGCAAAGCCGCTCATCCCCAGATTGAGCAGCATCGGGATGGACAACTTCAAGTGGTTCCAGGTGGAGGAGTCGTCCCCGGTCCAGGTCACCGCGTAGCGCTGCCCGCCGGCGTAGGTGGCGCGGGTCATGACGAACGGCCGCTCGTCGGGGCGCAGCCGCGCGAGGCCCTCGGCGGTGGCGCGCGAATTCTGCATGCCGTAGACGTTGTGCACCTCGGCGTGGGTCGCGGTGCGCACCGGCTCGCCCGGCTCCTCGATGCGGTGACGCACGTCCGCGGGGAAGGTCTTGGTGGGCGAGTCGAACACCGCCGGCTCGTTCATGTCGTTCCAGAAGCCGGCGACACCGTCGCGCACGAAATCGGCGTACAGGTCGCCCCACCAGCGGCGGGTGCTGGCGCGCGTGAACTCCGGGAACACGGAAGGCCCCGGCCACACCTCACCGACGTAGCGCGAGCCATCGGCGCGGTATACGAAGTGGTCGCCGGCGACGCCGCTGTCGTAGGGCGCGTAGCCCTGGTCCGGCGCCGCGGCGACGTGCAGGTCGGTGATCGCGATCAGCGCGAAGCCCATGTCCTTCAGGTCGTGCACCAGGCCGGCAAAGTCGGGGAAGGCGCCCGTGTTCACCGTGAACGGCCGCAACCGGTCCTGATAGTCGATGTCCAGCCAGAGCGCGTCCGCGGGGATGCGCGCGGCGCGCAGTCGCCGCGCGATGGCGCGCACTTCGGCGGCGCTCGCGTAGCTGTAGCGCGACTGGTGATATCCCAGCGCCCAGCGCGGCGGCAGCGGCGCCCGCCCGGTGAGCGCGGTGTAGCGGGTCACCACGTCGGCGAGCGTCGGACCGTCGATCAGGTACAGATCGAGCGGCTCGCTCGGGCCCTCGACGGTGAGCGCGTCCGGATCGCGGTGGCCGACGTCGAAAGTCGCGCGACCCGGATCGTCGACGAACACGCCCACGGCGTAGCCGTCGGCACTCAGGGTGATCAGGAAGGGAATGCTCTTGTAGAGCGGATCGGTCGACTCCTGGTAGTGGTAGGCGTCCGTGTTCCAGTCGACGAACGTGCCGCCGCGCCGGTCGAGCGGTCCGCCCTTGTCGCCGAGACCGAGCAC
>DAIDHD010000052.1 GCA_027459765.1 Gammaproteobacteria bacterium | reverse complement strand
CCACCGCGCGCGCCGCGATCCGCCGCGGCTCGAGCATCAGGATCTTCGCGTCGCCGCGCCAGGCCTCCTCCAGCAGCGCGAGCGGCACCACCGTGCTCTTGCCCGCGCCCGGCGGCGCGTGCAGCAGCGCGCGCCGGTCCGCCGCGAGCGCGCGGCGCAGCGCGGGCAGCGCCTCGAGGATGGGCAGGGGCGGCAGGGCGGCTTTCACAGGGTGCCAAAGATACCTGTTTGTCAGTACGCCGCGCCGCCGCGCTAGACCAGGCGCGATTTCTCCCGCAAGTACGGACCGTGCCACAGATACAGCGCCAGCAGCGGTTCGGTGCCGGTGCGCATGGCGTGCGCTTCGTCCCCCGCATGAGGCACCGGAACGAGCGGTGCCACCGGGTGCCAGTCCGTCGCCTCGGTCCACCACTGCGCCGTGCCGGAGAGCGGAACGTAGATTTCCTCCGCCGGGTGCGCGTGCCGCGGATAGCTGGTGTCGGGCCCGAGGAGCAGAAAGCCGACCGCCAGACGCTCGCTCGGCACCTCTCCGGTCAAACCGAGCAACTCGGCCCACCCGTAATTCTCGAGGAACCGTTCGCCGACCTGCGCGGGCGCGTAGGTCTGGCGCCAGCGCAACGAAGAAGCCGCGGCGCGCAGTTCGCGAACGAGAGGACGTGCGGCGCGTGGCGCGGCCGCTACCGCCGGACCTAAGTATTTCAGCACCGGCAATGCGGCGGGAACCACGTCCCGCCGCGCGCTCGTGTCGGGCCAGTCACGCAGAAAGCGTGCGATGTCGTCCGCGCCGCGAGCGGCGAGCAGCGCGTGCGCGGCCCGCAGCAAGCGCGGATGACGCATCGCCGCCGCCGAGTCACCCGCCGCGGAGCCGGTCGCGGCCAACCCGCTCGTCGGGGCTGTGAAGGCCGCCGCCACCGCGCTCGCCAGGCGTACGAGCACCGTACGGCGAGTGACGCAGGCCCGCCCGACAGACCCGCCCGCCTCAGATCTGCACATGGCTGACCGAACCGCCGTCCACATACCAATTGGCGCCCGCGACGAAGCTCGCCGCGGGGCTGGAAACGAACGCAACCACGCGAGCGACCTCTTCGGCCGTGCCCAACCGCCCGAGCGGATTGCGCCGCTGCGTCGCCTCGAAGAGCGCTGGATTGCGCAGGCGTACGCCGTCCCAGTAGCCGTCGGCAAAGAGGATGTCCCCCGGCGACACGACGTTGACTCGGACGGCGGGCAGGAGACGAACGGCCAGCGACTTCATGTAGTGCGCCATGGCCGCCTTCATCGCTCCGTAGGCAGGCGAATGCGGCGCGGCGTACGAGGCGGTCTTCGAGCCGATGAAGGTGATGGCGCCGTGGGCGGAGTGCCGCAGGATGTCCGCCGCGAACTCGGTCGCCTCCACGGTGGCGGTCACGTCGGTGGCCAACGTGCTGGCCCAGTCGTCGGCCAGGGCGCTGACGTTGGGCACGAAGATGTCGAAACCACCAAGCCCGGCCAGCCAGGCACGCATGGCTGGCCCATCCGTGACGTCGAGCGCCGTGCCCGAAATTCGTCCGGTGGCGGACGATGCGCGTACGGTCGCCGCTACCCGCTCGGGGTTGCGCGCGCAGAACTCCACGGCGCACCCTTCCGCGGCAAGCGCCTGCACGATGGCCCTGCCAATTCCCTGCGACCCACCCGTCACCACGGCTTTCAGCCCGTTGAGACCCAGATCCATCACTGACACCCATCCCGGCAGCCACTGCGGCGATAGTGTAACGAGGTTCGGCGGCGAACCCGGCCGATCAGGCGGGCCTCGATTCTCGCGATCGCATTCGCTACATTGAATCTGCGGACCCACGACGGTCCGCAAGCAGCCGATTGCGGGGAGCATTCCGATGAAGGGACGTGTGGCGCTGGTGACGGGCGGTGGCCGCGGCATAGGGCGCGAGGCTGCGCTGTTGCTCGCCGCCGCCGGCGCGCGCGTGATGATCGTCGCGCGCAGCGAGCGCGAACTTGCCGACGTCGGACTCGAGTACGTCGCAGCCGACCTGGGCACCGCGGAAGGCTGTGCGCACGCCGTCGCCGAGACCGAGCGGCGCCTCGGCCCCATCGACGCCCTGGTGATCAATCACGGCATCGGCTCGGCGCACGAACGGCTGGTCTGGGAGCAGGATCCCGAGGTCTGGCGCGAGACCATGCGCATCAATCTCGACGGGCCGTTCGAACTCGCGCGGCTCACCGTGGGCGGCATGTGCCGGCGCGGATACGGCCGCGTGGTGTTCACGAGCTCCACCGCCGGACAGGTGGCCGAGCGCTCCGGCAGCGCCTACACGGCGTCCAAGGCCGGACTCATCGGACTCGCGCGCGCGCTCGCGCAGGACGCCGGGCCGTTCAACGTGACCTCGAACGCCGTGCTTCCCGGCTGGGTGCGTACGGCGATGGCCGAGCGCTCCGCGGTCACGAGCGCGGCCCAGCGGGGCGTGAGCGTCGAGCAGGTGTGGCGCGAGCGGGCGGCGATCTATCCGCAGAACCGGGTGCTCGAGCCCATCGAGGTCGCCCAGGTGATCGCCTTCCTTTGCAGCGACGCGGCGGGTGGCATCAACGGCGAGGCGATCACCGTGGCGCTCGGCGGGGTGTGGTAGCGCGCCACGCAGCGCGGGCAGGGCCATCAGGCCGCTTCCGGCGGGGACGTGGCTTTCACAGGCCGCCGGGGATACCTGTTAAAATAGCTGAGGTTGGGCCTGTAGCTCAGTCGGTTAGAGCAGGGGACTCATCGAGAATGGTGCCTTCGCATCGCAAGATGCGAAGTGGACGGGATGAATTCAGGGAAACCGTAGCGGTGCGGCCGACGGCGATCCTGAGCCAAGCCGGCGGTGCACCGCCGGAAGGTGCAGAGACTACCTGAGCGCGTCAGTCGCGCTTAATGACAGGCTAGAGCGTCCCGCACCCTCCCGCAGGCGCGCCCGCAACGGCGCGCCTGCGCGGGTGAAGAGATAGTCCACTCCCGGTGGAAACGCCGGGGCGAAGTGAATCCCTTGGTCCTCGGTTCGAGTCCGAGCGGGCCCACCAACCTTCCATCCGCGCGCCGGGGGACGTGGCTGAGCGGGTCGCGCGGTAAGATGGCGCGGCGGATACCGCCCCGTATGTCCTCGCCATCCACTGAAAATACGGCTACCTAGGTGACCCAGGCATCCTGGATGGCGATTTACGAAGACGCGCTTGCGCAATTGCAGGCACGGCAACGGCTACGCCGGTTGGCGTTGCCCGCTGGTGCGGACTTCACGTCCAACGACTATCTCGGGCTTGCAACCTGCAGTCGGCTGCGCGCGGCCGTCGCCGACGCGTTGGCGCGCGGAACCGGAATCGGCGCAGGCGGGTCCCGCCTGCTTCGCGGCAACACCGCCGAGCACGAGGCTCTGGAGGCGGCAGCCGCGGAATTCTTTGGATCCGAGTCCGCGCTGTATTTCGGGGGCGGATACGTCGCCAACTTCGCCGTACTCTCGACGCTGCCGCAGACCGACGATCTGGTAGTGCTGGATGAACTCGCTCATGCGAGTGCCAACGAGGGCGCGCGCATGGGTCGTGCGCAACGAGCGAAGGCCCGGCACAACGATCTCCAATCCTTCGACGAACAGATCGTCGCATGGCGGGCACGGGGAGGCCGAGGCCGGCCGTGGATCGTGGTCGAGAGCCTGTACAGCATGGATGGAGATTACGCGCCCTTACGCGATTTCATGGACCTCGCGGACCGCCACGATGGCGTGCTCTACGCCGACGAAGCGCATGCCACCGGCGTCTATGGGCCGGATGGTCGCGGCTTGGTGGCCCAATTCGAGGGCCGGTCCAATGTTCTGACCCTGCACACCTGCAGCAAGGCGCTCGGCAGTGCTGGTGCATTAGTCGCCGGCCCGCAAACTCTGGTCCGATTTCTCGTTAATCGCTGTCGACCGTTCATCTTTGCGACGGCACCATCGCCCTTGATGGCCGTCGCCGCGTCCGAGGCCCTGCGCATCATGCGTGACGAGCCTGAGCGGCGCATGCAACTGGAAGCGCTGGTAGAGTTCACACGTACCGAGATGCGCGCGCGCGGTATCGACGCCCGAGTGGATTCCCAGATCGTGCCTTTCATCGTCGGGGCGGACGCGTCCGCGATGCAACTGGCGACGGCTCTGCAGGCGCGCGGCTTTGACGTTCGTGGCATCAGGCCACCGACCGTGCCGGAGGGTACGGCACGCTTGCGCATTTCCCTCACGCTGAACGTCGACCGAGCGACCGTTGCGGCGTTGCTGAACGCATTGACCGAGCTGCTGGCCGCCCTGAGCTCGGAACGGACGAGTCGCTGACGGTCTACCGCGACGCAGGGCATCTCGGCGAGGCGCGGGTAGGTTCAACTACCATCAGCACGCGCGATCGCGAGCCGCAGCTAGCCGCCACCCTGCTCAACGAGAAGGGATGGAATCGGGATGCCATCGAGAGCCAGTTCGCGCATACGGGGCGAATCTCCATTCGCGCGGCCGACGATTGATGCGATGAAGCCTTGAGGATCGCGCTCGATGCTTCCGATAACATCTATGTGGCCGGGCAAGCGGCCTCGGGAGATTTTCCAAGACTCCGTGAGAATCGGCGTATGCGTCGAGCGGACCTGATCCGGGCTTTACACGCCGTGTACGCGCACCGCGTGCCACTCATGCGGCGATGGAGAGAGATTCATGGGTGACTGGGCTGATCGTGAGGTCGCGCGCTCGTACCGACGAGCGACCAAGGTGGGCGAGGCACGCTTGGCGGGTAAGCCGTTGGCATCGAAGGCGTCCTATGATGCGCGCAAAAGCAGGCTGGTCATCGAGCTCAACAATGGTGTGATCCTCATGCTGCCGCCGAAGTTGCTCCAGGGGCTCAAGGACGCTACGGCGGCGGAACTGGCCGAGGTATCGATTACTCCTCTGGGGACTGGCCTTCATTGGGAGACGCTGGATCTCGATCTCGGCGTTGCTGAACTGGCTGCTGGAATCTTCGGCTCGAAGGCATGGATGAGCGCGCTCGGGCGCCTCGCTGGCACAAGAACCTCGAGCCGGAAGGCCGCCGCGTCGCGTGAGAACGGAAAGCGGGGCGGGCGACCCCGGTTGGGGCAGACGTCCTGACGAACAGTTCCTCTGCTCCGGGAGCTATCGCGGTGTCAATCGATATCGAAGGACTGACAGAAGCGGAGCCCATCGATCTCGATCACGATCGTGTCCCGTGAGGCGGTGTACGAGCGAGTCCGAGCTGGCCCACCAACCTTCCATCCGCGTCCGTCTGGCGCGACGTGGCACCGATGCGGCGTTCCGGACGAGGCTGCACCGGCCAACCCCAAAAGATGCGACGCGATCAACCCGACCGACCAGGCGGCCCGTCGCGACCTGGCACTTCTCGTTTCATGATGACGAGGTTTACGACGTAGACCTGCAGAATCTCGCGCTTCTGGTTCAAGGTCGTGACGCGCACCTTGGCGAGTCCCCGGTCGAGTTGCGACTTCGACGGGCGCAGTTGAAGAATCTCCGACTCCACGCTGAGTTCGTCCCCCGGCCGCATGGGCCGGGGCCAACGCAACTCGTCCAGGCTCGCGCCGATCAGTCCACCCGCTGGATTGAAATCACTCTGGACCACGAGGCGCATCGTCAGAGCCGCGGTATGCCATCCGCTGGCCGCCAACCCCTGAAACAACGATCCCGCTGCGGCCTGCTCGTCAAGGTGGAATGGCTGGGGGTCGAACTCGGCCGCGAACCGCTTGATGGCGTCGGCGTCGACGCGCACGAGTCCTGAACCGTACTTCTGTCCAACAGCCAGGTCTTCAGCGCGCATTTGAAGTGCGGCTTCAACAAAAGGCTTGCCGGGTAGCTCATGTCGACGTATATTTAAGTCGTATACGACGCGTCGTATACGACAGGTGTTACGTGGCAATTACATTATTCACGACGGTGCGAGGTGTCCCATGGTTGAGAGCGCGCGCGACCTGCTCCCTTTAATCAAGGAGCCACGAGACCTTGTCCTTGCGTGCTGGGTCACGGTCGCAGCCGCCTGGCTGCTCACCCTGTACCGGCTCAAGCCAGTCGCGAACCAATCGGGCGCCGAAAATGGGGCAATTCTCATGCTCGCCTGTGCTGCGGTGCTGCTTTTCACCGAGGTTCCGCAATTTCTGCCGCTGCAGGCGCGATGCCTGCCCGCGCACACTTTGGTTATCGGCCCAGGAATCGCACTCACCGCGGTGGGGACTACGTTCGCGATCATCGCCCGCCTCCTTCTCGGGCGGAACTGGAGCGCGGTTGCCCGCATGAGGCAGGATCAAGAACTCATCAGCAGCGGTCCCTATCGCCTGGTGAGGCACCCGATCTACGCGGGCATTCTCGCCGCCGCGGTCGGCACCGCCATCGTGTTTGGCGAGGTCCGTGATTTGCTGGCGCTGCCGCTAATCGTCGTAGGATTCTGGCGCAAGGCCCGGTCGGAGGAGCGCCTGCTGATGAGCAATTTTGGTGACCGCTATGCCGCCTACCGCCGCCGGGTTCGCGGAGGCATCGTCCCCTACGTTTTGTGAGAGGCGCAGTGAACCGCGATCGCGATCCGGACTTGAACTCGCTCGCTCACATGATCGAGCTCGATTTGCGCGAGATCAGTCAGACCCTGCGGCGGCCGCTCGATGCCGAATATGCGCGCGGCCAGTTGACTGCGCCGCAGCGCATCGTGATGCAAACGCTCTATCATTCCGAGTCAATGAGTCTGAAAGATCTTTGCGAGCGCGTGTCCTTGAGCCACAGCACAGTCTCCGGGATCGTCGATCGCCTGCAGGAGCGGGGTATGGTCGACCGCCGCACGGACAGCGCCGATCGCCGGGTGACGAGGATTGCGGTCAGTCCCGCCGTGCGGCAGTTCATGCAACAACGGGCACCGCAATTGACCGCCCGGCCACTGATTGAGGCGCTGGCCCAGCTGTCCGGCAAAGACAGGCGGGCCGTCGCGCGCGCTCTGCGCCTTTTGCGCGAGGGGCTCGACTCAGCCACGGGCGGTCGACGGTCAGGACCAAGCGAACCGCGTTAAATATCGGTGGTGAGGGCGCAGACCATCAAGCCGCGGACGTTCCGTCGCAAAGGCCGTGAGCGCCGTTGATTGCACCGTCCCCCACAGCGGCGACGCACTCGGCCGGAGGGCGGTGGCGAGCCTCGCGGCCCGCCACCGCTCTGCCAGGCCTGAAGCGGCCTCGATCAGCGTCAATATTACTGGTCGTTGCCCTGCGGATTCATGCCGGCCGTGATCGAGCCGAGCACACCCGCGGCCTCGTTCGCGCCGCCCGCAGCGAAGTAGAGCGCGGTCGCATTGCCCGCCTTGCCGTCGTTGCCCGGCGCAATGCCCCACAGACCGGGGATGGTGATCGGATTGCCGGTCTTGTCGCGCAGATAGTCCAGGAATCGACCGGTCACCGGATCAAACGCCGCGATCCAACCGTTGCCGAAGTTACCCACGAGCACGCAGTGGCTGTAAGGACCGAAGTCGCTGGGCGCGATCGCAAGACCCCACGGCGCGTTGAGCCAGCTGCCACGCTGCAGTTTCATCAACAAGCGGCCTTCCGGGCTGTAGACGCGCACCAGACCCAAGCCGGCACCGACCTGCTCGTTGTTGCCGGCGCCGAGCTGCGCATATGCGACGTAGATGTTTCCGCCCAGGTTCTGTACGTTGAAGGGAGAGAAGCCCTGCGGCAGATCGTCGCCGTCGTTGATCCGTTCCTCGACCTCGCCGACGTGATGGAAGGCGCCGTCGAACACCTCCACCCTGCCGAGGCTGAAGTCGGCCGCATAGAGAAGCGTCTGACCCGAAGCGTTCGGCAGATTGGCGATTGCGGCGGTCAGCCCCTTGAAGGAGGCTCCCTGCTTGAACTCGTCGACCGCGATGACGGCGTTGGTGCCGTTGACGCCGGGGTTCCAACCCGAGATCGTGCCGTCCTCGGTGGCGAACAGGAACACCGCTGGCTTGCCCCCGCCGATCTGGAACTCCGAGGTGCCGTTGTAGATCGTGCCGGTGGGCGAGCCCATCATTCCCGCTTGCGCGGCCGGAACGGTCACGACCAGCGGGACGGTCGAACCCGTGCCGGTGTAGAGGGTCGACAAGCCCGTGCCGTTGTCGGAGACCCACCACGGACCGCCCGAGCTGCGTGACAGTCCCCAGGGATTCACCAGGTTCATGTCCGAATTTGGCGCGGTGATGCCGCCGTTGGAGGTGAGGTTGCTCACCAGGTATTGGTTGCTCGGAAGCGGCGCCGGATGGCCGCCGCCCTGGTCATCCTGGTAGTCGCCGGCACTGGCCGGCGTCGGCTGCCACACGGTGGCGCCCACCATCAACGTGGCTAACAAGGCATTGGCCATCTTCATCACGACACTCCTTGGCGTAGTAGGGGTAACGGGCTGCGGTCACACCCGGCCAAAGTGGGCGGGGTGCGCGCCTGAGTGCCTTCGGAGCGCGTGGATGGTTCTGTCGTTGGTCTGGCGCGGGGGCGTTACCACGCGTGCTCGTCCGCGCAGTGGCCGCGTGGGTCCGCTACGCCCGGATCGGATCGCCTCTGTCGCCGCCTACGATCAGCCCGGCGGGCGACGGCGTTCGGCCGATACGTAATATTCGCGGATCGCGACCGGTTCGACGGTCTTGCCAGTCTCCTGGCGAATCACCGCCGAAATGGCCTCGTCGCCGTAGCCGTTCGCCCTCAGCCGCTCGATCTCGTCGCTGACCATCGCAACGAAGTCCCGGACCGGGAAAAGCTCCGGCCCGTCGCCTAGGGCTTCTCGCAGTGCTTTCTGTACCCGGACCGCCTCGTCCGCCGTGAAGCTCAGTTCGCTGGACATGGTCTCTCCTTGGCCTGTAGCCTGATACATGCAGGTAGATACACCTGTAATATGCAGGTTTAAGATGACGACTGCAAGTGGCGAGGAGGCACAGGCCTTCCTCGAGGCATGGTTCGATGCCCGTCGGATCGTGCAGACTTTGAACTTCAATCGCTTTCAGCAGGAAGGACTGAGCGCGAGCCAGTTCATCGTGCTCGACATGATCGGACGGGCCGATGCGCCGATCGGGCCCGCGGATCTCGCCCGACGGCTGAACGTGGATGTGACGAGTGCGATGCGCACGGTCGCCAGTCTCGAGGGTCGCGGCCTAATTCGCCGCAGCCGCAGCCCTGCCGATCGTCGCAAATGGCTACTGGACACAACAGCCAGTGGACGCGCTTCCTTTCAACGCATGCACGCACAATTCGTCGCACATGTCGGCCGCGCCTTCCACGCATTGTCCAAGGCGCAGCGCCATGGCCTGATCGACGGCTTGCGCGCCTTCGTCGCTGCGGCGGACACTCTGGCGCAACCGGGACGGGACGCACGGCGGCTCGAATGAGGGATCCCACGCCTTGTCCGGCGAGTTGCCCGCCGGACAAGGCTCGGCGCGACGTTTACAGCCGGTGCAACGCGCAGAGCTTGTGGCCGTCAGGATCGCGAAGGTACGCGAGGTAGAGCTTTCCCGCGCTGCCCTCGCGCACACCCGGAGGATCCTCACAAGCCGTGCCGCCGGCCGCGATGCCCGCGGCGTGCCAGGCGTCGGCCTGCGCCGTCGAGGCTGCGGCGAAGCCGATCGTCATGCCATTGGCGCACGTGGCCGGTTCTCCATTGATCGGGGTCGTCACCGAGAAGACGCCCGTGGGCGTGCGGTAGAAGATCCGGTGCCCGTCAACTCTGGCCGGCGACACGCCGAGCGTGCCGAGCACGGCGTCATAAAAGGCCTTCGCGCGCTTCAGATCATTGGTGCCAATCATGATGTGGGAAAACATCGAGCGTCCTTCGGTTGGAAAATAGGGCTCGTGGAGTATATGGATTCGCGGGGCGCGCCTCGAGGGGCGGGACCCGCCCGGCTTCCCCGTCGGTGGCGACACGGCTATGCTCCCGACTCTCGATTTTGGGGTGACACCGTGCAACTGCCGTCCATGAGAGCCACGTTGCTCGCGATTTTCGCGCTGAGCCTGGCGGGCATCGGGATAGGCGGCCTGATCGACGCCGATTTCGCGCCGCTTTGGCAGCCGGTCCCGCTGGCACTGGCGTCGCTGCCCGGACTGGTCTCACTGGGCGATCTCATCGTTTTCGTGGTCGCAGTCTGCCTCCTCTGGCCACGCACCGCGCCCGCGGCGGCGAATCTGCTGTTCGCGATGTTCGCTGCGTGGCTGCTGCTGGTGAAGATTCCCATCGTGCTGCGCGCACCGGGCTTCGAGATGAACTATCAGAGCGGCGGCGAGACCGCAGTGCTGGTGGCGGCGCTCTGGTCGATCGTCGCGGATTCGTCTGCCGACCGGTCGCACGGGCGGCTGTCGTGGCTGTCGGGCGAACTCGGCGCGCGTCTGGCCCGCACGCTGTTCGCACTCGCGTTGCTCGCGTTCGGTCTGGCGCACTTCCTTTACCGGGATCTCACTGCGTCGCTCGTGCCGAGCTGGCTGCCGACGCCGCGCGCCTGGGTTTACGTTACCGGGGCGGCATACCTCGCAGCCGGCCTCGCGCTCCTCGGCGGGGTGCTCGCACGAGTCGCGGCATGGCTGGTCGCCGTGCAAATGGCGATGCTCACCGTGCTCGTCTGGGGCCCGGCGCTGCTCACCGGGAGCGCCAATGCGGTCGATCTGAACGAGGCCGCGCTATCGTGGACGCTGACGGTGGCGGCGTTCGTATTGGCCGACCGAGCCGGCTCCGTGTATCCGGGCCCGTGAGGTCCGATCGGTCCCGGCCATTCGGTGTTCGCGTCCCGCCGCAGGCCGCTCACGTCGCGACGATGTCGCAATAATTGAAGCGTTGCGCCCGCATCACCCGCTCACCCGTGCGGCAGGCGATCTCCCGCTCGAAGATGGGCCCGGCGTACACGAATGAATGATATTCGCCGTTCTCACCGCATGGATCGGCGCCCTGCGGCAAGTCCCGCAGTAATTGCTGATCGATCTGTCGCCCGGCGAACGCCGGATCCAGCGCCTGCGTATCCACACAGGCGAGGATCGCCTTGAACCCCAGTGCGATGAAGGTGCGCACCAGTTCGTCGGTGTCGCGCATCCAGAGTGGGTACAGCCCCGTCATGCCGGCCTGCGCCAGTTGCGCATCGCGGTAACTCTTCACGTCCTGCAGAAACAGGTCGCCGTACGCGATCTTCGTGATGCCGCGCGCTTTGAATCCTTCGAGCGCCCGCCCCAGGCGCGCCTCGTAGGTCTCGTTGGGACATTCCGCCGGGATCATGACCGCGTGCAAGGGAACCCTCATGGCATCGGCCTGCCGCTCGAGGAGATCACGCCGCACGCCGTGGATGCTGATCCGGTCGTACTCCTCCGTGACGGTCGTCAAGAGCGCCGCGATCGAGTACTTCTGCGAGGCGATCAGATGGTAGGCCGCCAGCGCGCTGTCCTTCCCGCCGCTCCAGGACAGGACCACCGGCTCCTTCGACGTCCGTGCAGGCGCCAATCTCTCGTTCTCCGCAGCCGTCAATTCGTCGCGACTGCGCTCAGCAGTCCCCGGACCCGCGCGGTATCCTCCGCCGACGCAGGGTTGTAGATCACGAGGGTCAGGTCGGGACGGCCGTCGACAGCGAACGTCGACATCTCGAAACTCAACAATCCCGCCGTCGGATG
Organism: Gammaproteobacteria bacterium; assembly: GCA_027459765.1. Taxonomy (GTDB): domain Bacteria; phylum Pseudomonadota; class Gammaproteobacteria; order Steroidobacterales; family Steroidobacteraceae; genus Bog-1198. The sequence continues at coordinate 18,911 of DAIDHD010000052.1, read as the reverse complement.
CCGCAGCCTCTTGGCGCCGCCCGAGTGCGCGGGCACGTCGACCTTTTCCCACAGCGCTGCGAACTCCGGGCTGCGCGCGCACAGTTCCTCCACCAGTGCCTGCACGGCATCGTTCGCGCCGGCGCGCGCCACGTCGGTGCGAAACGCCGCCACCACGAAGCGCGCCACGCCTTGCCAGTCCGCCTGACGCTCGCGAATCTCGGGTTCGCAAAACATCAGCCGCAGCACGTTGCGCTTCTGCGGCGGGACGACGCCGTAATCCGTGAAAACCGCGGTCGCGGCCCGATTCCAGGCGACGACGTCCCAGGTGGCGGTGCGGATCACCGCCGGGCTCAAGGGCAGCGCGTCCAGCACCCGCTGCATCGCCGGCGCCACGCCCTGCACCGGCCGATAGGTGGCGCGCGGCGGGCGGCCGAGGGCGAGCATGAAGACGTGCTCGCGTTCGACGTCGGAAAGCATCAGCGCGCGCGCGATCCGCTCCAGCGCCGCAGCCGAAGGAGCGCCGCCGCGGCCTTGTTCGAGCCACGTGTACCAGGTAGTGCTGACGTGCGCGCGCTGCGCGACCTCCTCGCGCCGCAATCCGGGCACGCGGCGGCGTCGCGAGCCGAGCCCGAGCGCCGCGGGATCGAGGCGCGCGCGCCGATCCTTCAGGAAAGCGCCCAGCGCATTGTCCGGAGTTGCCGACATGCCAGTCCTGTTAGTGCCTATACCGGGATAACGTCTCGGCTTTAACGGGAAGTGTCCGGGCTCGAGCATAGCCTCCTCGACATTAAGGAGGAAAGCTCATGCGAGTATTCGTGACCGGCGCCACCGGCTTCGTCGGCTCGGCCGTGGTGCAGGAATTGCTGGGGGCCGGGCACTCGGTGCTCGGCCTCGCGCGCTCCGAAGACGGCGCCCGCCGTGTCGCCGCCATGGGCGCCGACGTTCACCGCGGTTCAATGCAGGATCTCGACGGGCTCGCGCGCGCCGCGTCCGGCGTCGACGCCGTGATCCACACGGCCTTCACGCACGACTTCTCGCGCTTCGCCGAGAGTGCGGCCGCCGACGCCAGAACCATCGAGACCCTCGGCAGCGCGCTCGCGGGGTCGCAACGGCCGCTGCTCGTCACCGCCGGGCTGGCCTTGATCGCCTCCGGGCGCCTGGCCGTCGAAACCGATCCGCCCGTGCCGACATCGGACGCCTACCCGCGCGCCTCCGAGGCCACGGCGACGGCGCTGGCCGCCCGCGGCGTGCGTGCAGCGACGGTGCGGTTGGCCGCGTCCGTGCACGGCGAGGGCGATCACGGCTTCGTGCCGCAATTGATCCGCATCGCGCGTACCACCGGCGTGTCCGCCTATGTCGGCGAGGGGACCCAGCGTTGGCCGGGCGTGCACCGCCTGGATGCAGCCCGGGTCTACCGGCTAGCGCTCGAACGCGGCGCGAAGGACGGTCCATTCCACGCCGTGGCCGACGAGGGCGTGCCGCTGCGACGGATCGCCGAGGTGATCGGTCGTCGCCTGAACCTGCCGGTGGTGAGCGTGCCCCCGGACCAGGCCCCGCACCACTTCGGCTGGCTCGCCGGATTCGCGACGATGGACATCGCCGCATCCAGCGCGCGCACGCGGGCCCTGCTGGGCTGGACGCCGACGCAACCCGGACTCATCGACGACGTCGACCAACCGTACTACTTCGCGGCCTGACCGGGAGCGGCGCGATGCGGTACGCTGCGCGCCATGAGCGCACCGACCCGGGACCTGGGGCGGGGGTTGTCGCCCCTCGTCTCCTCGCCGAATCCGCCGCATCGCGTCGCGCGTGGCACGATACCGATCGCGGCCATCCGCGCCGGCGTCTACCAGCCGCGCACGTCGATGACGCCCGAGCTCATCGAGGCGCTCGCGGCGTCCATCAAGTCGCAGGGCGTGATCCAGCCGATCGTCGTGCGGCCGGTGGCGGGCCTTCCCCACCAGTTCGAGATCGTGGCCGGCGAGCGCCGCTGGCGGGCGGCCAAGCTTGCGGGCATCGCCGAGATCCCCGCCATCATCCGCGACCTCTCGGACCGCGAGGCGCTCGCCGTCGCGCTGATCGAGAACATCCAGCGCGAGGAGCTCACGCCGACGGACGAGGCGCGCGCACTGAAGCGCCTCACCGAGGAATTCACGCTGACTCATGAAGAGGCGGCCGAGGCGGTCGGCCGCTCACGCGCGGCGGTGACGAACCTGCTTCGTCTGCTCGACCTGCCCGCGGATGTCATCGACATGGTCGACACCCGCGCGCTCAGCATGGGCCACGCCCGCGCACTGCTCGGGCTCGAGGAGGAGTCCCAGTGTCGTGCCCTGGCCGCGCAAATCGTCGAGCGCCAGTGGTCGGTGCGGGAGACCGAGCTCAAGGTTCGCCGCGCGCAGGTGCAACCGACGCCGCCCGAGGCCTCGGCCACCGCGGCGAGTCCCGTGGTCGACGTGCTGCGCACCCGCGGCGTGCGCGTGCGCATGCAGGAGAGGCCCGACGGTGAGACGCGCATCGTCCTCGACGTGAAGGAGCCCGCGCTTCGCGACGCGCTGCTCGCGGCAATTCGGGCGGTGGCGGGCGAGGAGGGCTGACGGTTCGCCGCCGGCGATCCCGACCCCCGGCAGTCTCAGGCGAACCCCGGCGGACGCTCCTTGGCGACGCCGCTCGCCTTTTCGAGCGCCACGCCGACCCGGCCGATGGTGCCTTCGTCGAACAGTCTGCCGATCAGCGTCACCCCGTGCGGAACCCGCCGCGGCGGGTCGAACTTCGGCAAGGGGTGCGCCGGATCCGGCGCCCAGTCGCTGCGCGCCTCGGAGACCTCGACGAAACCGGTGCGCAGCGTGAGCGAGGGGTGGCCGGTGCAGTTGGTGATCACCAGCATCTCGTCACGCAGCGACGGCACCAGCAGCAGATCCACCTCGCGGAACACGCGTGCCATCTCCTGCGCGACCTTGCGCCGCAGGCGGTCCGCCTGCACGAGGTCCACCGCGGACAGGAACCGCGACTGGCGGAATACGTTCGGCCAGGCGTCGGGCACCTGGGCCTTGAGCTCGGCCAGCCGGCCGTCGAGCGCCAGATCCTCGAACGCCGCGGCGCCCTCGGCGAAGAGAATCAGGTTCAGGCAGTCATAGGGCCAGTCGGGGATTTTGACCTCGACGGGCGTCAGGCCGAGTCCGCGCAGCGTGTCGAGCGCGGCGCGATCGACGGCGGTCGCCTCGCGCATCCACTCGGGGAAGTAGCCGACGCGCAGCCCGCGCACGGGTGCGTGCGCGTCGTAGTCGAGCGGTGCCTCGATGCCGTAGACATCGCCGGGATCGACCCCGGAGATCGCGTCCAGCACGAGCAGCGCATCCTCGACGGTGCGGGTCATGGGTCCGAGCTTGTCGAGCGACCAACACAGCGTCATCGCGCCCGTGCGCGGCACCCGGCCGAAGGTGGGCCGCAGGCCGGTGACGCCGCAGCGCATGCTGGGGCTGACGATGCTGCCGCCGGTCTCGCTGCCGATCGAGAATCCGACGAGGCCGGCCGCGGTGGCGGCGCCGGGACCGGCGCTCGAGCCCGAAGCGCCCTCGGCGGTCAGCCAGGGGTTCACCGTCTGGCCGCCGAACCAGATGTCGTTGAGGGCGAGCGCGCCGAGGCTCAACTTCGCGACCAGCACCGCGCCGGCGGCGTCCAGCCGTTGCACCACCGCCGAGTCCCGGGTCGGCACGCGATCGCGAAACGGCTCCGCGCCGTAGGTGGTGCGGATGCCGGCGGTGTCGAGAAGATCCTTGGCTCCCCAGGGGATGCCGTGCAGCGGTCCGCGATAGCGGCCCGCGGCGATCTCGCGATCCGCTTGGCGCGCCTGAGCGAGCGCGCGCTCGTCGGTGAGCGTGATCACGCAGCGTAGCGTGGGATCGAACTTGCGCAGCCGCTCGAGATAGATGCGGGTCAAGCGCTCGGAGGTGAGCTTGCGCGTCTTGATCCAGTGCGCGAGCTGCGTCACCGGCGCGAAGGCGATGTCCGCGTCGCGGTTCGGCAGCGGCAAGTCCGCGGCGGCGCTCGCCACGAAGCGCTGCGCGTGCACCGCCGGCTTCTCGCCGGGCAGGCGCGGGTCCCAGCGGGTGGCGGGCGGCAGCGTAGACTCGAGCGCGACCTTCTTCGGTCCCGTGCGCCGCTCGTAGAGCGGCGCCATGGCGACGCGCCAGGTTTCCGCCGCCTGGTCGAGTTCCGCGGTGGTGAGCGTCACCTGCATGAGTTTCTCGGCCTCGGCGAAAGTCGCCGCGCTCACCTCCGGTCCCACCGCCGGCGAGGTGGCGAACGCGGACGGCGTGCCGGGCGTGGGCGCCGGGGCCTGATCCGCGGCCGGCGTGGCGGAGTCCGCGGCGCCACCGGCGCCGCGCGCGGTCAGTGCGACCGTGCCGATGAGCCCCAGGGAGGTGTGCGCGAGAAATTTTCTGCGGGTCGGTTCCATGCAATCTCCGTGCGAATCGGTGTCAGTCGGGCGTCGCGCCGAATGCCGGCGGCGGACGACGGTGATGCGTCGCCTGTTCGTAAGCATAGGCCAGGCGTATCAAGGTCGCCTCGGTGAACGTGTCGGTGCCGAGGAAGGTCAGCCCCGCCGGCAGCGTGCCCCGCGTGAATCCCATGGGCACGGTGATCGCCGGGAATCCGGTCTGCGGCGAGAGGATCTGGCTGTTGTCGCCGGCGGGGCTCGTCATGTCCCCCACCTTACGCGGCGGATCGCTCCAGGTCGGGTAGACCACGGCGTCGAGACGTTGCGCCCGCATCGCCGCCTGCAACGCGTCGCGGAACGCGATCTTCGGCGCATCGTGATACACGTCCGGACACGGCGCCCGGCGATCCTCCGGATCGGTGGGCGGCTTGAGCGCACCGCGCATGTCCTCCTCGATGTAGGGCAGGTACAGCCCGGACGCGACGATCTCCGCGAGCGTGTGATAGGGCGCGCCGCGGCCGCGCGTCGCCAGATAGTGATCGAGGTCGGCCTGGAAATCCCCGCACCACAGCCCCTTCGTGAGGCGCTCGTAATCCGGCAGGTCGAATGGATCGACCACGGTCGCCCCCCGGGCCGCGAGGTCCGCGATCGCGCGCTCCGTCAGGGCGCGGATCTCCGGGTCGGTGTCCTTCGCGTCCAGGTAGCGCCGGAACACGCCGATGCGCGCGCCGCGCAGCCCATCGGCGCGCAGAGCGTCGCGATAATCCGTCGGCGCACGAGCGGCCGCGAGTGCCGTGACCGGATCCTCGGGATCCGCGCCGGCCACCGCCGCCAACACGGCGGCGGCGTCGGCCACGGTGCGCGTCATCGGTCCGCCGACGTCATTGCCGCTGAACAACGGCACGATGCCGGCGCGGCTGGTGAGGCCGATGGTGGGCCGGATGCCGACCAGATCGTTGTGCGAGGAGGGTCCGCGAATCGAATTGCCGGTGTCGGTGCCGAGACCCACGAGCCCGAAGCTCGCCGCCACCGCAGCGCCGGTGCCGCCGCTCGAGCCGGCCGGCACCCGATCGAGGTCGTAGGGATTGCGCGTGATGCCGGCGATCGAGCTCTCCGTCTTGTAGGGGCTGAAGGCCCACTCCGCCATGTTCGACTTGGCGAGCACGATGGCGCCCGCCGCGCGCAGCCGCTGCACCATGAAGGCGTCTCGCGGCGGGACGAATCCCTTCATGGCGAGCGAGCCGGCCGTGGTCTGCAAGCCGCGCGTCTCGTAGTTGTCCTTGACGATCACCGTCACACAGTGCAACGGGCGCAGGCCTCCCGTGCGCCGGAATTGTGCGTCCAGGCGATCGGCGTCGGCGAGCGCCTCCGGATTCGTCACGACGATGGCGTTGAGTCGGGTGGGTTGGTCGAAGGCGCGGATCCGCGCGAGATAGGCCGCGACGATCTGGTGACAGGTCATCGAATGCGCGCGCAACGCCGCCTCGGTGGAGGCGATGGTCGCCTCGCGCACGTCGAACGCGGCGGCAGCGCGCTGCGCCTGCGGCGTCGCGGATCCGGCCGACGACTCGGCCGAAGACCCGTTGCTCCACGCGCTCACGACCGTCGCGAGCAGCGCGCACGCCCAAAGATCCCCACGCCGCGCCGGACGAGGCAGGCTTGCTCGCCGAGGTTCGTTCATCCCGTGCCCTTCGAGTTCGAATCCCATCGTCGCGCGCGGCGCCGTGGCGCCTTCGCGTCCCGCGCGACGATTAGAGCCCAAACCGCGGCGTTAATCCACGGCCGCGGTCAGGCCGCGGTGCGCAGCGCGCGGTGCGCGGTGCGCAGGGCCGCACCGGGTTTGCGCACTCACCGCCGCCGAGTGTAGTGTGCGGCAGCGTCGAGCCACCTGCGGAGTTCCCATGCCGAGACCGACCAGCATTCGAATCGTCTTCCTGCTGGGCCTTGCTGCCAGCGCGAGCATCGGCGCCGCGCCGGCTGCCGACCCGCACGCCTGGATCGCGCGCAGCAATGCTTTCACGCAGAAGCTCTCGGCCATCGAGTTCGAACACTCGCCGGAGAGCGGTTCCCGCGAGGGCCTGGCGCAGTACGACGAGCTCGTCTCGCAGCCTTCGCTGGCCGACGACCGCGCCGAACGACGCGAGCTCGAGGCGGCGCTGCGCACGCTCGTGGCGGCCGAGACCAAGGAGTCGGATCCGCGCGTACGGCAGGATATCGCCATCCTGCGCCACGCCTTCGATCTTGAATTCCGCAGCGAGGACTTCGCGCTCGCGCACGAGGTCACGTTCTACAACGCCAGCGAGCGGGTCTTCCAGGGCTTGAGGATGCTGCTCGACGAACAGGTCGCGCCGCAGCGGCGAGCCGCCGCACTGACGCGCCTGAAGCGCTACGCCGGCCTTGATTCAGGCTATGAGCCCATCACCGAGCGCTGGAAGACGCTCACCCGCGAGCAGATGGCGAAGCCGGGTGTGTCGTATCCCTCCAAGGCGGAGCTCGAAACCGAGCTGTCCCGCGACCCCAATTACCTCTCCGGCATCGCAGCCCTGTTCCAGAAGTACGGTCTGACGGGCTGGCAGGAGCCGTTCGAGAAGCTGAAGACGCAGCTCGCCGCGTACGACGCCTGGGTGCGCGCCGAGGTGCTGCCGCACGCGCGCACCGACTACCGGCTGCCGCCGGCTCGCTACGCGCTCAATCTGGAGGAGTTCGGCATCGATCTGCCGCCGGCCCGCATTGCCTCCATGGCGCACGCCGCGTTCGCCGACTATCAGCGCGAGATGGCGGGGCTCGCCAAGCAGGTCGCCGCGGCGCACGGTTGGCCGGATGCCGATTACCGGGCGGTGATCCGCAAGCTCAAAGAGAAGCAGATCACGGGCGAAGCGATCCTGCCGTTCTACGAACGTCGCCTGAAGGACATCGAGGCGCTCATCCGCGAGCACGACCTCGTGACGCTGCCGACGCGGCCGGCGCTCATCCGCCTCGCGACCGCCGCCGAGACCGCGCAGCAGCCGGCGCCGCACATGGTACCGCCGCCGTTCCTGCACAACACCGGGCAGCGCGGCGTCTTCGTGCTGCCACTCAACATTCCCTCCGCGAGCGGCGCCGTCGAGGACGCCTACGACGACTTCACCTTCGACGCCGTGGCGTGGACGCTCACCGCCCACGAGGCCCGGCCCGGCCACGAACTGCAGTTCGACTCCATGGTCGAGCAGGGTGTGAGCATCGCGCGTGCGCGCTACGCCTTCAATTCCACCAACGCGGAAGGCTGGGGACTCTACGCCGAGTACATCATGCAGCCCTACGAACCCGCCGACGGGCAGCTCCTGACGCTGCAGCTGCGCCTGCTGCGGGCGGCGCGCGCCTTCCTCGATCCCGAGCTGCAGAGCGGACGGGTGACACCGGAGCAAGCCTACGACGTGCTCGAGAAGGACGTCGTGCTGAGTCACGCCTTCGCCAAGGAAGAAGTGGAGCGCTTCATCTATCGCGCGCCCGGTCAGGCCAACAGCTATTTCTACGGCTACACGCGGCTCCTCGAGCTGCGCAAGCAGGTCGAGCAGGCGCTGGGGCCGAAGTTCTCGGCGCACGAATTCCACGACTTCGTGCTGGCGCAGGGCCTCTTGCCACCGGATCTGCTGCGCAAGGCGGTGCTCGAGGACTTCGTTCCGTCGCGGCGCTGACCCCGGCACCGTGGTAGAGCATCCATCCACGGACGACGAGCGGGGCGAATCGCGCGAGCCGCCGGTGGTCGTGCCGCCCGATGAACTCGACCCCGCCACCCTGCGCGCGGTGGTCGAGTCCTTCGTGCTGCGCGAAGGAACGGACTACGGGGCGCGTGAATTCTCGCTGGAGGAGAAGGTGGCGCACGTGCTGGCGCGGCTTGGGCGCCACGAAGCCCGCATCGTGTTCGACCCGGACACCGAGACGGTGAGCATCGTCGACGCCCGCGCGTGCGCCGCTGCGCCGGACTCGATATAGTTTCCCGCCTCGTCGAGAGGCGACCGCGCGCGGTCGCGCCTCGACCTTGCGATTACAAGACTTCCAGGAGCATCTGATGACGAGGATCGAAGGGTTCGCCGCCGGCGCATTCGGCGCCTTGCTCGCCGCGACGCTGGTTCCGTGGTCCGAGGCCGGGGCCATGGCGGCGCCGACCGCCATCGCGCCGACCACGCCGCTGCCGGCGCCGAGGGACAGCGCCTACCCGGGCAACATCCGACTGGCGGTGAACGCCGCCGACGTCGAGCGTCGACTCATGCACGTGCACGAAACGGTGACCGGCCTGCCGCGCGACGCCGTGCTGCTCTACCCGAAGTGGCTGCCCGGCACGCACGCGCCGGAAGGCCCCATCGACCGTCTGGCCGGCCTGCGCGTGTCGGCGGGAGGCAAGCCGGTGAGTTGGCTGCGTGATCCGGCCAACGTGTACGCCTTCCGCCTGCACCTGCCCGCCGGCGTCACGGCCGTCGACGTCGACTTCGACTATCTCTCGCCGACCACCCCGAAGGTGGGCGCCATGGAAATGGGCCACGACGTGCTCATGATCGAGTGGAACGACGTGGTGCTCTACCCGGCCGGCTACTACGTGCGGCGCATCCCGGTCGACGTCAGCGTCACGCTGCCGGAGGGCTGGCGCTTCGGCACCGCCCTGGAAACCGACGCGCCGCAGGGCCCGACGGTGGCCTTCAAGCGCACCGACGTCGAAACGCTCATCGACAGTCCCTTGTACGCCGGGCGCTACGCCGAGCGCATCGATCTCGATCCGGGCAGCACGGTCCCCGTGCACCTCGACGTGTTCGCCGACCGAGCCGATCTGCTCGCGCCCGGCGAGGCGCAGGTCGCCGCGTACCGCAAGCTGGTCCGACAGGCCTACAAGCTGTTCGGGGCCCACCATTACGCGCACTACGACTTCCTGTTCTCGTTGAGCGACCAGGTCCAGCACACCGGGCTCGAGCACCATCAGTCGAGCGAGGACGGCAGCGATCCGGAGACGTTCACGAAGTGGGACAAGACGGAGTACGACCGCGATCTGCTGTCGCACGAGTTCACCCACTCGTGGAACGGCAAGTTCCGCCGTCCCTTCGACCTGTGGACGCCGAACTACGACGTGCCCATGCAGGACAGTCTGCTGTGGGTGTACGAGGGCCAGACCGAGTACTGGGGTCAGGTGCTGGCCGCGCGTGCGGGCATGCGCACCCGCCAACAGGCCCTCGACGAGCTCGCGCTGGTGGCGGGCGAGTACGACGTCAAGCAGGGCCGCGCCTGGCGCCCGCTGCAGGACACCACCAACGACGAGATCATCAATCCGCGCCGCCCGCAGTCCTGGCCGGATTGGCAGCGCTTCGAGGACTACTACATGGAGGGCGCGCTGATCTGGCTGGAAGCCGACACGCTGATTCGTGAGCGCTCCCACGGCGCCCGCTCGCTCGACGACTTCGCGCGCCGTTTCTTCGGCATCGACGATGGCGACTACGGCACGGTCACCTACACGTTCAAGGACGTGGTCGATGGGCTCAATTCGGTCGAACCCTACGACTGGGCCGCGTTCCTGCGCGAGCGTCTGGACGCCGTCGGCCGTCCGGCGCCGCTCGAGGGGCTGCGCCGTGGTGGATATCAGCTCGTTTACACGGACCAGCCCGGGGATACCCTCGCCAATGCCGACGAGCAGCGCCACCGCGTGACCCTGCGCTGGTCGATCGGCGTCGGGCTCGACGACAAGGAGCAGGAGGGCACGGTGGCCGAGGTCGCCTGGGCGAGTCCCGCCTTCAAGGCGGGGCTGATCGAGGGCGATCGCATCCTCGCGGTCGACGGCGCCGCCTACTCGGCCGAGGTGCTCAAGGGCGCGATCCAGGCCGCCCGCAAGGGCGGGTCGCCCATCGAACTCATCGTCAAGTCCGCCGACCGCTACAAGGTGGTGCGCATCGACTATCACGGCGGATTGCGTTATCCGCACCTCGTGCGCGACGCCTCGGCCGGTCCGGCGCGGCTGGACGACATCCTCGCCGCGCGTCCCTGAGCGGTGTGCGGGGCGCGGCGCGGACCCTCCGGGGTCTCGCGCCGCGCGCTTGCACGCGCCGGCCGGTGTTCGATAATCGGCGTGCACAGCGGCGTCGAGCCGCGCGCCTCGAGGAAGGTCGCGAGCATGCCAAGTCACGCCTCGTCTGCATCCCGCCGCCGGCGCATGGCGGCGCCGACCGCGCCAGCGGGAGTAGCACTCCTGGCCGTCCTGCTCGCCGGCTGTCAGAGCTATCACGCCGCGCCGCTGTCCCCGGATGCGCACGCCGCGGCGCTCGAGAGCCGTTCACTGGACGATCCGCGGCTGCACCGCTTTCTGACCGCGGCCGGGGCGCCCGACCCGGTCTCCTCCTGGGATCTCACCACCCTGTCGCTCGCAGCGCTTTACTTCCACCCGGCGCTCGAACTGGCGCGCGCGGACCTCGCCGAAGCGCTGGCCGGGGTGCGCACCGCGCGGCAACTGCCCAATCCCTCGCTGGGATTCGAGGATCTGGCATTTACCCCGCGCGCACCGGCGGGCGCGCGCTGGACGGTGGCGCCGTTGATCGAGTTCACCATCGAGACGGCGGGCAAGCGTCGGCAGCGAACCGCCGTGGCCGAATCGCTGGTGACCGCGGCCCGTGCCGACCTCGCGAGCGCGGCCTGGCAGGTGCGTGCCGGGGTGCGCGATGCCCTGATCGCCCTGTGGACGGCGCAGCGCCGTGCCGACCTGTCGCAGCGGCGGGCGGCAGCGAGCGCTGAACTCGCCGCGGCACTGGAACGGCGCGTCGCCGCCGGCGAGGAGTCGCAGCTGGAACTGGTGCGCGCGCACAGCGCGGCCCAGCAGGCCGCAGTGGCGGTGGACCAAGCCGAGCGCGACAGGGTCCTCGCGCGCTCGCGGCTGGCGGCCGCGGTGGGCCTGCCGGCGCGAGCACTGGACGGTGTCGCCCTCGATCTTGCGGCGCTGGACCGCACCGATCCGGCGATGCTCGCGCCCCCGGCGGACGCGCAGGTGCGGGCCGCGCTCACCTCGCGCAGCGATCTGCGCGCGGCACTCGCCGACTACGCGGCGGCGGAGGCCGGCCTCGCGCTGGCGGTCGCCGATCAATATCCGGATCTCACCTTGAGCCCGGGATACTCGTGGGACGCCGGCGCGCACCGCTTCCTGTTGCTGCCGGCGTCGGAGCTGCCGGTGTTCAACCGCAACCAGGGACCGATCGCCGAGGCGCGCGCTCACCGGCAGGCCGTGGCTGCGCGCTTCGATGCCCTTCAGGCGCAGGTTCTCGGAGCGATCGATGTCGCCCAGGCGCGCTGCACGGCCGCCCGCCGGGCGCTCGACGGCAGCGACGTGGTCATGCACAGCGAAGAGGAGCACGGCCGGCGCACCGATCGGTTGTTCGCCGCCGGTGAGATCGATCGCGGCGACTTGCTGGCCGCGCGACTCGAGCGCCTGGCCGCCGAGGAGGTGGCGCTGAATTCGGAGGTGGACGTGCGCGAGGCGCTGGCGGCGCGCGAGGACGCACTCGAGCAGCCCGTATTCGGACCCGCACTGCCGCCGGCCCCGGAGAGCGATCCCCGCGCCGGCGATTGAGGGCGATCAGTCGAGGTGCGCGTGCGGTGACGCGAGGTCGCCGCGCGTGGCCGTGGGACGCTTCGACTCCAATTCGGTGATCTCGTACCAGATGGCGTTGAGCACACCGAAGGCGATCGCAAGCCCCAGGCCGAGGATCCAGGCGAAGTACCACATCAGTATTCTCCTCCGTGGTCGAGCAGCGCCTCGAGCGTGATCTTGCCCTTGAGCACGCGGAACACCCAGGCGGTGTACGCCAAAATCACCGGCATGAACACCGTGACCGCTCCGAGCATCAGGAGCAAGGTGCGCTCGCTGCTCGAGGAATCCCACACGGTGAGGCTCTGCGAGGGGGCGACCGAGGAGGGCATCATGAACGGAAACAGCGCGAGGCCGGCGGTGACCACGGTGGATGCCTGGACCACGCAACTCGTGAAGAACGCGGCGCCGGCGCGCCGCGCGCCGAGCAGCGCCAGCGTGGCGATCGCCGCGCAGGTCGCGAGCACCGGCGCCAGGCACATGGCCGGCCAGCGCACGAAGTTGCCGAGCCAGGCGCCCGCCTCGACCGTGACCGACTTGCCCAGCGGATCCGACGGACCGGCCGTGTCGATGGCGCCGACGATGCGAAATCCCGGTATGCCGATCGCGAGCCAGAGGCCGCCGGCGATGAAGGCGATCAAGAACGTCAGCGCCGCGAGCTGCCCCAGTCGGCGCGCGCGGCCGGCCATCGGCTCGCCCACCTTGAGCGCCGCGTAGGCGTTGCCGTGCATCACCAGCATGGCGAGACTCATCACGCCGCCGAGAAGCGCGAACGGGTGCAGCAGGCTAAAAAGTCCGCCGTCGTTGCTCACCCGGTGCCAGGCGTCGAAGCGAAAAGGCAGCCCCAGGAAGAGGTTCGCGAATGCGACGCCGAACAGCAGCGCGGGCAGCGCTCCGCCCACGGTGAGCGCCGTGTCCCACGTCGCCCGCCAGCGCGCGTCGCGGAGCTTGTCGCGGAACGTGAAACCCACCGGGCGCAGGATCAGCGCCACCAGCACCAGGAACATCGCGAGGTAAAGCCCCGAGAAGGAGGCGGCGTACACCAGCGGCCAAGCCGCGAACACCGCGCCGCCACCGAGGATGAACCAGGTCTGGTTGCCCTCCCAGACCGGTTCGATGGCCGCCAGCAGCGCGTGACGCTCGTCCTCGTTGCGGCCGAGCCAGCGGAAGGTGGCGCCCAATCCCAGATCGAAACCGTCGGTGATGGCGAACCCCGACAGCAGCACCCCGATCAGCGCCCACCAGATCACCCGCAGCGTGCCGTAGTCGGGCAGCGCGCTCACGGCGCCGCTCCCGCGCCCTTGAGCACCGGATGCAGATCAGGCGGCGGGCCGTCCTCTCCCTCCGGCTGCCCGGGCCAGTAGCCGAGCCCGTCCGGACCGCGCTTCACCGTGCGCGTGATCAGGAACACGTCCACCACTGCGAGCGTGGTGTAGAACACCACGAACCCCAGCAGCGAGAACCAGACGTTGCCGGCGCTCAAGCGCGATACGCCGAGGTAGGTCGGCAGCACGCCGTCCACCACCCAGGGCTGACGGCCGTACTCGGCCACCACCCAGCCGAGCTCCACCGCCAACCAGGGCAACGGCAGGCTCAGAAAGGCGATCCTGAGGAAGGTCGGGTGCCGTTCGAAGCGGTGCCGCGTGGCCAGGTAGAAAGCCGTGGCGAAGAGGCCGATGAAGAAGAGGCCCAAACCGACCATGGCGCGAAAACCCCAGAAGATCACCGGCACGTCCGGCACGGTCGACCAGGCGGCCGCCTCGATCTGTTCGCGCGTGGCGTGCGCCGGATCGTCCGTGTACCTGAGCAGCAGCAGCCCGTAACCGAGGTCCGACTGGCGCGCCTCGAAGTCCTTCACCAGGCCCGGGTCGACGTCGCCGGGTGCCGAAGCACGCAACCGCGTCAGGTCCTCGTAGGCCTTGATGCCGTTGTCGATGCGGCCGCGGGCGTGGTCGACGAGCTCGATGATCCCGGTCACGGGCTTGTCGATGGAGCGGGTGGCGATCAAGCCGAGCAGCCAGGGAATCTTCACCTCGGCGCGGGTCTTGTGGGCAGCCACGTCCGGCAGGCCGAAGGCGGTGAAGCTCGCCGGCGGCGGCGCGGTCTCCCATTCGGCCTCGATCGCCGCCACCTTCATCTTCTGGTTCTCGCCGTCCAGGTACCCCGACTCGTCGCCGAGCACCACCACCGACAGCGAACAGGCGAGGCCGAAGCTCGCCGCCACGGCGAGCGAGCGCTTCGCGAATTCGACGTTGCGCCCGCGCAGCAGGTACCAGGCGCTGATGCTGAGCACGAACATCGAGCCCATCACGTAGCCGGCAGCCACGGTGTGCACGAACTTGGCCTGTGCCACGGGGTTGAACAGCACCGCGCCGAACGAATCGAGTTCCATGCGCATGGTGTGGTAGTTGAAGTGCGCACCCACCGGATGCTGCATCCAGCCGTTGGCGATCAGGATCCACAGCGCCGACAGGCTCGAGCCGAGCGCCACCAGACCGGTGACGATCAGGTGCCCGATCTTCGGCAGGCGATCCCAGCCGAAGAAGAACAGGCCGACGAAGGTCGACTCCAGGAAGAAGGCCATCAGGCCCTCCACCGCGAGCGGCACGCCGAAGATGTCGCCGACGTAGTGTGCGTAGTAGGCCCAGTTGGTGCCGAACTGGAACTCCATGGTGATGCCGGTGGCCACGCCCATGGCGAAGTTGATGCCGAACAGCAGGCCCCAGAACTTGGTCATCCGCTTCCAGATCTCGCGGCCCGTCATGACGTACACCGACTCCATGATCACCAGGATCATGGACAGGCCGAGCGTCAAGGGCACGAACAGGAAGTGATAGAGCGCGGTGAGGGCGAACTGAAGCCGCGACAGCAGCACCACGTCGAAGTCGATCATCGGAGGTATCCTCGCTACAAAGCCGTACCTCTCCCCTTGCCCGAGATTCTAGCGCAAACGGCGCGAGCCCCCGGGAATCAGCGCACGTTGCGGTGCGCCCCGGCCGGCCGGCAACCGCCGGGCGGTCGGGGCGGGGAGACGATCAGAACGAGAAGGTGCGCGACACGTAGAACAGCGCCTGTTCGATCTTGTAGAGGCTGTCGGGCCGCACGCCCTGCACGTCGGTGGGCAGCAGGTGCTCGCGCGCCACGTTCTGCCCGTGGCGCAGGTCGAAGCCGAGATCCCAGTGCGGCAGGAAATTGCGCCACTGGAAGCCGAGGCCGAGGTCCAGTGAATACGCCGGCGTTGCCAGATCCCAGCGGTCGACCCCGGCGAACACGCCCCAGGCGAAGTGGTCACCGAGCCGGCGCCGGAAGTCGAGCGCGCGAATGCCGATGAGCGCGTGGCCCTGGACCTCGTCGAATTCCACCCGGGCACCGAGGTCCTCCTTGCGCGACACGGCACGGCGCGCGCCCAGTGCGAGGTGCGGCGTCGCCTCCAGTGGCGACCAGGTGATGGGCAGCCCCTTCTCGATGTCGGAGCGCACCTTGTCGACGTTGACGCCGCCATCGACGAACAACTCGATCGGGCGTCGCTCCCCGTCCGCGGCGGCGCCGTCCGCAGCGCCACCGTCCATGGCCGGATCGCTCGCCGTGTCGTCGTCCGCGGTGGCGGCCGCGTCGTCGTAGCCGCGGTCGGCCTCGCCGTCGCCGTAACGCACGAACCCGGACAGGCGCGAGAACGACTGACCGAAGACGTCCCGCCCCGACTCGACCTCGCCGCCGACGGTCACCCCGCGCCACGGGCGGGAGTAGCGAACGCTCGCGTCCAGGTAGTGCCGGTAGGCATATTGTCCGTAGGGCTGGTTGATCAGGGTACGCACGCGGCCCTCGAGGTAGCCGCCGAAGGACGGCTCCCAGCCCAGCCGCAGCATCTGCGTGCGCGCGCCGACGCCGTCGCCGAACACGCGCTCGGCGGCACCCCACTGTCCGGTCGGTAGCCGGTACTGGGTCATGCCGTCGAAGAACACACCGTTGCTCGCGTACCAGCGATTGACCCACTCGGTGACCTCGTAGGTCAGGTCGAGGCCGTGCCCGAGCACCGGAAAGTCCAGGCCGAGCGTGGTCCCGGGCAGACCCAGCAGGTAGCTGCCGCCGTCGAGCGTGTTCTGACCGGCGTACTGCACGTACACCGCGAAGGGCGTCTTGGTCGGGATGAGCACGCGGCTCATGTAGGAGGCCTGCTGCTTGCCGAGCGTCTGGTTAGTGCCGGCCGGGTGGAAGAAATCGTTGACGAGGAAGTGCACGGAGTCGGGCAGGCCGCCGCCGCCGTACTGCAACTGGCGGTTGATGCCGATCGACCAGCCGCTCACCGGTTCGAACGACAGCTGGGCGCCGAACAGCTTGGGATTGCCCCGCGCCAGCTCGCTCGTGCCCTGGCCCATGAACGCGATCCGGTCGGTCGAGGACATCTGCGCCAGGAACAGCTCGTACTGGAAGCCCCAGCTGCCGAGCGGCTC
Source organism: Gammaproteobacteria bacterium (assembly GCA_027459765.1). Classification (GTDB taxonomy): domain Bacteria; phylum Pseudomonadota; class Gammaproteobacteria; order Steroidobacterales; family Steroidobacteraceae; genus Bog-1198. Next base: position 2,449 of record DAIDHD010000052.1, on the reverse strand, counting down.
GTAGTTCGACAAGGTCACCGAGGGCATTGTCGGCGCCTCGGTGCTGACCATCATGGTGCTGTCGGTGACCGGCGACCACCAGCGCGGCCGGTAGCCCACGTCGAGCTGCGCCCAGTTGGTGCCCACGCTCAGCATGGAGCCGGTTGCGGAAGTGCGGCCCTGGTAGGCGACGGTGCCCGCGCTCGCCATGAAGTAGTCGCTCGGCTGCACGAAGGCCTGCGCGGCCACGTCGTAGTGGCTGTGCGCCGACTCGCCATAGGCGTTCGGCACGTTGACGTCGGCGCCGCTGGCCGCGGTACCGGTGGCGCTCGCGTAAGTCACCGCGTAATCGCGCGCGTAGCGCTTGAGATACCGTCGCACGCGCTCGCACAGCGGCCGGTTGCGCCGGCACGCCTGTGGCAGCGCATCCTGCACCAGCGCCACCGCGAACGGGCGCTTGAGCACCGGCTCGTCGGCGAGGATCAGCACCCGTTCCACGTCGCGCTCGATCTCCGGTTCGAGGTTGAGCGGCAGGTAGGCGCTCACCCCCGCCGCCGGCGCCGTGGTTGCGGCGAGTACAATCGAGGCGCCGAGCGCCAGCGCGCCCGATCCGGGCGCGCGCAACGAGGACTTGGTGGGTGACATCGTGATTCGAATCGTGGCTGCCGCAGTGGTGGGGTGCCGGGAAAGGCGGGAAGTACACGACATCCACGCCGGCGCGGTCAAGCCGACCCGGGCGTCGGCGCCGTGGCGGACCGCGCCGTGACGGAGCTCGCAACCGCCCGGCTCAGGCTGCGGCAACTCGCCTACGACGACGCGGAGTTCATCCTGCGGCTGCTCAACGACCCGGGATTCCTGCGCTACATCGGTGACAAGGGCGTGCGCTCGCTCGCCGACGCCCGCGAGTACCTGGCGCGCGGTCCGATGGCGAGCTACGCGCGCCGCGGCTACGGCCTGTACCGGGTGGGCCTCGCCGACGACGACGTTCCCCTCGGCATCTGCGGACTGGTGCGTCGGGAAGGGCTCGACGAGGTGGATCTGGGATTTGCCTTCATGCCCGGGTACCGGGGGCGTGGCTATGCCACGGAGGCGGGCGCCGCCGTGCTCGAGGAAGCACAGCGCCGCTTCGCCATCCACCGGGTGCTCGCCATCACCGCGCCCGACAACTCTGCATCGATGGCGGTGCTGGAGCGGCTGGGATTCCGCTTCGAGCGGCTGATTCGGCTCCTCGACGAGGGCGTTGCGCTGCGGCTCTACCAGCTCGAGCAGCCTTGAGCGCCCGAGCAGCCCTGAGCGCCGGGACGGTGCCCGTACCGCACCGCCCCGACCCGGGCGCTTCAGTCGTCCATCAGGAAGCTGCGCAGCTGTTCGCTGCGGCTGGGGTGGCGGAGCTTGCGCAACGCCTTCGCCTCGATCTGGCGAATGCGCTCGCGCGTCACGTCGAACTGCTTGCCGACCTCCTCGAGGGTGTGGTCGGTGTTCATGTCGATGCCGAAGCGCATGCGCAGCACCTTGGCTTCGCGCGGCGTGAGTTGCGCGAGCACGGCGTGCGTGGTCTCGCGCAGGCTCTCCGACGTGGCCGAGTCGATCGGCGAGGACACCGACGTGTCCTCGATGAAGTCGCCGAGATGGGAATCCTCGTCGTCGCCGATCGGGGTCTCCATGGAGATCGGTTCCTTGGCGATCTTCAGCACCTTGCGAACCTTGTCCTCCGGCATCTCCATGCGCACCGCGAGTTCCTCGGGGGTCGGCTCGCGGCCCATCTCCTGCAGCATCTGCCGGGAGATGCGGTTCAGCTTGTTGATGGTCTCGATCATGTGCACCGGAATGCGGATGGTGCGCGCCTGGTCGGCGATCGAGCGGGTGATGGCCTGGCGGATCCACCACGTCGCGTAGGTGCTGAACTTGTAGCCGCGGCGGTATTCGAACTTGTCCACCGCCTTCATCAGGCCGATGTTGCCTTCCTGGATGAGATCGAGGAACTGCAGGCCGCGGTTGGTGTACTTCTTGGCGATCGAGATGACGAGGCGCAGGTTGGCCTCGACCATCTCCTTCTTCGCGCGCCGGGCCTTGGCCTCGCCGATGGACACCTCGCGGTTGACTTCCTTGATGTCGTTGATCGTGAGGTGGAAGTCGCCCTCCAGCTGCTCGAGCTTCTTCTGCCGCCGCTCGATCTCGTCCTTGAACCTGGCGAGCGGCGCGGAGTACTTCTTGCCGGCCTTCACGTGCTTGGCGAGCCAGCGGGGGCTGGTCTCGTTCTTGGGGAAGGTGGCGATGAAGTCCTTGCGCGGCATGCCGGCGTCGCGCACCGCGATGATCATGATCTCCTTCTCGAGCTGACGGATCTCCGCGACGTGGGTGCGCAGATTGAGGATCAGCGCATCGAACATCCGCGGCGAGAGCTTGAGCTCCATGAACTCATCGCCCAGCTTCTTGCGCAGCTTCAGGGTCTTCGGCTCGCGCGCGCCGT
>DAIDHD010000042.1 GCA_027459765.1 Gammaproteobacteria bacterium | reverse complement strand
CTGCTGCTGCATCTACGCGGCTTCGCCGCCCGCGATTTCGCGACCGTCGGCGAACTGGCCGCCAAACTCGAATCCAGCCCGCACGGCACCGCGGCACTGATCGAACGCTGCGTCGCGCAGGGACTGGTGCGCAAGCGCCGCAGCGCCCTGGATCGCCGGCGGGTCGAAGTGCACCCGACGGCGCGCGGGCTGCGACTCGCCGAGCGCATTGCCGCGCGCCACCGCGAGGCGCTGCAGAGCCTGAAGGACGTCATCCGGGTGGCGCATGTCAACTGACGCCTCCTCGCCGCAGCCGCGGCCGCGGGGAGCCGACTTCTCCGCGAACCACCGTCTGGTGCTGCTGTCGGCGTTCGCGCTTGCGATCGGCGCGCTGAGTTCGCTCGGCGCCGGCTTGCTGCTCGGGGCGATCAAGCTGTTCACCAACCTCTTCTTCTACCAGTCCTGGTCGCTGGCCGCGCGCTCGCCGGCCGACAATCACCTCGGTGCGTGGGTGATCGGCGTGCCGGTTCTCGGTGGCCTGATCATCGGCCTGATCGCCCGCTACGGCAGCGAGCAGATCCGCGGGCACGGCATTCCCGAGGCTCTGGAGTCCATCCTGTTCGGCAAGAGCCGCATGTCGCCCAAGGTGGCCGTGCTCAAGCCGCTGGCGTCGGGCATCGCCATCGGCAGCGGCGGCCCGTTCGGTGCCGAGGGGCCCATCATCATGACCGGCGGCGCCGCCGCCTCGCTGCTGGCACAGGCCTTCCACCTCACCGCCGCGGAGCGCAAGGCGCTGTTGGTGGCGGGCGCCTGCTCCGGCATGACGGCGGTGTTCGCGACCCCGCTCGCCGCCGTGCTGCTGGCGGTGGAATTGCTGCTGTTCGAACTTCGTCCGCGTAGCCTCCTGCCGGTGATCCTCGCCTGCACCGTGGCCGCCTTCCTGCGGCCCTGGTGGCTGGGCGACGGGCCGCTGTTCGCGCTGCACACGCCGGCGCCCGCGCCGCTGGCGCTGGTCTCGAGCATCGCGATCGGACTCGCGAGCGGCGCGCTGTCGGCCGGCATGACGCGGCTCCTGTACCGCATCGAGGACGGTTTCCATCGCCTGCCGTTGCACTGGATGTGGTGGCCGGCGCTCGGCGGGCTCGCCGTGGGCGTGGGCGGATTGCTCGAGCCGCGTGCGCTCGGTGTGGGCTACGACGTGATCGCGGACCTCCTGCAACGGCCGGCGGCGCTCTGGCCGACACTGCGCCTGCTGCTGGTCAAGCTCGGCATCTGGGCCGTGGCTCTCGGGTCAGGCACTTCCGGAGGCGTGCTGGCGCCGCTGCTCATGATCGGCGCGGGTCTCGGCGCCCTGCTCGGTGGCTGGCTGCCGGGCGCCACCGAGGCGACCTGGGCCTTGACCGCCATGGCGGCGACGCTCGCCGGCACCATGCGCGCACCGTTGACCGCAGTGGTGTTCGCCTTCGAACTCACCCACGACGAGAACGCGTTCCTGCCGGTGCTGCTCGCCTCGGCGGTGGCCTACGGTTTCACCGTGCGCGTCATGCCGCGCTCGATCCTGACCGAGAAGATCGCCCGCCGCGGCCGCCACATCGTGCGCGAGTACGGCGTCGATCCGCTCGAGCGGCACTTCGTCGACGAGGTGATGAGCCACGCACCGATGTGCATACCCGCCGCGATGCCGGCCCGCGTCGCCCTCGCCCGCTTCTTCGGTGCCGACCAGCGGCACCGCGCCTATCCGGTGGTGGAGGGCGAGCGCCTGGTCGGCATGGTCGACCGGGCCGCGTTCGACGGACTCGAACCGGCGGCGCTCGACGCAGCCGTGGGCGCGCTGCCGGCACTCGTCGCCAAGCCGGCGATGGCACTACCCGGGGACACCTGCCGGGAGGTCGCGCTGCGTCTGGCCGCGCTCTCGATCGAGCGCATGCCGGTGGTCGCCGATGGCGGCTCGCGGCAGCTGGTGGGCATCGTCAGCCGCAGCGATCTTCTCAAGCCGAGCCGCGTGGTACACGATGAAGAGCGGGTCGCGGAGCGGCCGATCGGGACCCTCGCGGCCGTGCTGCCGCGGACGGCGCCGACGCCGGGCGCCGTCCGCGACCTCGACGAGCGCTAGAACAGCGCCGCCGCCTTCTGCAAGGCGATGAACAGCCCAATCAGGAAGGGAATGCCCACGGCGAGCCACGCCAGCGCGCCGCCGGCGCCGAACGCACCGCGCGCGGCGGCGTCGGCGTTGGCGGCGCTGCCGGTCTCGTGCGAGAGCGAACGCTCGCGCGCGAGCTCCTCGTCGCTCATGTAAACCGACTCCTTCACGGGGCGCACCATGGCGTTGCTGATCAGGCCGACGAGCAGCAGAAACGCCATGATGTACAGGGTACGGTCGTAGACCAGGTTCTTCGCCACCCCCGCGGCGATCTGACTCTCGCGCAGGCTGGCGATCAACATCGGTCCGACGACGCCCGCCGCGGACCAGGCGGTGATGAGCCGGCCGTGGATCGCGCCGACCATCTGCGTACCGAAAATATCGGCGAGATACGCCGGCACGGTGGCGAAGCCGCCGCCGTACATCGTCATGATGACGCACACCGTGACCACGAACAGCGACGGGACGCCGAGGTGGCCCCACGTGGGCAGAGTGCAATAGGTGACGATCCCGAGCACGAAGAAGCAGTAGTAGGTGTTCTTGCGCCCGAGTTTGTCTGACAGCGATGCCCAGAACAGACGGCCGAGGCTGTTGAACAGGCTGATCAGGCCGACGAGACCGGCCGCGGCCGCCACGATGGCCGCCTTCTCGGCGGCGCTGAGCGCGGTGATATCCGCCGCGCCGACGAGCTTGCCGCCGAACACGTCCTGCAGCATCGGACTCGCCATGGCGATCACGGCGATTCCGGCGGTGACATTGACGAACAGCACAACCCAGATGAACCAGAATTGCGGCGTCTTCCACGCCCGGTTCAGGTGCACGTGCCGCTGCGTGATCATGGCCTTGCCGTGATCCGTCTTGGGCTGAAATCCCGCGGGTTTCCAACCCGTGGGCGCGACCCGGAAGCCGAAGGCGCCGGCGGACATCACGAAGAAATAGATGACGCCCATCACCATCAGCGTCGGCGCCACACCGCCGGGGCTGGTCGCCGAGAAGTGCTTCATGAGGGCCACGGCAAGTGGCGCGCCGATCATGGCGCCGCCGCCGAAGCCCATGATGGCAAACCCCGTGGCCATGCCGCGCCGGTCGGGAAACCACTTGATCAGCGTCGAGACCGGCGTGATGTAGCCGAGGCCCTGGCCGACGCCGCCCATGATTCCGCAGGCGAGGTACACGATCCAGAGTTGGTGCATCGATACGCCGACGCCGCCGAGGAACATGCCGCCGCCCCAGCAGATCGCGGCGATGAAGCCGGCCTTGCGCGGGCCGGCGTGTTCCAGCCAGCCGCCCCAGATGGCCGCAGAAATACCCAGCATGGCGATGAACGTCTCGAAGACGTGGGTCACCTGCGGCACCGTCCAGTTGCAGGTGGTGGTGGTGAGCGCGGCGAGGAAGCCCAGATCGTGGCACGCCGTCGCGTCCGGCGCGGCGATGAGCTTCGACATCGGCAACCAGAACACCGAGAACCCGTACGCCATGCCGATGCAAAGGTGCACGGCAAGCGCGGCGGGCACGACGAGCCAGCGGTTGTAGGCAGGCCCGGCAATGGTGCGCTCGCGCGCAAGGATCCCCGCGCCGGTGGCGACGCCAAGTTGGCTGGACATATGAGGTGTGTCTCCTGAGGCTATAGTTCTGCGTAGGCATCCGATTGTGGTCATGCGGATGCATGTTTCCCGACACCGCTCCGAATCCGCGCCGCCCGATCCCTGGGATCGACGCCGAACCCGAGCCATCGAAAAATAGCATCACGCTTTGCCGAGGAAAACCTTTGCGCGTGGCGCGCTTCGCGAGGTCGCCGCCGCGGGACACCGCCCACGCCGCATGCTGCGCTGCGGGAGCGGGAAACCCGATTGACTCTCCGTCGAGCGGAGGACTAACGTCCACGCGTTGGTCTGCGATCGGACGTCATCTTTCCACGTGCCAGCCGCAAGGAGCCCACCGTGAACCTCAAAGGCAGCAAGACCGAAAAGCACTTGAAGGAAGCATTCGCCGGCGAGTCGCAGGCGAACCGTCGCTATCTTTACTTCGCGGCCAAGGCCGACGTGGAGGGATTCAACGACGTGTCGGCGGTGTTTCGCTCCACCGCCGAGGGGGAAACCGGCCACGCGCACGGTCACCTCGAATTCCTCGAAGCGGTCGGCGATCCGGCCACGGGCCTGCCCATCGGCAGCACGGCGCAGAACCTGAAGGCGGCGATCGCCGGCGAAACCCACGAGTACACCGACATGTACCCCGGCATGGCCAAGACCGCACGCGAGGAAGGGTTCACGGAAATCGCGGACTGGTTCGAGACGCTGGCGAAGGCGGAGCGTTCGCACGCCAACCGCTTCCAGAAAGCGCTCGACGGCCTGTAGCCGCGCCGCGCCGCCGTGGCCCCCGATCCGAAGGAGGGGCGCCGCGAGGGCAGCCTCGCGGCGCCCACCCGCCACCCGCTCGGCTGGCGGGAACCGTCCTTCCACGACCCGCAGGCGCTCGAGCGGGAACTCGAGCGCGTGTTCGAGATCTGTCACGGCTGCCGGCGCTGCTTCAATCTCTGCAACGCCTTTCCGACCCTGTTCGACCTGATCGATGCGTCGGCGAGCGGCGAGCTCGACGGCGTGCCGCGCGGCGACTTCGCGCGCGTGGTCGAGCACTGCTACCTGTGCGACATGTGCTACCTGACCAAGTGCCCATACGTGCCGCCGCACGAGTGGGCCGTGGACTTCCCGCACCTGATGCTGCGGGCGAAGGCGGTCGCGTTCCGTGCCGGCGAGGTCGGCTGGCGCGCCCGGGTGCTCTCCTCCACCGATGCCGTCGGCCGGATCGCGGGCATCCCGGTGGTCGCGGAAGCGGTGAACGCCGCGGCGGCGACGTCGCTCGGACGCAAACTGCTCGACGCGACGCTGCACGTGCACCCCGAGGCGCCCCTGCCGCGCTACCAATCGCGGCCTCTGCGGCGGCGCCTCGAGCCGCGCCCGCAGGTGGAGCGGGCACAGCCGGCCGGCCGCACGCGGGGCAAGGTGGTGCTGTTCACCACCTGCTACGTCGACCGCAACGAGCCACAGATCGGCCTCGACCTCGTCCGCGTGTTCGAGCACAACGGCATCGAGGTGGCGCTCGCCGCCAGCGAGCGCTGCTGCGGGATGCCGAAGCTCGAGCTCGGCGATCTCGACGCGGTCGAGCGTGCCATGGAGGCGAACGTGCCGGCGCTCGTGGCGATGATCGACCGCGGCTACGACGTGATCGCGCCCGTGCCCTCGTGCGTGCTCATGTTCAAGCAGGAGTGGCCGCTCATGTTTCCCGACGACCCCGCGGTGGCGAAGCTGCGAGCGCACACCTTCGACCCGTTCGAGTACCTGGCGCAGCGGCACGCCGCGGGCCTTCTGTCGCTCGACTTCAAGCAGCCGCTGGGCAAGGTGCTCTACCACGTGCCTTGCCACCTGCGAGTGCAGAACATCGGCCAGAAGACCCGCGAGGTGCTGGCGCTCGTGCCGGGCACCGCCATAGAGACGGTGGAGCGGTGTTCAGGGCACGACGGCACGTACGGCGTGAAGCGCGAGTACCGCGACGTGTCGATGAAGATCGCCCGGCCGGTGCTCGACCGGCTGCGTGCGAGCGACGCGGACCACTACGCCAGCGACTGCCCCATGGCGGGCCACCAGCTCGAAAGCGGCGTCACCGGGCGCGGCGCGCCGACACACCCGCTGTCGCTGCTGCGGCTCGCCTACGGGTTGTGAGCGCGGTCCGATGCGCAAGCTCACGCCCGCGGACCTGCTCGGCCTGGAACGCTACGCGGTCGAGCGCGCGCGGTTGCGCCTGGAGGCGATCGCCCACAAGCGCGACCGGCGGGTCGCGGTCGGTCCGCACCTGACCTGGTGTTTCGAGGACCGCAGCACGGTGCTGCACCAGGTCCAGGAGATGTTGCGAGCCGAGCGCATCTTCGAGCCCGCCGACATCGAGGCGGAACTCGCCGCCTACAATCCGCTGATCCCGGACGGCCGCAACTGGAAGGCCACGATGTTCATCGAGTACCCCGATCCGATCGCGCGCCGGGAAGCGCTCGAGCGCCTGGTCGGCATAGAGCACCGCTGCTGGGTGCGCATCGGCGCGCAGCCGGCGGTGTTCGCGATCGCGGACGAGGACCTCGAGCGCAGCACGCCGCAGAAGACCTCGGCCGTGCACTTCCTGCGCTTCGAACTGGCCCCCGGGAGCGGCGCCGCGCTCGATTCGGGGGCGCCGCTCGCGTTCGGCGTCTCGCACCCGGCCTATGAGTACAGCGTCGATCCGGTGCCGAAGGCGCTACGCGAATCCCTGCGCGCCGACCTGGACTGATCAGGTTCGCGGCGCGGGCTTCGCATTGCGCGAGTGCGCGAACGCGGGCGCCGGCGCCTCGCCGGTGGCAATGATGCGCGCAGTGAGCTTGGCGAACGCCTCGCCCGGATCGTCGGCGTACTCGAACAGGCTCAGGTCCGCGGCGTCGATCATGCCGTACTTGACCAGCGCCTCGAAGTTGACGATCTCCTTCCAGAACTGCGAGCCGTACAGGATCACGGGGATGGGCCGGTCGAGCTTGCGCGTCTGCGCGAGGGTGAGGATCTCGGTGAGTTCGTCGAGCGTGCCGAAGCCGCCCGGGAAGACCACCAGGGCGCGCGCCATGTGCGCGAACCAGAGCTTGCGCATGAAGAAGTAGTGGAACTCGAAACCGAGCGAGTGCGTCACGTACGGATTCGGCCGCTGCTCGTGCGGCAGGCTGATGTTGAGACCGATGCTCAGGCCCGCGGCGTCGGCGGCGCCGCGGTTGGCCGCCTCCATGATGCCGCCGCCGCCGCCCGAGCAGATCACGTAGCGGTGCGCATGCGAGGACAGCGACTTCGACCACTGCGTCAGCCGCCGCGCGAGCTCGCGCGCCTCGGCGTAGTAGCGGCCCATGGGACCGGCCGGGTCGAGCCGCGCGGAGCCGAAGATCACGATGGTCTCGTTGATGCGCTCGCGCTCGAAGCGGCGCAGCGGCTCGAGGTACTCGGCGAGTATGCGGATGCCGCGACCGTCCTCGCCCGACAGGAACTCGTGATTCTCGTAGGCGAGCTTGCGGTGGTGGGTCTCGTCGCCGGGCATGCCGGATCCTCCTCGGGGTTCGGCCGAAGTGTGCGCTCCGCGCGCTCGCGGCGGCAACTTCGCGGTCGCGCGTCAGGCGACTCCGTGGCAAGCTCTGGACCCCATGACGACTCCAAGCTCCCTGGCGCGGCGAGAACTCAGCCTGCGCGCGCTGATCCTCGGTTTCCTCATCACGCTGGTGTTCACCGCCGCGAACGTCTACTTCGGGCTCAAGGCGGGCCTGACCTTCTCGACCTCCATCCCCGCGGCGGTGATCTCCATGGCGGTGCTGCGCTGGTTCCGCGGCGCCACCGTGCAGGAGAACAACATCGTGCAGACGGTGGCCTCCTCCGCCGGCACGCTCTCCTCGATCATCTTCGTGTTGCCGGGCCTGGTCATGGTCGGCTGGTGGAACGGCTTCCCCTACCTCTATTCATTCGCGATCTGCGCGCTCGGCGGCACGCTCGGCGTCATGTATTCCATCCCGCTGCGGCGTGCCCTGGTGACACAGTCGGACCTGCCCTACCCCGAGGGCGTGGCCTGCGCCGAGGTGCTCAAAGTCGGCGACCGTGGCGCCGACGGCGCCGCCGCGAGCCGCGCCGGCCTCGCGGGCATCACGATCGGCGGCCTGGTCTCCGCGGCATTCGCATTCCTGATCTCGACGCAGCTGTTCGCCTCGGACGTGGTGCAGTATTTTCGTTTCGGCGCGCGCCGCGCCGCCACCGGTTACGACTTCAGCCTGTCGTTCGCGCTGTTCGCGGTCGGGCACCTGGTCGGCCTGTGGGTGGGCATCGCCATGCTCGCCGGCGCACTGATCGCCTGGGCGGGCGCCGTCCCCTACCTCACCGCGCTGGCACCCGCGGCCGGCGACGCCGCCACCGTCGCCCAGTCGGTCTGGAGCCACCAGGTGCGCTTCATCGGTGCGGGCGTGATCGGCGCGGCGTCGATCTGGACCTTGCTCAAGCTCATCGCACCCATCGGCCGGGGGCTGCGCTCGGCGATGGCGGCCGCGCGCCTGCGCAAGGCCGGCCGGGCGGACAGCCTGGCGCTCACCGAACGCGATCTGCCAATCGGCGCGGTCGCGATCATCACGCTCGTCTGCACGCTGCTGATCGGCTGGCTCCTCGCGACGTTCGGCGCAGCGAGCGGGCTCGGCGGGGCCGGCGCGGTGCTGGTGATCGGCGGCATGGCCTACGTCACCTTGATGAGCTTCTTCGTCGCCTCGGTGTGCGGCTACATGGCGGGGCTCATCGGCGCCTCCAACAGTCCGCTGTCCGGCGTCGGCATCCTGGTGGTGATCGGCGCGGCGCTGCTGCTGACGGTGCTGGTCAAGCCGCTGCTGCCGGCGAGCGCGGCGCCGGCGCTGGTGGCATTCGCGCTGTTCGTCACGGCGGTGGTGTTCGCGGCAGCGACCATCTCCAACGACAACCTACAGGACCTGAAGACCGGACAGCTGGTGGAGGCCACGCCCTGGCGGCAGCAGGCCGCGCTGTTGGTCGGCGTGGCCGCGGGCGCGCTGGTCATCCCGCCGGTGCTCGACCTGCTGAACCACGCCTACGGCTTCGCGGGCGCGCCGGGCGCCGACGCCGTGCGCGCGCTGGCCGCGCCGCAGGCGGCGCTGATCTCGGCGCTCGCGCGAGGCGTGATTCAGGGCAATCTCGACTGGGGCCTGATCGGCTTGGGCGTCGTGATCGGCGCGGCGCTCATACTGCTCGACGAGCTCCTGCGCCGTGCAACGCGCGCCTCCCTGCCACCACTCGCCGTGGGGCTCGGTATCTATCTGCCGACCGCGACGACGCTCACCATCGTGGTGGGTGCCGTGGTCGGCTGGTGGTACGAGCGGCGCGCGGATCGCAGCGCCGACCCGGCGGGACGCAAGCAACTCGGCGTTCTGCTCGCCTCCGGCATGATCGTCGGCGAGAGCCTGGTCGGCGTCGCGCTCGCCGCCGTGGTGGTCTTTTCGGGCAAGGCCGCCCCCTTCGCCGTGGTCGGCGACGGCTTCGCGACGGCGGGTGTCTGGCTCGGCGCGCTGGTCTTCGTCGCCGCGATCATCGTCCTGTACCGCTGGCTGGAGCGGCAGGGCGCGGGCGCAGTTCAGCGATAGAGACCGACGGCGGCGGCGGCGAGGCAGGCGCTCGCGATCAGCGTGAGCCGCAGGCGCAGCGGCAGGTACCAGGGCGGCAGGCGCCCTGCCCGGCCGAGCCGGTGGTCCTCGACGACGTGGGTGACGAAGGCGGCGATCAAGACCAACGCGGCCGCCACGGGCGGGACGAGCAGCGCCGCCCAGGCGAGCAGCGACGGCACCACGCTCCACACGAAGCGGCGATCGCGCTCGCCCGCCGACAGATCGTCGAGCGTCATGGCGAATCCCCAGTGCAGCGCGCCGACGAAGCTCAGGATCACGGCGCCGTAGCCGGTGAGCGCGCCGTACCAAAGAGTGGCCCGCGCCGGATCGATCCACACGGCGGTCGCGAGGCCGGCGAAGGGCACGAGTCCGCTGTAGCCGAGCAGCGCCACCAAGCGTTCCGGTCGTCGTTCCGCGGTCGTCAACATAAATGTCCCAGTTCCTCGTTGCCTCACCAGGGCACGGGGTCGCCACGATAATCGAGAAAGGCCCCGCTGTGCGAGGCGTCGAGCCGGTCGACGACCGCGAGCAGGGCGTCGGCCGCCGCGGCCGGCTCGCGGACGGTGAGGTGCTCGGTGCGATGCGGTGCGCTGAGCCGCGTGCGCACGGTACCCGGGTGCAGCGCCACGCACACCGCCTCGGGGTGGGTGCGGCGCAATTCCACGCTCGCGGTGCGCACCAACTGATTGAGAGCGGCCTTGGACGCCCGATAGCCGTACCAGCCGCCGAGGCGATTGTCGCCGATGCTGCCGACGCGCGCCGAGAGCAGCGCAATCACCGACCGGCCCCGCCGCGGCAGGAGCGGAGCGAAGTGCTTCAGCAGCAGCGCCGGACCGATGGCGTTGACCGCGAAGGCGCGCGTGAGGCCGTCCAAGGTGAGCATGCGCAGCGACTTCTCGGCGACCGCGCCCTCGGCGTCGAGCACCCCGGTGGCCACGAACACGAGCCGCACGTCCCCGCCGAGCCCCGCCACGTACGCCGCCGCACGTTCGATGCTCGACTCGTCGGCTAGATCGAGCGCCGGCTGCCCCGCGCGCGACAGCGCCGCGACGACGCCGAAGCGCGGATCGGCCGCCAGCCGGGCGTGCACGGCCGCGCCGATGCCGCCGCTCGCGCCGATCACCACCGCGGTCGCCGCCGGGACGGGCGACGACATCGAGTCGGCGGCACTCATGGCGCGCGCGCCGGTCGGCCGCGGGGCCGACACCGGACGCCGAATGCATACGTATGCGAGGTGGAAACCGTCATGAATACGTATGCAGACCGATTGGCACCCCCGTGCGCTGCCTCGACAATACGGCCGCACACCGAAGAGTGACCAGAACGTAATACGAGATCAGGTTTCCAGGGAGTGCGACCGACGACGGCCGTTGCCGAATCGTGCGGCGCGAACAACAGCTTCAGCAGGGGAGTTTTCATGAGCAAGAAGGATACCCGGAACGGGCTTCTGGGCGATCGCCCAAGCCCGACGATGGCGGCCACCGCGGCCGCGAGCGGCGCGCTGATGATGTTGGCGGCCGGCCTCGCGAGCGCGCAGCAGGCGCCCGGCGAGACGACCTCGTCCAGCACCGACCAGGTCGACGAGATCACGGTGGTCGGCGTCCGCGCAGCGGTCGAGAGCGCCATCAACGTCAAGAAGAATTCCGACGAGATCGTCGAAGCAGTGTCCGCCGAGGACATCGGCAAGCTGCCCGACACCAGCATCGCCGAGTCCATCTCCCGCCTGCCGGGCCTCACCTCGCAGCGCTCGGACGGCCGCGCTTCGGACATCAGCATCCGCGGCCTCGATCCGCAGTTCGCCACCGCGACCCTGAACGGCCGCGAGCAGGTGAGCACCGGTGACAACCGTAGCGTCGAGTTCGACCAGTATCCGGCCGAGCTCATCAGCCAGGTGGTGGTCTACAAGACCCCGCAGGCGAACCTCATCGGCCAGGGCCTCGCCGGCACCATCGCCCTCGAGACCACGCGGCCGCTCGAGTACGGCAAGCGCACGCTGCACTTCGACGTGCGCGGCGAGAAGAACTCCGACGCGAACCTCGGCGCGGATTCCGGCAACAACGGCTACCGCGGCAGCGTCTCCTACATCGATCAGTTCTTCGACAACACCCTGGGCGTGACCCTGGGATTCGCGCGCCTGGACTCGCCCATCGTCGGCAAGGAGTACGGCACCTACGACCCTTGGTCGCCCAACGGCACCACGCACGCCGGGATCGACCCCAACGCGTACACGACGGCGGGCATCAAGTCGCTGGCCAGCATGGGCACGAGTCACCGCGACGGGTCGCTCGGCACCATCGAGTGGAAGCCCAACGACCACTTCACGAGCACCCTCGACACCTACTACACCAAGGCCGAGCTCGACAACAACCGGCGCAGCCTCGAGGTGAACATCGGCAACTACAACGGCCTGTCGAACGGCACCGCGGTGTACTCGAACCCGGTGTACTCGGACGGCTCCCTGATCGGCGCCACCGTGAGCAACGTGGTGCCGCTCGCGCGCAATTTCGACTACATCACGCGCGACCAGATCTTCGCCGCCGGCTGGAACAACAAGTGGAAGGCCGACACCTGGAGCGTCATGGGCGACCTGTCGTTCTCGCGCGCCACCCGCGACGAGAAGGACTACGAGACCCAGGCGCAGTTCCAGAACGGCGTCACCGACACCATGTCGTACTTCCTGCCGCAGGGCTCGATGCCCTCCTTCACGGTGCAGAACGGCTACACCAACCCCTCGCAGGTGCTGGTGGGTCCGACCATCTACGGCGCCGGCTACAGCCGCTTCCCGCACGTCGAGGACAAGTTGAAGTCCGCGCGTCTCGAAGGCACGCACGACGCCGGTTGGTGGTTCAGCGACGTGGTGGTGGGCGCCAATTACGACGACCGAACCAAGGACAAGGTGCAGCCTGAAACGGGATTGAGCACCATCGGCAACCAGGCCTATCAAATAGCGCCGCAGTACCTGCTGCCGCCGACCAACCTCGGCTTCTCGGGCACTGCCTCGCCCCTCTCCTGGAATGTGCCTGGCGTGCTGGCGGCGTACTTCCAGCCGGTGGTACCCACCACCGACGCCGGCTATCTCGTCGGCAAGACCTGGAACGTGACCGAGAAGCTCACCACTGTGTACCTCAAGGGTGACCTCAACCACGACCTGTCGCCGAGCGTCTCCCTGCGCGGCAACGTGGGCGTGCAGGTGATCCACACCGACCAGAGCTCGACTTCCGGCCTGTACAACCCGGCCACCAACGCGGTCACCCCGAACACCGACGGCACCACCTACAACGACGTGCTGCCATCGGCGAACCTCGTGTTCCAGTTCCCGAACCAGCAGGACCTGCGCGTCGGCATCGCCAAGGAAGTGGCGCGGCCGCGCATGGACCAGATGGCGAACGCGATCGACTACGGAGTGGCCTCGAACGTGGTGCCGGGCGGCACGGCCACGAGCCTTCCGGGGGCGACCGCCGGCAACCCGCGGCTCGCGCCCTGGCGAGCGGACTCGTTCGACCTGTCGTACGAGAAGTACTTCGACAACAAGGCGTACCTGTCGGCCACCGGCTTCTTCAAGAAGCTGAAGACCTACATCTACGACCAGACCATCAACTACGACTTCTCGGCGCTCAACTCGCTGCTCACGCCCCAGTACATTCAGCAGCAGTTGCACGGCGTTCCGCCGCAGCAGTTCGGTCCGCTCACCATTCCGCTCAACGGCAACGGCGGCCGGCTCGACGGCGTCGAACTCACGGCCTCGGCGCCCTTCGACATGATCTCCGAGTACCTCTCGGGCTTCGGCGGCAGCGTATCGCTGTCGGAGACCGACAGCTCGGTGCGCATCCCGGGGCAGATCGCGGGCGGAGCGGCGCAGAACATCACGCTGCCCGGCCTGTCGAAGACGGTGTGGAGCGCGATGCTCTACTACGAGAAGAGCGGCTTCTCGGCGCGCGTCGCCAGCCGCTACCGGTCGAACTACGTCGGCGAGATCACCGACTTCGCCGGCGACCGTTCGCTCGAGTACGTGCGTCACGAGTTGATCACCGACTTCCAGACCAGCTACGAGTTCCAGGGCGGCCCGCTCAAGAACCTGATGCTGCTGCTGCAGATCAACAACATGACCAATACGCCGTTCATCGACTACGTCGGCGACCAGGCGCGCGTCCGCGACTACGAGACCTTCGGACGGGACGTATTCTTCGGGTTCAACTACAAGATCCTGTAACAGCACCCGAACACGCGTCGTTTTCGTCGCCCACCCCGGCTTTCCTCCTGCGGCCGGGGTGGGCGATGCTCTCCCCCGACGGACTGCAACGGCAGAGGATTCGATGCGCAAGGATTTTCGACGGGCGATCGGCCTGATGCTCGCGGTCGCGACCACCGTGCTCACCACCGCGCACTCCGCCACGGCGGCCGACGCGGGCACCATGGCCGACGCGGGCGCCATGGCCGACGCGGGCGCCATGGCCGCTACCGACGCCGCTCGTCAGGGGGCCACCGCCTACGCGCCCGAGCACTACCGGGAGCGCCAGGTCGAGGACGAAGTCGTTTACTTCGTGCTTCCAGACCGGTTCGCCAACGGCGATCCGGCCAACGATCGCGGTGGACTCTCCGGCGGACGACTCGTGACCGGCTTCGATCCCACCGACAAGGGCTTCTATCACGGCGGTGACCTCAAGGGCCTCACCGCCCGCCTCGACTACATCCAGGCGCTCGGCGCCACGGCGATCTGGATCACGCCGCCGTTCGTGAACAAACCGGTCCAGGGCACGCCCGGCCACGAGTCGGCGGGCTATCACGGCTACTGGATCACCGACTTCACCCGCGTCGACCCGCACCTGGGGTCGGACGCCGACCTCAAGGCCTTCATCGACGCCGCGCACGCCCGCGGCCTGAAGGTCTACCTCGACATCGTCGTGAACCACACCGCCGACGTGATCCAGTACCGCGAGTGCCGCAGCGGACACTGTCCGTACCGCTCGCGCGCCGCCTACCCGTACACACTTCGGGGCGGCGTCGACGGCGCGGCCATCAACGATGGCTTCCTCGGCGACGCACCCGAATTTCGCACCGAAGAGAACTTCGCCAAGCTCACCCGGCCGGACTACGCCTACACGCCGTACGTGCCCGCCGCCGAAGCGCATGTGAAGACCCCGGACTGGCTCAACGATCCGATCTACTATCACAACCGCGGCGATTCGACCTTCCACGGCGAGAGCGCCGAACTCGGCGACTTCTCCGGGCTCGACGACCTCATGACCGAGCACCCGCGGGTGGTCCGCGGCTTCATCGATCTCTACGGCGAGTGGATCGATTCGGCGGGCATCGACGGCTTTCGCATCGACACCGCCAAGCACGTCGACCCGGAGTTCTGGCAGGCGTTCGTGCCCGCCATGCAGGCGCGAGCGGCGGCGCGGGGCATCTCTCACTTTGCCCTGTTCGGCGAAGTGTTCACCGACCGCGAGGACGTGGCGCTGCTCGCCAGGCACACGCGCGTCGACCGGTTGCCGGCGGTGCTCGACTTCGCGCTCGCCGCGGCGCTGCGCGACACGGTGGCGGGTGCGGCGGGAACCGATCGCTTAAGCGACGTGCTCGCGGACGACGCGCTCTACGCCGGCGGCGACGCCGCCGCGCGGCGCTTGCCCACCTTCGTCAGCAATCACGACCTCGGCCGCTTCGGCCACTTCGTGCACAAGGCGCGGCCGGCGGCGACGGACGCGGAGGCGCTGGCGCGGGTGTCGCTCGCCTACACGCTGCTCTTTACCCTGCGCGGTGTGCCGGTGGTGTACTACGGCGACGAACAGGGCTTCGCGGGTTCGGGGGGCGACCAGGACGCGCGCCAGGACATGTTCGCGAGCCGCACGCCCGCTTATGCGGCGGAGCGGCCGATCGGCGCGCGCGAGGCGCCGCGCCGCCCGTTCGACACCACGCAGCCGCTGTACCGGCACATCGCCGCCCTCGCCCGCCTGCGGCGCGAGCAACCGCTGCTGCGCGCGGGAGCCACGCGGGTGCGCGCGGATTCGCCGGCGCCGGGCTTGTTCGCGTTCTCGCGGGTGGACCCGGCGAGCGGCGCCGAGATTCTCGTCGCGGTCAACACCTCGACCTCACCGCTCGCGGCGCAGGTGGAGGTGGATCCGCGGCACGCGGCGTTCCGGTCGTTGCTCGGCCAATGTGCCCGCAGCACCGCCGCGCCCGGCAGCTATCCTGTGCGGCTCGGTCCGCTGGACGCCGTGGTGTGCGTCGCGGAGGCGCCGTGAGCGGCGCGACGCCCCTGTCGCGGCCGCGCACGGCCGCACCGGAGTGGTGGCGCGGCGCGGTGATCTACCAGATCTACCCGCGCAGCTTCGCGGACTCGAACGCTGACGGCATCGGCGACCTGCCGGGCATCACCGCGCACCTGGGCCACGTCGCCGATCTCGGCGTCGACGCCGTGTGGCTGTCGCCCTTCTTCACCTCGCCGATGAAGGACTTCGGCTACGACGTCGCCGACTACCGCGACGTCGATCCGATCTTCGGCACGCTCGCGGACTTCGACGCGCTGCTCGCCGAGGCGCACCGACTCGGGCTCAAGGTCATCATCGACCAGGTCTACTCGCACACCTCGGATCGGCACCCCTGGTTTCAGGCCAGCGGCGCGGACCGCAGCAACGCGCATGCCGACTGGTACGTGTGGGCCGACGCCAAGCCGGACGGCTCCCCGCCCAACAACTGGCAGTCGGTGTTCGGCGGCCCGGCGTGGACCTGGCACGCGCGCCGCCGCCAGTACTACCTGCACAATTTCCTGCCCGAGCAGCCCGACCTCAACGTGCACCACCCCGAGGTGCAGGCGGCGCTGCTCGACGTGGCGCGATTCTGGTTCGAGCGCGGTGTGGACGGCTTCCGTCTCGACGCCATCGACTACGCCATGCACGACCCGCGGCTACGCGACAATCCGCCGGCAGCGTACACCGGCAAGCCGCGGGCGCGGCCGGTGGACTTCCAGCGCTCGCTGTACAACCGCTCGCATGCCGACCTGCCGGCCTTCATCGAGCGCATCCGCGCCCTCGCCGACCACTATGGCGACCGCTTCCTGGTGGCCGAGATCGGCGGCGAGCACGCCGAGCCGGAGATGCACCGGCTCACCGACCCGGCCGGGCGCTTCCACACCGCCTACGGGTTCAACTTTCTGTATGCGGAGCGGCTCACGCCCGAACTCGTGCGACGCACGCTCGCCGAGTGGCCGGCGCGGCCCGGGGTGGGTTGGCCGAGCTGGGCGTTCTCCAATCACGATGCGCCGCGCGCCGTGTCGCGCTGGGCGACGCCGGGACACACCACCGACGCGGCGCGCCTGAATCTGTTGCTGCTCGCGTGCCTGCGCGGCAACGTGTTCCTGTACCAGGGTGAGGAACTCGGTCTGACGCAGGCGAGCCTGCGCTACGAGGATCTCAAAGACCCGGAGGCCCTCGCCAACTGGCCGGCGACACTCGGCCGCGACGGCGCGCGCACCCCCATGCCCTGGGCGGCGGCGGCGCCGTTCGCGGGCTTTTCCGGCGCGACGCCCTGGCTGCCCATTCCGCCCGAGCACGCCGCGCTGGCGGTCGATCGGCAGCGCGACGCAGCGGGCTCGACGCTGACGCTCGCGAAGGCACTCCTGCGCCTGCGGCACGCGAGCCCGGCGTTGCGCTGGGGCACGCTTGAATTCCAGGACGCGCCGCCCGACGTGCTCTCGTTCGTGCGCGCCGCCGACGGCGAACGGCTGCTGTGCGTGTTCAATCTCGGCGCGGAAGAGCGCACTGTGCCGGTGGCGGGCGTGCGCCGCGCGCTTATCGCCGTGGGCGGGGCGACCCCCGAGCGACTGCCACCCTTCTCGGGGTTGATTCTCGACCTGCCGGCGTGAGCAACTGGCGGCCGATGCGTCTGCCCGCCCTCCTCGCCACCCTCGCCCTGCTCGGCGCCGCGCAGGCCGCCGCCGCTGCGGAGCGGGCCGCGGCGGCGATGACGGACACGGCCGCGGCGGAGGCAGCCATCTCGGACACCGCCACCTTGCGTGTCGCGGACCGGGTGCTGCACGTGGCGGCGCTCACCGAGCACGTCTGGCGTCTGCGCTGGGCGCGCGCCGCCACGACGGCGCCGGACACCTCGTGGGCGGTGCCCGCCGCGCTGCGCGCCGCGCGCGTGCCCGTCTCGAGTCGCGAGACCGCCGCAGAGACCACGCTCGCAACGGCACACTCGACGCTGCGCATCGATCGGCACACGCTCGCCCTCGCGCTGACGGATCCGCAGGGACGCGCGCGCTGGAGCGGCGCGGTGACTCCCGGCGCGGACGGTGCGGCCTATCGGCTGCGCGCGGCGCTCGCCGCGGGCACGCGTGTGCTCGGTCTCGGCGACAAGGGCGGACCGCTCGACCGGCGCGGCGGCACGTTCGTCGACTGGAACACGGACGCCTACCACTACCAGGAGTCGACCGATCCGCTCTACAAGAGCATTCCCTTCCTGATCACCCTGAGTGCC
>DAIDHD010000034.1 GCA_027459765.1 Gammaproteobacteria bacterium | reverse complement strand
GCTGGCTCCACCGCCGAGGTGCCACGGCGAGCCAATTCAGGCTCGCGCCATTCTGATACGCGACGGCCGCGGCGCCGACCAGGGTCAGGCCGATCCACACCGACCACCAGTCCTCGCGTCGCCACAGGTCGCTCCAGCCGGCTTGCGCGCGCGGTCGTGCCGCGTTCGATACGGAGGCGAGGTCGGACATGGATCAAGACTCCTGCAAATGCGCGAATTCCGGCTCTGCGGCTGCCTGGCCGAACCCGGACGCTACGGGTGCCACGGCGGGGAGTCGAATACCGATCGCTCATGGGGTACTAACCGCCCGGCATGACCGGGCCTGCGTCACGATCGCTCGCGTGGCGTAGGTATTTTCCACGAGGGAGGCTGGGGAATACGGATGGAGCGCAATGCGCCATTCCACGTACCATTTTGGCAGTGCATAGAAGACGCATGAAGGACCGCAAGATGAACAAGAACGCTTCCACCCTACGCAACGGACTGTGGGCCCTCGCTCTGGTATTCGCCGCCGCTCCCGGCGCCCATGCCGTGCCGAGCTTCGCCCGGCAGACCGGGATGACCTGTGAGGCCTGCCACACCGTTTATCCCGAACTAAACCACTTCGGACGCGTGTTCAAGGCCAACGGCTACACGCTCGACAACCTGAAGGACGTTCGCGGCATCACCGCCAAGAAGGAGGAGATGCTGTCGCTCGCCGGGTTGCCGCCGCTCTCGGCCATGATTCAGGTGTCGTACACCCAGCTGAACCACCCGCTGCCGGACGGGACCGGCGCCGCCGGACACTCGCAGAGCGGCACGGTGGACTTCCCGCAGCAGTTCAGCATCTTCTACGCCGGCAAGATCGCGCCGCACATCGGCGCCTTCAGCCAGCTGACCTACGCCAACGACTCGGGCACGATCGGCATCGACAACACCGACATTCGCTACGCGAATGCGCTGGTGCTGCCGGACGATCGCAGCCTCATCTACGGCGTCAGTCTCAACAACAATCCCACGGTGCAGGACCTGTGGAACAGCACGCCCGCATTCGGCTTCCCGTATGCGGCCACCAACGCGGGGGTATCGCCGCTCGCGGCGACGCAGATCGACGGCACGCTCGCGCAGGACGTGGCGGGCCTGACGGCGTACATGCTGTGGAACGAACAGGTCTACGCCGAAATCGGTCTGTATCGATCGGCCAAGCAGGGCACCACCAATCCGATCACCGGTGGCGCCGGCCCGTTGGACGGTACCGCATCGAACGTGCTGCGAAGCTCGGCACCCTACGCGCGGATCGCATACGAGTACCAGTGGGGCCGGCACTCGCTGGAGGCGGGCATGTACGGGGCGCAGTTCAAGTTCTTCCCTGGCGGCGGCACGGCCGCTTCGGGCGGCACGGCGGGGTCACCGGCGCTGTTGTCCGGTCCGTATAACGAGTTCCGGGACGTGGCGGAGGACTTCCAGTACCAGTACATCGCCGAGGAGCACCTGTTCTCGCTCACCGGCACCCGGATTCACGAAGCCATGAATCTCGACGCGAGCGCCGCGGCCAACGCGTCCAATCCGCGCGACACGTTGACCACGGTGCGGGTCAACGCGAATTACTACTACAAGCGCATGTACGGCGGCACGCTCGCGCGCTTCCAGACCAACGGCAGCACGGATCCGCTGATGTATGCCGCAGGCGGGCCTCCCGGGGTGGTCACCAGCGCCAATGGATCGCCCGACACGCGCGGCTGGATCGGCGAATTCAACTATCTGCCGTGGCTCAACACCAAGTTGTCGGTGCAGTACACGCACTTCGATCGATTCAACGGCGGCAACGTCAACTACGACGGTCAGGGACGCAACGCGGGCGCCAACGACACGGCCTATCTGCTGCTGTGGCTGGTGTTTTGAAGATCAATAGACGGACGCGAACGACATGAAAAAATCCATCTACGGTACATTCCTCGGCGCCGCCTGTGCGGCGATGTTCTCCACCGGCCACGCCGAGTCGCCGGACGCCGCGCAGAGCGCGGCGGCCACGCGCATCGCCGTCACCACCTGCACGACCTGTCACGGTCCGAAGGGCGTGAGTATCTCGCCGAAGTTCCCCGTGCTGGCCGGCCAGCACGCCAGCTACCTCGCGGCACAGATGCACAACTTCAAATCCCAGACCCGCGGCGACCCGGACGCGCTCGGTTACATGTGGGGCATGGCGGCGACCCTCGACGACGACACCATCCAGGGACTTGCCGATTACTACGCCCACCAGACGCCGCCGCCCGCCCACCCGAGCCACTCCGCCGAGGTGGCGCGCGGTGAAGCGATCTACCTGCATGGCGAACCCGACGCGGGCATTCCCGCGTGCGCAACCTGTCACGGTGCGAAGGCCGAAGGAACGGACACCTTCCCGCGGCTCGCGGGCCAGCAGCCGCAGTACCTGGTGAAGCAGTTGCGCTCCTTCAGCAGCAATCTGCGCAACGTCGCCGTGATGCACGGTGTCGCCCAAGGTCTCAAGGAGGCGCAGATGGAAGACGTAGCGGAGTACCTGCGCACGCTCGGACCCTGATACTTTCGCGACGGAAACGCCGTCGCACCATGCAGCGGTCGGAAGGACGGCTACGCTTGCGGTCATCGGCGCCTATACTACGGCGCCGATGACCTCCTCTCTCTGGATCGGAACCCGCTCCGCCGGCCTCGCGCGCCTGGCCGAGTTCCTGCCCAACGCCGGATCGAGCTACGCGGCCACCCGCAACGAGGACCGCGGTCCCGACGATCGTAGCAACGTCTCGTGCCTGTCCCCCTGGATCCGGCGCCGGCTGCTCACCGAGGCCGAAGTGGTGCGGGCCGTGCGCGGCGCCCACGGAACCACGGCGAGCGAGAAGTTCGTCGACGAAGTCTGCTGGCGGACTTACTGGAAGGGCTGGCTCGAGGGCCGGCCGCAGCTGCACGCGCAGTACCTGGTTGAGGTCGCGCGGTTGAAGTCGCAACTCGCCGAGGACGGCACGCTGCGCGCGCGCTTCGAGGCGGCACGCTCGGGCGGCACCGGCATCGATTGCCTCGACGCCTGGAGTCGGGAACTGCGAGATACCGGCTGGCTGCACAATCACGCCCGCATGTGGTTTGCGAGCATCTGGATCTTCACCTTGAGGCTGCCGTGGCAGCTCGGTGCGGAATTCTTCCGCGAGCACCTGCTGGATTTCGATCCGGCCTCGAACACGCTTTCCTGGCGCTGGGTCGCCGGCCTGCACACGCCGGGCAAACACTACCTCGCCCGGGCCGAAAACATCGCGCGCTACACCAACGCGAGGTTCGATCCACGCGGCCAGCTCGACGAATCCGCCGCGCCGCTGACCGAAGAGATCCCGCCGCCACGACCGGTGCCGCCAGTGTTCGACAAGCCGATCACCGGCGATGTCGCGCTGCTGCTCCACGACGATGATTGCGACCCCGGCAGCCTCGATCTCGCCGGATGCACTGTGCGCGCGGTGGCCGGTCTCGCGATGCCGGCGCCGCGCGCGACACGTGGCGTCGCCCCGGCGGTTGCCGCCTTCGCCCATGGCGCGGTCGAGGATGCGCTCTGCTGTGCCGAGCGCCGGTTCGGCGTCGCGGCGGTGCGGCTCGACGACAGTGCGGACATTGCCGTCTGGGCGTCCGGGCACGACCTGCCGGTGATCACACCCTACGCACCGGTCGGCCCGGTCGCCGATGCGCTCGCGGTTCTGCCAACGCCACCCCGCGCGGTGCCGCGCGCCTGGGATCGCCATGTCTGGCCCCATGCGACCAAAGGGTTCTTCCAGCTGCGTCAACACATCCCGGCTTATCTGGCCAGCGCACCGATGGGCTCCTGATCGTCGATCTCGTTGCCGCCATCCTGGCGGTACGGCAGCATGCGACCATGAACGACCCGATCGGTTTTCTGGCATCCCGCACCGGGCGCTATTCCGGTCCCGGCATCGCGCACGACACGCGGGCGTTCACCGGTGTTCTGATCATCGTTCCGCCGCTGAGCCCGCCCAGGCGACG
>DAIDHD010000027.1 GCA_027459765.1 Gammaproteobacteria bacterium | reverse complement strand
CTGCTCGACTGCCGCGCCTTCCTCTACCGTCTGGTGAAGATCTACGCCGACGAGACCACGGGCTGATGGGCGTCTCGGCACTGTTTCCGACGCTGCTCTACGAGGCGCCGCTCGGTGGTCGCGGCGCCCGGGACCTTGACCGCCGGCTGCTCGACGAGGCTTATCAACTGCGCGAGGACGACGCGGCAGGCCGGCGCTGGTCGACGCGCAACTACCACGGCGGCTACACGTCCTATGGCAGCGCATCCCGGCTGCAGCGGATTTCGCCCAGCTTCGCAGCGCTCGAGCGCCGGCTCGACCGGCACGTACGCGCGTTCGCCGCGCGCCTCGAGTGGGACCTGACCGGCCGCACCCTCGCGATGACCGATTGCTGGGTCAACATCATGCCTCGCGGCGTCGCTCACGGCTCCCACTTGCACCCGCTCGCCTCCGTGAGCGGCACGTACTATCTGCGCACGCCGCGTGGAGCTCCGGGCATCAAGTTCGAGGATCCGCGCCTCGATCGCTTCATGGGCGCGCCGCCGCGGCGTGCGGACGCGTCGCCGGCGCAGCGGCCGTGGGTGACGCGGCCGGTGAACGCCGGGCGCCTGGTACTCTTCGAGAGCTGGCTCCGCCACGAGATAGCGGCCAACCCGGTCGCAGCCGAGCGCGTCAGCGTGAGCTTCAACTACCACTGGTGCTGATCATGAACAGCAAGAATGCCGAGGCCACCATGGCCGTGTTCCTGGACCTCGAGAACATCGCGCTCGGCGCGCGCGACGCCCGCTACCCGAGCTTCGACATCCAGAAGGTGCTCGAACGGCTGCTGCTCAAGGGCCACATCGTGGTGAAGAAGGCGTACTGCGATTTCGAGCGCTACAAGGAGTTCAAGCGCGGGTTGCACGAAGCCGCGTTCGAGCTCATCGAGATCCCGCACGTGCGCCAATCGGGCAAGAACTCCGCCGACATCCGTATGGTCGTGGACGCGCTCGACCTGTGCTACACCAAGGGTCACGTGGACACCTTCGCGATCGTCAGCGGCGACTCGGACTTCTCGCCGTTGGTGAGCAAGTTGCGCGAAAACGCCAAGACCGTGATCGGCATCGGCGTCAAGAATTCGACCTCGGACCTGTTCATCAACAACTGCGACGAGTTCATCTACTACGACGACCTCGTGCGCAAGGAGCCCTCCAAGGCGCGCCGCCGCCGCAGTTCTGGCGAGGCGAAGCCAGCGACCGCCGCGGCGCAGACACCGGAGGCACCCACCGCGGCCGCCGCCGAACCTCTGCCCGAGCACAAGGGCCCGGATCCGGCCGAGGCGCTGGATCTGGTCGTCGAGACCCTCGACGCGGTCAGCGAGGAGCGCGACGAGAGCGACGCGATCTGGGGCTCGATGATCAAGCAGGCCCTGAAGCGCCGCCACCCGGGCTTCAACGAGCGGGCGTACGGATTCCGCTCCTTCAACGACCTGCTGGCGGAGGCCGAGAAGCGCGGGCTTCTCTCGCTGCAGGCGGACGAGAAGTCGGGCGGCTACACCGTCCGCGTGGCCGATCGCCCGCAGGGACGCTGATCCGCCGCGGCGCACCACCCGCAGGCGCCGGCGCGCCTTGCCCACCCCTTTAGACGCCGGTCTTCGGGACCCCTTGGCAAGCAGACCAACCGTGAGTTAACGTATACGTCAATCATATGACGCATAGGTTACACGCGTGACCCAAAGTGCCGTAGCCGCCCGCTCCCGTGCCGCGTTCCCATCCCGGGAAGGCGCGGACACGGCGCCGAGCGCGCAGATCTACGGAGTCACCGAGCTCGGCAAGGAACTCGGGGTGAGCACGCGTACGCTGCGCTTCTACGAGGACAAGGGCCTCATCGCGCCGCGGCGGGTCGGCAACAACCGCATCTACACCCAGCGCGACCGCGGCCGCATGATCCTGATCCTGCGCGGCAAGCAACTCGGCTTCAGCCTGCGCGAGATCAAGGAATACCTCGACCTGTACGACGTCGATCCGACGCATCGCGCGCAGGTGCGCCGCCTGGTCGACGCGGTGCGCAGCCGGCGTACCCGACTGGAAGCACAGCGGCTCGCTCTCGACCAGACGCTCGCCGAACTGCAAGACATAGAATCCCAGGCCACCGCCGCGCTCGCGCAGATGGAGCGCGGCGGCGGTACGAACGCGGACAGCAACGGAGGCAACGCATGAAGAACGTGGTCATCGCGGGGTACGCCCGCTCTCCCTTCACCTTCGCCGCCAAGGGCGCGCTCGCGCACGTCCGCCCGGACGATCTGGCGGCGCAGGTGGTCGCCGCGCTCGTACAGCGAACCCAGGTGCGCGCGGCCGACATCGAGGACCTGATCGTCGGCTGCGCCTTCCCCGAAGGCGAACAAGGCTTCAACGTCGGACGACTGATCGGCCTGCTCGCCGGCCTGCCGCAGTCCACCGCGGGCATGACCGTGAACCGCTTCTGCGGCTCCTCGATGCAGTCGGTGCACATCGCCGCCGGCATGATCCAGCTCGGCGCCGGCGAGGCGTTCATCGCGGCAGGCGTGGAGAGCATGAGCCGCGTACCCATGCAGGGCTTCAACCCCATGCCCAACCCCGCGCTGCAGGCGAAGCTCGCGGCCTACATCGGCATGGGCGACACCGCCGAGAATGTCGCCGCCAAGTGGAAGATCGATCGCGCCACACAGGAGGCGTTCGCGGTGCGCAGCCAGCAACGCGCCGCCGCGGCGGCGAAGGCCGGTCACTTCGCCGCCGAAATCGTGCCGATCGACACGCCCGCCGGGCGCGTGACCGCGGACGGTTGCCTGCGCCCCGACACCACGGCCGAAGGGCTCGCCTCGCTCAAGCCCGCCTTCACCGAGAAGGGTACCGTGACCGCAGGCACCGCCTCGCCGCTCACCGACGGCGCCGCCGCGCTGCTCGTCTGCAGCGAGGAGTACGCCACCAAGAACGGCATCAAGCCGCTCGCGCGCCTGAAGAGCGTGGCCGTCGCCGGCTGCGCGCCGGAGATCATGGGCATCGGCCCGGTCGCGGCCACGCAGAAGGCGCTCGCCCGCGCCGGTCTCGACATGTCCGCCATCGACGTGGTGGAACTGAACGAGGCATTCGCCAGCCAGGCGCTTGCCTGCGTACATGATCTCGGCATCCGCGACGAGACGCTCAACATCGACGGCGGAGCGATCGCGCTCGGCCACCCGCTCGGCGCCACCGGCGCGCGCATCGTCGGCAAGGCGGCGAGCCTGCTCGCCCGCACCGGCGGCCGCTACGCGCTCGCCACCCAGTGCATCGGCGGTGGCCAGGGCATTGCGACCATTCTCGAGCGCATCTGAGGGCCGCCACCATGCAAGAGATCCGCAAGGCCACGGTGATCGGCGCCGGCGTGATGGGCGCCGGCATCGCGGCACAGTTCGCAAATGCCGGCATCCCGGTGCTGCTGCTCGACGTGGTGCCGTCCGGTCAGCCGAATCGCAACGCGCTCGCCGAGGGCGCGATCGCCAGGATGCTGAAGAGCGAACCGGCCGCCTTCATGTCGCCGGCCGCCGCCCGCCTCGTGACCGCGGGCAACGTCGAGGACGATCTCGCGAAAGTGGCCGACAGCGACTGGATCGTCGAAGCCGTGGTCGAACGGCTCGACGTGAAGCAGGCGCTGTACAAGAAACTCGACGCGGTGCGCCGCCCGGGCACGGCAGTCTCTTCGAACACCTCCACCATCCCGCTCGCCGCGCTGCTCGCGGGGCTGCCGGAGCGCTTCGCGCGCGATTTCCTGATCACCCACTTCTTCAATCCGCCGCGCTACATGCGCCTGCTCGAACTGGTGCGCGGACCCGCCACCAACCCCGAGATTGCCGCCGCGGTGAGCGTGTGCGCCGACCGGGTGCTCGGCAAGACCATCGTCGAATGCAAGGACAGCCCCGGCTTCATCGCCAATCGCCTCGGCGTGTACTGGCTGCAGGTCGGCGTGCTCGAGGCCCTGGAAGGAAAGCTCGACGTCGAGGAAGCCGATGCGGTCATGGGCGCGCCGATGGGCATTCCCAAGACCGGCGTGTTCGGTCTCATCGACCTGGTGGGTCTCGACCTGATGCCGCACATCAATGCGAGCCTGGAGGCCACGCTCCCCAAGGGCGATGCCTTCCACGCCGCGAACCGCAAGTTGCCGCTCGTGGAGAAGATGATCGCCACCGGCTACACCGGCCGCAAGGGCAAGGGCGGCTTCTACCGCCTCGATCGCAGCGGCGGCGGCAAGGTCAAACAGGCGATCGACCTCGCCACCGGCGAGTACCGCGCGCAGCGCCAGGCCGATTTGCCGGAACTCGCCGCCGCGGGCAAGGACCTGCGTGCGCTGCTCGCCTCGGACGGACCGGCGGGCCGCTATGCCTGGCGCGTGCTCGGCAGGACGCTCGCCTACGCGGCGAGCCTGGTGCCGGAGGCGGCCGACGACGTGCACGCCATCGACCAGGCGATGCGCCTGGGCTACAACTGGCGCTTCGGTCCGTTCGAGCTGATTGACAAGCTCGGCGCGGACTGGCTCGCCGCGCGCCTCGCGCAGGACGGCATCGCCGTGCCCCCGCTGCTCGCTGCCGCCGCGGGCAAGACCTTCTACCGCGTCGAGGCCGGCCGGCGCCAGTTTCTCGGCACCGACGGCGCATACCACGACGTGCGCCGGCCCGAGGGCGTGTTGCTGCTCGAGGACGTCAAGCTCGCCGGCAAGCCCTTGCTCAAGAACGGCTCCGCGGCGGTGTGGGACATCGGCGACGGCGTGTTGTGCTTCGAGTTCACCAGCAAGAGCAACTCGCTCGACGAAGCGATCATCCGTCTGCTCGGCGAGACCATCCCGCTGGTGGCGCAGCGCTACAAGGCGCTGGTCATCTACAACGAGGGCCGCAACTTCTCGGTGGGCGCGAACCTGGGCCTCGCCCTGTTCGCCGCCAACATCGCCGCCTGGAGCGAGATCGACAAGCTGATCGCCGGTGGCCAGCAGGTCTACAAGGCGCTGAAGTACGCGCCGTTCCCGGTGGTGAGCGCGCCCGCCGGCATGGCGCTCGGTGGTGGCTGCGAAATCCTGTTGCACAGTGCTGCGGTGCAGGCGCACGCCGAAAGCTACATCGGACTCGTGGAGTGCGGCGTCGGCGTGATCCCCGGCTGGGGCGGCTGCAAGGAGATGCTCGTCCGCTACGCCACCGGGAGCGCGCTGCCGCGCGGACCCATGCCCGCACCCTCGAAGGCGTTCGAGCTCATCAGTACGGCGACGGTGTCGAAGTCCGCCGCCGAAGCCAAGGCGCTCGGCTTCCTACGGCCGGGCGACGGCATCACCATGAACCGCGACCGGTTGCTCGCCGACGCAAAGGCGCGGGCGCTCGCCCTCGCGCCGAGCTACGCGCCGCCCAAGCCGGCGGAACTCAAGCTCCCCGGCCCGGCCGGCAAGCTCGGCTTCGTGCTGGCGGCCGAGGGGTTCCGCCGCCGCGGGCTGGCAACCGAGCACGACATGGTGGTGGTCGAGGCGCTGGCCGAGGTGCTCTCGGGCGGCCCCACCGATCCCATCGATCCGGTCACGGAAGATCAACTCTCGGCGCTCGAGCGGGCGGCGTTCATGCGCCTGGTCAGGACGCCTGGAACGCTGGCGCGGATCGAGCACATGCTCGCCACCGGCAAGCCGCTGCGCAATTAGCCTTCGCAAGGAGAGACGCCATGCAGACCTATCACGCCCCGTTGCGCGACATGCGCTTCGCCCTGCACGAGCTTCACGACAGTGCCGCGCTCGCACGGCTGCCGGGACTCGAGGAAGCGACACCGGATCTGCTCGACACCATTCTCGAGGAAGCCGCGAAGATCACCGCCGAGCAGCTGCTGCCGATCAACGCGAGCGGCGATGCGGAGGGTTGCCGCTTCGAGGATGGCGTCGTGACCACGCCAGCCGGCTTCAAGGAGGCCTACGCCGCCTTCGTGCAAGGCGGCTGGGGCGCACTCGCCGCGGACCCGAAGTACGGCGGTCAGGGACTGCCGCAGTGCATCGCCAAGTGCGTCGAGGAGATGATCTGCGGCAGCAACCTGGCGTTCGGCCTCTATCCGGGGCTTTCGCACGGCGCCTACCTCGCGCTCGAGAGCTACGGCTCGGATGCGCTCAAGGACTTCTACCTGCCGCGACTGGTGGACGGTTCATGGGCCGGCACCATGTGCCTCACAGAACCGCACTGCGGCACCGACCTCGGGATGCTCAAGACCCGCGCGGTGCCTCAGGCGGACGGCAGCTATCGCATCACCGGCAGCAAGATCTTCATCTCGGCCGGCGAGCACGACCTCACCGAGAACATCGTGCACCTCGTGCTCGCACGGCTCCCCGACGCTCCGTCGGGCATCAAGGGCATCAGCCTCTTCCTGGTGCCCAAGTTCCTGCCGAATCCCGACGGGTCGCTCGGCGCCCGCAACGGCGTGCAGTGCACCGGCATCGAGCACAAGATGGGCATAAAGGCCTCGGCCACCTGTCAGATGAGCTTCGACGAGGCCACCGGCTGGATGGTCGGCGAGCCCAACAAGGGTATGCGCGCGATGTTCGTCATGATGAACAGCGAGCGCCTCTCGGTCGGCACGCAAGGTCTCGGCGTCGGCGAGGCGGCGTATCAGAGCGCGGTTGCCTACGCGAGGGAGCGGATCCAGGGTCGCTCCCTCTCCGGCGCGAAGAATCCGGGCAAGCCAGCCGATCCCATCATCGTCCACCCGGACGTGCGGCGCATGCTGCTCACCGCCCGGGCCTACAACGAAGGCTGTCGCGCCCTCTGCGTGTGGGTCGCGAACGCGCTCGATCGCATGCAGCGCCTGCCGCCGGGACCCGAGCGCGAGGAGGCTGAAGACTTCGTCGCACTGATGACTCCGGTGGTGAAGGCCTTCTTCACGGACTTGGGCTACGAGACCGCGAGCCAGTGCCTGCAGATCTACGGCGGCCACGGCTACATCGTCGGCAACGGCATGGAACAATACGTGCGCGACGTGCGCATCGCCATGATCTACGAAGGCACCAACGGAGTGCAGGCGCTCGACCTCGTCGGCCGCAAGATGCCGGTGAATTTCGGCCGCAGCCTGCGCCGCTTCTTCCACCCGGTGGCTGAGTTCATCGACGCGCACGCCGAGGACGGCGACGTGAAGGCGCTGGTGCAGCCATTCTCGAGGGCCTTCGGAGCGTTACAGCTCGCCACCGCCTTCATCGCGCAGAAGGGACTTGCCGATCCCGAGGAGGCCGGCGCGGCGGCAAGCGACTACTTGCGGCTGTTCGGGCTGGTGGCGCTCGGTTTCATGTGGATTCGCTCGGCCAAGGTCGCGGCCGGGAAGCTCGCCGGCGGCGGACTTTCGGACGAGGACGCATCCTTCTACCGGGCCAAGATCGCGACCGCCACGTTCTACGTCGAGCGCATCCTGCCGCAGGCGGGGGCATTGCTCTACGCGATCAAGGCGGGCAAGGGCTCCACCATGGCGCTCGAGGCTGCGGCGTTCTAGTAGCCTGGCCGCTCAGAGCCGCAATAACACGGCGCCCAGTGCGATGACGGCACCCGCCGCCATTCGCACTGCGCCCACTCGCTCGCCGAGGAACGCCGCCGACAGCAGCACGCCGAAGAGAATGGAGGTCTCCCGCAGCGCCGCCACCGCGGCCACTGGCGCCGTGCGCATCGCCCACAGCGCCATGCCGTAGGAGGCGAGCGTCGCGAGGCCGCCGCCGATGCCCCAGGCGAGGGCGCGGGCGAGTTCGCGTCTCGCAGGCAGCGCGTGGCGCGTCAGGGTCCAGGCGGCGAGCGGAATGCCCGTCAGCAGGAACACCCAGGCGGTGTACGCGGCGGCGGCGCCCGCGCGGCGCACGCCGATGCCGTCGACCACCGTGTACACGGCGATCACCAGACCGACCGCGAGCGCCGAACGCAGGCCGCGCGCATCGGCGCGTGCCGGCCCGAGCGACATCGCGAGAAGCCCCGCGCACAGCAGGCAGGAACCGGCGATGGCGGTGATCGGCAGACGCTCGCCGAGCGCACCCACCACGAACGTCAGCACCAGCAGGGGCGCAATGCCGCGCATCAGCGGGTAGGCCTGGCTCATCGGCGCCAGGCGATAGGTCCGTGCAAGCAACCCGAAGTAGAGCACGTGGATCACCGCCGAGGCGGCGATGAAGGGACGGGCGCCCGCCGCGGGCGACGGCAGGAACGGCAGTGCCGCGAGCGCGAGCGCGGCGGCGGCGGCCGTCACGAACGCCGTGGTGATCCGCGGGCTCGGAGCGCCCTTGACGATCGCGTTCCAGGCCGCGTGCAGCAGGGCACTCGCCACGACGATCACGAACACGTTGCCAGCCATCGACTCCTCGGGGACCGCGTGTCGGACGGCCGCGCAGGGTTGCCTCGCGGCACGGCTGCGGGGACTGGTGTCGCAGCACGAACGCGCTACAGTAAAGGGTAACTCACCTTCGAAGCCCAGGAACGGGGAGGTGCGACCATGGACGACTCCGAAGTTGCCCGTTTGAGGAAGGCCATCCGGCTCTCCTACAACAGTTCCCCGCACAAGAAGAAATACTGGATGGCGCTGCTCGACATGCACGTCGAGGCGCAGAAGCGGGCCGCCACCGAGCAGACCTCGACGCCGCCGACGACGGCACCCTCCGACCCGCCGGAGGGCAGCCACCGCCCCGGAGCCGGAGCGGTGTCCGCAGCGCCGGCGGAGCACCCAGCTTTGCGAGTACCACTCGGTGTCGCGCCGCGGCCCGGCCGCTCGCCGTCACGACGGTCGCGCACGCGCGACTAGGCGGACGCAACGCCGGCTGCGCGAGACGCACCCCGCGCCTCGAGCCGCGCGATGCGCACGGTCGCGGGCGGATGGGTGTCGTAGAAGGCGGAGTGCAGAGGATCCGGTTCGAGTGCGGTGGCATTGTCACGGTACAGTGCCACCAGTGCCGTCGCGAGATCGGACGCCGGGGCGTGTGCGGCCGCGAAATCGTCGGCCTCGAATTCATGCCGCCGCGACCACCAAGCGCGCAGAGGCTTGGCGAGATACGCGAACGTCGGCACCGTGAGCGCGAACAACACCAGAGCGCCGGCCGCCGACGGACCCGCCAGCCCGAACTCGGCGTAGAAACCTGGCTGGCGCGCGAGCCACGCGAGCGCGGCGAGTCCGGCTCCGGTGGCGAGCACCGAGAGCACGAGGTGCCGGCGCACGTGGTGCAGGCGATAGTGGCCCAATTCGTGTGCGAGTACCGCTTCGATCTCGGCCGGTGACAGGCGCGCGACCAGTGTGTCGAAGAGCACGATGCGCTTGTGGCGCCCGATCCCGGTGAAATAAGCATTGCCGTGGGCCGAGCGGCGCGACCCGTCCATGACGTAGACGGCGCCGTCCAGGCGAAAGCCGCAGCGCTCCAGGAGTTCCGCCACGCGCCGCGCGAGGAGCGGATCCTCGAGCGGCGTGAAGCGGTTGAACAACGGCGCGAGGTAGCGCGGCGCGGCCCAGGTCAGCGCAACGCTCACCGCGATCCACAAGAACCAGACCTCGAGCCACCAGAGGGCGCCTGCGTTGCGCATGATCGCGAGAGTTGCCAGTGCGAGCGGCGCCCCGAGCAGCGCCGCGAGCGCGAGCTCGCGCACGCGATCGGCGACGAACAAGCGCGGCGTGCTGCGATTGAAGCCGAACCGCGCCTCCAGCGCGAACGTGCGCCAAACCGCGAACGGCAGCGCCACGAGCTCGAGCAGCAGGTACACCGCGCAGATGACCACGAGCCCCGCCCACGGCTCGGCGAGCGCCCGCCGCGCGACCGCGGCGTCGATGGCGGCGAGCCCGCCGCCGAAGGTGAGCGCCAGTTTGACCCCGGCGTCGACGCCGGCCGCGACGCGGGCGAGGCGTGCGCGCGCGGCGGTGTAGTCGGCGGCCTTGCGTTGATCGTCGATGCGGATGTGCCGGGCGAACGCGGCCGGCACCCGCTCGCGGCCGGCGGCCATGGCCGCGATCTGCCGCGTGGACAGCCACCAGCGGAGGGCGGTTTGCGCCGCGAGTGCCGCCGCGAATGCGGCCGCGAACCAGGCGCCGATCGATGCCGGGGCCGCGCTCATGAGGACAGCAAGGCGGAGTTCGCCGGCGAACGGAACACCAGCGGCCGTTCCTCCTCCGCGCCCGCGTCGGCGCGGGCGACCGCCGCCGTCACCAGGTGATGGTGCGGCGAGCGGTCGCAGACCGGATCGGCGTTGGCCGCGTCGCCGGTGAGGAGGTAGGCCTGGCAGCGGCAGCCGCCGAAGTCCTGGTGGCGCTCCGGGCAGGTGCGACAGGGCTCCTTCATCCACCCGTCGCCGCGAAAATGGGTGAACGCCTGCGACTCGTACCAGATCTCGCGCACCGTACGCGCGCGCACGTTGGGAAACTCCAAACCCGGCAGCATCCGCGCCGCGTGGCAGGGCAAGGCGGTACCGTCGGGCGTCACCGTCAGAAAGACCGAACCCAGCCCGTTCATGCACGGCTTCGGCCGGCTCTCGAAATAATCGGGCACCACGAAGAACACCCGCATCGCGCCGCCGACCCGCTCCCGAAAGCGCATGGTGGCGGCTTCCGCGCGCGCAACCTGGTCCCGGCTCGGCATCAGCCGCTCGCGGTTGTGCCACGCCCAGCCGTAGAACTGCGTGTTGGCGAGTTCGACGTACTCGGCGCCGAGCCGTTCGGCCATGGCGAGGATGTCCTCGACGTGGTCGATGTTGAGCCGGTGCAGCACCACGTTCAGCACCATCGGATAGTCGTACTGTTTGATCAGTGCCGCGACCCGCGCCTTGAGCTCGAAGGTGCGGGTGCTGCTCAGAAAGTCGTTCATCTGCCGCGTGCTGTCCTGGAAGGAGAGCTGGATGTGATCCAGACCCGCCGCCTTGAGGGCGCGGATGCGCGGCTCGTCGAGCCCCACTCCCGAGGTGATGAGGTTCGTGTAGAAGCCGAGGCGGTGGGCCTCGGCGACGATGACTTCCAGGTCGGGCCGCGACAGCGGTTCGCCGCCGGAAAGGCCCAGCTGGACCGCACCGAGTTCGCGTGCCTCGCGCAGCACCCGCAGCCACGCCTGCGTGTCGAGTTCCGCGCCGGTGCGCACGAAATCGACCGGGTTGTAACAGAACACGCAGTGCAACGGACAGCGATAAGTGAGCTCGAGGAGCAACCACAGCGGCGGCCCCGGCGGCGCGCCGGGTGCACGCGGCACGGTGCTCACGCCACCACCGTGAGCCAGCGCTTCTCGGCCGCCATTCCGAGGAACGCGGTCACGTCGGCCGCGAGCCCCGTGACGCCGAAGGCGCGCTCCAGATCCGCGGTGATCTCGGCAACCGTCGCGCGTCCGTCGCAGCGCTTCAGGATCTCGCCGGCGCTCTGGTTCAGCTTGATCATGCCCTCCGGATAGAGGAGCACGTGCGCGCTCTGCGCGGCCTCCCACTGCAGGCGGAAGCGCCGATCGAGCGCCGGCCGCGACTCGGCCCGGATCGGCGCGCTCACGCGAACAGCTCCTCGCGGGGAACCGGCGCGAGCGGCACGCCGAAGTGCACCGCCATGGCATCGCTCATCTGCCACAGCACGTCGAGCTTGAACTTGAGGATGTCCACGGCGCGTTCCTGAAGCACCCGTGTGTCGAAGTGATCGAGCGTGAAGGCGAGGCCGAATTCGACGTCCCGGCGCGCGAGGCTGACCCGGCTCTGGAAATAGGTGAGCCCGGCACGGTCGATCCACGGATAGTGCGCCGGCCAGTTGGCGAGCCTCTGTTTATGGATTTCCGGCGCGAACAACTCGGTGAGCGACGAACACACCGCTTCCTGCCACGGGGCGCGGCGCGCGAAGTTCACGTATGCGTCGACGGCGAAACGCACCCCCGGCAGCACCAGCGACAGGCTCTCGACCTGCTTCGGATCCAGGCCGACCGCCTCCGCGAGCCGCAGCCACGACTCGATGCCGCCGGGCTCCTCGCCGTAGCCGTCGTGGTCGAGGATGCGCTGCACCCAGGCGCGACGCACGCGTCGGTCGGGACAGTTGGCCAATATGGCGGCGTCCTTGATCGGGATGCTGGTCTGATAGTAGAACCGGTTCGCCACCCAGCCGCGGATCTGGTCGCGCGTCGCGCCGCCGGTGTTCAACAAAACGTTGAAGGGGTGGTGAATGTGGTAGGCCCTGCCCTCCCGGCGAAGGCGCGCCTCGAACTCTTCGCGACTCCAGGCCGAGCCCGTCATAACGTGATCTCCATGCCGTCATGAGCCACCTCGACGCCGCGGCGCGCGAGTTCGGCGCGCTCGGCCGACTCCTCGTCGAGTATGGGATTGGTGTTGTTGATGTGGATCAGGATCTTGCGCACGTCCGGACCGAGCCGGTCCAGCCACTCGAGCATGCCGCCCGGCCCGCTCTGGGCGAGGTGTCCCATGTCGGCGGCGCGCTTGCCCGAGGCGCCGAGCCTCTGCATCTCGTCGTCGCTCCAGAAGGTGCCGTCGATCAGCACCACCGCCGCCGCGCGCATGGCCGCGAACATCTCCTCGTCGACTGCGCCGAGCCCCGGCGCATACACGGCACGGCGGCCGGACGCGGCGTCCGCGAGCACCAGAGCCACGTTGTCACCGGGCTGCGGATGCTCCCGGTGCGGCGAATACGGCGCCGGCTTGCTGGCCACCGCGAGCGGGTGGAAGCGCAGGTCGGGCACGCCGTCGACCACGAATTCCCGTCCCGGCTCGATGCGGCGCCGCTCCACGCCGCAGTAGTGTCCGAGCAGCCCGAGAACCGGATTGCCCTCGGTGAGATCGGCGTAGGCACTGTCGGTGCACCACACCCGCCAGGGCGTGCGTGCCTCGCGCAGCATGTACAGCCCGGTGGTGTGATCGACCTGGCCGTCGACCAGGACGATGCCGGCAAGCCGCGAATCGCGCAGGGGCCCGCCCGGTCGCGGCTGCAGGTCGGGGCAGTCCGCCAGTTGCGCGCGAACGTCCGGGGAGGCGTTCACCAGTACCCAGTGGTCGCCGGCGCCACGCACGGCGATGGAGGATTGCGTGCGCGCCGTGGCCTTCAGCGTGCCGGCACGCCAGCCCGCGCAGTTGCGACAATTGCAATTCCACTGCGGGAATCCGCCGCCGGCGGCGGACCCCAGCACCCGGATCCTCACGTGCTGCCCACTCGATCCATGAACTTCGGAAGAACGAGGCAAGGTGGGCTCGCCCGCGACCCGCGGGCGAGCCGCCGAATCGCGATTCAGCGATTCGCGATGTACATCGTGATTTCCATGCCGAACCGGAAATCGACGGCCATCGGGGTTTCCCAGGTCATGCTCCAACTCCTCTTGCAGCCGCGTGCCAGGACGTGACACGGCGCGGCGAGGATCGCCGCACACCCCGATCCTCGCTCCGACGGACCGCACACTCCCATCCTCGGGATCATGAACCTCGGCTCATGATTTTCATGAGACGGCGCCGCCCCGGCCGCCGGCGCCGGCACCTCGCAGGTTGCGGCGCCTGCTAACATCGGCGGATGACCCTGCGCACTCGCCTGAACCTCGTGGTCGCCACGTTGAGCGCCGCGTTCGTGGCGGTGCTCATTCTCGCCGAGATCCAGAGCACGCGAGCCTCGGTGCGCGAGGAAACCGAGGCGGCCAACCGCGTTGCCGTACAGCTGCTCGGCCGGGTGGCGTCGCTCTATTCGATGATCGGCGGCCCTGAACTGGTGCTCGACCTGCTCGATCACCTCGGCCGCGTGCGCAGCAACGAGATCTACCTGCTGTCGGCCTCGAACGAGGTGCTCTACCGGTCGCCGGCGGCCACCTACAAGGCCGGCCGGGAAGCGCCGCACTGGTTCGCGCGCCTGCTCGCGCCGCCGGCGGCAAGGGCGGAATTGCCGCTGCGGGGCGGCGTGCGCCTGATCGTCGAGACACAGCCGTCGCGCGCCGTGCTCGACGCCTGGGACGACTTGCTGCGGCTCACCGGTCTCGGTCTCACCATGCTCGTGGTGGTCAACGGGCTCGCGTTCTGGTCGATGACCCGCCTGCTGCGGCCGTTTCCGATCATCGCCGCCGGTCTCGAGCGCATCGAGCGCGGCGAACTCGATTATCGGCTGCCGCCGCTGCCGGGCGTCGAGGCCGGCGCCATCGGCCGCGCCTTCAACGCGATGGCCGGGGCGGTGCAGGACAAGGTCGACGTCGAACGCAAGGCAAACGCCGCCGAGAATCGCCTCGCCGAGCGGCGCGAGCTCGCCTCGCTGGTCGATCAGCGCCTGGAGGAGGAGCGGCGCCTGATCGCCCACGAACTGCACGACGAATTCGGCCAGTCGGTCACCGCGATCCGCAGTCTGGCGCTCGCCGTCGCGCGCAAGGCAGGCACCCGCGACCCGGAGATCGCCGAGGTCGCGAACACCATCTCCCAGGAAGCCGCGCGACTCTACGACGCCATGCACGGCCTCATTCCGCGCCTCGCTCCCCTGTCCCTCGACACCCTCGGCCTGGCGGCGACCCTGGAGAATCTGGTCGTCGACACACGCCGCCGCCATCCGGGCCTCGATCTGCGCCTGACGACCGCCATCGATTGCGACCTGGGACCGAGCGTGACTCTCGCGCTGTACCGCTTCGTGCAGGAGGGGCTCACCAATGCGCTCAGGCACGGTTCGCCCCGGCACGTCGAGGTCGACCTCAGGAGCGACGCCACCGCGATCCGCGCCCGCGTCGTCGACGACGGCACCGGGCTGCCGCCGGACTGGCGGCGCCCCGGCCACTTCGGGCTGCGCGGGCTGGAGGACCGCTTCGAGCAGCTGGGCGGGCGGCTTCGCATCGACGCCGGCCACGGCGGGCGCGGCGTAGCGCTCAGCGCCGAGATCGCGCTCGCCGCCGGCGAGCTTCCAGAGGCTCTCGCGTGATCCGCATCGTGCTGGTGGACGATCACGCCGTGGTGCGCATGGGATTCCGGCTGCTGCTCGAAGCCACGCCCGACCTCGCGGTGGTCGGCGAGGCCGAGTCCGGCGAGGTGCTGTTGCACCGCTGCCAGGAATTGCGTCCCGACGTCGTCGTGATGGACATCGCCATGCCGGGCATGGGTGGCATCGAAGCCTTGAAGCGGCTGCGCGCACGCGATGCGCAGGCGCGCGTGCTGACGCTGTCGGCGCACGACGACCCGATGCACGCGCGGCGCGCGTTTCAGGAGGGCGCACTCGGTTTCCTGTCGAAGCGCAGCGCGCCCGAGGCGCTGGTGGACGCCGTCAAGGCGGTGGCGGCCGGCCGGCGCTACCTCGACGCGGCGCTCGCCCAGAAGCTCGCCCTCGCCGAGTTCGACGGCGCTCCCAAGTCGCCGATCGAACAGCTCTCCGAGCGCGAGTTCGACGTGTTCGTGCGGCTGGCGGGCGGAGCGTCGGTGCAGAAGATCGCCCTGGACCTGTCGCTATCGGCCTCGACGGTCGGCACGCACCTGTACAACATCAAACAGAAACTCGGCGTCGCCAATCAATCCGAACTGACCTTGATCGCCATCCGCCACGGGCTGATCGAAGCCTAGAAATCCAACCCGGAGCTCCCCGCGTGCCTCGCAAACCGAACCTCCTCCTGCTCATGGCCGACCAACTGAACCCGCGCGCCCTCAGGCCCTACGGCAATCCGATCGCGCACACCCCGCACATCGACGCGCTCGCCGCCGGCGGCGTGGTGTTCGACGCCGCCTACTGCGCGAGCCCGCTGTGCGCGCCGTCGCGTTACTCGTTCATGGCGGGACAACTGCCCTCGGCGATCGGCGCCTACGACAACGCCGCGGAATTCGCCGCCGACGTGCCCACCTTCGCGCACTACCTGCGTCGCGCCGGCTACCACACCGTGCTGTCCGGCAAGATGCACTTCTGCGGCCCCGACGCGCTGCACGGCTTCGAGGAGCGCCTCACCCCGGACATCTACCCGGCGGACTTCGGCTGGACCCCCGACTGGACCCGGTTCGAGCACCGCCCGAGCTGGTACCACTCGCTCGACTCGGTGCTCAAGGCCGGTCCTTGCGTGCGCAGCAACCAGCTGGACTACGACGAGGAAGTGGTCTTCACATCGCGCCGCAAGCTCTACGACGTCGCGCGCGCCGCCGAACCACGCCCGTTCTGCATGGTGGTGTCGCTCACGCACCCGCACGACCCGTACAACATCACGCGTCCCTATTGGGATCTGTACGCGAACGTGGACATTCCGCCGCCGCGCGTCGGCGCCGAACTCGCGCCGCCCGACCCGCACTCGCGCCGCCTACGGCACGTCTGCGGCCTGGACCTGGACCAGCCGACGCCGGAACAGGTTTACAACGCGCGACGGGCCTACTACGGCGCGGTCTCCTTCGTCGATGCCCAGATCGGGGCGCTGCTCGCAACGCTCGAGGAGACCCGACTGGCCGACGACACCATCGTGCTGCTGCTCGGCGACCACGGCGAGATGCTCGGCGAGCGCGGGCTCTGGTACAAGATGAGCTTCTTCGAGGACGCGAGCCGCATACCGCTCATCGTGCACGCGCCGCGACGCTTTGCTCCGCGGCGCGTCGCCGCGGCCGTTTCGCTGGTGGACATCTTGCCGACCCTGCTCGATCTCGCCGGCGAACCTCCCGCGCAGGCCGCGCCGCTCGCCGGTGCGAGCCTGCTGCCGCACCTCACCGGCGACGGCGGCCACGACCGGGTCGACGGCGAATACCTGGCGGAGGGCGCCATTGCACCGATGTTCATGATCCGCGAAGGGCGCTACAAGTTCGTGCACTGCCCGGCGGATCCCGATCAGCTGTACGACCTCCTCGCCGATCCCGAGGAACTGCGCAACCTCGCCACCGCGCCGGAGCACGCCGCGCGCTGCGCCGAATACCGCCGCCA
This sequence comes from Gammaproteobacteria bacterium, assembly GCA_027459765.1. Taxonomy (GTDB): domain Bacteria; phylum Pseudomonadota; class Gammaproteobacteria; order Steroidobacterales; family Steroidobacteraceae; genus Bog-1198. The sequence continues at coordinate 23,555 of DAIDHD010000027.1, read as the reverse complement.
GATCGAGGCTCGCGTCTCCATACCGACGCTGCACGCCCAGGTGCTTGCAAGCCAGCGGCGGCGCCACTTCGTGTACGAGAGCCTGCGCCAGGGCAGGCGCACGGCCTGGGACTACACGCCGCCGCGCGACGGCGCCGAGGAGTACATCCGCAACCACCTCGACCTGGAGGTCATGGAGGCGATGGCGCGCTTTCCGCGCGGCTGACCCGGCGCAGCGAGGCGAGCGGCGATGCGCTCGATTCGCGCACCACGAGTTCCGCGGGCATCACCACCGAGTCGGTGTCCTCGCCGCGTATCCGGCGGAACAGCAGGTCCACCAGCGTGCGGCTGCCGCGCGCCAGATCCTGCCGCACCGTGGTGAGGGAGGGCGTGCCGTGGGCCGCAAGCGACACGTCGTCGAATCCCGCCACGGCGACGTCGCGCGGCACGTCGAGCCCCGCGTCGCGCAGCGCGCGGATCGCGCTCAGGGCGATCACGTCGGTGGCGCCGAACACCGCGTCGAAGGACCCTCCCTGGCGGATGAAGGTCCGCAGCGCCTCGTAAGCCGCCTCGACGGTGAAGCGCGAGGGTATGGTGCACGGCGCCGCCGCGTCCCCCGGCCCTTCGGCGAGCGCCTCCCGATAGCCGCGTTCGCGCAGCAGCATCTCGGGCATGGACGGGTTGCCGAGGAACACGATGCGGCGCCGCCCGGTGTCGAGCAGGTGCCGCACCACGGCGCGCGCGCCGCCGACATTGTCGGTGCCGACCGTGCAGTAGGCCTGCCGCTCCAGGTGACCGCCCCACACCACCATCGGCCGGTAGCTGGCCGCGGCTTCCTCGAGCGCGCGGTGCTCCGTGTTCTGGCCGATCACGATGATGCCGTCCGCCCGGCGCGAGGCGATCAGATGTGCGAGCCAGCCGTCCGTCGGCAGCAGGATCTTCTGCAGCAGCATGCTGTGCCCACGCTGCGTCACGTCGTCGGCGAGATGCGCCAGCATCTCCACGTAGAAGGGGTCGGTGAGCCCCTGCACGCCCTCGTGGCCGAGCGGCACGACCACGCTGACGGTCTCGGTGCGCTGCAGCCTCAGATTGCGCGCCGTCGAGTTGACCACGTAGTTGCGTTCGCGGGCGACCGCGACGATGCGCTCACGCAACCCTTCGGCGACCAGCGGCGACCCCGCGAGCGCCCGCGACACCGTGGAGACGTGAACTCCCGTGATGCGCGCGATATCGGCCATCTTGGCGGGCGTCGGCCGGCGGCGCTTGCTCATGCGGCAAGCATAGCGCACCCCGCCCCGGCGCCGCGCGCGGCCGTTACGGGTAGGTCAGCGAGATCGTGTTGACCACCTTGTTCACGCCATCGACCTTGTAGGCCACGTCCTCGGCCATGCGCCGCTCGAGGTCGGTGTCCACCTGACCGTAGAGATAGACGACGTGATCGACCACCTTGATGGTGATCTGGGTCGGCGGTTGCAGCGTCGGATACTGGGCGAATTCCGCCTGCACGGCGGCGAGCAGCTTCTTGTCCTCGGGACAACCGCCAAATCCGCACTTCGAGTACGTGGCACAGCCGCCGAGGGCGACGGCGGCCACGCCGGCGACCAGGACGCTGCGCAGCCAATGCAGGGACCGGGGATTCTTGCGCATGGTGAAATGAGTCTCGCAGCCAGTTTGACGCTTAAGATCGGCGGGCGCGCAAAACGTTCCACCGCACGCTTCCGCGTGGTGGTACGGCGCGCCGACGGCCCAAGTTTACCCTGTCCGGGCCGCGTGCGAGGATCCGGCTGCCGAACCGAACCGCATTCTCAAAGGAGACGCCCCGCGTGAAACGCCTGCACCACCATGCCGCCCTGACCGTCGCTCTCATGGCCATCGGCGCCGCCCGCGCCCCGGCGGAACCACCGGCGGCCGCAAACCCGCTGGACGCGGTGCCGGAGAAAATGCCGTTCGACGTACCCTACGGGGCCCCCGTCTCGCTCGAGCGCGCCGAGGCCGCCATCGCCGCCGCCGTCGCCGAGGCGCGCAAGCACGACTGGAAGCTCAACGTCGCCGTGGTCGACTCGGGCGGGAATCTGGTGGCGTTCCAGCGCATGGACGGCGCGCAACTCGCCTCCATCCAGATCGCCGAGCACAAGGCCCGTACGGCCGCCGCCTTCCGCCGCGAGACCAAGGTGTTCGAGACCGCCATTCAGCAGAACGCCTCGCCCTACGTCATGACCCTCGATGGGGTCATCGGCTCGCGCGGCGGCATTCCCCTGGTGCACGAGGGCAAGCTCATCGGCGCCATCGGCTGCTCGGGCGGCACCGGCTCGCAGGACGAGGTGGTCTGCAAGGCCGGTGCGGCGGCCCTGCACTGATCGGCGCCGCGGGGCGGCGGATGGATCAGCCGGAATCCTTGCTCGCCGCGGTGGATGCGGCGAGCGGGGTCGCGTCGTGGAAGCGCGCATAATCGAATTCCAGCTTGCCCGACGCGTCCGTCCGCAGCACGTCGCTGAAGCTGTGATCCCAGCGAAGCTGCCGATGCGTGTACTCGCCCCGCCCCGTGAGCACCTGCCCCGTGGTTTCGTCGGTGCCGCTCAGCGAGAGCGTGAACGAGGCCTTGAGCCGCGCCAGGGAATCGGCGCTCGCGTCCGCCAGCGGACTGGCGGCATCGATCACGTGCATGAGATTCCAACCGAGCACGAACAGCGGATGTTCGTCACGCACCAGTTTCAAGTCGACGATGCGCCGCAGCCGGTAACCCTCCGCCGTCTCGTCGTCGTAGACCATGCGCAGCCGCGCCGACGCCTCCACGATTACGTTGTGGCGCGCGTTCGCGGTTCGGAACATCAGGGTGGGGCGCCCGTCGAGCGGCCGGATCACGGCCACGTCGGCGAACAGGAACCGCGCCGTGGGACGCGAGAAGCGCGCGAACACCAGTCCGGCGAGCAGCGCAAGATACACGGTACCGAGGAAGATCTGCACCGAGGCCACCACGTGACCGTACGGGGACGCCGGATGCATGTCACCGTAACCCACCGTGGCCAGCGTCTCGACGCTGAAGAAGAACGCGCCCCAGTAGCCGGGCGGGTTCAGATTGGCGATCGAGCCCGGAGCGAGGTGGTAGAAGACGGCGAAGAAGAGATTGAAGCCGAGGAAGAAGGCCCCGAATCCCAGGAAGAGCACGGTCCAACTAACCGTCATGCAGAAGTGGTACAGGTCCTGCCAAAACCGGCGGCGCAGCCCCCTGATGAGGATCTCCGTCTCCGCGAACCGCACGCTGCGCAGCCGGGTGCTGACGTGGCGTGTAGACTGCGCGTCGCGTGCGCCGGGCCTGGCGATGGGCATCGGCTAGACTGAAGAGCCCGCGGGCCGCACGCCCGCCGGCGGCCCGGCCGCAAGCGCGGCCGCCGCGTCGCTGGTGGATGTCAGGCCGAGCGCCTCGTGGTCGCGATCCGGCCGGTGATACGGATCCACGTGCGTCATCAGGTGCAGCACGCGGTGGCGCTCCTGCACCCTGCGCTGCGCCTCCACGGCGATGTCGTGCCCCGCCTCCACGGTCAGCGTCGCCTCCACCTCCAGGTGCGCGTCGACCACGATGAGATCGCCCATCTTGCGGGTGCGCAGATCGTGCACGTTCTCGACGCCCGGCGTCTCGAGCAGGGTGCTGCGTATCGCCTCGACCTCGGCGGCGTCGGCCGAACTGTCCATCAGGTCGTGCAGCGCCGCCCAGCCGAAGCGCCACCCCATGCGCAGGATCAGCGCACCGACGACCATGGCCGCGATGGGGTCGAGCAGCGGATAGCCGGCGAGATTGCCGGCGACGCCGGCGGCGACCACCAGGGAGGAGGCCGCGTCCGAGCGCGCGTGCCAGGCGTTGGCGACCAGCAGCGTCGATTTCACCCGCTTCGCCACCGCGAGCAGATAGCGGAACAGCAGTTCCTTGGAGGCCAGAGCGCCAAGCGCCACCCACAGCGCCGTGCCGTGCACCCGCGCGATGGTCGCCGGCGACTCCAGTTTGCCGAGCGCCGCCAGCATCATGCCGGCGCCGACGACCATCAGGATCACGCCGAGCGCGAGCGACGCCGCCGTCTCGAAGCGTAGGTGCCCGTACGGGTGTTCCTCGTCGGCATCGGCACGGCTGTGGCGCGTGGCGAACAGCACGATGAAGTCGGACACGAGATCGGACAGCGAGTGCACGCCGTCGGCGATCAGGCCCTGCGAATGTGCCAGCGCACCGATCAGCACCTGCACGCTCGCAAGCCCCGTGTTGACCGCGACGCTCACCCAGGTGCTGCGCGACGCCGCCGCCTGGCGCGCCCGTACGACCTGGGGCGACTCTTCGGTGTCCTCGGCGGGGGTGCCCGTCATCATGGGTCTATTCTGTAGGATCGCCGGCCGCGTTTCGAGTCTCGGTGCGACCCGCCCCGAGGCACCCGCTGATGCGCGGCAGCACCTCGTGGAATATGCTTGTCATCCGGACTTTTCCTCCACGACTCATTCGGAGACTCCATGACCGCATCACGGAACCGAACCTCGTTCGCGAACTCGGGCGGAGCCGCGCTGACGGCCGCCGTCTGCCTGCTCGCCGCCGGCGCGGTCGCCGCGGCCGACGGCGCCAACGCGCCGGAATCCAAGGCCGCCGCGGCCAAGGGCTTCGAGCCGTTCAAGGACGAGGCCACCAAGTCGAACGGCAACGTGACCATCGGCGGCAAGAAGATCGCCTACGAGGCCGTCGCGGGTACGCTGGTCGTTCATCCGAAGGATTGGGACGACGCCCCGCAGGAGCCCGCGGAAGCGCACGGCAAGGACGGGGAGCCGAAGAATCCCTCCGCCGTCGCCTCGATGTTCTACGTGGCCTATTTCAAGTCGGGCGGCGGACAACGGCCGATCACCTTCATCTTCAACGGCGGCCCCGGCTCCGCCTCGCTGTGGCTGCACATGGGTGCCTTCGGTCCGCGCCGCGTCGTGACCCCGACCGATGCGCACGCGCCGCCCGCGCCGTATCCCCTCGTGGAGAACTCCTACAGCCTGCTCGACGCGAGCGACCTCGTGTTCATCGACGCGCCCGGCGTCGGCTTCAGCCGCATCGCCGGCAAGGACAAGGAGAAGGCCTTCTACGGCATCGACCCGGATGCGCACGCTTTCGCCGAGTTCATCGTCCGCTTCCTGACGCAGTACGGCCGTTGGAACTCGCCCAAGTACCTGTTCGGGGAGAGCTACGGGACGACCCGGTCCGCCGTGCTCATCAACGAATTGGAGAACGACCGCTCGATCGATTTCAACGGGGTCATGCTGCTGTCGCAGATCCTCAACTTCGACCTGAGCCCGGACTCCCCGACCCGCAATCCCGGCATCGACACCGGCTACGTGACGGTGTTGCCCACCTACGCGGCCACCGCCTGGTATCACCACAAGCTTCCGCAGCAGCCCGCCAACCTGGAGTCGTTCCTCGCGGAGGTGGAGCACTTCGCGATCACCGATTACGCCGCTGCGCTCGCCGCGGGATCGGAGCTCGATCCGGCGCGGCGGCGCGCGGTGGCCGAGAAACTGCATGAGTACACCGGCCTGCCGGTGGAGTACGTGCTGCGCGCCGACCTGCGCATCGACGGCGGCGAATTCCGTCAGACGCTGCAGCTTGCCGAGGACCGTGCCACGGGGCGGCTCGACACGCGCTTCTCCGGTCCGCTGCTCGATCCATTGAGCCAGCGTGCCGAGTACGACCCGCAGGCGAGCGCACTCGCGTCCGCCTACGTGTCGGCATTCAACGAGTACGTGCGCAAGGACCTGCACTACGCCGCCGGCGAGGACTTCAAGCCCTCCGTACCGCTGTACATGACCTGGGACGCCACCCACCGTCAGCCAGGCCAACCCGCCGGCGTGCGCTCGCGGCAGGGCTCGAACGTGATGCCGGACCTCGCCAACGCCATGAAGCGCAATCCGGCGCTGAAGGTGCAGCTCAATTACGGCTACTTCGACCTCGCCACGCCCTTCTATCAGGGCATCTACGAGATGCACCACCTGCCGATGCCGCTCGAGCTGCAGAAGAACATCGAGTATCGCGGCTACGATTCGGGACACATGGTGTACGCGAAGGAGTCGTCGCTGGCGGATTTGCACAAGAACGCGGCGGATTTCATCGCGAGGACCAGTCACGCCGCGCCCTGACCGGATGCGCGGGAGTTCGCCGCCGCCCCCGGTACCGGCGACCGGGGACGCGGCGGCGGTCGCGACCGCGCCCTGCAGCCACCGCCCGCCCTGCCAGGCCTGCCCGCGCTACGGGGAGACCGGAATCGGAGCCGCCGCGCGGGCGCTGCTCGAGCGCCTGGCGCGGGACCACGGCCTCGGCCCGGTGACCGTGGTGGACGGCGCGCTCACCGGGTCGCGCCACCGCGCGCGCCTCGCGATCCGCGGGCGCGTCGGTGCGCCGCGGATCGGGCTGTTCGAACCCGGCACCCACCGCGTCGTGCACGTGCCGGAGTGCCGCATTCACCATCCGGCGATCAATCTCGCCGCCGGCGCGGTGCGCCGCGCGCTCATCGACACCGGCACCACCTGCTACTCCGAGCGCGCCGGGCAGGGGCTCGCCCGCTACCTGCAGATCGTGGTGGAGCGCGCGTCGCAGACCATGCAGGTGGTGCTGGTCGGCAACGCGCCGAGCGCGGAGCCGGCCGCCGCCTGTCTCGAGGCCATCGGCGAGCGGCTGGATTCGCGGCTGCACAGCCTCTGGTACAACGCCAATACGTCGGGCGGCAATGCCATCCTCGGCCGGGATTTCACCCGCCTGCGCGGTCCGCCGAGCGTGGTCGAGCGCTTCGGCGGGACGCCGATCCACTATCCGCCGGGTGCCTTCGGTCAGAACAATCTCGACATGGCGGAGCGGATCATCGGCCACCTGCGCGCCCGGGTGCCGTCCGGCGCGCGGGTCGCGGAGTTCTATGCCGGCGTCGGTGCCATCGGCCTGTCGCTGCTCACGGACCTCGCCGCACTCACGCTCAACGAAGTGCAGCCAGAATCGCTGGCCGGTCTCGAACTGGGGCTCGCGGAACTTCCCCCGGCCGAGCACAGCAAGGTGCGCGTCGTACCCGGCGCGGCGGGCGCGGCCGCCGCCGCAGCCGACGGCGCGGACGTGGTCATCGCCGATCCACCGCGCAAGGGCCTGGACACGGCACTGGTCGAGTGGCTTGCCGCACGGCCGCCGCAGTCCCTGCTATACGTGAGTTGCGATGCGGGTTCGCTCGCGCGTGACACGGCGGCGCTCACCACCCGCGGCGCGCTACGGCTCACCGAGCTGACGGCGTTCAACCTCATGCCGTTCACCGAGCACGTCGAGACGGTGGCGGTGTTCGCTCGGTCCTGAAGCCACGCCGGGACCGCTCCGACGGCGGCGCATGCATCGCTAACGAGCCAGGCCCGACACCATGCCGGAATCAGGGGCGTTCGGCTACACTGGCCAGGCGCCGTGGCAATACCGAAGCGCCCGGGGAGATGCGCGATGCGCCAGAGCAACAAGCAGCCGATCGGTGGTCAGCGCCGCGCGTCTCTGACCACCGTCGCAGCGATGATCGTTTCGATCGGCCCGGCGTATGCCGAGCAGGCGCCGGCAAGCGCCCCACCGTCTGCGGCGACCGCGTCGGCCGCCGAACCGCCGACGCGGGATTTCTTCTCCTCACTCAAGGATGCCTTCGGTCGCGACTTCAACCGCGAGATCGTGATCGGTCACTTCGACGTCGGCACGCCTTCGGACAATCACCGTTTCTACTGTCTCGTGGATACCAAGACGGGCAAACGCGAGGCCAACGGTGTCGCGGGTACGCTCCGCAAGCGCAGCGACGGCATGACCGGCATCGATCGCGCCGCGGTGTCGTTCTACAGCTGTGTGGATGCGCAGCGACAGGGCCTTCTGGACACCTCGGGGTATGTGGTGAGCGACACCGTTCGGGCCCGGATGGCGCCGCTCCCCGCCACGGCCGCGCGCGCGGCCGTCCCGGCGCCCGTGGCAGCGGCGGCACCCGTGGCACCCGTAGCACCCGTAGCACCCGTAGCGCCGGTAGCGCCCGTAGCGCCCGTAGCGGCAGCAGCACCCGCAGCGGCCCCGAGGCCCGCCGCGGACGGCGCCGACCCGGGTGGCGTCCGTGCCATCTTCGATCGATTCGTCGCCGCGCAGAACGGCCACGATCGCGCCGGCGTGAGCGCCACGTTGGTCGATTCATCGGACGTGCTCTGGGCGCCCACCGGCGGCCAGGTCATCTCGGGTCGCGACGCCGTGCTCGCCGCCTTCGCCGCGGAGTGGGCGCACGGCACGCAACTTGCGCCGCACGGCGATGCGTGGCGCGTGTCGGAGCCTGCGGTAGGTGTCGCACTGGCGTCCGTGCCCATCGACGTGATCTCCGGACCGACGGCCTATGGCTCGAGCACGCTTGCCGTGCGCTGGAACGGCGTCTTCGTGAAATCGGCGGCCGGTTGGCGCATCGCGGCGATCTATCTCACCGGCGGCTCGCGACCCTGAACCGGGGCGGCGTCCGTCCTACGGCGCCACGCGCTTCAACAAAAGCTCTTGGATGCGCGGCGGATCAGTGGGCGCAAGTTCGAGGTTGCCGGACACGCGCCCCTGCGTGCATTTCCAGGTGAACTCCGCGGTGAGCGCACCTGTGGCGGTGGGCGGCGCGTCGGTATCGCACTCGCCCACGGCGGCTCGCAACGCCGCGAAATCGCGCGCACGTCCATCGGCCGAACGGTCGAGCAGGAAATTCATGGCGAGCAAGTTGCCGGCGGCGTTCACATCGCCGGCACGATACATCGCCCCCGCCGCGCGGTAACCCGCCTGCAGTGCCGCCGACACGGGAAGGCCGCGCTCCGCGCCGAGAGTGCCCGCGCGCGCAAGCGCGGCGGCGGCATCCCACAACGCTCCCGACGGTCCGGCATAGGTCCGATTGGCAAAGGCGAACAAGCCCGCGCCACGATTGGGGAACAGCAGCACGTAGGACCCGTAGCCGGGGTAGCCGCCCCCATGCCCGAGCGCGAACCCGAGTTCACAGTCGGTCATGACCAGCATGCCCATGCCGTAGGTGGCGGCCAGCCTGCAGCCCGGCGGAGCGTCGTGTCCCGGCCGCAGACGCAGACTCGGGAAATTCGAACCTTGGGCGAGCTCGCGCACCGTGGCGCGCTTCACCGGGCCGTTGTCGGCGTCGTCGCGCGGCGGCCAGGCGGACAGCAGGAATGCCACCCATTTCGCGTAGTCATTGGCGCTGGTTTGAATGCCGCCCATGGCGCCGAACGCCCCCGGCCCGAGCGTCGGCTCCAGGCGCCAGGCGTCGTCCTCCCAGCGATATCCCAGCGCACGGCGCTCGCGCGGAGCCGCATCGGCGACGAACCCGGACGAGCTCATGCCGAGCGGCTCGAGAATCGTCTGGCTGATGGTCTGCTCGAACGGGGCCCGCGAGACGTTGGATACGGTCCGCCCGAGGATCGCGAAGCCGAGGTTCGAATACTCGAACTGGGTCTGCGGCGCGCGAGTGAACGGCACGCCGGCGCGCAGCAAGGCGGTGAAATCCTTCTCCGCCATGGGCGTCTGACGATCGCCCCAGGGATCGTCGGTCACGAACCCCGCGACGTGATTCAATAGATCGCGCACCCGGATGCGCGGTGAATCGAGCGTCGGATATCGCCAGCCCCGCAACTCCGGCACGTACTGCTCGGCGAGGTCGTCGAGCTTGAGTTTGCCCTCGTCGCGCAGCTTGAGCACCGTGAGCGCCGTGAAGGCCTTGGTCATCGAGGCGATCCGGAACAGCGTGTCGGGGGTCACCGGCCGTTTGGATTCGAGATCCTGCACGCCGAAGGTCTTGACGTGCACGAGCCGGCCGCCCTCCACCACGCCGTACACGAGTCCGGGGATGTGCGCGTCGAGCACGAAATTCGCGAATACCGCATCACTCGCCGCGTACGGATCGGACTCGGCCGGCGCGCCATGCGCGTGCCGGGCCGCAAGTGCCGTGAGCAGGAGAACCAACGGAAACGCACGCTTCATGGGGGCCTCGGCAATGAGTGCCGACAGCCTACACGCCGCCTGGGGCGGTGCGTCAAGACCGCCGATCAGCGGCCAGTGACGGTGAGGGCGGGATCGAGCAGACGCAGGGCTCCGGCCGCGGTGGTGGCGCCCGTGCGGTCGATGTCCTCGCTGGTATAGACGTTACCGGGCGCCATGCACTGTCCCTGGGGCCGCGGTATCCGGCTACCGGTCTCCTGGGGACAGAGCGGATGGCTCTGCGCCACCGTCGCGGGCTTGACGCCGGCGCCACCGGCGCAACCCGCCAGCGCGATTGCCGCGGCACCCACCACCGAGATCAGATTGCGACGCATGCTCCCTCCTAAGGCCCCTGCGGGTCCACCGCATCCCGCGCCGCCGGCGTCCCCGGGGCGCGGCACCATCGTGGACTTCACCAGAGCTTAGACTGCGCGCCGCCACGAACGTTCGCAAGGTTCGAGCGGTGCCGGCGTCAAGCTCGGGGCGGCCAGCCGGCCGGACCACCGGCTGGCTCCCATGCTCAGCGCGGGTCCTGGCCGGCGGTCGCGAACAGTTCCGCGGGCGACAACTGGCCGCGGTGCTTGCGGCTCGTGTCCATCATGTCGAAGACCTTCATCTGATAAGCGATGAACTCGTCGTGGGAGATGGTGCCGTCACCGTCGGTGTCGATCTTCGCCATCATTTCGTGCGTGAGCAGCCCCGTGGCGTAGCCGCCGGTCGCGAAGCTCACCATGGCCGGACGATCGGCGCCGAGATACTCCTTGGCGTCGATCACCCCGGTCTTCTTGCGATCGAGCATGGCGAACGTCTTCTCCTGGAAGGCGAGCCACTCGTCGCGCGAGATCATGCCGTCGCCGTTGGTGTCGACCGCGTGCAGGAACTCCATGGTGCGAATGCCGGTGGCGTAGCCGCCGGTGGCGAAGGACACGACACTGTCGGCGGCGCGCGCGGACAGTGCGGTTACGGACAGCACCGCGGCGATGGCCGCGACGCGCAACGATGACTGGGTCATGGACTTTGCTCCTCGATTGAATGGGTACGGCGAGATTCCGTACTCGAGGAGACCGGCGCGGGCAGGTCCTTATTGCGGCCGCGCGCAGCTTATTTTTCGCGCTGCGCCGCGTTCGCGAGGTCGCGGCGCGGGCGCCGCCAGGCGCCCGCGCCCGCCGTCTACGCCTTCAGGGCGCCCAGCACCTCGTCGAGCATCTTCTTCGCGTCGCCGAACAACATCCGGTTGTTCTCCTTGTAGAAGAGCGGATTGTCGACGCCGGCGTAGCCCGAGGCCATGCTGCGCTTCATGACGATGGTGGTGCCCGCCTTCCAAACCTCGAGCACGGGCATGCCCGCGATCGGGCTCGACGGATCGTCCTGCGCCGCCGGATTGACGATGTCGTTGGCACCGATGACCATCGCCACCGTCGTATCCGGGAAGTCGTCGTTGATCTCTTCCATCTCGAGCACGATGTCGTAGGGCACCTTCGCCTCGGCGAGCAGCACGTTCATGTGCCCCGGCATGCGTCCCGCGACCGGGTGGATCGCGAAGCGAACGTTCTTGCCCTTCTCGCGCAGGAACTTGGTGATCTCGTAGACCGTGTGCTGGGCCTGCGCCACCGCCATGCCGTAGCCCGGCACGATGACGATGCTGTTCGCCTCCTTGAGCAGTTCCGCCGTCTCCTGCGCGCTCACCGCGACCACCTCGCCGGCCGGCTGCGCCGCGCCTGCCGCCTTGGGCGGACCGGCATCGCCGCCGAACCCGCCGGCGATCACGCTGATGAAGTGTCGGTTCATCGCCCGGCACATGATGTACGAGAGGATGGCGCCGCTCGACCCCACGAGCGCGCCGGTCACGATCAGCAGATCGTTCGACAGCATGAAGCCGGTCGCCGCCGCCGCCCAGCCCGAGTAGCTGTTGAGCATCGACACCACCACTGGCATGTCGGCGCCGCCGATCGCCATCACCATGTGCACGCCGAACGCGAGCGACAGCACGGTCATGACGATGAGCGGGGTCATGCCCTGCTGGATCGACCCGGCCGCGAGGAACCGGTAGCCGAATACGAGCACGACGAGCAGCAACAGCAGGTTCAGCCAATGCCGGGCCGGCAACAGCACCGGCTTGCCGCCGATCTTGCCGGAGAGCTTGCCGAACGCGATCACCGAGCCCGACAGCGTCACCGCGCCGATGAGCACGCCGAGATACACCTCGACCAGGTGAATGTGCTCCTCGGCCGGGCTCATTCCCGCGGCGACGGTGGGATCGATGTAGCTCGCGTAGCCGACCACGACCGCCACCAGACCGACCAGGCTGTGCATGAAGGCGACCAGCTCGGGCATCTGCGTCATCTGCACCGTGCGGGCGAGGTACAGGCCGATTGCGCCGCCGACCACCAGCGCCGCGGCGATCCAGCCCAGCCCGGCGGCGCTCACGCGCGGACCGAGCACGGTCGCGAGCACCGCGATCGTCATGCCGATCATGCCGTACAGGTTGCCGCGCCGGGACGACTCGGGGTTGGAGAGGCCGCCGAGGCTCAGGATGAACAGGATGGTGGCGCCGATGTACGCGACCGTGGTGAGACTTCCGGACATTCGGGTTCTCCGTTACTTGCGGAACATCGACAGCATGCGGCGCGTGACCGCGAAACCGCCGAACATGTTGACGGCCGTGAGCGCGATGCCGGTGACGGCGAGCCAGCGGATGACGCCGTCGGGCCGCGCGGCCTCGCCGGCGACGCCGGGCGGGGCGATCTGCACCAGGGCGCCGATGATGATGATGCTGCTGATCGCGTTGGTGACGCTCATCAGCGGCGTGTGCAGCGAGGGCGTGACGTTCCACACCACCATGTAGCCGACGAAGCATGCCAGCACGAACACCGTGAAGTGCCCCAGGAACGCCGCCGGCGCGAAGGCGCCGATCAGGGCGAACAACAGCGCCGCGCCGCCGAACAGCAGCGCGGTACCGCCGGCCGACATCGGTTCTCCGCCACCGCCGTGACCGTGGCCCTTCTTCTCGGCCGCGGCCGGCTTCGCCGCGGCCTGCGCCGGCGCTGCGGCCGGCGCCGCGGACAGCTTGGGCGGCGGCGGCGGCCAGGTGATGGCGCCTTCCTTGACCACCGTCGTGCCGCGAATCACCTCGTCCTCCATGTTCACCAGGAACTCGCCGTTCTTGGCCTTGCACAGTTCTTCGGCGAGACGGAACAGGTTGGTGGCGTACAGGTTGCTGGCCTGGCGCGGCAGCCGGCTCGGCAGATCGGTGTAGCCGATGATGATCACGCCGTGCTTGGTGACCACCTTGCCCGGCTCGGTGAGCTCGCAATTGCCGCCCTGCTCGGCCGCCATGTCGACGATCACGCTGCCCGGCTTCATCGACTGCACCATCTCGGCGGTAATCAGCTTCGGCGCCGGCTTGCCCGGGATCAGCGCCGTGGTGATGATGATGTCGACCTCCCTGGCCTGCTTGGCGAACACCTCGCGCTGCGCCTTTTGGAAGCCTTCGCTCATCACCTTGGCGTAACCGCCGACGCCCGAGCCCTCCTCCTGATAGTCCACAGGCACGAACTCGCCGCCCAGGGACTTGATCTGGTCGGCCACTTCGGCCCGCGTGTCGTTGGCACGCACGATGGCACCGAGACCCGAGGCCGCGCCGATGGCGGCGAGACCGGCCACGCCGGCGCCGATCACGAAGACTTTCGCCGGCGGAACCTTGCCCGCCGCGGTGATCTGCCCGGTGAAGAAGCGGCCGAATTCGTGCGCCGCCTCGATCACGGCGCGATAGCCGCCGATGTTCGCCATGGACGACAGGGCGTCGCACTTCTGCGCGCGCGAGATGCGCGGCACGCTGTCCATCGCCAGCACCGTCGCCTTCTTGGCCGCGAACTGTTGCATGAGGTCGGGGTTCTGCGCCGGCCAGACGAAGCTCACCAGCGTCTGGCCCTCGCGCATCATCGCCACTTCGGAGGCGGCGGGGGCGCGCACCTTGAAGACGATGTCCGCTCCCGCCCACAGACTCGCCGCGTCCGGCACGATGCGGGCGCCGGCTGCCTCGTAGGCCGCATCGCCGATGGTGGCCGCGGCACCGGCGCCCGATTCGACGATGACGGAGAAGCCGAGCTTCGCGAGCTTCTCCACCACCTCCGGTACGGTGGCGACGCGCTTTTCGCCCGGGAATACTTCCTTCGGAACCCCGATGACCTGAGCCATGAGCAATCCCCTGATGATTGACGTGCTAGCAGCCGCCCGCGCTCGAGACCCCTTGAAAAATCGGCGTCTCGAGAGTCGTCTTAAATTCGTGGAAAGCGCGGACCGGCCGGATACTATAACGAAGCGATCGGCAGGCTGAAATACTGCATACCATCAGATCGGGTGCACCCGACCATCAGGTAAAGCTTCGCATTCGATTGCAGGGCCGCCAAACCCCGGAAAACAAAAACCGGCCGGATGCGCCCGCGAGGGCGCATCCGACCGGCATTTTAGGCCGCTGACTGGCCGTCGACTGGCCGCGACTAGCCGATATTGGCGGTGGTCGCGGTGTCGGCCGTGACGGTGATGCCGTTCACCACCGGGCTGAAGGTCACGGTCGGATCCGGCCCACCCGGGTTGTCGCTCGACGCATTGCAAGTGAATGCGAGCGTGTACGTCCCGGGCGGCACCGCGGCGAAGCTATACCCGTACGGCGGCGTCGAGGTCGCGACCGGCAGCTGCGCGGTAATGGGCTGGTTGGTATCGCCCACGGCCGCCTGGCTGTTGAAATCTTCCGGCGCGGTGACATTGCCCGCGTAGAGATACACGCCCGGCGAGGTGCAGGTGCTCGGCACCAGCGATGTCGCCACCTGGCCGACGATGGAACCGAAGCTCACGTTCACCGTCTGGGTCGCGTTCGCCGTCACCGAGACGGTCGCCACCGGGATGAGCACCACCGCCGCGTCGGCCTGGTCCGGGTTGTCCTGCGCCGCCTGGCAGGTGAACGCCACCGTGTAGGTGCCCGGCATCAGGAAGGTGAACTGGTAGTAGTACGGTGGGCTCGACGTCGACACCGGCACCTTCGATTCGATCGGCTGATTGGTGTCCGTCGTCGCCGCGGACGTGTTGTTGTCCTCCGGATGCGTGACCGCGCCCGAGTACAGATACACGCCCGGGGTGCAGCCGGCCGGCAACGCACTCGTGATCTGTCCCTGGATGTTGCCCACGCTGGTGTTGTCCACGAGCCGCTCGACGGGCTTCAGGATGCAGGCCGGCCCCTGGCCCGGCGGACAGGTGATGGACTGCCGCAGGTCGAAATCGATGGTGTAATCGACCACACCGCTTGCAGGCACCGTGAAGCCGGTCACCAGCTTCAAGCCGGTTTGCGCGCCGCTCGGAATGAGCAAGCCGTGCATCGTGCCGTCCGCGAGCATGATGTAGGAGTTGTTGCCGCTGCCGTCCGCCAGCACCTGCAGCCGTACCTGCTGGTAATCACCCGGCGGAATCGGCTGATCGAACAGCACCGCCGACGCCGTGCCGCCCTGGGTGACCAGATCGATGCTCTTCGGGGACGGGAACGTGATGGTGACGGGATTGCCGCCGTTGCCGATGAGCTGCACGCCGGTGAACACCACCACGACGTGCGATGCGCCGTCGGCGGGCGGCGCATCGGCCACCGCGAGCTTCATTTGTGCCTGACCGGTCGCGGCGGTCCCGCCGCCGGACCCCGATCCGCCGCAAGCCGCCATGGCGAGAGCGAAAGCCGCCACCGCAATCCATCTTATGTTTTTCATGACACACCCCTCCTCGCGCGCCCGGAATCGGGCGAAGGGGACGAAGTATGTTCAATTCTTGCCGCGATGCACTCTGTCTGCCCGAGACGACATTTACTTAATCCAATCCTTTCGAAAACGTCATCTTCGCGAGATCGATCCGGCCTCGAGCGGCTTCACGGTGGTGGCGGGCCGTACTTGGCCCGCATGCGCTCCATGAGTCGCGTCATGCTCACCACCGTGCGCTCGTGCATGCCGGCGCCGATCTCTTCCTCGCCGTCCGTGGCCCAGACTCGAAACGAAACCTTGCGCCCGTCCACCGCGGTGACCTCGGCGTGTCCGACCACGTCGCGGCCCGCCGGCGTCGCCACCAGGTGGCGCACGTCGACACGGGTGCCCACCGCGCTCTCGCCGGGCTCCAAGTACTGCTTGATGGCGTTGAGCGCCGCGTTCTCGAGGATCAGCACCAGATACGGGGTCGAGAACACGGGCGGCAGGATGCTGTCCTTGAAGGTGCTTGCGAGGTGCCGCGACTCGACGTGCAGCGCATGGCTGCCGCGCGCACCCACGGGGATCGGCTTCATCGCGCACGCTCCTCTCGAACCCGGCCCGGACGGTTCCGGCCCGATGTAGCCCGAGTGTAGCATCGCCCGGCCGGCGGCCTGCGGGCACCGTGACACCACCCCGGGGCCGCGCTACAGTCGATTCGGTCGAGTCCGCTCGTGAAGGGGGTCGCATGGCGAGTCGAGCGAAGCCGTCCAGTCCGATCGCGAGTCGCCGCGAGGCACACCGACTGCAAGCCGCCGCGGACGCGGCGCGTGCCGAGGCGGGCACCGCCAAGGAGCGCGTGCGCGAACTCAAGGCGCAGCTCAAGCAGGCGCGCAAGAGCGCCAAGCTCGCCAAGAAGCGCGCCAAGCAGGCCCGCGAGCGTGCCGCCACAGCCAAGGTCGCGCTCGCCGCGGCGACGCGACGAGCAGTGCGCACGAAGCCGGCCGCCGCGTCCGCCGCCCCGAAGGCAAAGGCCCGCCACCCGGCGCAGCGCAAGACGCAGACTCCTGCCCGCCAGCGGCCGACCGCGGTCGAGACGGCGCGTGCCGTCATCGCACGGGCGCGTCGCGCGGCGTCGCCACCGATGTCCGCGCCGACTATCGAGCCGGTCGTGGTGCCCATCACGCCCGTGGTGCCGGCCGTCTCACCCATCATGCCACCCGAGGAGCCCGCGGCGCCGGCAGACGCATTCTCCTGAGCACGCGCGGCTCCGCATCGAGCGCGCGGCCCTCACGCCGCGGCGAACACTCGTGCGGGTGGGTGAAGAAAATCCATTTCGCGGTCGTCTATCGCTGCGATCGAAACTGACGATCATTCCTCTCATCTTGCGGGAGTATTCTCGACCTGCGAATTCAACCGATGGGAGTTGCCGATGAACGCAGCGATCGAGTCCAAGTGCCCCTTCAATCACACCGCCGGCGGCGGAACCCAGAATCGGGATTGGTGGCCGAATCAATTACGACTGGACATCCTTCACCAGCATTCGTCTCTGACGAGTCCGATGGATCGCGGCTTCGACTACGGCAAGGAGTTCAAGAGCCTCGATTTCAAGGCGCTGAAGAAGGACCTCCTTGCGCTGATGACCGATTCGCAGGACTGGTGGCCGGCCGACTTCGGTCACTACGGCCCCTTCTTCGTGCGTATGGCGTGGCACGCCGCCGGCACCTACCGCACGGGCGACGGCCGCGGCGGAGCCGGACACGGCAGCCAGCGATTCGCGCCGCTCAACAGTTGGCCGGACAACGGCAACCTCGACAAGGCGCGCCGCCTGTTGTGGCCGATCAAGCAGAAGTACGGCCGCAAGATCTCCTGGGCCGACTTGATCGTCCTCACCGGCAACGTCGCGCTCGAATCCATGGGTTTCAAGACCTTCGGCTTCGGCGGCGGCCGCGAGGACATCTGGGAACCGGAGAAGGACATCTATTGGGGTTCGGAAGGCAAGTGGCTCGAGGACAGGCGCTATACCGGCGACCGTGACCTCGAGAATCCGCTCGCCGCCGTGCAGATGGGCCTGATCTACGTGAACCCCGAGGGTCCGAACGGCAAGCCGGATCCCCTCGCCGCCGCCCGCGACATCCGCGAGACCTTCGCGCGCATGGCCATGAACGACGAGGAGACGGTGGCGCTGATCGCCGGCGGACACACCTTCGGCAAGGCGCACGGCGCGGGCGACGCCGCGCTGGTCGGGCCGGAGCCGGAGGCCGCGGGCATCGAGATGCAGGGGCTCGGCTGGGCGAGCAAATACGGCACCGGCAAGGGCAAGGATGCGATCACGAGCGGCCTGGAGGTCACCTGGACCGGCAAGCCGACCCAGTGGACCAACGAGTACTTCCACAACCTGTTCAGCTATGAATGGGAGCTCACCAAGAGCCCGGCCGGCGCGCACCAGTGGCGCCCGAAGGGCGGCGCCGGCGCGGGTACCGTGCCCGATGCGCATGATGGGACGAAGCGCCACGCGCCCGCCATGCTGACCACGGATCTGTCGCTGCGTTTCGACCCGGCGTACGAGAAGATCTCGCGCCGGTTCTACGAGCATCCGCAGGAGTTCGCGGACGCATTCGCGCGTGCCTGGTTCAAGCTCACCCACCGCGATATGGGTCCGCGGGCGCGCTATCTCGGACCGGAAGTGCCAGGGGAGGAGCTGATTTGGCAGGATCCCCTGCCGGCCGTGGACCACGTGTTGATCGACGAACAGGACGCGACCGCGCTCAAGGCGAAGATCCTCGCCGCCGGCCTCACCGTGTCGCAGCTGGTCTCGACCGCCTGGGCGTCGGCCTCGACTTTCCGGGGCTCGGACAAGCGCGGCGGCGCGAACGGCGCCCGCATCCGGCTCGCGCCGCAGAAGGACTGGGCGGTGAACGAACCGGCCCAGCTCGCGAAGGTTCTGAAGACGCTCGAGGGCATTCAGAGCGACTTCAACCGGGCGCAGGCGGGCGGCAAGAAGGTCTCGCTCGCGGACCTCATCGTGCTCGCCGGCGGTGCGGGCATCGAGGAGGCGGCTCGCAGGGCCGGTCACCCGGTGACGGTGCCGTTCACGCCGGGGCGCACGGACGCGTCGCAATCGCAGACCGACGTGGAGTCCTTCGCGGTGCTCGAGCCGCTCGCCGACGGCTTCCGTAACTACCAGAAGAAGGCCATGTCGGTCTCCGCCGAGGAGATGCTGGTGGATCGCGCGCAACTGCTCACGCTCACGGCGCCGGAGATGACGGTGCTGGTGGGCGGCTTGCGGGTCCTTGGCGCCAATGTCGGAGGCGCCGCGCACGGCGTCTTCACGAAGCGGACCGAGGCCCTCACCAACGACTTCTTCGTGAACCTGCTCGACATGGGCACGGTCTGGTCGGCGACCTCCAAGGCCGAGGACGTGTTCGAAGGTCGTGACCGCAAGACGGGAGCGGTGAAGTGGACCGGCACGCGCGTCGACCTCGTGTTCGGCTCGAACTCGCAGCTGCGGGCGCTCGCCGAGGTGTACGCGCAGGCCGATTCGCAGGCGAAATTCGTCTGCGACTTCGTATCCGCGTGGACCAAGGTGATGAACCTGGACCGCTTCGATCGGAAGTGATCGGACGTTCGAGTCGATGAGTGGACGCCCCGCCCGGACCGCCAGCGCGTTCCGGGCGGGGCGTCGGCGTCAGAAGTGATAGCTCAAATTCACGCGGAACGTGTGCCGGGCGACGAGCTGCTGACCGACCACGTTGGCGTACAGGAGAAATCCCGTATCCGCGTAGATGGATAGACGACCCACGTTCGCCTGCAGACCCGGCAGCACGAACAGGCGCGAGTACCCGGTGTTGTACGGATCCCCGCCCACCCCACCGTCGCGTCCTCGTACCGAGCCGTCGAGCTGCAAAATGGGCGCGATCTTGACCGCGTCGGTGAGCTGCCAGCCGTTGTAATAGGCGCCGAGCGCAACCACGGTCTCGTCCCCGGGCAAGTAGCTCGCCTTGTGCGCCAGCGGCCTGTCCCACTGTACCTGCGCAAAGTACCGCCACTCGCCATCGCGACCGAGGGCGCCCAGGTGATAGCCGCCGAGCAGCAGGTCGGTGCTGCCGCTGCCGATCTCGGTGTCCGGATCGAAGTTCGGGTACGAGGAGTCCCCGGTCGGCAGCTTCACGCCGAACGTTAGACCGGTCGACAGGTCATCGGAGAATCCGGTGTAGATGCCCCTGATGCGAACGTCACCGAGCGCCGCGTGGGTGAAGTCGACGCTGCTGGCGTCGTCCGCGGTGGTCCTGAATTCCCGGTTCCAATACGGCACCTCCACCTGCACGCCCCACCGCCGATCGACTTGATATTCGGCACCGACGGTGAAGAACTCGGAATGGATGCGCTTGTCCGGGTTGGCGGCCGCCGGCGAGCTCCCGGTGCCACTCCAATTCCGGTTCTGATCCAGCACGTCCTCCTCCGCGAACACCATCAGGCCGGTGTCGCTCGGGTACATGGACGCCGTGCCGACGTCGAAGAGATAACAGCCGCAGGCGCAGGCGTGGGCCGGCGTGGGCGACAACGCCCCGAGTCCGGCCGCGAGCACGGGGGCGACGGCAGCCGCCGCGACGGCAGCCCGCCCTTCATTCATCGTCTCCATGGGGATTTCCTTCGAATTCGTCGAATCGTGCGAGCTTGACGAACGCCACGACCGACGGCGGTCCAGGCAATCCGTCAATAGTCGGAATTCAGGCGTAGACGAAGATCGGCGGGGCGCGCGCGGCATGCGCGCGGCGGGGACTACCGGGGCAATGGCGGCCGGACGATGGGACATCCAAGCGCTCGACGACGGATGGCGCACGAGCGGGCTCGCAATCGCAGGCAAAGGCGAGGGCCGGTGATGCGCTCTGCGCGAAGGGACAACCGCTGCCGTCCATGGCGGCGTGCGGCCCGGGGTGCGTGGCTCCACCCGGCGCGCCGACCGGGCCCGCGCCGGTACAGAGCACCATCGACAGGTGTCCGCCGCTGGGCTCGACCATGAAGCCGGCCGGTACCAGCGCACGCAACAGCAATAGCGCCAACAGCCAGCAGCCGGCACTGCCTTTGGCGGCGGAACGAATTCGGTAGGTCGTCATCGGGCCCGAATTATGCCGCACGTCGCGACTCGCCGAGCGGCCGCGGTCGCAGTCGCGTCACGCGGCGACGGCCATCGCCGCCAAGGCCGTGCGCACGTACGGACTGCCGGGGACGCCATACACGGTGAACGCGTTCATCGAGTCCCTCCTCCCGCCTGAGCATCGGCGAAGTTCGCGAAGTGCCCGATCATGGCGGGCCAGCCGCCGCCGATCTTCGCCGCCACCTCGGCGGCATGCGCGCCGAAGCGCTCCAGGTTGCGGTGCTCGAGCGTCACGCGCGTGCCGCCGGCCGGCAGCGCGACGAAGCGCAGTTCCACCTCAGTGAGCAGCGACGCGTCGTAGCGAAACTGATGATCGAGTTGCCAGCCGAGCAGCAACCGTCCCGGCGGCTCCCAGGCGAGCACCTGGCCCCACGCCGTCTCAACGCCGTCGTCGTCGCGCTCGAACCAGCGCCCGCCGGCGCGCGGCTCGACCACGATGGCCGCGTGTTCGCGCTGGCCGACGGTGCGGCCGCGCGGCCACCATGCACCCATCTGCGCCGTGAACAGATCGAATGCGCGCGCGGGCGGTGCCTTCACCTCCACGCTCTGGAAAATCGGCGCAATGCTCATGTTCCCGCCTCCTGGTCGTGTTGCCGGTCTGCATAGTCCTGAAACGCCGTCATGGCCGTCGCCCAGTGCGAATCCAGCCAGTCCCGCACGGCGCCGATGCCGCGCGGGTCCAGGCGATAGATGCGCCGCGTGCCCTGCGCCTGCTCGCTCACGAGCCCCGCGGCTTTGAGCACCTTCAAGTGCTGCGACACCGCCGGTCGGCTCACCGGAAGTCCGCGCGCGAGTTCGCCAACGGCCGACGGCCGGATGGCGATCCGTTCGAAGATCTCGCGCCGGGTGGGATCGCCAAGGGCCGCAAGTCCGTCCCATGCCTTATTTGCGTAATTCATGGCTTACCGTAAGCCATGACTTACTAACGTGTCAAGCGGACGAGGCGGGCACCGGAACGTGGGAGCGGAGTAAGCTCGCCAAAGAACGGTAGTCCGTACCGGCTGCCGACCTGCCAGGAGGGCCTGCAACATGAACCGAACGTTCGCCATCCTCGTCGCCACCATCGGCGCATCGGCCACCGGAATGAGCCCCGTCCGGGCCGCACCAACGGTGACTCACGAGGTCAAGCACGACGTGTCCGCTCCGTTCAGCGCGCTCGCCGCGGCCGGCGGCAGCACGCGTGTCGCAGGCGACGCCGGCGGCAACATGAACGCCGCACGGCCGACGGGCGCGCAACTCGCGGCGGGCATACCGGATCCGGTGGCCTCGCCGCCCGTCGGCACCCTGGCCTCGCTCGTCCCGGCGCTGAACTTCGACGGCCAGAGCGCCAACGACAATCGCGCCCTGCTCGGCGGCCTCGCCTACGTGCCGCCCGACACCAACGGCGCCGTCGGAAGCAAGCAATACGTGCAGACCGTGAACGTCACCCTCGCCGTGTACGACAAGAAGAGCGGCGCCCGCACGCTTGGTCCCGCACTGATCACGTCGTTGTGGGCCGGCTTCGGCGGCCCGTGCGAGAACATCAACGGCGGCGATCCGGTGGTGCTGTTCGATCACCTTGCCAACCGCTGGATCGTCACCCAGCTCGCGTACAACGCGAACACCACCGACAACCACCAGTGCATCGCGGTGTCCACCACGTCTGACGCCACCGGCAGCTACTACCGCTACGACTACGCCTTCGGCACGGTCTTCAACGACTACCCGAAGTTCGGCATCTGGCCGGACGCGTACTACTACACCGCCAACATGTTCGGGAAGAAATTCCTGGGCGCGCTCGCCTGCGCCATCGACCGCAAGGCCATGCTGAGCGGCCAGTCCGCGGCCTTGATCTGCGTGCAGAATCCACCCTCGGTGGCGAGCCTCCTGCCGGCAGACCTCGACGGCGCCACGCTCCCGCCCGCAGGCGAGCCGGAATCGTTCGTCGGCATCGCCTCCGGCACCGCGCTCAACGTGTTCCGGATGCACCCTGATTTCGCCAACCCGTCCAATACGACGTACACCGCGGGCAGTATCGCGGTCGCGCCCTTCAACGAGATTTGCGCGCGCGGCACCGACGTCTCCTGCATTCCGCAGCCGACGCCCGGAGAGCGCGTCGACGGGCTCGGCGACCGGCTCATGTTCCGACTGGCGTATCGCAACTACGGCGACCACGAATCCCTCGTGGTCACGCATACGGTCGCCGGCACGCCCGGCGGCGCGGTCGCCGGCGTACGCTGGTACGAGATCCGCAATCCGGCCGCGCCCGTGGTGTATCAGCAGGGCACCGTCTACGACGGCAATACCAACTACTGGCTCGGCAGCGCCGCCATGGACCACGCCGGCAACCTCGCCCTGGGCTTCAGCGCCTCGAGCCACGCGGTCTATCCGAGCGTGTACGTGACCGGCCGCGCGGCGAGCGATGCGCCCGGACAGATGAGCGGTCCCTTCGCGCTGGTCGACGGCAGCGGCGTGCAGCTCAACAATTCCTACAACCGCTGGGGCGATTACAGCAGTATGAGCGTCGATCCGAGCGACGACTGCACCTTCTGGTACACCCAGGAGTACTACAGCGCCTTCGGCGTCATCGACTGGAACACGCGTATCGGCGCCTTCAAGTTCGCGAACTGCAGATGACTCCGGCAAGGCGCGGCCGATTCCAAGCGCTGCGTCTCCTGGCCGCCGCCGGCATCGCGATGCTTCCGGCGTGCGGCCTCCG